>CAYMKL010000020.1:30198-72020 GCA_964390805.1 uncultured Anaerolineae bacterium | reverse complement strand
CCCTCCCTCCCAGGGAGGGGAACTCAGACTCCTCCCCCTGGCAGGGGGAGGCCGGGTGGGGGTGGGTTCCACGGGGCCAGCCCACTTTTGGTGGGGGGAGGGGTCATCATCCTGGTAATGGCAGTGATAGCCGTGCTGGGTCGTTTCGCCGCTCCCCACGACCCGACGGCCATGGACATCGCTATCCGCCTCCAGCCGCCGGGCACGGCCCATCCCTTCGGCACCGATCAGTACGGACGGGACATTCTGAGTCGGGTGATGGGCGGGGCGGGAATCGCCCTCAGCGTGGGCGTGGTGGCGGTGGGAGTCGGGCTGGGAGGGGGGATGATCATCGGGATGGTAGCCGGCTTCTACGGCGGGCTGCTGGACGAGGCGCTGATGCGACTGATGGACACCCTGTTCGCCTTCCCTGCCATCCTGCTGGCCATTGCCGTGGTCGGGGCGCTGGGACCAGGGCATCTCAACGCCATGCTGGCCATTGGGGTGGTGAACGTTCCCGTCTTCGCCCGGCTGACCCGGGCCTCGGTGCTATCGGTGCGGGAGGAGGGTTATGTCGGGGCGGCGCGGGCCGTGGGCGGGTCGGACTTGCACATCCTGTGGCGGCACATCCTGCCCAACAGCCTGGCCTCGCTGCTGGTACAAGCCAGCGTCAGCTTCGCCACGGCCATTCTGGCCGAGGCATCGTTGAGCTATCTGGGGCTGGGCACCCAGCCGCCGCTGCCCAGTTGGGGGAAAATGCTGGAGGAGGCGCGGCTGTTCATGCACCGGGGCCCCTGGCTGGCCATCTCTCCGGGCCTGGCCATTGCTCTCACTATCCTGGGGTTCAATTTTCTGGGGGATGGGTTGCGGGATTACCTGGATCCACGTTATTAAGCGATTGAAATCGCCTCTAATGGGCTTGCAGCCGATCGTCCACCTACGTGGACGCGCCTGTCCACGCAGGCTTCGTCGTGAGCTCAGCCGAACGGTGGACAGCCAGCTTTAGCTCTTCAGGCGCGGTTTCAACCGCTTGCTTGCAGGAGGCTGAAACATGCTACTGTGTATTGACATTGGCAACACCAACATCGTGCTGGGGCTATATCGGGAGGAGAAACTGGCAGCTCACTGGCGGATTGCTACTGACCACCAGCGCCTGGCCGATGAGTACGCGGTTCTCATGATGGGACTCTTCAGCCACAGGGGATACGGCGTCGGCGATGTGGATGGCATCGCCATTGCCAGCGTCGTGCCGCCCTTAACGGGGACATTCGTCAGCCTGAGCAGGGCCTACTTCGACCGCGCTCCGCTGGTATTGGACACTGGCGTGCGTACGGGGGTACGTGTTCGTTATGATAACCCCCGCGACGTGGGTGCTGATCGGGTGGCCAACGCGGTGGCCGCGCATCAGTTGTACGGGGGGCCGGTGTGTGTGGTGGACTTCGGCACGGCTACTACCTTCGATGCCATCTCGGTGGAGGGAGACTACGTGGGTGGAGCCATCGCGCCGGGCATCGTGATCGCCATGGAAGCCCTTTTCGCCCGCACAGCCAAGCTGCCGCGCATTGACCTGACGCGCCCGCCAAAGGCCATCGGTTCCAATACCGTACAGGCCATTCAATCAGGCGTCCTGTTTGGCTACGTCGGTCTCGTCGAAGGGATGGTGGCCCGTTTCCGCCAGGAGTTGGGCCCTGACATGAAAGTCATCGCCACTGGCGGTTTGGGCGAGATCATCGCCCAAGAGACCGACGTCATCCAGTTCGTGGATCCGTGGATCACGCTCAACGGGCTGCGATTGATCTATGAGATGAACCAATAGGCGCGCTGGACGCAGATTAACGCTGATAAACGCTGATTCTTCCTGTTTTATCTGCGAAAATCTGCACGTCAGCGAAGCGACATCTGCGTCCCGGTCAGCAAAAGATGGAGGGAGGATGATCGTTCTGCAAGGTAAGAGCATTGTCCTGGGGATCACCGGTGGCATCGCGGCCTACAAAGTGGTGGAGGTCGCCAGCCGGCTGGTGAAGTCTGGCGCGATGGTGGACGTGATCATGACTGAGGCGGCCACGGAGTTCGTCGGGCCGCTGACGTTCCAGGCCATCACCCATCGCCCAGTAGTGACCGAGATGTTTGCGCTGCTGCAGGAAACCGAAATCGGCCACGTTTCACTGGCCCACCGAGCAGACCTGTTGATCATCGCCCCGCTGACGGCCAACACGCTGGCCAAGCTGGCCGGTGGCCTGGCGGACAACATGCTGACCGCCACCACGCTGGCAACTCGTGCGCCCCTCCTGCTTGCTCCGGCCATGGAAACGGGCATGTGGGAGAATCCCATCTCTCAGGCCAATCTGGTCCGCTTGCAGGAAGCACGAGACGTCACTACTGTTGGCCCTGCCCACGGACGCTTGGCTTCAGGAGCCGTCGGCGCGGGGAGGATGGTGGAACCCGTGGAGATCGTGGAGGCAGCACGGTGGGTGCTGGGACGAAGCGGGGCGCTGGCCGGGCGGCAGGTGGTGGTCACCGCCGGCGGCACGCGAGAACGGCTTGACCCGGTGCGGGTGCTGACCAATCGCTCCTCCGGCAAGATGGGCTATGCGTTAGCTGTCGCCGCCCGCGATCATGGAGCAAACGTGACCCTCATCCACGCTCCAGTGGCCCCACCCATTCCCTTCGGCGTGACTGACGTCAAGGTCGAAACCACGCAAGAGATGCGCGACGCGGTCCTGGCCGCCTTGCCTCAGACCGATGTCCTGCTCATGGCCGCTGCTCCCGCAGACTTCCGACCCGCATCTATCCCTGAGCACAAGATCAAGAAGCAGACCACTGGGGAGGCCCTTGCTCTGAACCTGGAGCGTACACCCGACATCCTGCTCGAGGTCGCCGCCCGGCGCGATGAGCTGGGCCGGCCACTGGTCACGGTTGGCTTCGCCGCCGAGACCGAGGACTTGATCGAAAACGCCCGCCACAAGTTGCACTCCAAGCGGCTGGACCTCATGGTGGCCAACGACCCCCGCCAGGCGATGGGGGCCGAAGTCAACCAGGTCACGCTGCTTGACACATCGGGCGGGCTTGAGGAGCTGCCTCCGCTACCCAAAGCTGAAGTGGCGCAGAGGGTGGTGGAGTGGGTCATTGAGCAAATCAACAAATCAGCGAATGAGCGAGAGGTAGGATGATGAGAAGAACTCTTCACAATGCCATCACCGATGTGCCTGGGATCAAAGTGGGACATGCCACCGACCTTGAAGCCCTGACCGGCTGCACTGTGGTTCTCTGCGAGGACGGAGCGGTGGGCGGGGTGGATCAGCGGGGCGGAGCGCCGGGCACCCGGGAGACGGATGCCCTCTATCCCATGCACCTGGTTCAGCGGGCCCACGCTATCGTGCTATCCGGGGGAAGCGCCTTCGGGCTGGAATCAGCCACGGGTGTGGTTCGCTATCTGGAGGAACGCGGCGTCGGCTTCGACACACGAGTGGCCAAGGTGCCCATCGTCCCTGCCGCCATCCTGTTTGACCTGGCCCTCGGCGACTCCAAAGTGCGTCCCGACGCCGCCATGGGCTACGCAGCCTGTCAGGCGGCCAGTGACGGCCCTGTGGCCGAGGGGAGCGTCGGCGCTGGCACTGGGGCAACAGTGGGCAAGATACTGGGTCTGGGCCAGGCCATGAAGTCTGGATTGGGCACGGCCAGCATTCACCTGGGCGGAGGCTTGCTAGTGGGAGCAATCGTAGCCGTCAACGCCTTTGGCGATGTGATTGATCCCAAGGCAGGGGCGATTCTGACTGGGGCCCGGGCGCTGGGTAGCGGAGGAGCCTTCGCCGACACCCTGGCGGTTATGAAGACCCTGGTAGGCAAGGCGATTCTACACTTTGCAGGGCGGGGTAATACCGTCATCGGAGTAGTAGCTACCAATGCCCGGCTCAACAAAGAGGAGACCAACGTCGTGGCTCGCATGGCCCACGATGGCCTGGCCCGAGCCATCCGTCCAGCCCACACCATGCTGGACGGCGACACCATCTTTGCCCTGGCCACGGGAAAGAAGAAAGCCGACGTCAACACGGTAGGAGCTTATGCTGCTGAGATGATGGCTACGGCCATCGTGCGGGCAGTGAAGGCCGCCGAGGGTGCAGGGGGGATCCCTGCCTGGCGAGATGTCGTTGGGGGGCGTCTAGGGAATAAAACGTGAACACACCAAGGCTGAAACAGGGATTTGACAATCCCCTCAGAGCGACTTTGGATCCACCGAGACTACTCTTGAGGCTTGGCAACAATGTAGACCCGGTGTGTATAGGTCGCGTAGGGCCAACAAGAGGTAAGGGTAAGCGTTTCGTCGGGAGTTGGGGCGGTGTAGCGCGCATGCTTGGCTTCGTCTTCGGCCGTGGCGCCTACGGCCAGCACTCGGTCCTTTTCCTCGACGACGTACACAAACTCCTTATCGAGGGTGTAAAGGTAGATTTTGTCGCCGGGTTCCAACCTATCTAGATGACGGAACACTTCACCAAGCGTGTTGTTATGACCAGAGAGGACAATGTTGCCTCGTTGACCGGGATGAGCACTGCTTTTGCGGTGACCGACTGCATACGCGGCAGTGTCCCAGACATAGCGAGTGTTCTCTCCACTGCCCATTTTCTTTAACCCAATCTCGACGATCTTTTCGTTAACCCCGATTTTGGGAACAATGATACGCACAGCAGGCATCGGCTCAGGCTCAGGAGTAGGAGTAGCAGTTGGCTCAGGGGTAGGAGTAGCAGTTGGCTCAAGGGTAGCAGTTGGCTCAGGAGTAAGAGTCGGGGTGGGAGTCAAGGTTGGGATGATAGGTGGGATATCAAAACCGGCAGGTTGATCAGAGACCAAGTAATGGTCTTGACGAGCCAACCAGCCATAGAATTCTCTGTAGCCATATTGTAAACCGAGGCAGAGGAGGATAGCCAGGCCAGTTACTATCGCCAGTGTACTCAACCACCGGTGTTTTGCTAGCTCTGAGTGCTTCATACCTCTCCATGTTGGATACGGTAAGGTGATCGTATTATACCGCACCCTAGGGCGAAAGGCAAGCCAGTATCAGGTGACTCGATTGGGCGGTTACGAAAACGACTGCACTTGACATATTTTGCATTTTCAACATTTTCTGCTATAATCTAGGTTGTAGACCCCTCTAACACTGCACCCATACTTCGACCGTTCTCGCCATACTTGCTCGCTGCAGATTTCAAACCGGGCGGGAGCAAGATAGGAGTCTCAAAGCCTCTTGAGAGCAACCACGGTTGTACTACCAAGACGTTCACCGACCTCCAGGGTACCCCTAGATGGATGCGATGACGGAGTCAGGCTCCAACGCAGCTCGACGGCAAGTACCTCGCCGTTACTTGCGGCGCGTGCCCTGGCTGGCGTCTCTGACGAGCCAAGATCTAGATTGGGTGCAGCAACGTCCACAGAGACGCCAGTATGCGGCTGGTGAAACAATCTTGCGCCGCGGAGTTCACGGCGGTTTCCTGGCAATCGTCGAGGCGGGCCAGATAGACGTCACTTTTCAGACGGCAGGGGGACGCCATCGTAGAACTATCCTGCAACCTGGCGATTTCTTCACCCTGCCTAGTGAGGCCCTCAGCTCCGCAACGTTGCGCGCAGTCGGTCCGGTGACTCTTTGGACGCTCACCCAGGCCGACGTCGCCGAGCTTGACCAGCGACTGTCTCCAACACCTCGTTCTCCCACTGCCTGGCCACCAGGATTCTGGCTTCTCGTGGACTGGCTCGCAACTCCCTTCCATGCACTGCAACAAAGCCCCCGTCTGGCCAAGCTCAGCCTGGCACTTGTCGCTATTCTACTCTTCTGGGTAACCTTCACCTCGCCCCACGGACAGACTTTTCTAGCTGATTTGCGCTATGCGCGCGGGTGTCGGTACCTGGACCAGGGGCGGGCCAACGCGGCCTTACAGGAATTTGAGGCTGCGCCTAAGATAAACCCGGCCCATGCTGCCAGCTACAATGCCCTTGGTTATATTTACTATCAGCAGGGCCAGTTAGAAAGAGCCCTCCTCGCCCTTGAGCAAGCTTCCCGCATGGATCCCGATTCGGACGTGATTCAGAACAATCTTGGATTGGTTCACAATCATCGGGGCGAGACTGACAAGGCCCTGGAAAGCTTGCGTCGGGCCGCTGAGCTGAGCCATAACGTCCCTCAGGTCTACGTGAATCTTGGCAACGTGTACCTGGCCGAAGGTGATTGGTTGAACGCTAGCCGCGCCTATCGCGAAGCCCTTCGGATAAACCCCAAATTGGCAGTGACACACCACAACCTGGGGGTGGCCTACCATCGCCTGAGCCGATTGGCTGACGCCCGTAGTGAGTTCGATCGGACACTACAACTCAACCCAGATTTGGCAGTTGCTTGTCTCGGTCTGGGTGTCGTCGCTTTCGAGCAAAGTCAGTTCAGTGAAGCGACAACGGCGTTTCAGCGCGCCGTGGAACTGGATCCTCAGGATGCCGTTGCCTATCTTTATCTAGGACTAAGCTACAAGACCCTGGGCCATCAGGAGCAAGCTATCGAAGCTTTTGGGCGAGCGCTTGGCCTGACCTCTGATCCGGTCGTACGAGAGCAGGCCGAGTGCTACCTGAGAGAGCTCTGGGGATTGCCCTGAGCGTGGTGGGCCACTTAGAAGGAGGTGGTGAGTATCAAGCCAAGGAATGAGGTAGATGAACCCCTTTACGTTTCTATCACAGGAGGAAAACAACATGAATGGAAAACACAAACTATGCCTAATCCTGACGTGGGCGGCTATCGTGTTGATGGCGTCGCCTTTGGCAACCGCCTTGGCTGATTGTCCAGAACCTCCCATCGTGCACCTCGGCATTGATCCCGACAGCCTACCCGATTCGACCAAGGTATTGGGGAGCAAGGCCAACCCAGCGATTAGCCTGGACCAAGCGCATGACATCTGCAAAGAGTGTTCGTGGTCAGCCATCTTCGAGTTCAATCCCGACGTGCCATACAGATATAGCTACCTCGAGCGCTGTTATACATGGTATCCAGAGAAAAATGGCGTGCCATTAGCCCAATCGGTTGTGACGGCTCTACTGGGACTTTCAGCCCTCGGCCTACTGACCTGGGGCTTCTCGGCCCGTCGGCGATTGAAGCCTCTGCAAACGGACTAGTCTCTGCAAGTCCTGCTGCTCAAATAAGCGAGGCGGGCGTCTTTCCCGCCCCATTGCGAATTGACGCCCGCCCACTAACCATACGAGCCACCTATGAATAAGAAAACCAGCCCACAACGCCGCTGGTTCGCCGCTTTGATGATCATTATTACTGCGACGCTGATCGTTATCACTTGGCGCCAGGTTCGAAAGCCGGTGACTATCGACTGGCAGGATCTGGGGGGGCCAAAAGGCAGCATTGTGCGAGCCGTTGCCGTGGATCCGGCCAATCCCGACACCATTTTCGCCGGCACCCATCAAGGCGGGTTGTACAAAAGCACCGATGGTGGAATGACGTGGCTAAAGAAATCCGAGGGCCCGATCCGCGACATCTTGATCAGCCGCACCCGACCTGGTAGCATTTACGTGGCGACCTGGGGCGCAGAGGGGATTTATCGAAGCGACGATGGTGGAGAGACCTGGTCCCCGGAGTTCGTGGACGTCTTTGATACTGGAGATCCAGCCGACTTGGAGCTCATAATCGAAAGCGCCCAGGTCCGGGTGCTGACCGAGACCGAGACAGACATCCTGGCCGGTACCGCAGGCGGTGTGTTCTATCTGGATGGGATGTATCATCTAGAACCCAACAGGGGAAGGTGGCTGCCGATGGGACTGAAGGGCAAAGGGATGGAAGTTCGCGCCTTACTGGTTCATGCCCACCATTCCCAAACACTATACGCTGCCACCCGGGGCCGAGGAATCTTCAAGAGCAAAGACGGCGGACAGACTTGGCTGCCGAAGAACAAGGGGCTAGAGCGCGAGCTGGCCCAAGAGGTCAACGCCCTGGTCTTTGATCCGGCTGACCCCAGTGTGATGTACACCGGGAGCTTTGGGGACGGTGTGTATCGGAGCCTGGACGGTGGAGAGAGTTGGGAGGCCTGGAGCGAAGGGTTGCCTGACAAGGCCGAGGTGTGGTCACTGCGTTTTGCAGCAGACGAAACCCTTTTCGTAGGACTGCGATACGAAGGCACCTACAAGCGGGCTCGGTCAGGCGAATGGCAAAAGGCTAATCTCCCGTATGGCGCGCTGACGATAGAGAGGGCCCCACGAACCGAAGCTATGTACGTAGGCACCTGGCGAGGAGGCATCTATCGCGACGAAAAGGGACAGGACGCATCAAGCCAGGACTGGCAACGCCTGGGGCCATCCGAAGACTATTTTCGACTGACGACTGCAGTCTTTGTCCCGCCCACCCTCTACGCAGGCACAGCGAGCGACGGCGTGTACGCTAGCCAGGACAGCGGCCAAAGCTGGGAGCGGCGGAGCACGGGACTCGAAGGCAAATCCCTGACTGTCTGGGCCTTGGCGGTCGGTTCCGACGGCCACACATTGTACGCTGGCACCGGCGATGGCGTCTTTGTCAGCGCCGACGATGGGAGACAATGGCTCCCTCTGGGAAATGACACTCGAACAATTGATGATTTCTCGGTTGTTTCCCTGGCTATTGGCGGAAATGCGCCAGGAAAAGATGTCGTCTATGCCGGAACGCAGCGAGGTTTATGGACTTTTGACGAAAACCAGGAGCAACCTGAGTGGGATGGTCCCAAAGGGTTCCAGTTCCGAACTCCGGAGGAAACCATCAAAGCGGTACTGGTACCATCTTTGCTAGTAGGAGACGAAGTGGTGTATGCTAGCGTCTGGGGAGTGGGGGTCTACAGAGGTTCTAACCTAGAACGCAAATGGTTGCCAGTGGAGATGGCGCCTAAATACGTGGATGCCCTGGCGCTGGCTGATAAGACCTGGTTACAATGGGGTGGCAAGCAGTTCTACGCTCTGACGGAACGCGGGCTCTATGGCAGCTCTAACGGGGAACGCTGGGGTCCCTTGGAGCTCGGTCTGCTAGAGGCCGTCGCCGTTGATCCCCTTCATCCCCAGGTGACGTATGCTGGCATCACACTATACCCAGAACCGGATAATGAGCTGGATTCTTCGCTGTCAATTACCTCCACGGGAATCCTGGCGAGCGTGAGTGACGGACGTGGATGGGGATACACTCATGATGAAAACGTTCCCCCTATTGAGGGGCGTGTCACTCGTCTAGTACGTGATCCCAGCGACCCGCATCGCATCTTTGCCCTGGCCGGCGACGGAGGATTGTATCGAGGACACGTGCGGTTGCCCTGGCTGGTGCGCGAGGTCGTGGTTTGGTGGCTGGTAGGAATCATCTATTCTGTCGTTTTCGTCGCGGCTCCTTATGGCTATTCCAAACTTTTGCGCGTTTACGGCCTTTCGCATCGCCTGGCCTGGGACTTGCTGGTGCGTTTCTGGCTGCTGTTCCGGATCCGGAGTCAGCGATTTCAGAATCGTCTCAAACCGTTGGAAAAGCTGATCCTTGCAACAGTGGATCGCCCCTACTTCCGCTTGGTTGATGTCTGGGAAAAGCTAGACGAGTGTGGCGTCTCCACCTCGCGCTCGCGACTGATGAGAGCACTCAAAGACCTGACTGGATATGGCCTGCTGAAAGAGCGGGACGGAGATTATCGCTACGCCACACCGGGCCTACAAAACATCGCTGCCGTCGAATTCCAGGAGAGCGAAGACGCCCTGATCGAGGACGTGCGCCGGGAGAACCGGCTTCTGAACGACGTTGAGCGTTTCTTTGAAGCAGCCGGTTTCGACGTCCGGCAGGATGCTCCCCGGCATCTCACTGAATTTGTGCTGCGGCCCCGCCGATCCCTGTACCGGGACTATCGCCAGTTATATGCATGGCTACGGAGCGAGGGGCCGCTGCAAGGCGCCGAGGTAGACACCATCTGTCAAGAGGCCATTGAGGAACAACCGCTTTTGGCCCCAGGTGGCGCTCCCTCCGAACGCCCTATACCTATCGCTTTCGTCATCGTAACCGAGCTGCCCGAAGTTGAGGCATTTCGGCAGATGCGCGTCTGGCAGGGGCAGGTCCGGTTGATCCCCCTGAGCACGACAACTATCCGCACTGCTCTTCGGGAGCGCTCGGCCATCCGAGACCTGGACATGCTGGTACAACAAGACCGCAGCCAGGCCGACCTGTATGACGTCCGTGCGCCTGTCATTGACCGGCTGGACTTTTTTGGCCGGCAGGATACGATAGGCAAACTGAAAGGAGATCTCCGGGAAGGCCGCTCTGTGGACGTGTGGAGCCTGCCGGGCATGGGAAAAAGCTCACTCCTCTGGCACTTGAAAGAAACTCTGGTCAACCCAGTTGTAGCCTATGCCGACCTGGAGTACGGCTGGCAAGGGGAGGGCTTGTTCCACGAGCAGATCGTCACCGACCTGGCAAACGATCTGTGGCTGAAGTATGACCGCTTCCTCGACGAGGAGTCAGATGACTTTGAGAAGCAACTGCTGTCTATAGCCCAGGCTGTACCCGCCAGGGGCGAACGCGATGTCCAGATCGTCTTTCTGCTGGATGGGGTTTCTGCAGCAAGTGGTGACAGCGAGCAGCAGCGCACCCTGGAGCACCTGGGTCGCCTGGCTGATATCCATCCCAACTTTGCATTGGTGATGGCATGGCAAGACCCAGAGTTGACAGTTGCCACATGGACACCATTGGGGGTGCTTGATGAGAAGGAAAGCGAGCAACTGGTCACAACCATCGGCGTTCAGATGGCATTGGAGTTTGCTCAGGGCAGCCTGGTCAACATCCGCCACGAAACCGGAGGGCATCCCCTGCTTCTGCGACAATTGGGAAGCGCAATTGCCCAGCAGATCCCTGTCCGTCCCCTAACCGAGTTCAGTCAGGTTACACCTGGTTGGGTAGATCAAGCCATGTCTCACTATCGTCCTATTCGAGATCACTGCTTTGAGGATGTCTGGCAGTGGTGCTCGCCAGACCAGAAAGAGGGCTTGAGAGCCTGGAGCGCAATGGCCAAAGAGGAAAAAGAGCGTCTGTTGGATACCAATCCCTACCTGCGGGTATTGATGCGACCAGACGAAACGCTGGGCAATCTGTTTGCGAACTGGATACGCGCAGCCGCACAGGAGAACCGCCTATGACACGCTACCAAGAGGAACCGGTCAGCCCAGCTCTCAGCCGACCCTGGATTCAACGACGGCTGGAGCAATTGGAGGGACGCTTTCGTGATTTCTTAACTTCGAAGGAAGGTCGTTTCTACGTGCTGTTTGGGGGCCGCCGTGCCGGTAAGACCAGTCTGTTGCAGGCCATCCATCAACGATTTCCACCAGAACCAGGGGGGAGACTTCTCTCAGTGTTTATTGACCTGGCCATAGCCGGCGTTCTGCCTTCATCGAAGGACTTCTTTAGATTATTGTTCGATGAGATACGCAGGCAATTGGACGTTTGTTACATTGACCCTCAAGAAGATGCCCGGCTTTTTCAACATGACAGATCAGTCTTGCCCGACTTCAAACAAGCTTTCAGCCACATCACTTGGTCGCCCGAGTCCAAAGTTCGTGGTGCTCGCCTTATCTTGCTTCTGGACAATGCTGACAGACTAGCACAAGCCTCTTTTGGCTCTGAGTTGTTCACCGATCTAGTCAAGCTGTTTTCCGACCCAACCTACATCCGCCACGTGACCAGCCAGCTTGACGTCATCGTGACCGGCGGGGTGCCTCTGTACAACCAACTCTTGGAGACCAGGTTTCCCAGGAGGTTGAAGCACTGGTACAATATCGGAGTGTTGCCCCCGGACGCAGCTCAAGCCCTGATAGCTGACCTGCCAGCCGTTCAGAACCAGCCGGACCTTATTGGGGAGATTCTCCGCTACACTGGCGGACAACCCTACCTGCTCCAGTACTTTATGGCGCAACTGGAAGACCTGACCTCAAAAGGTCAGCCTGTGGCTGGCGAAACGATAGAGCAAATGGCTAAGGCCTGCCTGGAACCGCGCGGCGAAATCGTGCGATGGTTTTACGACTGTTTCCAGGCTATCGAACAGCAAGGAGCACGAGCCATATACGCAGCCCTGGCGACCGGCCAGGCCATGAACTGGCCTCAGATTATAGCCACCATTCAGGAGCGACAACTAGGTGACACAGCACCGCTGCTGAACCCCGATGCTGCTGACTGTGCCCTGGACACGCTTCTCTTCCACGGCCTTGTACGACAGAGTCAAGTGGGCGAAATGAGTGAGTATGTCATTGCCAGCGAACTCTTCAAGGAATGGTTTTTGGTGACTGCTCAGGCTACCCTGTGCCGCGATTGAAATCGCCTCTCCAGGGCTTTCAGCCGGGCGTCCACCTGCGTGGACGTCGCTGTCCACGTAGGTGGACAGTCAGCTTTAGCTCTCCAGGCGCGGTTTCAACCGCCAGCCTGAGTAGTAACGGTTTTTGAACAACATTCTACCGCCAGAAGAAAGGAGCAAAATCATCATGAGCAAAGAAATAGCTATGACCCTTCTGACTAGCACCGTACCGATCTTATACGACATGTTGAAGTGGCTTCGAAAAGAGCGAGAACGCGACCAGCAGGAGGAGAGCATTGAGCCGTCTCCTCCTGCCGAGGTCCTGGAGGGACCACCGACTGAAGCTGCTCCACGCCCACCGGCCTCCACACCGGCTGCCCTGCTGGCTGTGTTGGAAGAAGTTGACCTAGCCGCAGAGCGGGCGGCCCTCGACCGTTTCAGCTCGCTGGGACGACAACTGGGGAGTCGTCGCGAGAACATCAACCTTTACGAGGAGGAGTTGGCCGAAATACCGGTCGGGCGGGAACGGCTCAATTTGCGCAAGGGGTTCCGCCGTGAGCATGCTGAGGTGGAACGGATCACTCACGAAATGAAAGAAATCATGGAACGGCTCAGTGGCCATGAGGTGGTCATCGCAGAATAGACGCCATTGACCTGGCAACCTGATGCCATCCCCTTCGTGATTCGGTAAGCACGACTTGTCTTACACCTTCCCCACCGGCGCCAGGTAGATGGTGAACTCGTCTTTACCATCAACCCTCAGAAGTTGATCCATCAACTCCTGGCTATAGGCAGCAACGGCACAAGTTCCTGCGCCGATGGCTTCGCAGGCAAGATAGAGATTCTGACACACATGCCCGGCATCTATGGCGATCACCTTGTGGGCCGCAATGTCATAACGCCACTCCATGCGATAGGGTATGGTCGTCCAAACAAACGTGACAGGCGCTCTGCCTATGAAGGATTGACCAAGCGTCGCAGCCACGATCTTCTCCGATAGTCGCTCCTCACTGAACGCGAAAAGAAGTTGATGTTCAACCGGCAGATAGCGGTAAACCCCGACCTCTAGCCCCGCCACGTTCAAGACACACAGATAGGTCTCCAGGGCATGACGGCAGCCAGCCGAAGGCACCGTCCGAAAAGCTCTCCCCGCCCCTGCTATCCTCCGTATCCCTTGCGTAGCCCACAGCAAAAAAGAGAGCTCCTCCAACGTCAGCGGTTCCGGGCGGAAAAGCCTGTGGCTTCTGCGATTCTGAATGGCGGACATGACATCAACACCGGCAATGTCTTGCCATTCGCCTTTGGCGACGAGATCAATGCGTTTGCTGTCCAACGAGAAGGGCTTCTCAATCGGTGGCGGAGGCACGCCTCTGCTCTGGTCTGTTTGACGAAAATCAATGGTCAGGCGCACACTGTCTTTCAGAAAGTAACGGTACTGCTCCAAGAAAGTTCCTTTCATAACTACTCCCCTCCCAACTCCTCATAAATGCTCTCGAACTGCTCCAGGGCGGCTTGCAGGTTCTCCACGATCTCCGCGGCCAGCACGTCGGGATCGGGCAGGTTTTCGGTGTCCTCCAGGCTCTCGTCTTTCAGCCAGAAGATGTCCAGGCTGACCTTATCCCGCTGCATCAGGTCGTCGTAGGCGAAGGCCCTGAAGCGTTCGGTCTCCTGGCGGTGGCGGCGGTTTTCGGGGCGGTAGCAGGCGATGAAGTCGTGCAGGTCACCGTAGCGCAGCGGATTCTGTTTGAGGGTGAAGTGCATGTTGGTGCGCAGGTCGTAGATCCACAGCTTCTCCGTCCAGGGCTTCTCGCTGCCCGGCCTGCGGTCGAAGAACAGCACGTTGGCCTTGACGCCCTGGGCGTAGAAGACGCCAGTGGGAAGCCGCAACAGGGTGTGGACATCGCACTCGTGGAGCAGTTTGCGCCGCACGGTTTCGCCCGCGCCGCCTTCGAAGAGGACGTTGTCGGGGACGACGATGGCCGCCCGACCGTGGATTCTGAGCAGGGTTTTGACGTGCTGCAGGAAGTTGAGCTGCTTGTTGGAGGTGGTGGCCCAGAAATCCTGCCGCTCGTAGGTCAGCGCGGATCTGGCGGCCTTGCCTTCGGCATTGACGATGGTGATGCTGCTCTTCTTGCCGAACGGGGGATTGGTCAGCACCATCTCGAAGCGGTCGCCGGGGTCGGAGATGAGGCTGTCGCCCACCACGATGGGGCTCTCCTCGCCGCCGATGCCGTGCAGGTACAGGTTCATGGCGCACAGCCTGGCGGTGCTGTCCACGATCTCCCAGCCCTTGAAGGTATGGTAGCGGAGGAATCGCTTCTGGTCTCGGTCGAGGGGATAGTTGCGGGAGACGTAGTCGTGGGCTGCCAGGAAGAAGCCGCCAGTGCCGCAGGCGGGATCGCAGATGGTCTGACCCGGTTCGGGGCGCATGACGGCCACCATCGCCTTGATCAGCGGGCGGGGGGTGAAGTACTGCCCGGCCCCGCTCTTGATGTCCTCGGCGTTTTTCTGCAGCAGCCCCTCGTAGATCTCCCCCTTCACGTCAATGTCCATGCCCACCCAGGTCTCGGCGTCAATCATGACGATCAGCCGCCGCAGCTTGGCCGGGTCCTGGATTCTGTTTTGCGACTTGCGAAAGATCACGCCCAGCATGCCGCTCTCCCTGCCCAGCTCCACCAGGGTGCGGCGGTAATGGGTTTCCAGCTCCTCGCCGTCTTTGGAGGCCAGGCTGGGCCAGTCGTAGTCAGCGGGGATGGCGGAGGGCTTGCTGAAGGGCGGCCTGGTCTGCTCGTCGGCCATCTTGAGGAACAGCAGATAGGTCAACTGCTCCACGTAGTCGCCGTAGCTGACGCCGTCGTCGCGCAGGACGTGGCAGTAGTTCCATAATCGTTGGACAATGGTAGCAGATTCAGTGGTCATAGGGTTTACCCTTCTTGGCTATCCTACCTCAAGACCTTTCGGGTTTCGGAAACCCCCAGCGGTCTCCTAGCTCCCCCCGAAACGCCCGGTGCAGCAGCGTTTGAAACAGATGCTCCGCCCGGCGCTCTGCTTCGCGTCGCCGGGTGCGCAGATGGTTATGCTGGACTGGAATCCACTATTGGGGAGAAATCCCCCTCTACTACCCTATGTTGCTTTGACAATCATCAATATGACATCGAAAATCTTTTCAAATGCAGAGAAATCAAAGTCATTGAAGTTGTCGGCCTGGTCCAGTATGTAGTCCGCAAAATCACTCTTGGGTAGCGCAACGTTCTCCTCGCTCTCGTTGAATACACTATCATCAATTATCGATATTTTGGTGGCGCGAATCTTATTGTGGAGAATACAGTTGAGTTTCTTGTCTTCTTTATGCTTGCCAGATTTACTGTGAAACTCATTACTCAGGAATAGCCGCCTACCATGTCTATCAGCGCGCCTAATCTCCGAATCCTTGTAGTAGAACTCGATGCTGATTCCTAATGTATCCTGCCTGTGGTCAGGTGAAGGTATTGCAAATGAAAACACATTGTTGCCCCAATCTCTATGCGCTTTACCTCCATCACATGCCTGTTTCAGGATTCTAGGTTCATCTCTATCAAAAACACATATGAGCTTCCGTGCATGAGGAATCTTGCATGATTGAGCACAGAAACTTAGTAGCTCACCGCTACCCATATTGACATCGTCTTCGAACTCACGGAACTCAATATCGAGGTCTGTGAAGTGGCCCAGGTTTTGCAACTGCGCAAGAGCAGCCTTAAGGTGCTTCCAATCAGTCTTTCCCTCAGTTACGATCAAAGCCTTTGTAGTTGAATCATCAGCCTCTACAGTAACAAGCGAACTTCTGACAAGGTCAGGAGCCAACTTCCTTAGCTGGTCACGAAATTGCAGATAAACATGATCGTCTTTGCCTCTGACCATTCCCAAGAACTCAATCTTGCCCTTGACGACATGCTTGAACGAGGGAGGTCCTTTCTGAGGGGCACGGTGCTTCTTATCGTAGTGGTTAAGAAATTCTGCTTCCGCAGCCTCCAACCCGAATTTCTCCCACGCATGCAGCATGGCACGGATTTGACGTACATACTTACGTCTCACATTGGGGAACTCGTTGACAGTGAGCCCAGTCACCTCCTGTCGGCGATATATCGTTCGCAACCTTACCTTATCACGGTTAATCTCGAAGCCATTCTCCTCAATGATTCGACGAAGCTCGCCACCTACTTCCACTTGTCCAGCAGAAGTAGTATCTGCCAGGGCATCCGGAAATCTTGGCACAGAAGTGGAGAAGGTGATGTCATCTGCATATCTCGTATACACACATCGATGCCTTTGAGCTAGCCGTCGCAATTGACTATCCATTTTCGCACAAATCATGTTAGAGACAATGGGGGAGGTTGGAGCACCCTGAGGCAGTTCGTTATTGAAGCAGCAAATCTGTGCCAAAACTGTTGCCACAGGGGGAGGAAGTTCATAGGGGATGGCCATAAACATCCCACGAACCCTACCAAAATTAATCGATGGAAAGAAGTCCTTTAAATCTACATTGAACACGTACTTCCGCTTCTGCTTTCTGTGCATCTTGGCATTAGTGACGATGCTTCTTCCGCAAATAAAACCATGAACTGGAGCCTTGGGTTCATAGACATGCTGTAGAACCTGATTCAGTTTTCGCTGAATAATTTTCAAAGCCGTAGCTGGCGCTGAAATCTTGCGAACACCGCCAGGCTTTTTGGGGATGTCAAATGCTGTATACCGTTTGGAAGGTGGTACTATGTATAAATGGTAAACCAGGCGGCTGTCGTCAATATCAAGCAGTTGAGCGACATCCTGACGAGTGCGAAGGGAAAAGAATTGTTTAACTAGTTCATCACCGCTCGCTGATAATCTGAGGCTCACGTTATCTCATCTCCTCAACAACTCTGTTGGAAATAAAAACGGGCACTTGCAGAGCAATTCCAGCTTACCGCGCACGCAGCCAGCTGAAGCAGCAACAACAACAGATCTTCTAGTCAGCAGGCATGCGTATAAGGCTACCCTTGTAATAAGTGGCGCCGGATCGACAGCCAAAATCAATTGCTCTGTGCAAGTACCCAATAATATTATATCAGGCATTGATTGAAAATGCAAGTTCGCACCGAACTGAAATGCACCTCTTGCCACCACCTCAAAAGCCCGCGCGAAGCACAGTCGATGGATCTCGTATCCATACTAACGAAGGCGTGTAAAACTTTGCTAGTTGAGGACAGATGTTCTGCCATTTCTTCTACTGGTCTCAGTTGAGCCGCGCCCCTACAACTCCCCCCGAAACGCCCGATGCAGCAACTCACCCTGCACACTAACCAGACGGCTTGGCAAGCGTGAATCCAGACACAGCCCCGATTGACCCACCGACGATGTGCGCCATTTGGCCTGGATCTGGCGATCCAGGCAGAGCAGAATCGGACCTGCTGATACTGCCAATCAAAGCATCTTCAACTGCTGCGCCTTTCTCGTTTTCCGCCTTTTCTTTCTAGTACCCTTCTTCCTGCCCTTCCTCTCCCCCTCCCGCCGCGCCTTCTCCGCCTTGATGCGCTCCAAGAGCACGGAGGCAGGCTCATCGCTGGGGTCCTGCGGCACCAGCTTGCCCTCAAAGGCACGCTTGAGGATGGACTGGCGCAGCCGCTCGGCTCGCTTGAGGCTCTGTTCCACAGCCTTTTCCAACTCGTCCGCAACGGAGAGACACTGTTCGACTTCAGCGATGATACGCTGTTGCTCAGCGACGGGAGGCAGAGGAATCGTGAATTCCTCTATTGTGGGAGCATTGAGATTTGGCCGCCCCACACCAGCGCCTCCACTAACGAGATGCTTCTGCCCTCTCAGCGATTTGAACAAGTAGAAGAGATACCAGGTTGTGTCTATGGGAGCAGCAAGCCTGTACTGGATTAGATATGCTCCCGGAATAGCCTCCACATCATCGTTGAACACCGCAAGTGTGCCAAGGCTCCCTGTTCTGGTGATAAGAAGATCACCCACCTCACATCTATACTTCACGAATTGCTCGTCATCCAAAGGCAGACGTGGAGCCTTATCCAAACTCACTTTGCCGGAATCACTAATGTCGGATGTCCTCAGAACCACTTTCCCCTCTCGGCTGTAGTCTTTGCTGGAGAAGCGTGGCCCATACAGAGAGAACTCCTTAAGTTGCCTCAAATTCGTCCAAACCCACCCCTCAGGCAACCCAGGCAGATCATCCGTATCCGGCGGGACTGGCGGCTTGTACTGCTTGCCTGGATGTTTAGTCTCCCACTTAGCCCGCCGCTCCTCAAGAATGCGCTCCAGCAACACCGACGCCGGCTCAAGCTCCCCCCGATGCGCCTCTCGCCATTCCCTGGTCAGCTCCCCCTCCACCGCCGCTTTGAGCACCGCCTGGCGGTAGCGCCGCAACTGCGCCCTGGCCGTCTCCAGCGCCGCCACGCCCGCGTCCAGTTGGGTGAACAGTTCCTCGATCTTGGCGACGATGCGGTGTTGTTCAGGGAGAGGGGGGAAGGGGATCTCAAAGTCTCTCAACTGGCTGCCCGTGATTGCATTGAAGGTGGTTCCTGTGCCTCTCCCCGCGATCACATTCTCAGATGAACGCATCAGATAGAGAACAAACCGAGGCTGAATCTCATCCAAACCACGAATGGCGGCCAGACCTCTACCTATGCACGATTTCTCTGGGCAGATATTCGTTGGGCCAACCGGTGCCCTGACAGAGATAAGCACATCGCCCTTTTCCGCGATCTTCTTCGGCTGTGAGCACCACTTTCGAGGAGTAGGATAAACATCACCAAATTCCGCTTTTCCTTGGTAGAAAGGTGGACCAACTCCGTCTTCGTTGTAAGTCGAAGATGGAGGCGACTGACCAAGGATTATCTGGGCAATTTCATCCAATATTGTCCACACCCAGCCTTTGGGCAGCTCAGGCAAGCCATTTCCCTCTTCCGTCATGCCACCAGCACCTCGTTAAGCTCTCCCATGATGCTCGCCAAGTCCGCCCCAAAAAGCTGGTACACCCTGACCTGGCCACCCATCTCGTGGAAGGGGGTGTACTCGAAGTCCTCCATCTCGATGCGCAGGCTGGTGGCGATGTGGTCTTTGATGCGGGTCAGCCACTCTCTCTGCTCAGACGTGAACTGGCGGCCAGCCTCCTGTTGCTCCGCCAGCCATAGCTGGAAGCGCGCCTCCACGGTCAGGGGGAAGGGCTCCAACATCTCGCTCTGCCCAATGGCGAAGCGGATCAGGGAGACGATGTTGGTCAGCAACTTCTGCGGCCCCGCCCCTCGCACCCTGGCTTGCTCCAACTGCTCGTAAGCCCGCCACAACTGCTCCTGGGTCAGACGGTAGGGCGGCCTCTCGATGGCCTCGGCCAGCTCTTTGATCTGCTCGTAGGTCACATGCCGCAACTGGTAGGGCTGGCTGTAGATGATCTGCAAAGCCGTCAGCTCGTCCTTGTTGTCCTCGATGAACTGCTGGAAGGTGTCCACGATGGTGCGCGCCTTCTCCCTGGCCTGATCGTCAAAGCCCGCCACCAGCACTGTGTCGGCGCTGACGGTGTCAATGATCTGCTCCTGGCGCTGCCTGATCTCGATCAGGGTGTTTCTCAGGTCTGGATCGTCAAAGGGCGCACAGGCGACCTTGACCAGTTCCGCCGTGGCTTGCTCCACCTGTTCCGGGGTTGGCATCTCCACTCGGAACATCTCCCTGGCCTTCGCCACCTGCGTGTCCGGGTCCACCGAATCCAGCAGGTGGTTGATGAGCTGCTTCAGGGTATTGCCGCCAGCAACGGTCTCAATCGTCTGGCGATCTTTGGGCTCGATCTGCCGATCCAGCCGGGCCAATCTGCCCGCCAGCGTGGACAGGGTGTCCTCGTCTCGGACTCCCAACGCCACGTTGCGGATCAGCTTATCAAAGGCCACGCTGCGCTTGCGCTCCAGGGGGCGGCTGTCGGTCTTGTCGTCCTCGCACACCCCCACCGCGTCCACGATCACGAAATGGGTCTTGTGGGCGGCGTCGGGCGTGACGGCTCTCAAATCGGTGGGCAAGATAGTGCGCGTCCCCCGCCCCTTCATCTGCTCAAAATACACCCTGGACTTGACGCCCCGCATGAACAGCAGGCACTCCAACGGCTTGATGTCGGTGCCAGTGGAGATCATGTCCACCGTCACCGCGATGCGGGGGAAATACGAGTTGCGGAAACTGGCGATCAGGTCTTCGGGCTTCTCGCCGGAGCGATAGGTGATCTTCTTGCAGAACTCGTTGCCCTTGCCAAACTCCTCCCGCACGATGTGGACGATGTCCTCGGCGTGGGAGTCGCTCTTGGCGAAGACCAGCGTCTTGGGCACTTCACTGCGGCCAGGGAAGATATCGGCCAGCAGCCGCTCCTTGAACGTCTTGATGATCGTCCGAATCTGATCCTCGGCCACCACGTCCCGGTCCAACTGGCGACCAGCGTACTCCAGGTCCTCGTCCAGCAGCTCCCAGCGGGTCTGGCGGGTGAGCTTGTCCCGCCTGTCAATGTAGTAGCCGGCTTCCACCGTGCTGCCCTGCTCGGTGATCTGGGTGCTGATGCGGTAGACCTCGTAGCCCACGTTCACCCCATCCGCCACAGCCCGCTGGTGGCTGTACTCCGTGACCAGGTTACGGTTGAAAAAGCCCAGGGTTTGCTTGGAAGGGGTAGCGGTCAGGCCAATGATGAAAGCGTCGAAGTAGTCCAGCACCTGCCGCCAGAGGTTGTAGATCGAACGGTGGCACTCGTCGGTGACGATGAAATCGAAGGTCTCGATGGGAGTTTGGGGGTTGTAGACAACTTCCCTGGGCCGCTCCTCCCCCGGCGCCATCTCGAACAGAGAGTGCTCCTCGATCTCGGCGTCGAATTCGGGATCGCCTTTGAGCATGGAATAGAGCCGCTGGATGGTGGTAATCGCCACCCGGCTGACCGGGTCGAGGGTGTTGGAAGTCAAGTGCTGCACGTTGTAGAGCTCGGTGAACTTGCGGCCGTCGTCGGGGGTCACGTACTGCTGGAACTCCCGCAGCGTTTGGCGTCCCAGGTTGTTGCGATCCACCAGAAAGAGCACGCGCTTCGCATCGGCGAACTTGATCAGGCGATAAATGAAACTGACGGCGGCGTAGGTCTTGCCGCTGCCCGTCGCCATTTGGATGAGCGCCCGTGGCTTCGCCTGCGTGAACGATCTCTCCAGATGGACGACCGCTTCAACCTGGCAATCGCGCAGCCCCTTGGTGTTCAAGGGCGGCACGAGCTGGAGCCGTGCTCGCAGCGTATCCTCGTGCGACAGCCACTCCCGAAGCGTCTCCGGCTGGTGAAAGGCGAACAGCCGGCGGGAACGGGCTTCGGGGTCCCGCTCATCGCGGAAGAAGGTCTCGATTCCCGTGCTCTCGTAGGCGAAGGGGAGGGGAAGCTGGACGTGGGGAATGTGCGCGGGGAAGCTCGTTATGTACGCAGCAGATTGCTCGGCCACGCCGCTCAGGGTTGTGCCTTCGGATTTCGCCTCGATCACCCCAACTGCCTGGCGATCCAAGAACAGCACATAATCGGCAAAGCCGGACTCCACAGGAAACTCACGAACCGCCACGCCCAGGGAAGCGCTGAGATTGAGCCGCGACATGTCCTGCACGCCCCAACCTGCGGCGTCGAGCAATCTATCAATGCGTTGCCTGGCTTTCTCTTCGGGCTTCATGGTGGTGATGCTCTACTCCGTAACTGGAACCCGCCTTCACATCTTTGGATTACTAGAGTTACAGCTCTGCAATCCCTTTGCGATTTGGCTGCTGAGCATAGTATATCAGATTTCGGCTCCTTTGGCAACACAAAACGCCACCTGTGGGATTGCCCACCGCAGACGCCTACGAAGAACAGAACATCCACAACCACCTCATATCCGCTTCAGTTTCCAATGCCCTTGACGATAGCGCCAAATCATCAGAGCCGCTTGCACGAGCCAGCCGATGACCAGGGCGAACCAGATGCCGTCTGCACCGAGACCGAAGGGGCGGGAGAGCAAGTACGCCAACGGAATCTGGACGAGCCATAGCGAGACGAGATTGATGACCATTGGTGACACCGTATCCCCGGCCCCGCCCTGGGCCGTGTCAAACACAAGGTTGATGGCAAAAGCCAGGTATCCCAGACCGAGCACGCGGATGATGTGGACGCCAATGGACACGCTTTCCGCGTCATCGCTGAACAGCGCCATCACCTGCGGTGCGAAAAGCGCCAGACACCCCAACACAACGACCATGATCCCCGCCACAGCGCGCGCGATGAGGCTGACCGCTCGCTCGGCGCGCTGCGATTTACCTGCGCCGAGATTCTGCCCAACCATCGCCGACACGACGCCCGATAGGCCCATGCTGGGAATCTGCGCAAAGCTAAAGAGCCGCCGGGCCACCACCCAGGCGGCCAACGTCGCCGCACCATACGAGGAGATGAGGCGCATCAGCAGCGACATCGCCAGGTTGGGCGTGCCCCGTTGAACTATGGCGGGCAACGCGACCCGCAGAATCTGCCTCATCATCGGGAAATCCAGCCGCAGATTGTGCACATCTATGCACACCGGCGCGCGTCCCGTTACCAGCAGGCCCAACCCCCACAACATTCCGACGGTGTTAGAGCCGACCAAGGCCAGCACCGCGCCCTCCAAACCGAGCCAGTTCACCAGCAGCGGCTCCGCGACGAGCATTGTCCCCATACTCCACAGCATCATTCCCAGTCGGACGTGTGGAGCGCCCGCGGCATTCATCATCCCGCCGACGCTGGGCACCATCTCCATCGCGATCAGCCCGGCGAAGAGGATGCGGGCGTAGCGCACGGCCAGAGGCAGAACGTCAGCATCAGCCCCCGCGAGCCGCATCAGCGGCTCGGTGAAAATCACGCCGATCAGGCCCAGGGTGCCGGAGGCCACAATCATCAGGACAACAGCCTGCAACACCGCTAGATTCGCGTTCTCCTGGTCCTTGGCCCCAACGTAGCGGGCAACCACCGCGCCACTGCCGACGCTCAACGCCATCAGCACGCTGATCATCGTGACGCGCACCGACGTCGCCAGCCCGGCGGCAGCCTGTGCCCCAGGGCCGAGCTTGCCCAACCAGACCGCGTCGTAGAGGCCCGGTAGCATAAACAAGAACTGGCTCAGGGTAATGGGCCATGCCAGGTGCCAAATGCTGCGCACCAGGCTTCCCCGAGTAATGTCGCGCCGATCAGTGGGTCTTGGTTTTGGTCGCAGCAACGTTTTTATCATCAATCTTGCCATGGAAATACACACGAAACCCTGATAACGTTCGCTCTCTAAGCAGAGGTGGCTCCCACGCCCGCGAACCGGCGGCACATGGGAGCCACCTCTGCTGGAAATCTTGGATTTGCTGAGTATACCAGATTTCAGTTCCTTTGACAATAGCAAAAAGCCGTCTCCTGCCAGGCCAGGACAGCCAGCAGGCTAACTAGACGGCTTAGCAAGCCTGAATCCAAACACCGCCCCGATGGACCCACCGACGATGTGCGCCATTTGCGAGATACTGTCTTGTCGGAACACCTGAACCAGCTCCCTGCCTATGAAGATGAACGAGACCAGCAGAAACGAGACTGGAATAGAACCGCTTTTCATGTTGACAATTGAGACCAGAATGACGAACATGAACACGATGCCGCTGGCTCCCAGCAGGCCCGTTGGGAAGAACAGAACGTTGATGATTCCCGTGCTCAAGGCCGTGACGAACATCATCCCCAGAATCGTCGAGCTGCCGTATCTCTCCTCAAGGATTGGGCCTAGCAACAGAATGAGCAGCATGTTGTTGAACAGATGATCAAAACTCGCATGCCCAATCACGTGCGATACGAGGCGGAAGTAAGCCACAGGGTCCGAAAAGGAAAAAGATGGCCCTACCCGGAAAAAGTGGGGCGTAAACCCCGGAAAAAGAAACACGCTGATGAGATAGACGACGACAGCCACTATGGCGAATGTCAGAATAACTGGAGAATTGTAGTGTATGATCTTCATAGGCTACCCCGCTGTCTCGGATTTTGATACAAGCTCCAAGGCCCGTCCTCGGGCCGCCAAAACCGCACCCGGGGACGGGTGCTAGAGCCTTATGTCAAAACTTCAGCTCGCTGTAATGCCACCATCAATGACCAGAGAAGAACCGGTGATAAAGGCCGAGTCTGCGGAGGCCAGGAACAAGGCCGCCTGCGCCACTTCGCCTGGCGAGCAAATACGGCCCAGGGGATGCTTGGCCTCGAAGAGGGGGCGGAGCTTCTCCACGCCCCCCAATTCCTCCATCTCCTGGTTCAACATGGGCGTATCCACGCTGCCCGGACAGACACAATTCACGCGGATGTTCTGGGCGGCGTGATCCAGAGCCAGGGCCTTGGTGAGGAGCACCATGGCCCCCTTGGAGGCGCAGTAGGCAGCCGCTTCTTTCCCCCCGACTATGCCATAGTAGGAAGCGATATTGATAATGACTCCGCCGCCGCCCTCGATCATCCAGGGGATAGTGTGTTTGGACATCAGGTAAGCGCTTCTTACATTGGTGTCCATGGTGTCGTCCCATTCTTCCTCGGTGGTATCCACCACCGTAGCGCGGTAGATTATGCCCGCGTTGTTGACCAGGACGTTCAGTTGGCCGAAAGCGTCAATCGCGCTCTCCACTGCCTTCTCACAATCTTCGGCTTTGCGGACGTCGCAGGAGACGAATATGGCTTGCCCACGGCCCTTGGCAATGGTCTCCACTGTCTCATGACCACGCGCTTCATTACGTGCAGCAATGACCACCTGGGCTCCTTCGGCGGCGAAAAGCGTGGCGATGGCACGCCCAATGCCGGAATTGCCTCCGCTGATCAGCGCCGTCTTATCCCGTAGCTTCATAAGATACCTGCCCTTTCGCACCCGAAATCTCGTTCATAATCCACCTACCCTCCCTCGCTGCAAGTTCTGCCAATCCACTGGGCTGAGCGTCATCAGACTCTCGCATTTGGTTGCAGGAGTAGTATAACAGATTTCAGCTCCTTTGGCAAAGCAAAGAGCCACCTGCACCAATAGTACAAGTGGCTCTCTGTGGTATGCTTTTGCGGCGCGATAGAAGTATATCTCGTAGTCTACTTCACCTTGACCTTAAACGACGCATAGACGTAGTCACCCTGCTCCCTTTTGATCTTGAGCTCGAACTCCGTGTCGCCGTAGATCGCCACGTCTGCTACAAAGCCCTGGCCCACCACCGGCTGTTCCCCGCCACTTCCGATTGTGAGCCAGACGGCCCTGGCGCAGTCCACACTCCAAAAGACGCTGACCCTTTCGCCGGCATTGACTTTATCGGCAGTCGGGGCGAAAAGCCAGACTATGGGGTCAGCACATCCGCTGCCGGTGACGTAGACCGTCTGCTTATAGGTCTCCTTGCTATCGTCTTGCCTGGTCACTGTGGCCTCATAGGTGGTAATGACGCTGGGGCAAACCTGGCGAGAACCCCGGCCATCAGCTCCCACCTTGGCGTAGCCATAGCCATACCTGATATTAAGCTTCTTGATGCCGGTGAAATCCCAGCTCAGCGTGGTACACTGTCCGACCTCAAGGTGGGTGTCTGCAACGAGGAACGGCGGCACGGTGACCGACTCAATGTTACTGTACACTCCGTACCCCCACTGATTATGACCGCGCACGCGATAGTAATAGGTTCCGGACAATCTGCCGGGGGCAGGCACCGACCACGAAGTTCCAGCGCCATCGTAGACGATGGTCGGGCTGGAGAAGCTGGCGTTGTCGTCTTCTTCCAGGACGTGGGTATCTGCCAGGCCCGCCGCAAGCCAACTCACCGTGTAGTACGCATCCTCATCTGAGTTGTCAATGGGATTCAACGTGGCGGAGTAGGGAACGGGAGGCCAGCGCTTTACTACGAATGGAAAGATAATCCGATGATACACCACAGTCGTCGTGTCGGTGGCGTAGCTCTGGACCGTAGGACTGAGCTGCGACGTGGCAGTGACGATCGTAGTGTCCGTTAGACCAACGGCGTCCTCGGGGACCGTCAAGCTGATCTGGAAGGCGGATGTCATTTGCGCAGCCACTTGCAGCGACAATGTCCCCGTCGGCTGGGTTGCCCCTACCAGTTCTACCGGCCAACCTTGCGTTGACAGAACCTCCAGCGTGAAGGTATCTGTCATGGTGCCAGTATTGGTCAGGGTGTGGTTGTAGAGGATGGCATCCCCAACGTAGGCTTGCCGTGCATGGTCCGGCCCGATCTCCACGCCCGGTCCCTGAAGCGCAGCCACCCAACTGACCGCCAGCAGTGCGCATACAACTCCCACCAATACGCACGCCGCCAAGTAACCACTGGCCCTCAATTGCTTTCCCCATTTGTTGAACATGATCGTACCTCCTTGTTGTCTTATAGTATTATCCTTCAACGTTTGCGTGATTCGCGAGAGTGTTGCCGGGCACGTGTCATTGTGAGCGCAGCGAAGCAATCTCCTGCTCACAAGTCGGGGATTGCTTCGTCGCTCCGCTTCCTCGCAATGACACACACGTCTTCTGCCTTTGCCGAAGCAAAAGCGCCCCTCCGCAGACCAGCAGCGCAGCCGCCCCCACTATCCACATCCTCCAGAGAACCAGGCTCTCCCCCAAGTCCCCCCCGGTAACGGGAAGCTCCGGCTGGGATTCGGTCGTTTCGACAACGACCACGGTCGGTGAGCTGGTCGGCGTAGCCGTGACTGCCGGCAGGGGCGTCGGCGTGGCAGGCGGAGGCGCTGGCGTGTCTGTCGGGCGAGCCGATGTAGGCGTGGGCGGCACCGGCGTACCAGTTGGTGGCACGGGCGTACTGGTCGGCGGAATTGGCGTCGGTGTGGGCGGCAGCGGTGTGTCAGTCGGCGGAATTGGCGTCGAGGTGGGCGGCAGCGGCGTATCGGTTGGTGAAAGCGGTGTCGGCGTGGGCGGCAGCGGCGTATCGGTTGGACAAGACGATGTCGGTGTGGGCCCCACGGGGGTGACCGTTGGTGTTCCCGACGGCACGGTCGGGGTCTCGGTCGGTCATGGGGTTTCGCCAGCAGAGACCGGTGGGAACGCTGCCATCACTAGCAAGACCATCGTGAACGAGATGACAAGACTTAGCGCACCCGAAATTGCCCTAATGAGATGAAGGAAACGCATAGTCAACCTCTCTTCTACTTCACGCTTAGCTATTCCTGGTAAGCATAGTATAGTATACCAGGTTTCGGCTCTTTTGGCAATAACAAAGCATTAGTATCAACTTAGGCTCTGAGCCCCGTCCCCGGGGCGGCCCGGGGACGGCCCTTTCAGCCTTAAGTTGACACTGATGAATAACAAGGCCACCTGCTACGGTTGATGTAGGTGGCTTCTTTACGCCGCTCTTTGCGTCAGTCGCGATTATGCTATATAATGTACACATTACTTACCAGGAGTGACGAACTATGGAAACCGAATTCAGTGAAAGCGGACGAGGACCAGTGATCGAGCGCATCAACCAGCGTTTGCAGGCCCTCGATCATGAGACCCTACTAAGACTCGACGAGCTCACAGAGCAGGTAGAGACCAACGGGGAAATGCTCGCCCCGGGGGGGATAACCCGGCGGCGTTTCCTGCAGGGTGCTCTGGCCGGGGGAGCAGCCGGCTTGACGGTGGGCGCTGGTGGCAGCCTGGTGGCCTGGAAGGGAGGCACGGCAGCAGGGCGCACAGCGGCCGAGTTGGAAGCAGCCATTGAGACCTTCAAACTAACGGGACTGCTGGAGCTCTACGAGAACCTGGAGAAGATCGAGCTGGACGCCATCGTGGACGCCGGCATGGCGGCTGTGGGCTTATTGCTCAGCGGAGTGCAGGGCGGGAGCCTGGCCATCAAAGCTGGCCTGGATGCCGTCGAAGAAATTCTCTTGGACTTCGAGGGAGCCTTCCCAGCCATTCGGGCCGGCATCGAGTGGACGGAAGGGATAGTCTCCACCCTGGCTGACAGACTGCAGGCCCTGGAAGATGCCATAGAGAGGGTGTTGGAAAGGGCTGAGCCCATCACCGACGCCCTGAGCAGCTTCTTCGCCTCCGTGCTGGATTTGCTGCCCTTCGGCTACGGTGACAAGATCAGGGCCATCCTCGACCGACTTGGCGACCTGGTGACCAACATTCCCGAGACCGTGGAGGGCATCAACACCAAGGTGTTGATGACACAATTGGCAACCTGGCCTGGTCAATCACGCAACTGACATACACAACCTTTTGCCCATCCTCAATCGCCAATTGCCCCCGCACGTTCAACAAATCCACGATTTTCCGTTTGTCCTCAAAAGATGTGTTTCCCAGCCCCTCGCTCACCTGTCGGCAGAACTCTTCGATCTCCTCTACCTGCGCATCGGGTATCATCGTCTGCTGGAGGTGCCTGACAAGTCCTCCCCTTTCCTTCTCCAATTCCAGCCTGGCCCTGGTCAACCTGGCCTTCTTCTCATCCAATAGTTCCTTCGGGAAGTCGTCACCGGTCAGGTAGAGGTCTAGCAACCTCTCAATCTGATGGTCGTGGTCGGTTATGCTCTCCTCTACCAAAGCCAACCTATCCCGTAGGACCTGATTAGCCCGTTCCGCTTCGGCTTGTTGTGCCCGTATCCCATCAGTCAACTGGTCGGGATGTAGCAATAGATCGCTCACCCACTCCCAAACGGCGGGCTCCAATTGGTCACCCCGAAAGTGAGGCATATGACACTCATATCCCGGCATCCGGCCTGTGGCCGCATCACAGCGATAGTATGATATAGGCTTGCGGCCCCGCCTGGCCTTGGTGAAAGAACTGACGGCGCGCCCGCAATTCACGCATGTTAGGCGGCGCCGGAGCAGATAGTGCCACTTCGTGTTGCGCGAGGAAAAGCTCGTGTTGTGAGGCGCCCTTGCCTGCGCCTCCTCCCACAGAGCACGGTCAATAATCGCCGGCACCGCAACCTCAATCCACTCATCCCTGGACCTCTCTCTCTGCTTCTCGCTGCAATCGTTCTTGTTGTAGTGCCACACCCCTGTGTAGGTCTCGTTCTTGCGAATCCCGTTTACCACGCCATGATGCCAGACACAGCGTCCATGCTTCTTTTTTATGCGCTTCTCTTTGTCCCCCCGCGTCGGTATCCGCAAAGTGGTTAACCTGCGCGCTATGGCCCTGACAGACAATGGGCCGTCGTCGCCGTCGCCATAAACATACCACTCGAATATCAGCCGTACCACTTTGGCCTCATCCTCATCAATGATCAGCCAGTTCTTGTGCGGCTCGCTTTTCACCTGGTAGCCGTAGGGCGGTCTGGCTCCCACGATGACATAGCCCGCCTTGGCCTTGCCTTGCAATCCCCGCCTGGATCGCTCCAGAATCTTTGCTCGCTCGTATTCGCTAATGGCGGCCTTGATCGTCTTCATCAACTGCCCTTCGTCGTTGTCGGCGTAATCACCCCGGACATAGCAAACTCTCGCCCCTGCCTTTTTGAATTCTTCTTCGAGGAGCATCTGATACACCGCCTTGCGTGCCAATCTGTCCAGGTCGTACACCACCACCGCCCCAACAGTATCGTTGGTGATCAGGTCACGCAGTCTGTCCAGCTCCGGCCTGTCCAGACTCGCCCCAGTGTAATCATCGGCAAATTCCCGTACGATCTCAAAACCATGTTCCTCGCAGTAAACTCGGCAAGCTTCCAACTGAGTTGCTAGGCTGTATCCCTGAGCTTGCTCATCAGTGGAGACCCTGGCATATATCGCTGCTCGTTTGCTCACTGTGAATTCCTCCCTCAATGTTATCTTTCTCGCGCTAAAGCGGTGGGGCTGACAATTCGACGACTGACCTAGCCAGAAACACCTCTTTCCACAGGTGACGCCTACTGTCCAGCCCCGATCATTTTCTCCGTTAGTAACAGTCTCGCGTTTTCCCCCGCATGTCCCCAGCCCTGCTGCCCACCTTTGAGGGTCGTTCGCTCGCTTGCGCCCTCCAAGTTACCTGTGGCGGGGTGGCCGTTTGTATCCCTCGCACGGGGCGACTGTTCGCTAGCGACGGCGGTCGCCCCGTGCTTTTGCGAGCAACCTCGCCAGCCTTGCTGCCCATCGACAAAGTAGGCTTGCCAAGCTCTCGCACTCGACTACTTTCAGGTCGCACCTTGGCCTCAAAGCTCAGACGCATCACCCCCCTTCCCCTCAACGAACAAAAGCGGCCCCCCTGTGATCCCGCTGCAGGGAGGCCGCTCATTGACTAAAACGGTAGGCTGTGATAGAATATCATCAGCCCTGCTCGCTGCCTATGCCAGCGTGTGGGGACAGGGCCGTGTGGGTGCTAACGACACCGACACGGCCCGCTTTGTTTACTTACTGTGCTTACTCTTCCTTCGATTCTCCACGCTTGTCGAGGCTGAGAAGGTCCCGTCCATACATACGCCAGAATCTGCCAATCTTGAAAGCCGGAAAAGTGCTCTGCTTAACCCATCTCAGCATGGTGCTGTAGCTAACCTTTAAGTACTCCGCCGCCTCCTGCAATGTGTAGACTTCCCCTGGCTCAACTTTCCCCATCGCTCCTGCCTCTAACCTCCGACTACGATCGTTATGTCATGAGAGCCTATAATCCCTCATAAACGCTTATATCATAGCACAAAACCTTCACTTTGTCAAATTCCGTTTTCGTCTGCCTTGCCAACTTATCAAGACGGGTCGTGCGGCGCTGCTATTCGGTTGTTAACGTCCGGCTCTTCACCTGCCTCGACTGGAACTGCCGCCAAGCTCTCCTGCTCCTCTATCCTGCTCTCTGTCTCCGCTTCCCCAGCCCGACGTAACAGAAGGTCGTAGACCATCGCCAGCCTGCGGGCTAAGTCGGAACACGGTTTAGATTCACCTACCACCACTTTGATGTCCATCGAGGATTCCTGTTGTCCAAACACTTATGTCTAGCCAAAACGCAAATGAAATCGTACCTTCCCCAAAAGCCTTCATAGCCTTCAAACCCTACACAACCCTACATACCCTACATCCGATGCAGGCTTGTGTAAGCTCTGTAGGCTTTGTAGGGTATGTAGGGTATGTAGGCTTTTCAGAGAGGTCGTTCGTCCAATGTCTTTCGTGAACCCACTCATTCCACCGGGACCTCCACCCCATACCGATCCATGAGCTCCCACACGTCCCGGCCAGCGATGTGATAGACGGTCCCCTTCCATCGGCGCGTCTTGTCAGTGAAGCCCAGCCTTTTCAGGGCGTAGCCGATCCACTGAGCTCGAAGCTCCTCCAGCTCCCCCTCTTCCACAAACTGACCCATCTTCTCACGGATGGCTCCTGTGGTGAGATCACACCGCTCGCCGTCCCCAGTGAGCTCATGCAACGCCAACAGCAGGGCCTGTTCCCAATCGGACAGGGTGCTCCCTTCCGACCGTCGAGTGCTGGCCAGAGCGTATGCCTTCACCCGATCCAACAGCCCCGCCACCCCCCACTCCTCCAAAAGCTTGGCCAGGGATAACAACGGCAGCCACAGCTCATTATCACGGTTCGTCAGGAACCGCAGGCTCACGTCCTTCTCGTAGATGTCCCTCAGAGGCTGATGATGGGTCAGGGCCAGGCTGTACAACTCGTGACGCACTGCGGCCCAGTCCTCCCCCTGCTCCGAGATGGTCAGGTTGCCCTTGGATGTGGTGGTACGCAGCATGGTGATGAGGATGCAACGGCTCTCCAGCACGTCCTCCAGGCCCCGTATGCTGGCCAGGATCTTGGGGGCGTAGACCTCGAACTCCCGCACCCGGAAGTCCTCCCCCTCGATGCGAATGGCCGGTGAGCCCCGCTTGTAGCCCGCGTTCAGGAGCAGACGCAGGTTGATGACCAGGGTGTCGCGGCCCCTCGACAGCCGCTCGCTCTCGTCAATGCCCAACGTGGCGCGGGTGGCCTCCACCACGCGGAAGAGGGCGCTGGGGGAGATGTCGCTGGTCACTCGCATGTTGAAGGCCAGCTTGGCCGTCAGGCTGATGGTCTTGGTCTTGCCGCTCCCTTTTGGACCCAGCAAGGCGATGTAGGGATAGCTCTCGAAGAGTGGATACAGGTAGGTGCCGATGGCCCACAGGGCTAAGACGTCGGCCGTGTGGGGGGCGCGGAAATCCAGGTACTTGTGGTAGAGATCCCTCACTTTGACGAAGACCCCTCGGGGCTGGGGCGTGTAGCCCTGGAGGAAGGCCCGGATGTGGCGGTATTCCCAGCGGGGGGAGCGTCCCAACGCCGCTGGCCACTCTCTGATGACCACCGACCGGCCGCCCAGCTCCAGGGCCGACCCTTCCTCGATGGACAGGAGCTCCCGAGTGCTGGTGACCAGGTAGGGCTTGTGCTCGAAGCGGGTGCTCTGCTGCACCAGCAAGGGGACGGTCACACAGGCCAGGCCGTCCAGGAAGTCCAGAGCCGGTGAGATGACCTGGTAGCGGCCTTCGATGATCTTGGGAGGCCCACCCTGAACCTCCTGGGCCGCTTGCGCCGCCCTCAGCAGTCGGTTGAACTCCCGCGCTTTGATCCCCAGCTCACTACCGACCAGGGACTGGTACCGCGCCAGAGCGAAGGGAGATAGCTTGGTCAGCAGGGTGAAGAGCCTCTGCAAGTGCTCCTCCTGCTTGGCCCCCTCCTCCTCCGCTGTTTCGGCGATCTTCACGTCCAGAAGAGTGGGCGCGGCGGCCAGCAACTCCTGGAAGTCCAGTTTCGTGCGGCCAGCCATCAAGAACTCATTGGCGTCCTTGATCCCTTCAGGCCACTCCAGGACGTGAGTCAGCGGTCCGATTTCGCGGGCCAGCTCCTCCGCCCGCCGCTGACCGGCTCGGTCGCCATCCAGAGCCAGGTAGACCGCCTCGGCCCTTCGGACGGCAGCCAGGTACCGATCCGATAGCTTCCCCAGCCCCATCAGGCCCACGGCTCGCAGTCCCCACTGGTGGAGAGTCAGCACGTCCGTTGGTCCCTCGACGCTGAAGAGAGGTCCATCTCCTCGCAGCGCGTCGGGATGGAACAGGGGGCGAGGGCTCCGCAGATGATAGTACTTCTTCCCGCCCCCCACCTGCTCCCTCGTGGTGGCCCGACCGGTGAGGTAGATGACCCGACCCCGCGAGATCACGGGGTAGATGATCCGCTGGGTGAAGACGTCTCGTCCATCCTCCCACAGGAGACCGGCCTCCTGGGCCAGGGCTGCATCTACTCCCAGGCGGCGCAGGTGCTGCCCCAGACCGTCCGCGTTGGCGTATCCCACCCGAAACGCTACCAGGGTCTCCTCCGTGAACCCGCGAGCCTGTTGGCTCTGCCTGGCCTGTGGAGTGTTCATCAGGGCGTCGTGATAGAAGGCCACCGCCACGGCCAGCGCGTCTTCGACGGCCCTACGCCTCAGCGCCTGGGCAGGCGGCTCTGCGGCATGTTGTGGACGCCGAATGCCAACCCGATCCGCCAGCTTGCTCAGCGCTTCGCCGAAGCCCACCTCATCCCTGAGTTGGATCCAGTCGAAGACGTCGCCGCCGCGGTTGCAGCCGTAGCACCACCAACTCTCGCTTTGGGGATAGACGTGAAGGCTGGGTTGGTCGTCGTGGTGAAAGGGGCAGTGGACTTTGTAGCCCTGGGGACTTCTCTGTGGGGGCAGCGGCACGGTTTCGACAATGATATCTTCGACGGGATTGGCGTCCCGCACCTGCTCCTTGAGGTTTTCGTGTCTCATCTGGCTGTAGCTCCTGTGTGATAGGTGTAACGGTGGCTGTCTCTACGTGTTGAAGATGGCGGCTTTGGTATCCTTGATGGACGCGGCGTAGGCCAGGGCTTCCAGGTGTAGCTTGCGGGTGAAGTAGGCTCTGACGTCCTCCTGCAGACCGGGGGAATCCTTCATGACGAAGGTGGCCCGACGCTCCCCCTTGCGGATATCGAGAAGCTCGTGGCCCCGGCAGCGCAGCGCGGCCACCAGGTAGAGGTCGCTGCTCTCCCAGCATCTGCTGTCATTTCTGTTCATCGTTGGCTCCTTTCAAATCTGTCTGTTTTTGGCGTTGATGACTCGCACTGTCCATTATACCAAATTCTCGGCGAAACCGCGTCGTCTATAGGGGGGATATTTCCCCGAAAAGGAGTACTCCCCCTGGGGGATTTTTCCTACTCCCTTTGGAGTACGTTCCTTGTACCCCTGGAGTACGCTCCCTACTCCCTTTAGAGTACTCCAGGGAGTACGCCTTTTGTACTCCAGGAGTACGTTTCTTGTACTCCAGGAGTACGTTTTTTGTACCCCTGGAGTACTCCCCCCCCTCTTTGGGGTACTCGCTCCATACTCTTCGCCGTTTTTGGTACACTTTTGCCTCGTTGACAACACTTCCCAGCGTAATCGTGTCACTCCCTCTTGACCATGACCGTCTCCCAGGGTATCGGCACCGATTTCTCGGCCGATGGATACCAATCAGACTGGTTCGGAAATCAGATCGTTCCAACGCCCGTAGGCATGGATTTATTCGGCGACCTGATACCACATGCCGTTGTGATAGCTAACCGTACCCACTACATCCTGTACCCGTCAGACTCGCCCCTCGTTTGCGATGGAGTTTATTGACAAATCAGAACATTTGTTCTATACTGAGCCCCACGCTGGTGTAGGTCTACACAGGCCACACCGTCTTGTCGCGAAAAGCTTAACCAATTCCTGCTCTCTGGAATTGCCTTCAACCCTGACTTGCAGGCCGCGGGAAAGTACACCCAGTCCCCCTCCTCGAAACGCGCCTCTCTATCCGCTAGCAGCAACGTGACCATCCAGAGCCAAAGCCAATGTGGTGGGGATCGAACTCTCTCAATCAATCGCATCCTTTCTGCCCCACGGGGCTGCCTCCCCCGCCAGCGGCTGGGGAGGTTGGGCTGTCCCCACGCTCCTCACTGCTCCTCGCGATCAGTCATCACCTTCTGCCCATAAACTCCAGTGACTCCGCCCCACCCGCTCACAGCCTGCCGCTTACCGACGACCGAAAGGCGAGCAGAGGGCGGACCAGGATTCTGATCGCCGATGCTCAGCCCCTAACTCGTATCGGCATCCACACTCTGTTGAGCAGGGAGCCCGACCTGGAAGTGGTCGGAGAGGTGGCTCATGGCGAAGAGCTGGAATCGGCCATCGCCAGGTTGGCCCCAGACCTCTTGATCCTGGATGTCAACCTGCCGGAGCTGGATGCCGTCAGCACCACGCGACATCTGATAAGGCGCTATCCACAGGTGTCAATCCTTATCTTGACCGCCCGCAATGACGGGGAGTTCATCTTCGGCCTGCTGGAGGCTGGAGCGGCGGGGTATGCCCTCAAGGAGGAGTCTCACACTGATCTGCTCTTCGGCATCCGGACGGTAGCCGGGGGCCGGTTCTGGCTCAGCAGCCGAGTGGCCCGCATAGTGGCGGACAAGGCCCTCGCAGCCCGGGAACCACTGGCAATGTCTCAGGACCTGCCCACACTGACCGAGCGCGAGCTGGAAGTCCTGGCCCTGATTGGTCAGGGGCTGAGCAACCCACAGATCGCTGAAGCCCTCTGCATCACTCGCACCACTGTCCGCACCCATATCAGGCGCATCAACGCCAAAATCGGCCTGGTTAGGCGCAGTCAGGTGGTGCGTTACGCTATAGAGCATGGGTTGGTGAGTGCCCCGCCAAAGGAATGACATGCCCTCATACCCCATGACCTGCTCCACTACCTCCCCCTCTTCTTGACAACGTGAGAGCTTTGTGCTATGTTATCAACAGTTGTGTCTTAAACACAACCGTTGATAAAGGAGGGGAGGAGTACCCAGTTGTGGGAGATGTTCAGCGGGATGTGAGTGGGAGGGAGAACCATTGGCAGCAACACTGGCCGCAAGTCGAGACTGAACTGGAAGCCCACTCTGAGGTTCGAAGCGTCGTGGCTGTCTGCTGGCCTGGTCAGGAACGAGAACCCTTCGTGGGCTATTGCGGCTCGTGGCAGACCACGCTGCGTGGTTGATAGCGTCCCCCAGTACCCCCCCGGAAGGCACAAACGACAGATGAAACACAATCGGAGTTAGGAAGGAGAGATCATGCCACACCCAAACCCATTCCTATCCATAGACCAAGCGTTTTATGAACAAGCAAGGCAACAACGAAGATGAAGACGAAACGGGTTCTGGAGATAGCAGTCTTACTCCCACTGGTACTGCTGGCGATAGTGAGTATGAGTGAGGCCAGGGGAAAGCATCAATCCATCATCACCTGGGACAGCTTTGGTAGCGAAGAACCCCAGGCCAGCACACCGCACGAGAGAGTAGAGAACGCGGGTGATACCTCAATCCACAGGCATTGGGAAGGCGTGATTCTCCCTGTGGACGGCCAGCCAGGCCATGTACGTCTGCAAAACGTGACACTGGAGGCATATTCTAACTTCTTCAGTTGTATGGTGCGAAACTTCATCATTGATTCCACCGTGACTATCACCCTGGAGAATAGCGGTGCACACAGCGTGACCAACTACACCCTCGGCTTTCCATTCTCAGCCCATGCCCTCTACGGTGATCACAATCAGCTCAGGGACATCAGCATAAGCGTTGACAGTATCCCCATCCAGTTCGAGGTGACCATGGACCACACGCTCTACGAAATCCAAGATGGGAATCTCTACTACGAAGGTCGCCTAATCAATTGGCAAGTTCATCCCTTGATTACGGACACCATAGACATTCGTGACCTCTCCCCCTTCCTGGCGGAAGAGAGTTTTGACATGGTGGCCTACTGGCAAATAGATCTCGCGCCTCACCAACAGCGAGTTGTTCAAATCGAGTACACCAGCAACTCCAACGACTTGAGCCACTGTTGTCCCGAGGTCTCGGATCCTACGCACGGGATAAACCCGTATCATTTCCACTTTGATCTCAGCAACGCAAGGTATTGGCAGCACCCGACCACGGTGAGTATACTGTTGCACGATACCGGTAGTGCTATCTGGTCTGATGTCCCCCAACTTGATCTCCAGAGGAGTTTCACCGACGCAACCATCGCCTTCTGGGGAGAAGGTGTCTGGCTCATTGAAGACCTGACCGTTCCGGCCCAGCCAAGCGTATTCGGGATTACTCCGCGCTGTTGGCCCTCGGACGAGGCCTCGGACGAGGTATCACAACAGGAATTCACCTTGAGGTGGATTAGCCATGGCTACTACTTCACCAGTGCAGAGATATCCGACATCACGGGTACAACTGGCGTGGCAATCGAGGACGTTGTGCTCCCGCTTTACCTTTCTGAAACATCACCGACGGCGAACTTTTCGGCCACGCTGAATCTCGCTCAGCTCTCCGAGCCAGCCCATATTGATGTCTATGGAACAGGACTGGGTTGGTCCGAGTCCCTCTACCAAAGCTTCGTGAGAGTTCCGATAGTAATCCCCACAAGCACTACAACAACAATCTACCTACCTCTCATACTCAAGAATCACTAAAGATGCCAATCTTCCCATCTCCCGGCCTGTCGGTCGGTCTCAAAACCATTTGACACAATAGAACACTTGTGCTATACTTGATTGCAGCGGATTCGATTTCGCGCACGGATGAGGGCACCAAAAGCACCGTGGTGCGGCACACCGGACCATAGCTAGCTTGGTATAGTCATTCGCTGGTGCCGACCGAAACGACCTGGAGTCATGAAAACGTTACAGCGTCAAGCTCTATTGGAAGAGATCAACCAACTCGTGGTTGAGGCCAAGTCGGGGTTGCACGGCGGGGCAGCGTTTCTTGATGGCTTGCGCTATGGTCTGACGTTGGTCGGTTTGATGGAAGATCCCGAGGTGAGGCAGAGCTGGGCGCGCGGTGAGGCGCTGGCTGATCAATCCCTTCAGAGAACTTCCATACCCTAGCTATCGCCCGCGCCGGGCGTACACAACAAAAAACGCCACCTGGGTCAACCACGCAGGTGGCGTTCTGTTTTTTGCCGAGCAACAGGAACCAAGGGACTGACAGCATAGCTTGCACAAATCCTCTACGCCGCCTGTAGGGTATGTAGGGTTATGCAGGGTTTGTAGGCTATGTAGGCTTTTTCAAAGGGGCGTTTGTCGAATGTTTTTTGTAGCCCATAGGTCCCTGTCTATCGACGTCCCCGCATCAAGAGCTCTCCGTATTCGATCCACTTGTCCTTCTCCTCGTCGGTGAGCACCTGCCAGACAGCCTCGGCCTCTTCCAGGCGATGGGTGGGGGAGACGCGCCGAGGCTTGTAACCAGCCAAGGCCATCAGATTCACCTCTGGGACCTTGAAGAAGAGGGCCAGCTTGGTAAGGGTGTCCTCGTCACCTCGCCTGGTGTGACCAGCGATGATGTTCCAGATCGTCCCCGCGCTGAGGCCCGCTCCCAGCGAGGCCCGGCGGAGACTGGTCTCCATCGCATCGCACGCCTGCTTCAGGAAATGCGGCAGATCCTCGGCCGTCTCAGAGAGACGGATCAGCTCATCTTGCGTGGTTTGCATTTCTCGCTCCTTTTCTGCTCTAGCGTATTGTCAGCTGGGTGTGGCTACGAAGTATATTATAGCACTTATAGATAGCAATGCAAATGATGACTTGATACGGGATTTCGAAGCAGAAGTCTCGTGTAGAAGGGGTAAAAAGGGCCTGAAGTGGGGTTGATGGAGGTTGGCAGGCCTGGAAAGGGCGTGAAAAACGAAGCAGAAGCGGTCACAGGTGTGCTTAAAGTGGATAGCTGGGGCACGGCGAGGGACAACAGTGAGGCTATGGGGGCCACAGGCGGCCAAGAATTTGGTAAGCAGGCCCTGTGTAATATCTATCGGGGTAAGAACGGCCGCGTCGGAGGCAGCGGCCTGGGTCTGACCATCGTGCAGAGTGTCGTGCAGGCCCACGACGGGCGGGTTTCCGTGGAGAGCGAAGCGGGCGCTGGCAGTCGTTTTGTGGTCGAGTTGTGGAAAGGTTGACCCGGCCCATGACTGCTTCCAGTCATCGCCGCCGCTTGGTAAGGAGATCGAGCATGACGGCCAGGATGAAGACAATACCTTTGATGACTTGCTGATAGTACGAGGGAACCCCCAGTAGATTCAGTCCGTTAGACAGCACGCCGATGATGAACGCGCCCACCAGCATCCCGCCGATGCTCCCCTCGCCGCCGAAGAGACTGACGCCGCCCAGCACCGGCGCGGCGATGGCATCCAATTCCCAGCCGACGGCGGCATTAGGCTGCGCCGACCAAAGGCGAGCCGTCAGCAACACGCCTCCCAGGGTAGCCGTGAAGCCGCTGATGACGTACACCGCCAGCTTGATGCGGTTGGGGGAGATGCCGGCCAAGCGGGTGGTTTCCTCGTTGCCTCCGGTGGCATGGACGTAGAGCCCAAAGCGAGTGTGGCGCAGTACCACGTAGGCGATGAGTACCAGGATCACCAGCAGGACGACGGGCACTGGGATACCTAGCAGTCGGCCAGTCCCCCAGAAGATAAAATTCTCCTCCAGGCCGGCGATGGGCCGGCCTTGGGTATACACCAGGGTCAAACCCCTCGCTACTGCCATCATGGCCAGCGTCGCTACAAAGGGAGGCATCTTTCCCTTGATGATGAGCAGCCCATTGATGCCACCCAACATCATCCCCGCCAGCAACGCCCCCGCGATGCCGCCGTAGGTGCCCAATCCTTGCCGAACGGCCAGTCCGGCGGCCAGCGCCCCGCCCAAGGCCATCAGCGAGCCCACCGACAAGTCAATGCCGGCCGTCAGGATAGTGAAGGTCATGCCGATGGCGATGATGGCGATGATCGAGGTCTGCAACGCCACGTTCAGCAGGTTCGACGTCGTCAAGAAGTCGCGCGAGCCAGCGGCAAAGATCACACAGATGACCAGCAGGATGATTAGGACGCTGAAACGGCGCAGAATCTCACTGAGTTTGCTCAACTGGCTATCGCCCATGGCTCCCTTTCCCACCGGTGGCAGCACGCATGATATCGTCCTGGGTGGCCTGGCCGCGGGTGAACTCACCCGTCACCCGCCCCTCATGCATGACCAGGATGCGGTCGCTCACGCCCATCACTTCCGGCAATTCTGACGAGATCATCAGCACCCCCACCCCCTGTTGGGCGAGCTGGCTCATCAGGGCGTGGATTTCAGCCTTAGCGCCCACGTCAATGCCCCGTGTCGGCTCGTCGAGGATGAGCACGCGGGGCTTGAGCGTTAGCCAACGGGCGATGATCACCTTCTGCTGGTTGCCGCCCGACAGGTTGCGCACTCGCTGACGCAAACTGGGGGTACGGATATCTAGCCGCTCTACGACCTCGCCCGCCAACTGGTCGGCTTTGGTGAAGTTCACAAAGCCCCAGCGGGCTACTTTGTCCATCGCGCTGAGCACGATGTTCTCCCGCACAGCCATGTTCATGAAGAGCCCCTGCAGCTTGCGGTCCTCCGGCACAAAGCCCATCCCCATCTTGATGGCCTCTCGGGGTGAGTTGTGTTTGACCTGGCGTTCTTCTACCCGCACTTCCCCGGCCACTGCCGGGCGAATGCCAAAGAGCGTCTCGGCCAGAGCGGTGCGCCCAGCGCCGACCAGCCCGGCGATCCCCAGGATCTCACCTCGGTGCAGCTTCAGGTCTACGCCGTGCAGTTCCCGCCCATCGTGCAAACCGATCGCTTCAAGCACCAACTCTTGCCGCTGCATCTTGGCCTTGGGGTACATCTCGCCCAACTCCCGCCCGACCATCATCTGCACCACGCTATCCTCGTCCAATTCCGCGATGGGGACCGTGCCAATCAACTGGCCGTCGCGCAGCACCGTCACCCGGTCGGCGATCTCAAGAACCTCTCCCAGGCGGTGGGAGATAAAGATGAGCGATACCCCCTGCGCCTTGAGCGAGTGCATCACACCAAAGAGCACCTCGGTCTCCTGCTTGGTCAGCGCCGACGTGGGCTCGTCCATGGCGATCAGGTCGGCGTTGAGCGACAGAGCCTTGGTCACCTCCACCATCTGTTGCTGAGCGATGCGTAGCCCCTGCACTTCCGCGCGGGCGTCCACATCTACGTTCAGCCGGTCCAACAACTGCTGGGACTGGGCGTACAGCGTGGGCCAATCAATGAACCCCGGAATCCGCGATCGAGGCTCGCGCCCCAGATAGATGTTCTGGCCCACCGTCAGATAGGGGATGAGCGATAGTTCCTGGTGAATCATGCTGATACCGAGAGCCTGGGCATCGGAAGGCGTGGCGATTTCGACCGCTTCGCCGCGCATGATGATGCGCCCCTCATCTCGGGGCTGTGCGCCAGTGAGGATCTTCATCAGGGTGCTCTTGCCAGCCCCGTTCTCGCCGACCAGGGCATGGATTTCGCCCTTAGCGACCTCAAAGGTCACGTCGTCAAGGGCCTGCACGCCAGGAAAGACTTTGGATATGCCCTCCATGCGGAGGAATGTGCTATCCGCAGACATAGGTGCTCCTATTCCTGTTCAGGGACAGTCAGGTGGGGTGGGAGATGTGTGTCTCCCCCACCCCACACGCATCTTGTGATTACTCTGTCACCAGTGCCAGATCCACCGGGACATACTCCTCGATGGCCTCGCCGCCGAGGTGCTTGACGGCGAACTCTACGCCCAGACGTCCCATCTCGGAGGGCTGCTG
>CAYMKL010000020.1:0-30098 GCA_964390805.1 uncultured Anaerolineae bacterium | reverse complement strand
CCTTCGCCGCCTTCTCAGCTCCCTCCTTCAACGTCACAAAGAAAGGATTGTTCAGCGTGGAGAGTGACAGGCCCAGTGTGATCCCTTCGGCCGGCTTGGCCGCTACCTCGCCCTTTACCAGCGCCAGGTCCACGGGGATGTATTCCTCTACGGCCTCGCCGCCGAGGTGCTTGACGGCGAACTCTACGCCCAGGCGTCCCATCTCGGAGGGCTGCTGGGCGACGGTTGCTGCCAACTGGCCCGCTTCGACAGCGGCCACGGCGTCGTCGACGGCGTCGAAGCCGACGAAGACGATCTCGTCTGCCCGTCCAGCCGCTTTCGCCGCCTCGATGGCGCCCAGAATCATCTCGTCGTTGTGAGCGAACACGCCATTGATCTCTGGCTGGGCCTGGAGGATGTTCTCGAAGACGCTCAAGCCCTCGGCGCGGTTGAAGTTGGCCGTTTGGCGAGCGACGATCTCGACGCCGGAGCACTTGCTGCTCATGTAGTCGTTGAAGCCCTGGCCTCGGTCGCGGGCCGCCGATGTTCCGGCGATGCCCTCCAGTTCGACCACCATGCCAGAGCTGCCCAGCGCCTGGCAGAGGAACTCGCTAGCCATGCTCCCTCCGGCCACGTTGTCGGAGGCGATGTGAGAGACGATGTCGCCGCCGGAGGCTCCTCGGTCAATGGTAAAGACCGGGATGCCCGCCTGGTTGGCCTTCTGGATCGAGGGCACGATGGCGTCGGCGTCGGTGGGGTTCACCAGCAGAGCGTCAATCCCCTTCTGGATCAGGTCTTCGATGTTGGTGGCCTCCTTGGCCGAATCGTCCTGGGCGTCCACGACAATCAACTCCACCCCAGCTGCCTTCGCCGCCTTCTCAGCTCCCTCCTTCAACGTCACAAAGAAAGGATTGTTCAGTGTGGAGAGCGACAGTCCCAGTGTGATTCCTTCGTCCTCTGGAGGGGGCTCTGGTGTGGCCTTTGGTGTGACTGCCGGTGTAGGTGTTGCACAGTGTGTCGTCAGCAGCGAAAGAGCCGCTATGACGATCAGCGTTAACAAGAGTTTCTTTCTCATCGTAGTATCTCTTCTCCTTTCAAATTTAGTAGGTGCTACGGACTGTTTGTACTGTTCTGCCTGCAAAACGGATGGAACTGGATAGACCACGGCGTCTTCGCTAGGTTGTTTCGAGGTCGTATCACCTCCTTTCGATAGATGAGGAGCGATTTATCGTATCGCTCGGTAGAGCAGCAATGCCAGGGCAATGACAACTCCGGTGACAACCGGTTGATAGAACGAAGAAACGTTGAGCAGGTTCAGACCGTTGTTGAGCACGGCGATGAGCAGCACTCCTAGCATTGTGCCTCCCAAGCCGCCCTCTCCGCCAGCGAAGCTGGTCCCACCGACCACTACGGCAGCGATGGCGTCGAATTCATAGCCCAGGCCGGCTGTGGGTTGAGCAGAATTGAGACGGGCTACCAGGATCATCCCCGCCAGCGCTGCCAGCAGGCCGGATGTCGCGTAGACAAACGAGGTGTACCGGTCGGTGGCGATGCCGGCGTAGTGGGCGGCGACGGGGTTGTTGCCCAGGGCGATAATATATTCCCCCACCCGCGTGCGAGTGAGCAGAATATAACTTACAAGGAAGGCAAAACTGACGATGACTATGGGCATCGGGATCGGACCGAGCGAACCGGTACCCACGAAGCGGAAAGCGTCGGGCAGGCCGGTGATGGGACGGCCTTGGGTGTAGGTCAGCGCCAGCCCCCGGGCGACCGTCATCATGCCCAACGTCGCCACAAATGGCGGGACCCGCGCCTTGGTGATGATGGCTCCGTTGACTAGACCCAATCCTGTCCCCAGGCTCAGCCCCGCCAGCACCGCCAGCGGGACCGGCACACCCTTTTGCAACAGATCGGCCGTGACCACAGTGCTCAGGGCCAAGATTGCTCCCACTGAAAGGTCAATCCCGGCTGTGAGGATGACAAAGGTCATTCCGACGGCGATGATGCCGTTGATGGTGGACTGGCGCAGCAGGTTGACGGCGTTGCTCATCGTCAAGAAGCGATTGGAGAGCAGACTGAGCACGACGCAGAGCAGAAAGAACGAGAAGGCCAGCCCGAACCGTTGTGACAGCTCCCGAAGATTTAGGGTACGCATGGGCTTCGTTTCTCCAGCTAGAACACCACGCCAGCCACCAGGATGATGTTGGCATAGGGCGTAAACTCACCGGTGCGGACTACTGCTCGCGCCAAGCGAGTCTGGTCCTTGAATATGAGGTGGGTCACAGTGTCGATGGGCACGTCTTCTAGTATCTTCGTGATCGCTTCGTGGAAGCCGGGGCTTGCTTCGAGCATCTCTTCGGCGATGATGGCCCGCTCCACCTGCATCTCAACTAGCACGGCGCGCAGCGTGTCGAGAAAGGTGGGGATGCCTTCGGTCAGTGCCAGGTCAATGCGCTGCGTCTCCGTCGGGATGGGCAGGCCGGCGTCGGAGATGACCAGCGTGTCCATGTGGCCCAGGCTGGCGATGACTGACGAGATGGGCTGGTTGAGTAGACCGATCTTTTTCATGTGCTGTCTCCTCCTGCTGACAAGGACTTCATGCTTCCTTCGGCCAAAAACATCTCCAATGCCCGGCGGGTGGGTAGAGAGGATTGAGCGCCCAGTTTGGTTGTGGCCAGAGCGCCCGCCGCGTTCCCCCACTGCACTGCCTCGGCCAATGGTTTGCTTTCGGCCAGGGCCACGGCAAAGCCGGCCACAAAGGCATCGCCCGCTGCCGTAGTGTCCACTGGTGTCACGTCGAAAGCGGGGAAAAGATGCGTCCCTGTCTCTCGCGCCAGCAGCGCACCCTGTTCGCCCAGGGTGAGGATCACGGTGCCCACACCCCGCTTTCGCAGCGCGTCGGCAGCCGCCTTCGCCTCGGCCTGGCTTCCAACGGGCATCCCCGTCAGTAGCACCATCTCGCTTTCGTTGGGGATGAGCACATCCACGAGAGCCAGCAGTTCGGCAGGCAGCGCGCGGGCAGGGGCCGGGTTGAGTATAACCTTGACCTGGCGAGCGCAGGCGACCTGGGCCGCTCGGAGCACCGTCTCCAGTGGGCTCTCCAATTGTAGCAGTAGTGCGTCGGCGCCGGCGATGACTGCTTCGGCGGCCTCCACGTCAGTGAGGGAGAGGCACATGTTGGCCCCAGAGGCGACGACGATGCTGTTCTGCCCAGCGTCGTCCACCACGATAAGGGCTACGCCCGTAGCGGCTTCACGATCTTGGATGACGAAGGTGTGATCTACATCATCGGCGGCCAGGTTTTCGAGCAGCGAGTTGGCAAATCCGTCCTGCCCAACTCGTCCCACGAGTGAAACCTGGGCTCCCAGCCGGGCAGCAGCCACGGCTTGGTTGGCGCCTTTTCCACCGGGCACGTGGCGGAATCCGCTGCCGATAATCGTCTCGCCGGGCCGGGGGATGCGCGGAGAGCAAACGACCAGGTCCATGTTCAAGCTACCGACGACGGTTATTCGTGCTGTCATAGGCTTCTACCCTCTCCAAGGGGCTGTGGACTGGCGAAGCAGGAGATTGGTTTCGAGCACACGTCGGCGCGCCGGCATCTCAAGATCGTGCATGCGCTCTAGCAACATCGTTGTCGCAATCACACCGATCTCATACTTGGGCTGAACGATGGTAGTCAGAGGTGGATTGGCAAACGAAGCCAGGCGCACGTCGTCAAATCCGATCACCGATAGGTCGGCGGGGATATGCAATCTCAGTTTCATGGCTGCGCTCATCACCCCGATGGCCATCAGGTCGTTGCAGGCGAAAATGGCCGTTGGCGGATCGTCCATCTGGAGGAGTTGGCTTGCTGCTTGGTAGCCGCTGTCGTATTGGAAGTCTCCCCTAACGATAAGAGTTTTGTCCACGGGAATGCCGCTTTCGTCCAGGGCCTGCCGGTAGCCGGTGATGCGTTCGGCGCTGGGCGTGATGTCCGAGGGGCCAGTGATGCAGCCGATGCGGTGGTGGCCCAGTTCGACCAGGTGATGGGTGGCCAGCCACCCTCCCTGGGCGTTGTCGGTCAGCACCGAGTCTACGGCGGCCTCAGGAAGGTCACGGTCCACCACGGCCAGGGGCATCCGCCGCGCTTGCAAGTCGAGGATACGTTTGGTGCTCAACCCAGCGGCCACAAAGAGGATACCGTCCACCCGCTTTTCGGCCAACACGTTAGCGTAGAGGAGTTCCTTGTCCAAGTTGCCGTCGGAGTTGCAGAGGATCACGCTGTAGCCCTGCTCGAAGCTGGTGTCTTCGACACCTCGGGCCATCTCGGCGAAGAAGGGGTTTGCGTTGTCGGGGATAATCATGCCAATGGTGTGGGTCTTGCCCTGGCGCAAGCTACGGGCCAGGAGATTGGGCTGGTAGCCCAGTTCGTCCATAGCCGCCAGCACGCGCTGACGCAACTCGTCGCTGACGGGGCGAGTCTCGTTAATCACATGGGATACTGTAGTGACGGAGACATTGGCACGCTCCGCCACGTCGCGCATAGTCGTGATAATCCACCTCCTCGCAAACGTTTCCGCAATCGTTTGCGAGCATTATAGCATAGAGCAGAGAGTTTGTCAAGTTATCGCCTTCACCGTCTGCTTCTTTGGGTCTATCCCGACTTACCCCAGGGATTTCGAAGCAGACGTCATGCCCCTGGGAGCACCCCCCTGACCAAGCTCAACCAGTGGCTCGAGGAGACCGGTCACAAGAAGAGTTGGTTCGCCAACGCCATTGGATACTCCCGCTGAGCCGCCTGGTATCAAAGGAGCGGACTGTCAGCCCTATCGGACCGCTTCGTGATGGCCTGTTTTCGACGGTTTCCGTAGCTCCCGTACAATATCTTTGCCGACCATGGCTGCGTGCGGGATGGCGACTACGTGTACAAGCGGATTCCGCTGCACGAAGAGACCAAGCCAGCACCATTCACTACTCCTGCCATCGCATGGGGCGGTTCCAACCGCCAGTCCGCGTGATCCAGCCCTTCGTGAGTGTACGAAGCAGACTGCTGGAGCGGACGGCAGCACCGCTGGGAGGCGATATCGCCTGAGAGCTAAATCGGTGTGGTGATCGTGATGGGCCTTGCGCTGCACAAACAGGGACTTAGATAACTCCATCGCGGCTCTCCTGGACACGGCGCAAGAGGTCGTATTCGAAGACGACAACTTGAGCTTCCCCGAGATGGCGTGAACGAGCGAGACCTGCCTCCTAGCTCTGTTGGATTGACGTTGGCCTGCGCTCCTAACGGGCGGAAAGCCATCTTATTGGTAAAAAACGTGTCGTAAAAGCGGTTGCGCCGATTAGAAAGGCTCTCATTTGGTTGACCCTCAAACACTGCGAGCCCTAAAAGACAACCTCTCCGAAAGCCGCGCCGATGGTTCCACGACCTTGCGTGAATTCGGTCGTATGCTGGGCAGGGCCATCGGGCGGCAGCCATAGTCAGGTCTTACGTGCACCAACTGCTGCATGGCGACAAGCCCATCACGCCTCCCATCGAGCGTGCTGCTTGCGTCCTGATATTGAGCGCAGCGGGCCTCGACGAAGATGGATTAGCAGACCTCATGCCAACTTTCGAGGGCGAGCCCGTCGAGAGAATGAAAGCAGCGCGAGCGGCAGGCGTGGGGTGGCAGGAGTTGTACGTCAGGGACGCAGAGGTACGGGAGTTCGTAGACGCGCTGATCAATCGGATCGTAGGGAGCTGGCATCTGTGAAAGAACCGCCCAAACAGGAAAGTGTGCCTGGCAGACGCCCACACGGAAGGCCAAGAGAGACTTCGCCGAGATGCAACGACGGGATGAGAGGGGGAGGCGGGCGATGTGGAGGAACGCGGGAAAGATGCGGCGTGATTGTCTTGGCTGAGGTCTGTACTTAGCGACGAGACGGAGGCAAAAGACACACGAGGATGCCTGTTGTTTCCTGACCGCTAGGCTGACCAGAGACTTAGGGCCATACCAGAGATGCCTCAGGGCTTGCGCCCCAGAGGTTCTGTTCATTCAGCGTTAGTTGACGTGATGCCTGGCTGAGTTGTTTTTGCATCGGCATCCTCTCCGTTATGGCCCTCCCCTTTGCTGTCAGTCACCCCACTCGGTATTCCCCTATCTGGACTGGGACTAGAAGCCCGCGCTCGTCCATCCTTCATCAGCGTCGGTACCGTCCAGAGGTATGATGCACCGTCATATAGAAAACGCCACCTGCGTCAACCGCACGGTGGCTTTTTGCTCTTGCCAAACGAGGCGAAACGTGATATACTTGCCTGGCAACCAAACAAGAAAGGGATTACCGAGCCTTGGCTCTAAGTAATCCCAATACCTACTCCTGAACGGCCCAGGAGAAGGCTGGGAGAATTGTAACACAAAGCCGCTTCCTGGGCAAGTAGGGAGCGGCTTTTCCACTCCCAGCCTTCCTCCTGACCGACGATAACGGTGCGGGCAAGACTATCATAACTGACCTGCCTCGAAGAAGAGAAAAGAGTTGACGGCAATGACCCTTCTCTCAAAGTTGCGATCGGGCGTCTATCTATATGACCGCCGTACAGGCCACGAGCGGCTGGTTCAGGCTGTAGAAAGATACGGCCAGGTTGTTTTCCTCAGCTTCAAGCATCCCCAAACAGGCACCGTTGATCGCCAGCCCTTCTCTGTATCAGAGCTCGAAAGTCGCTTCGAAGTTCTTGAAGGGGACGCTGTCGCCTTCCGCGCTGAAGCAGAGACCGTGTCGCTCATAGCCGAAGCCTACCGCCTACAACACGCCTATCTTTTCAACCCGCTCTTTACCACCGAGACCTCTCTCATTGACTTGCTGCCGCACCAACTGGCCGCTGTCTATGGTGTCCCCGCTACGCCTGAGCGTCCCGCAGAGGAACCTGGCATGTTGGGGTTACCCCGCCTGCGCTTCTTGCTCGCCGATGATGCGGGTGCTGGAAAGACCATAATGGCTGGCTTGGTGATCCGTGAGATGCTACTGCGCCGGCTTGTCAAGCGGGTGCTTATCGTCCCGCCCGCCGGCCTGGTGGGGAACTGGGAGCGCGAACTGCGCATCCTCTTCCGCCTACGCTCTCGTATCCTTTCCAGTTCCGATATCAGAGATGGCAATAATCCCTTCACCGATCCTCGTAACGACCTTGTGATTATCAGCGTGGATACGCTTTGGCGCGAGCGGGCGCGAACTGCGTACATGGCAGCGCCGCCGTATGATCTGGTCGTCTTCGACGAGGCCCATAAGCTCTCCGCCTGGCGAAATGCCGACTTGACCATAGAGAAGACCCGCCGTTACGAGATGGCCGAGATCATCGCCCGGCAGGGACGGCACTTGCTCCTCATGACCGCCACGCCCCACATGGGCAAGGATGATCCTTATTACTTCCTGTGGCGGTTGTTGGAACCCGAGCTACTTTCTACTCCAGAAGCCTTCGGGCGTCTCACCAGCACTCAGAAACGACGCTACCTGCTGCGGCGCATGAAGGAGGAGATGGTGCACTTCAATGGAAGCGCCATCTTTCGTCCGCGCGAGAGCAACACTATCGAGTACTCCCTCACCCAGGGACCGGGCCAGGAACAAGACCTCTACGATCAGGCCACTACCTACTGCCAGACGCATTATGACCGAGCGCGGCTGCGCAACCGCTCGGCGGCTGGACTGGCCATGAGCATCCTGCAACGGCGGCTGGCTTCGTCCACCTGGGCCATGTTCAGGTCGTTGGAGCGCCGGGCTGAGAAGTTGGGCAGAATCCTGCAGGCATTGGAAAGCGGTTTGTTCAGTCTGGAAGAGCTAGAAGCCCGCCAGTTTGCTCTGCCCACTAAGGATGTGCGTGATACAAAGACCGGCGACGAAGAAGAACCGCAAGATGGGCTCGAGGAATCCGAACGACAGGACGAAGAAGTGGAGTCTGCCACCGATGCCCGCACCCTGGCCGAACTACGCAGCGAGTGGGAAGAAGTCCGGCGATTGGTTGTCCTGGCCCGCCAGGTCTACGACCGGAAGCGGGAGAGCAAGTTCGAGAAGCTGTGGGAGGCGCTGGAGCCGTATCCCGATACCAAAGCGCTGATCTTCACCGAGTTCCGGGACACGCTGGACTTTCTGGTAGGACGGCTGCAGGGCAAGGGGCTCACCGGCAAGATCGCTCAGATTCATGGTGGGATGAAGTACAAAGAGCGTGACCGCCAGGCGGCCTTTTTCCGCGACCCCGACGGCGCGCGCATCATGGTCGCTACCGACGCCGCTGGCGAGGGGATCAACCTGCAGTTTTGCTGGCTGATGATAAACTACGACATTCCCTGGAATCCGGCCCGCATTGAGCAGCGCATGGGCCGCGTGCATCGCTACAAACAGAAGCATGATGTACTGCTGCTCAACCTGGTAGCGAAGAACACCCGCGAGGGCCGCGTCCTCAAGGTTTTGCTGGAGAAGCTGGAGAAGATCCGCCGTGAGCTGGGCAATGACAAGGTCTTTGACATCATCGGGCGGCAGTTCAGCGGCAAGCCATTGAGCGAGCTGATCTTTGAAGCGGTGGTCGAAGGCAAGGAAGATCAGGCGCTGCGCGAGTTCGATCAGAAACTGGACAAGGATCGGGTAGAGGCACAACAGGCCGACCTGGAGCGCAAGGTGGAGGTGAGCCAGGTGCAAGCGCTGCTCACAGAGTTGCAGCGCCAGCGCGAGGTGGCCGAAATGCGTCGCATGATGCCGGCCTATGTGCGCCGTTTCTTCCAACTAGCCGCTCCATTGGTGGGCGTCGGCATCCGGGGTGACATTGAGGACATCTTCTGGCTCGATCCTTGCCCCGCCAGTGTGCATCAATCGCTGACCACCTACCCGGCGGATGTTCAGCAACGCCTGACCTTTGACCGTGAGAGCGCCATGCCCGACTTAGCCCAAGACCCAAAGGCTATCTATCTGCATCCAGGCGAACCGGTCTTCGAGGCAGTGGTGGACCTTTTCCTGGGCCGGTACGAGCATCAAGCCATGCGCGGCGCGGTCTTCTTCGATCCAGAGGCCACAGAGCCCTACATCTTCTATCTGGCTAGAGTGGCAGTGCTGCGGGATGCCGAACACGATGATGAGGAGGAGCCTGAGATCGTCGAGGAGAAGATGACTGGTGTGCGTCGCTACGAAGATGGTCACTGCGAGTTGGCCCCAGCCCATTTGCTGCTGACCCTGTTCCCCAGAGAGCAGGAGGACAAGACCATCCCCCCCGAGAAATCGGGTTTGCGGAACCTGGCTGGTGACACGGCCCCTGTGGAGGTTTTCATGGTGCAGGCACTAGGGCAGCCAGCACTGGAGGCGCGTCGCCAGGAGGAAGAAGAACGTCTACCTCAGCGCCAGGAGCAACTGCGTGTGGCCTACAATTTGCGGCAGGCCGAGCTCTTCCGCCAGCGCCGATTGTTGAAGGAAGCGGTTGAAAAAGGGGTGCCAGCCTCCCCGACGAAATTGCGTAGGTGTGAAGCTGAACTGGAGAACCTGGACCGCCGTCGCCGGGAGGCGGAAGCGGCCCTCTACGCTAAAGTGGACAGGCTACGCCTGGGGCCGGTCAGCATCTACGCCCAATCACTGGTGCTGCCTCTGCCGCCCGAGGAAGCGGAACGCCGCGATGTCCAGGCTGAGCAGGTGGCCCTGGCCGAAGTCATTGGCCGCGAGGAGGCGGAAGGCTCCGTGATTGAGGACGTCTCTGCCTCACACCTCAAGGCCGGCTTTGACCTGAAGGTGCTCCGGGCTGACGGCTCGCTGCGCTACGTGGAGGTGAAGGGCCGCAGCGGCACGCCACCGGTGGAGTTGACGGCCAACGAGTGGGCGCAGGCAGCCAACCACCGCGACCGCTACTGGCTCTACGTGGTCTACAATTGCGACACCGTGCCTCAGCTCTACCGCGTACCTGATCCTTTTGGCTGCTTGCTGGCCCGCCAGACCGGGGCGGTGCGTATCAAGGCCAGTGATGTGATGGCGGCCGCTGAATCACTGCTCCCCTTGGCGAGTTGACATTCTCCCCAACTCGGGTATGATCTGATCACAGGGAAGAAGGAGAATTTTGTGAAACTTTTCTACATTGATGAAAGTGGGACGGGCCTCAAAGATAAAGCGTCTGAGTTCTTCGTATTGGCGGCGATAGGTATTGAGGCTGTGGATTCCCCAGACCTTGATCGTGCAGTCATAGCACTCAAGCGGCGTTTGATAGGATGGGCCAAACCAGAAGATTTTGAGATCAAAGGGCGTGATATACGGCGCGGGGAGAAGCTATTTAGTCACCAGCGATGGGAGCAGAGAGTGGAAGCCATGAAGGCGATTGCCCAACTGATTGCAGAACTGCCTTGCAGGGCAGTCGTAGTAGCGGTAGATAAGCGCGACTTACCAGAGTACGTCGGTACTGATAGTGATTTATATCGGATTGCATTCTGGAGATTGCTCGAAGAGCTGGATGCTGACCTGGAGGAAGTTAATGACCTCGGCTTGTTGATGGTAGATATGCGTTCCGACTTGCACTCCAGCGTTCAGGACCGCCGTTTGGTTGATGCTTACCGTGATTGGGTCGCCTCTCGATCCGGGGAAACGCGTTTCATTGAGCTTCCCTGGTTTGGTTTCTCAGCTTTCTATGCTGGCCTCCAGTTGGCGGACTTTGTCGCATATCTGACGGATTTTGTCTCACACGAAAGGGCGCGTGGCGTCAGGCAGGATGAGCTTCACGATGCTTTCTCCCTACTGCAAGCCAAGGTGAAGATCGTGCGCATCCCCTGAGAAAGAATGAGCCCACGACCAATAGCGTCGTGGGCTCAGAGCTTAGACTCAGCAGGCGCACACATTTCAGTGTGCCATAGCTCCCCGTACAGTCCGGGGCACCTTACCGCAGAAAGTATAGCACACAATCGTTGTAAAGTCAAGAGGCGGTTTGATTACCATGACCGAACGTCGCCTAATCGAAGAAGCCTTCCCACTGAAAAAGGTCTCCGAAGACTCGAAGCACGAGAAGAACGTGCGCCACGGCCACATCAGCACGCTGCACATCTGGCCGGCGCGGCGACCGCTGGCTGCCTGTCGCGCGGCCATCATCGCCGCCCTGATGCCTGACCCCGGCGACGAGCGGGGCCGGGCCGAGTTGTGCAAGAAGATCGAGAGCATCACCCGTTGGAAGAGTGAGAACGGCCCCGCCCTCGATTTCTTCCGACAGGAGATTCGCAAAGCCTTTGGCGGACGCGCCCCCCGCGTGCTGGACATGTTCGCCGGCGGCGGGGCCATCCCCCTGGAGGCCATGCGCCTGGGCTGCGACGTGGTGGCCAACGACTACAACCCGGTGGCCTGGTTCATCCTCAAATGCACGCTGGAGTTTCCCCAACGCCTGGCGGGCAAGACCTGGCCGCTTCCAGCCCTCTCCCCCGTCCCCTCTCCCAAGCCTGGGAGAGGGGTGGCCGAAGGCCGGGGTGAGGGCCAATTGAAGCTGTTGGATGACCAGGATGGCAAGCCCGGTGACCTGGCCGATCACGTCCGCTACTGGGGTCAGTGGGTGCTGGAGAAAGCACGGGCCGAGCTGACTCCCTACTACCCCACCGTGGACGGCCAGCCGACAGTAGCCTACCTCTGGGCGCGCACCGTCCCTTGCCCCGACCCGGCCTGCGGCGCCGAAGTGCCCCTGCTCAAGACCCTCTGGCTGTGCAAGAAGGCGGAAAAGACCAAGCCCGACACGCCCGAAAACCGCGCCCGCCCCGACTTCCTGCGCATCAAGCGCACGCGCAACACCAGCCGCGTCGTCATCAACGCCCTCCGCGCCCTGCGCCTGGTGCCAGACCCCGAAGCACACCGTGTAGACTTTGAGATCTGGACTCCCGACCCAAAGGACGAAGTGCCCCCCGGCACCATGGCTCGTGCCAAGTCCCGCTGCCCAGTCTGTGGGGTGAATCTGACACCGGACTACATCAAGGAGTGTGGACATGCAGGGAAGATGGGGGCGCGGATGACGGCCGTAGTGGTGGACACTGGCCACGGAAAGGAGTACCGACGACCCACGCCAGAGGAAGAAGCGGCAGCGCGTCTAGCTGCCGACGCCCTGCCCGCAGCCGCAGCCCAGATTCCCTACGGCTTGCCTACCGAGCCGTTGCCGGGACCAGAAATATTGGGCATGCGCATTCCCCTCTACGGTTTCAAAACGTGGGCCGACCTCTTCACCCCGCGCCAATTGCTGGCTCTGGTGACTTTCGTCAAGCTGACCCGTGTTGCTCGCGATGAGATGCGACGGCTGGGGTATCCGGAGGAATGGGGGGAGGCAATGGGAGGATATTTAGCCGCCGTGTTCGGTAAACTCGCCGATTATTGTAGCACGATTTGCGTATGGGAACTGCAGGCAGAAGAGGTCAAGCACACCTTCCAGCGATTCGCGTTGCCTATCACCTGGGACTTCGCAGAATGTAACCCAGTAGCCGATGTCAGAAGATATTATGCAGGTGGTCTCGACTCTGTAACCCGCGTACTCAAGAACCTGGCGCAAAGTGGACAATGGCAGGGCACTGGGCCTCCAATGGTACTCCGTCAGTCCGCCACTAGCTCCCGAGGCAGCAGAGTGGATGTTGTTGTCACTGACCCGCCTTATTATGATGCCATTCCCTATGCCGACCTGGCTGACTTCTCCTACGTATGGCTGCGCCGTACGGTCGGCGACCAATACCCGGAGGTTTTCGCCGCTCCTCTTACTCCCAAGGTCGACGAACTGGTGCAGCAGAAGAAGAATAGCGCAGCCGGACGGAAAGGGAAACAAGAGTATGAGGTGGGTATGGCCGCCGCTTTCCGTCGTGCCTGGGAGTCCCTCCCCCCCGAAGGTCGGATGGTGGTTGCTTTCGCCCACAAGGACCCCGAGGCCTGGGAGACACTGGTCACAGCCATGATCCGGTCTGGTTTCACTGTCACGGCCTCTTGGCCTATTGGTACCGAGATGCGGGGAGGTGTGCGGAATCTGAATCGAGCTTCATTGGCCTCGTCCATCTGGCTGGTCTGCCGCAAACGGCCCACCAACGCTGGCGTTGGTCGCTACCGCGCTGTGCGGCGAGCCATGCAGGAGCGGATCACCGAGCGACTGCGTTATTTCTGGGACGTGGGCATCAGCGGGCCGGACTTTGTCTGGGCCGCCGTCGGTCCGGCGCTGGAGTCCTACTCCGCCTACGACGAGGTGCGCCGCCTGGACGGTTCTCCCTTCACCGTGAGCGAGTTCTTGCGCGAGGTGCGGCGCATGGTGGCCGACTTCGCCCTGGGTCAGATTCTCAAAGGCCGCTCCACCGAGGGGCTGGACGAGTGGACGCGCTACTACCTCATCCATCGCAACCTCTTCGGTCTGGAGAGGTCGCCAGTGGGCGAGTCTATCCTGCTCTCTCAGGGCTATGGCCTGGACCTGAACGACCTGCGCGGGCCGCGTGGCTTCCTGGCCAAGGCTTCGGGCAGCGACCTGCGCCTGGCCAAGTGGGACGAGCGCCGCCGTGACGATTTGGGCAAACCGCACCCCAGCGGCGGGCTACCCATGATTGACATGCTGCACCGTCTGCTGCACCTGTGGGTGGCTGGCAACCTGGACACTCTCAACACCTATGCGGCAGAGAGGGGCTTGCGCCACAACGACCTCTTTTGGGCCGTATCCCAGGCAGTGCTTGAGATGGCTGCCGTGAAGAGCCGGGAGCGCACGCTGTTGGAGGCGGTGGTGGCGTGGGGGCGGGGGAAAGCGCCTACCCCATTGGCTGAACAGCCAGCTCTGCCAACAATGGTTGAACAGAAGGAGATGTAACCATGATCACTAGACTGAAGGTTCGTCGTTTCAAAGGTTTGCGCGAATTCGACATTGCGCCTCTGTGGGTAAACCTGTTGATTGGCGCCAATGGCACCGGCAAGACCAATTTCACTGACCTGATCGCCTTCATTGCCAACCTATGCCCTAGAGGTTTGTCAGCGACGGTAAAGAGGGATTTTGGCGGTCTTTCGCAAGTCCGTACCCGCCAGCCTGGTGCAGGCACGCCGTACAAGCTGCAAATCGAACTGTGGCTAGGGGAAGATCGGTCCCGGGGCATTCAAGAGGCTTACTACCAATTTGCATTGGCGCAATCGAAAGAGATCAAGGTTCAGACGGAAACTCTGGAGGCTGTGGTCTACAAGCGCCGACCAGGCAGGCCGGTGAAGCGAGGCATTCCTCTCTTTGATACGGAACAACCGATCAGATTGCACTACCGGCGCAAAGGAATGGCGGTGATCGAATGGAGCGATGCGCTAGGTCCCCCCATCTCTGAGTTCGACGACGAACAGGAGTTGGTGCTGGCATCCTACGGCCGGTTGGGAGAACTCCGCACATTGAGCGACTATCTGAGTTCATGGCGGGTCTACAACATCAACGCGAGAATGGCCAAGCAGTCCACAGACGGCAGTGACGTGGAGTTGGGGCGTTATGGAGCCAATATCGTCCCTTACGTGGCCCGCCTACTTCGGGACGAGGGAATGCGAAATCGTCTGTTGGATGATTTGCAGGAAGCCGTGCCCTACATCCGGGATGTTCAACCGGACCGCGTGCTGACGTTCCAGACTCTGCGCTTTACTGAACGGGATACTGGCGCCGAGTTCCAATTACCTGAGATGTCGGACGGCACGATCCGGTTGTTGGGGCTACTGGCCGTGCTGCGTCAGCCCGTGCCCCCGGCGGTGATGGTCATCGAGGAACCGGAGAACGCCATGCATGCTTACGCCATTGATCATTTTGTTGGAGTGGCGCGCCGGGTAGCGATGGACAATGAATTTGCGTCCCAGGTGTTTTTTACGTCGCACTCACCTGCTGTAGTGGACGCGGTGCTCAGTGCGGAGGCAATGCGCGAAACGGACTCGCAAACGGCTTGCTTCGTGACCCAGCGCAAGCCAGGGGAGCCAGCTATTGTTCAGGCGCCAGAATCAGTGATGAAGGCAATCGCCCAGAATCTGGGCCGGCCAAGCGATTTTCAGCGCGAGGGTAGTTTCGGTGATGAGCCGACTCAACTGGAGCTACCGCTGGAGACGTTGGAGGAATCATGATCACAGTTCTTGTCGAAGGCCCTGGTGACAAGCGTGCCCTGCCGATCCTGGTTCGGCGGGGGCAGGGGCAGTCATCAATTCGTTGCATCAACATGAAAGGCAAATCCAACATGGTACGGAGAGACCGTGGGTTTGAAGATACCGTGCGCCGACAGCATGCTTTTGGCAGACGATCCTTTGTCGTGTTGATGGATGGCGATGTTACATTCGCGCCGTACAACTCATTACAAGGGGAACAAGAGGACATGCCCCGACGAGCCGAATCTTTAGAGCGGGAATTAAACGTGCCGGTTCGGATGTGCTGGTCCGTGCTTGAAATGGAATCCTGGTTGATCGGTGGCATCAGGCCCAGATCTGCCTATTGTGGCCTGAGAAACGTGGGCCAGGTGCCGCCCAATACCGAGACGGCGCCACCAGACCCCAAAAAGTGGCTGGAGGATCGTCTGATGACTCGTGAATACAAGCCCAAAGTGCAAGAGTGCCTGGCTCGCAGCATTGACCTCCAAGAAGCCAAAACCCGTAATCGTTCCATGCGAACCTTTTTTGATAGCGTTGAATCGCTCAGCAATGGAGGGTAGCAATGTCCACACCACCCTGGCACCAACTCTGCACCTTGCGCGAGGACGTACGCAGCGGCACCCTCACCCTGGCCGAGTTTGCCGCAGATCTCAATGCTGTGCGTACCGGCGATGCACCGGCGGTCTATCGCGACCCGGCCATGTTTTTCGACCGCACCTATCCCACCTATCGCATGAAAGTGTTGACCCGTGACGTACTGTTGCGGCTGGCTGGTCAGGGGGGCAGGCCGGTGCTGCAACTTCAGGTCGCCTACGGTGGCGGCAAGACCCACACCCTCATCGCCTTGCTCCACCTGGCCGAGCGAGGGGCGACACTGGCCGAAGGACTCCCCTCTCCCACTGGTGGGAGAGGGGCCGGGGGTGAGGGTACCGTGAGGGAATTCTTCACCTTCGCCGGCCTATCCCAACTCCCTCAGGCGCGGGTGGCCCTGCTGCCCTGTGACAAGTTCGACATCAAAGAGGGTCTGGAGGTCTACGGCCCTGACGGCAAAATCCGCCGCGTGCAGACGCTGTGGGGCGCGCTGGCCTACCAACTGGCTGGCGATGTGGGCTATGCCCGACTGAAGGAGCACGACCAGGACTTTATTGTGCCAGCAGAACCGCTGCTGGTGGACCTGTTGCGGGCTCCCGTGAAAGAGGGGCTGGGCGCACTGATATTGGTGGACGAGGCGGTGTGGTACTACCGCGGGCTGGTGAATAAGAACCCGCGCATGCTGGGGACCATCAAGGACTTCTACCAGGTGCTCACCCAGGCCGTGGCCAAGATGCAGCGTGCGGCCATGGTTGCCTCGCTCATTGCTTCCAAGGTGGAAGCCAGGGATCAGACCGGCACTCAATGCCTGGGAGCGCTGGAGGATGTCTTTGGCCGAATTGCAGAGCCAGTAGAACCTGTGGCGCGAGAGGACGTGGCTGAGGTGCTGCGCCGCCGCTTGTTCGAGCGCGTGCCCGGTGAGGCGGAGCGCCGTCCAGCGGTGGACGCAGTGATGGCCGCCATGCAGCGGTTGCCTCTGCGCGATGCCCAACGCGACCAGACCGCCTACGACCGCTTGATGGACAGTTATCCATTCCACCCCGATCTGATCAACGTCCTCTACCAGAAATGGACACAGATGAGCGGTTTTCAACAGACCCGTGGCGCCTTGCGCCTGCTCGCCTACGCCTTGCGCGATAGCCGGGGCCAGGACCCATCCCCGATTGTCGGTCCTGGGGCGCTGCTGTCATACGTTTCTCCGACTGGAAATGGAGGTGGACTATCGGCCGCACTCGATGAATTGGTTGACATCTGCGAAGAGAAAGAGAAGTGGACTCCGATCTTGATCGGGGAGTTGGAGAAAGCCCGTGAGATACAGGCTGGACTACCTACGTTGAGCGCACGAGAGACCGAGCAGGCGGCGGTGGCCACCTTCCTCCACTCACAGCCGATAGGGCAGAGGGCCGCGCCCAGCGAGCTCCTCGCTCTGCTCGCCCACCCGTCCGTGGACGCCGCTGCCCTGGAAGAGGGCCTGCGCAAGTGGCGTGACATCTCCTGGTTCCTGGTGGAGAATCCCGATGTGTGGCAACTGAGCACCACTCCCAACTTGACTCGCATGCACGATAGAGCCATGAGCTTGCTGAGTGAACCGGAGATTGACGACGAACTGAGGCGGCGCATTCGCGCTGTTCCTACATTGAAGACTGCGGATCCGGGTGTTGAAGTTCACACCTTGTCCCAGAGCCCACGCGATATCAGCGACGACCCGCAATTGCACTACCTGATCCTGGGGCCAGAGTGTGCCATGGAACTAGGCAAACCGCTGCCTGCTGAGATCGAGGCATACTTCAATGAGAAAACGGGGCCCCACGACCCGCGTATCTATCGCAACAACATCCTAGCCCTCGTTCCTGAGGTCTCCAGGGTGGCTGGCCTGCGCCAGCAGGTGAGAAGCTGGCTGGGATGGGGCCGTCTCCAGAAGCCTGATGTCTTCAAACTTCTCACGGACCAGCAGAAGAAACGACTCCCCAGTCGCAAGCAGGAAGCAGCCAACGGTCTGCCGGAGGCCGTGGTGGGTGCCTACAACATCCTGGTCGCCGTGGATGAGACGGGACAGGTGCGCGCCCAACCCCTGCGCACCGATAGAGCGGTCGGTGGAATCCCATTCGAGCGTATCAAGGCCACGCTCGCCCAGGATGAGCGGCTCGTGACCACCAGCCTGGATCCCGACCTGATTTTGCCGGGCAGCTATCTGGAATTGTGGGCCGAAGGCGAAACGGCCCGCCGGGTCACCGATCTCAAAGATGCCTTTGGTCAATTCCCACGTTTGCCTCGCCTGCTGCGCCCCGAATCTCTCTTCGACACGCTGATCCGCGGTGTGGGAGAGGGCGTGTTGGTGCTCCGTCTTCCCCGCGCCGATGGCTCAATACGCACCTGGTGGCGTATTTCACCAGATCACGACACTTTGCGTCGTCGAGAGATGGAGGTGCAGCCAGCGAATCTAGCAGTACTCCACAACCTGGAGCCAGAGCTGCTGGAGCCGGAACGAGTGGATGGTTTGTGGCCAGCCCCAACAGGGCCGCTTAGGCTGGGGGAACTGCATGCCTTCTTCGACGGCGTTCGCGCCCCACGTCTCGCCGCGCCCGATGTGTTGGATACATCCGTGCGCACAGCCGTGCAACGAGGGACACTGATGGCACGTCTGGATAGCGGCAGCTTGTTCCGGGAACCGCTACCCGATGGCCCGTTGCCCGTGGGACTGGAACTGCTTCCCCCGCCTCCGCCCATCCACGGTGCCGATTTGATCCCCCAGGCGCTCCCAGAAGCCTGGGACGACAATCAAGCCCCCTTGCAGGCCATCGCTGACGCACTGGCTACCCGGCACGGCTACACCCTTCCCTGGACACTCCTGAGCGAGGGCGTGAACGAAGCGTTGCAACTACGCCTGTTTGAGCGAGTGCCTGAGGGCGGCCCTTGGCCTTGCTCTCCTGCGACCGCCGATCAGGTACGTTTCCGTCGGATCGAGGAGATTCACCTGCCGCCGGAAACTGTGGCAGCGGCCCTGGGATACACCAGCGACACTACACCCGCGTTGCGCGCTGTGAAGGAAACTATCGAGGAACGTTTCCTGGGGCGTGAAGTGCCGGACGATCTGTTCATGAACGCAGTCCAGATAGCCATCAAGCAAGGGTTGGTGGCAGAAGCTGACGAGTGGCGTCGGCTGGCCACGGCGACAGACCCTTTCGCGGTCAGAATCCGTCTGCCGGCCGCGGCTCTATTGGCTGAAGCAACACTCGACCCGATGGCCTTGCAGAAACTGGCCGAGCGGGTAGAGCAGCTTCTCACCGTCGCGCCCCAACTGGCCTTCAGCTTCCGCGTTATCCTCAGCGCCGAGGGCCAGAGCCCAGATGCGGAGACTCTCGAACGGCTAAATGCACTATTGGCAGAGATTCACCCGGAGTGGAGGTTAGTCTGAGCGCGCGGCTATTGGGTTTGTCTGAGAGTTGGACCACGAGACCCAGGTACACGCAGGCAAAGTGAGCGTGGCCTTCAGGTTTAGCGTGGTGGTGGGCCAACTTCGTTGGCACGCCATCTGGCTGATCTCCGTTTTCTCCGACGCCTTCTTGCCGATGGGGATGTGAGGACGGCCTGTATCCAAATGGGCTTGGCCAAGAAAGTGACGAGTTGAGCAGAGGCACCGTAGACCAACTCCACTTGGCAACCAGACTGGCCCTGCTCGATCTAGTCTATCGTGATGCAAAGCCCCCCTTTTTGCTGGATGATCCCTTTGTGAAGTCTGATCCAGGCAGGCGAGAGCAAGCGATACCGTTGTGCAACAAAATCGCTCAGGAGCATCAAGTACCGCTGTTCACCTGCCACGATGACTACGATGCGACCGCCGACTGGGTCGTCGAGTTGCCCGATCTTTCGTGACGTTTCGGCCTGTTCCTCAATCAGCGGAGGCACAAATGGACAGAGAAGGAGTCTACAAGGAGTTACTGCGTCTACTTCAAGCCAGGGTAAGGCAGTTGAGAGTAAGATCCCCCGGCGAAGCGGAGGAGTTCTTCGTGGCCAGGATAGAAGACGCCAATCCGATCAAGGAACTTCTGCTCTTGCAGGCCCAACGAGAGGACTATCGCAACATAGAGGGCAGGTTGCGTGAAAATCTCGACTCTGAGATGAGGAGCGAACGATGAGACTATGTGAGATTCTGATGGAAGGTTTCCGAGGCTACCCAGCGTGTCTCCCGCTCAAGCTCGACTACGACGTTGTAATCATCTTCGGAGATAACGGCTCGGGCAAGAGTAGCCTATTCAATGCTATGGAGTGGCTGTTAGAGGATACGATCTACCTGGGTGATTGTAGAGATGCCAGCACGGGTGATAGGTTCCGTAACCTCTTCACAGGATGTGAAGAGCCTTGGGTGCAGTTGATCTTCTCCGAGAGAGAAGGAGAACGCACTGCACAGTGCCAAGTGACTCGACGTTTGAGGGCAGGGACGATTCAGAGTTCCAGCATCAACCCTGAGGATGAAGTGTTACAGCCCTCGTTATACCCCGATCAGTTATTGTCTCGAAAGACCCTGGATGCGCACGGCATTCCTTATGAGTGGCCGCTGAGATATGGGCGAGGAGAGTTCGAGCAAGTCTTTCTGAACCGCAAACGACTCGGGAGATTCATTGAAGTTACAGGCAGCCAGCGTGGCGGGCAGCTGTTCAAGTTGCTAGGGTACGGCGTGCTCGACGAGCATCGGGATACGATTGACAAACTGCTGGGATTTCTGCGAAGACGCCGGCGAGACGAGGGATTGGAAAAGACCTTTGGCGACTACTGCGCGGTACTGAAACGCGAGATCGCAGGCATTTTCGAGAAGTACGGTGAGTTGCCAGAGAGTGTTCAAACACTCCTCTCGATTTGTCAGGAATTGATCGAAGAAGCGACAGAACAGGTTGGGGAAGAATACCCCTTTTGTCTTGAGGGTCTGCTGGATCTTCTGAGAGAGCAATTGCAACATTACCAGGATTCGCACGATCTAACCCCTGAAGAGCGAGAGAACGCTGAGGAGAAGTTGCAAGAAGCGCGGGTCACCTTGGAAAGGCAGCAAGATCTATCAGAGTTCTTCACTTCTGAGCAGTGGATCGTCTCCACAGAGTATGTGGTCCTTGCCGTGGACACACAAGAAGAGATAGAACAGCAGTTGTCCGCGCTACTCAGCCTCTTTGAGAGAGCGCAACAATTCCAGGATGATCCAGAAAGATTCAATCTGGAGGAGCGATTGGCTTTTCTGCAGTATGGCCTACATCATGCAGAGAAAGAAGACCAAGATACTTGTCCTCTTTGCCTTCAGGATATTACGGGGCCCTGGGGTGAGACAGAAGTAACGGTCAAAGAGCATTTTGTCAGTCAGCATCGTGAGTTCTTGAAGCAATATGAGGATTTCAACCCCAAAGATGCCTTGATGGACGATTTGCGGCACGCCTGTAGCTTGTTGCAGCTCCTTAACTGCAAAGACAAACTCGATCGGAATCAGAGAGGACTGAGCACTTTCTTTGATGCTTACAAGGCACAGGCAAGTTGCCTGGGTGAAGAGGTTTCTCCCCCTGCTTTTGATGCGCTTGTTCCATCGGAGCTAGACTTTTCTTCGCCACAGCTGCTGCTTGGAAGCCTTGACTTGGCCCTGCAGTTTCTGGACAATCCTGAAAAGGTGGAGTTTACACCACTCGACGGATTGTCCAAGCACATTGACGCCGCTGTGCAATTGACTGGACAATTGAGTGAAGTGCAACGGGCTACTCAGGACTCCGTAGACAGTCTGAATTCCCAGTATCAGCGAACACGAAAGAGCTTAGAGGAAAGAAAGCAAGAGGGATTGGATGAGGAAGTCCAAAGGTGGGAAGCACGACTGACTGAGTTTGAGTTGCTGGATGACCTTCAAGGGTTGGAGAGCGAAGTGGCAGGTCTTGGGGAAGCCACATATAGGATATCTACCGCCAACAAGTATATCCGAGCCCTGCTGGATGCGCGGGATGACATATTGAAGGAGACGGAGGAGATTCTGCTCAGAGAGGCCATTGAGCGAATCTCGGACAGGACGAATGAGATTTACAAACGTATGAATCCTGATGAAGCGTTGAATAAGATCATCTTCAGGCCAGCCGGAGGACGCAATGTTGACCTGATAGTCAACGACGAGAACATAGACCTCAGCGACAAAGAGCCTAGGCCACAGGCATTTCTCAGCGAAGGGCACTTGAATTGTCTAGGCATTGCGATTCATCTTGCTCTACAAGAGGTTATAGATTCTCCCTATGATTTCGTGATCTTTGACGACCCACTTTATAGCATAGATGCAGGACATCGTAGGAAAGCACTTGATGAAATGTTCGATTTCGCCAAACGAACCGGCAAGCAGTTGATTGTCGCGACCCATGATCCTTTATTCTTCCACTATCTCAAGGAGAAACTGAGACTCCGTCACACCGATTTCGATAGCAGACAAATCTATCTGATTATCAACCACTCCTCCACAGAGCCGGACATCATTGTAGAAGGAAGCAAGGGCACTTTCCTCCACGCGGCAAAAGAAAGGCTCCTCGAAGGGTGCGACAGCTATGATCTGGAGGCCGTCTATGTGTTGATGCGTCGGGAAATAGAATACATCTGTGACAAGTTGCTGGAAGGGCAACGAGTTGCTGTATACGGCACGGAATACGACAAACTGGACTCGCGTATACAGTTGCTGAGAAAGCTGGAGCATATTGACGGTAAGGACGTCAACAAGCTGCAAGAAGCTCGGAGTATCTGCAATCCTGCTGCTCATTATGATCCACAACGCGAGAGTTACACAGTAGCTTGTCAGGTTTTGACAGACATAAAAGCGTTCCGTGACAAGTATCTACAGGATACATCTGATGTTTCAGATTGATTGGTTCATTGAGTAGTGTAACTATGACCGTCCAGCTTCTCCTCGCCCCCGCTGCAGCCGGCAAGACAGCCCATGTGCTGAACCTCGTCTGCGACGCCGCACGGGGACTCCACTCTATCCCCCGAGTCCTCGTGCCGACCCACCTGCAGGTGCGTTCCTGGCGTCGCCGCTTGGCGGAGGCCGGGGGCGCCATCGGTGTGCGAGTGATGACTTTTGGCCACCTGTATGCTGAATGCCTGGGCGCCGCTGGCGAGGTCTACACCGAACTGAGCGACCCCGTCCAGTACCGACTGATCCGCGCCGTTGTGGACGACCTGCCGCTGATCCACTACGCCCCGCTGACCGATCGCCCCGGCTTCATCCAGGTTCTGGAAAACCTGATCGGCGAATTGAAGGCCGCACGGATCTGGCCCGACACGTTCATCCAGGCTGTGGCTACTCTGGGTGACGAGCCCCGGCTGCGGGAACTGGCGCTGGTCTACGCCGCCTACCAGGAGCGTCTCCAGGCCCAAGGCTGGGCCGACCGGGCCGGGCTGGGGTGGCTGGCGGTGGAGGCGCTGGAAGAACGTGCGCCCAACGTGGCGCGGGACTGGCCACTGCTGGTGGTGGACGGCTTCGACAACTTCACACCGGTGCAATTGGGCCTGCTTGAAGTACTGGCAACCCGAGTCGAGAACCTGATCATCACTCTGACAGGTGCTGCTGATGGAGGCGAACGGACGCTCGCGCACCGACGCTTCGACCAGACGCGACGGCACCTTGAGGATACCTTAGGTGTTCAGGCAGCACCGCTGCCTGAACGATCCTCACGCCAGGCTCCGGCACTGGCTCACCTGGAAACGAGCCTGTTTCGCAGCGAGGCAGAGCAGAGCGCCGACGAGGGCGCTGTCGAATTGATCGAGGCTCCCGACCGCGCGTCTGAGGTTCGCGCCGCACTGCGCTGGCTCAAGGCACGCCTGGTGAAAGACAGGATGCAGCCCGTCGAGGTGGCCGTGCTGGCCCGCGATATCTCGCCGTATCGCCCCTTCATCCTGCAGACCGCCGCCGAGTTCGCACTGCCGGTGCGTCTGGTGGACGGCCTCCCGCTGCGGGCTAACCCCGCCGTCGCTGCGCTTCTGGACCTCCTGCGGCTGGTGCTCCCCCGTGCCGAGGTTTCGATACGCCTTCGGCTACTCAACCCAAGCAGTGCCCCCCAACCGGCCCTGCCCCGCCGCCCGGTGGTCGAGGCCTGGCGTTCCCCCTACTTTGACTGGTCAGCCCTGGCCGAAGATAATGCGACGGAGTCCATCGGCATCGGACCAGGAGACGCTGACACCCTGGACACGGCTGCCCGTTGGGGGCGTGTCATCGGCGGGCTCTCCCAGTGGGAGGAGATCCTGACCGATTTGGCCGCGCGCCACGAGGACGCAACGGGCGACGTTTCAGCAGCGCCAGCCCAAGACGAGGAGCGGGGGCTGCCTGCCGACGTCCCCGTAGGCCCCGCAGCCCAGTTGCTCTGGGACAAGTTCCAGCGTTTCCGCCTGCGACTGACACCGCCCCAGGGAAAACGCACGTACCGAGAGTTCGTCGGCTGGTTGGAGGCCCTCATCGGCCCCGACCCCGGCCTACAGTCTCCCCGCTTCCCCGCTCCCGACGAGCCCACTGCCCTGCAGATCGTGGCCCGCGCCCGCGACGGGGCCGAAGCAGTCGCCGAGCGGGACGTGGCCGCGCTCCAGGCCCTCAAGGACGTCCTGCGGGGACTGGTCTGGGCCGAGGAGGCGCTGGGCACACCCGCCGTGGACTACCCCCGCTTCTTCGACGAGTTGGTAGGCGCAGTGGAGGCGACGGCCTACCGCCTGCCGCTCCGTCTCGACCACGAGGAGGTTCTGGTCGCCAACGTGGTTCAGGCCCGCGGCGTTCCTTTCCGGATGGTGGCCGTGCTGGGGTTGGCCGAAGGAGAGTTCCCAGCAACCCTGAGCGAAGACCCTTTCCTGCGCGATGCCGACCGCCAGCGTCTGCGTGAGGAATTCGACCTGGCCCTGGAATCCTCCACCGAGAGCGCTGAGGCGGAGTTCTTCTACGAGACGGTCACCCGTCCCCGCGAGCGGTTGCTCCTCACCCGTCCCCGCCTGGCCGACAACGGCGCGCCCTGGCAGGCATCCCCCTTTTGGGAAGAGATACGCCGTCTGGTGGACGTAGCGCCGGAGACGCTGACCAGCGAGAGCGTGCCCACGCCGTCGCAGGTTGCCTCTTGGCCCGAGCTGGTGGAGAGCCTGGCTACCTATCCCAACTGCAGCCAGGTCTGGGAGTGGGTACAGCGAACGGAGCCAACGCGTCGGGCGGCGTTGGGGGCAGCCATTCACCTCTTCCGCTTGCGACACCGCAGCGTGAGCGGCAGTCCATACAATGGCGACCTCAGCGGCCTGGCCGATGCGTTTGCCCAACGCTTCAGTCCCCGTCATCCCTGGAGCGCCAGCCGCCTGGAGACCTACCGCGCCTGCCCATTCTTCTTCTTCGTCAGGAGTGTTCTGGATCTGGAACCGCGAGAAGAGCCAGCCGAGGGACTGGATGCGCGACAGTTGGGCAACATCTACCATCACATCTTCGAGCGACTCTACCCTGTACTTGTTGTCCAGGACAAGTGCCCCGCGGTCACCGATCCCACTGACCTGGAGCAACTCCTGGAAATCCTGCCCGACGTGGCACAGGCTGTCCTGGACGAAGCACCGCGGCGAGAGGGTTTCCGAGAGACCGCCTGGTGGGAGCAGACCCGCGCCGAGATCGTGGAGAACGTCCGTCGCTCACTGGAGGCGCTGGCGGAGGTGCAGGGAGATTTTGTCCCGCACCTGTGCGAGGCTGTGTTCGGCCTGCAGAGTCAGCCCGCGCTGGTCGTGCACGATGGGGAGGACAGCTTCAGCCTGCGAGGGTTCATTGATCGGGTGGATCGGACTCCCGATGGCCGCGTGCGCGTCATTGACTACAAGACCGCCGGTCCTTCCGCCTTCACTAATCGCGCGGTCATTGAAGGCAAGAAAGTGCAGATTCCCCTCTACGCCCTGGCGGCGCGAGATGCCCTGGGGCTGGGAGAGCCGGTCGAGGCCTTCTACTGGCACGTCCAACACGCTGAGCCCAGCAAGTTCACGCTGAGCGGCTTCGACGGCGGGCCGGAGGGCGCGATGACGATTGCAGTAGAACACGCCTGGGAGGCCGTTAACGCCGCTCGCGACGGCCACTTCGTGCCCCATCCGCCTGATGGCGGCTGTCCATCATACTGCCCAGCAGCCGCCTTCTGCTGGCACTATCAGCCCAGGTTTGGAGGCTGAGAGATGCTGCACCCCATCGTTGCTCAGATGCATCCCAGTCCGGAGCAGGAGCCAGCTATCAGTGAACGCGGTCGTGACGTCGTGGTCACCGCCGGGGCCGGCACGGGCAAGACCCGTACCCTGGTGGCCCGCTACCTGTCGCTCCTGGCCGAGGGGCTGCCCCTGCGGTCCATCGTCGCCATCACCTTCACCAAGAAGGCAGCCCGCGAGATGCGCAATCGAGTTCGCGAGGAGGTACGCAAGTACCTGGAACGAGCGGACCTGTCATCGGAAGAGAACGCCCACTGGCGGGCGCGCTACACTGAACTCGACGCAGCGCGCATTGGCACCATCCACAGCCTGTGCGCCGAGATTCTACGCGCCCACCCGGCCGAAGCCAGGGTAGATCCGCGTTTCGACGTATTGGAGGAGGGGCAGGTCAACATCTTGCGCAGCCGAGCGGTGGACGAGGCCCTGGCCTGGGCCGCGGATGACCAGGAAGCGGTGAGGCTGTTCGCCCTGTTGGGCGAGCGCGAGCTTCGGAACACAATTGAAAAACTACTGAAGCAACACCTGGATGCAACTCAATGCCTGGCCGGTCTTCCTGCGCCCCTTTGGCCAGAGTGGGAGTCCGTTCTAATACCACCCATTCGAGCGTTTGTGGATGACCGCTGGGTGCGGGAGGCCTTCGAAGAATTGGCCACCCTGCGCGTCGACGGCACGCTGGAACATGCCGAAGCAGTCGGCGATAAGCAGGCGACTCCCCTACGTCGCCTGCTGACTCTGTGGGATGAGATTCTTGTTGCTCACGAGCGAGGGGATTGGGCAGCAGTCTCGACACGGCTGGCCCCTCTGCGCGGCGAGATGAAGCAGGTCGGGCGGGCAGCCAACTGGAAACCGGCCGATCCTAAGGCAATCATCAAAGAACTACAGGGGCGGTACGACGCTGGATTGAAGGAATGGGTAGGCAAAGGCATCAACCTGGCGCTGGATCGGCGACTGGCCGAGGCGATACCGGCTCTACGACGGCTGTTCGAGCGCGTGGTGACGATCTACCAGCAGCTAAAGGATGACCGCAACGCACTGGATTTCGACGACCTGGAGCAAGGCGCTCTATCTCTTCTGAGAGAAAACGATTCGGTGCGGGATCGCTGGCAGCGGGACGTCAAGGCCATCCTGGTGGACGAGTTCCAGGACACCAACGGTCGCCAGCGTGATCTCGTGACGCTCCTGAACGGAGACGGGGGCAAGCGGTGTCCTGAGCTTGTCGAAGGGCTCTTCATCGTCGGTGACGCCAAGCAATCCGTCTACCGCTTCCGAGGGGCGGATGTGACCGTCTTCCGCAGCGAACGGGAGCGGATCGAGCAGGGCGGATCTGCCTTCCCACTAGAGACCTCCTACCGCGCCCATCGGGACCTGATCCAGGGGTTGAACGACTTGCTCCGCCCGGTGCTGGGGGAGCATTCCGACCCAAGCCGGCCCTGGGCGGAACCTTTCGCCCCGCTGCTTCCCCACCGCGAGAAGCCTGGCCCCGGCTTCTCGCCACCCCACATCGAACTGCACCTGACCGTGGGCAGCAAAGGGGGAGGAGCACTGGACCGGGCTGCAGATGCCCTGGCGGCGCGCATCGTGGACTTGGTGGACGGCAGTGTCTATATTGTGGAGGGTGGTCGGACCCGCCCGCTGGACTACGGGGACGTCGCTATCCTGTGCCGCGCCTCAACCTCCTTCAGTGCCTACGAGGACGCCCTGGAGCGAGCCGGAGTGCCTTTCTTGACCGTGGCCGGGCGCGGGTTCTACGGCCGCCCCGAGATCCGCGATCTGCTCAACGCTCTGCAGGCCCTGGCCAACCCCACCGACGACCTGGCCCTGGTGGGGTTGCTGCGCTCGCCAGCCTTCGCCCTGTCCGACGCCGCGCTGTTTCGCCTCTGCCAGGAACGGGATCAGGCCGAGGAAGCTGTCCTCCTGTGGGATGTCTTGCGGGCAGCAGAGGGTGAGCTATCAGGGGATGATGGCCAACGGGCTGAGCGGGCGATCCGCATCATCACCGATCTGCACGGCCAGGCGGGGAGGACTTCCGTCGCCGACCTGCTGAAGGCCCTCCTGGACGCCACCGACTACCGGGCGGGGTTGATACAGGCCGGGCTGACGCGAGCTGCGCGCAACGTAGCCAAGCTTCTGGCCGACGCTCATGCCAGCGGCATCGTGGGGGTGGGGGAGTTCCTGGAATACGTGAACGGCCTGCGCGACAGCGGGACACGGGAGGGTGAGGCCCGCGCCACGGCTGAGGGTGCAGTGCAGATCATGACCATTCACGCAGCCAAGGGGCTGGAGTTCCCGGTGGTCGTCATCGGCGACATCACCCACAAGGGACGAGAGCGTCGCGATCCACTGATAGACCCCGACCTGGGAGTGTTGCTGCCGCTCAAAGACGAAGACGATACCTTGCCAGCCCTCTATCGCCTGGGCAAGCTTCGTGACAATGACCAGGAGGACGCCGAATCGGACCGGCTCCTCTACGTGGCGGCCACCCGCGCACGGGAGAAACTGATCTTCAGCGGGTGCATCAAATTGAAGCGGGACGGCACCCCAGGCAGCTTAGGAGGCTGGTTGGGGAAGATCGGCGGGCCGGAAGGGCTGAGGCTTGTGGGAACGTCGATCGCGCATGACGAAGAAGGTGCAGACGCCATCCACGTGGATCTGCAGGTCGGTTCGACGCCGGTCTCCTGCACCATCTATGAGCCGGGGTATGTCTGGGACCATCCTCTTGGCGAAACGAGGGCGGAAGTCGGGCCGTCTGTACCTTTGCCACCTCCCCTCTTGGAGCCCGTATCCCCGGGGATAGAGCGCGTGGACCAGCGGACTGCGGAGCGGGATCGCATCCCACTACAGCGGGTCTGGCGGGTGGTGCCGGCGGTGAAGCGGCCTCGGGCGCCGGCGTGGGTGATCGGCTCCCTGGTGCACGAAGCACTGGCCGCGTGGCGCTTCCCCAACAGCGGATTCGAGAGGTGGGCTGGGGCCCGTGCCCGGGGATACGGCATCACCGACCCTCGCGAACTGGCCGATGCCATGCGCCAGAGCCAGCGGCTGCTGCTTCGCTTTCAGGCTCACTCGCTCTACCGGGAGATGGACGCTGCCGACCGACTGATGCACGAAGTGCCCTACAGCCTCGTGGTGGACAGACGGATCGAGAGCGGGATCATGGATGCTCTCTACCTGCGGGAAGGAGTCTGGACCATCGTCGAGTTCAAGACTGACGAGGTGAGAAATAAGGCTGACTTTGAGCGACTGCTGGCTGAGGAGGACTACCTGGCTCAGGCGCAACGCTACATATCGGCAACGGAGCGCTTGCTAGGCCAGCAGCCCCGGTTCATACTATGCATGCTCAACTACATCGGGGGCGTACACCTGTACCCTTTATAGCGGTGAAGTCTCTCACGGGGTTGCCCTCCGCCTGAACCTGGAGGCCATCGAGCGCGACGGCCAGCATGTCATGAGCATTGGGACATAGAAATGGGAGAGCTATTTGACACAACAGAACATTTGTGCTACACTAACCACAGTGGATTCGATTCCACCGGACGGATGAGGGTGCCAGGGACAAAGTGGTGAGCCACACCGGACCACGGCAAATCAGGTGTGGTAGTTTGCTGACACAGATAGAAACGAGCTGGAGTCATGGAAACGTCACAGCGCCAAACTCTATTGGAGGAGATCGAGCAGCTCGTGGTCGAGGCCAAATCGGGGTTACACGGTGGGGTGGTGTTTCTCGATGGCTTGCGCTATGGTCTGACGTTGGCCGGCTTGATGGAAGATCCCGAGCTGAAGCAGAGCTGGACTCGCGGTGAGGCGTTGGCGGATCAGCCCCTTCAGAGGACTTCCATCCCTTAGCTATCGCTCCCGCCGGGCGTACACAACGAGAAAACACCACCTGCACGGTTAACGCAGGTGGCGTTCTGTTTTTTGCCAAGCAACAGGAATCAAGGGGCTAACGGCATAGCTTGCCCGAGCCTACACCGTGTGTAGGGTATGTAGGGTTGTGTAGGCTTTGTAGGCTGTGTAGGCTTTTTCAAAGGGCCGTTTGTCCAATGTTTTTTGTGAGCCCAATCCAACTTGGCACATGAATGACTCGGTGGTATAATAGGGCCGCCAACAGAAAAGCCTCGCGCGGCTCACCCTCGCCGAGGCTGCGGCCGAGGTGCATCGGGGACATCCCAGCCCAGAGAGTATAACACAGCCAGGCCGGCCACCCGATGTAAGTCGGCGTGGCATTTGTCGTTCACTAAGGAGTTGTCCAAAAATAACTTCGGAGTTTTGTGGTATAATGCTCCTGC
>CAYMKL010000019.1:0-73351 GCA_964390805.1 uncultured Anaerolineae bacterium | reverse complement strand
AAATGTCATCAGATGGCAAATCTGAAACCGCTCTGTGGAATTAAGCATAATCGGTGTATGTGTGTCTCTTCTTCATAGAAGCGCTTCAGGGTAGCTTCAGTATCTATGTCGGTCAATACTACTGCCACTATGTCTCCATTGTTTGCAATGGGTTGTTCCCTGATGAGCACAACATCATTATTGTGAATGCCCGCGTTGATTAAGCTCACCCCTTGTACTTGCAAGGCGAAGGTAGCATCTTTGGCGTAGTTCTTGTCTAGAAACAGGTAGTCCTCGATGTTTTCTTCTGCCAGAATAGGAGAGCCTGCTGCGATCTTTGCAACAAGAGGGATTCTAGTGATTTCGGCTGAGTGCACGTCAGGATGTTTCACTCGGGTGGCCCCCCGCGGCTTGCCCTTGTTCTTCAATGAGTCTCGAAGTAGTCGGCACGTTTCTTTTAATTCCGCCTGGGCTTTCACAATGAGATCACTTGGATCTTTGTTCTCACTGGTCACGGATTGCAAGCAAAAGAGACTCTGTTGGAAGGCAAGAAAGGCATCCTCGAGCTTACCAGTCCATTGATATAACTTGCCTATTGTGCACCGTAATAGACCTTCGTTCCAACGATCATGCCAAAGATTACCATGCAGCCGGCTCCTGCTCTTGTCATAACAGTCCAGTGCATGTTTTAGCTTTCCTTGATTCAAATAACTCGTGCCCATGTATGCATAGAAGATGGCTCGTGCGTAAGAGGGGTCTAGGCCGCTATTCAACTCGGTTTCTGACTTCAGCCCATCGCAAAGGTTCAGAGCAGTCCTACAACATTGAAAGGCTTCGTCACATTGATCGTTCCGGAGGCAATCTCCGGCAATCTCATATAGCTCAAAGAGGGCTTCTCCTAGGTTGCCGGGTTTGACTTCCAAGCTCTCCAGTAGAGTCTTGCCAAGCTTCTTGTGATCATCTTTAGGCATTTTTGGCTCCCTCCTATCGTTCAGGCGGCCCTTCCTCTGGTGGTGGTGGCTCCTCAAGCAATTCAGAAGGCAGGAATCGGCCTAAGCCGGGTAGCATTGTCCTCTCTAGGTGCTGCAAGTATTCCTCGTATCCCACGACCCGACAAATCTCTACGACGATGCCTGTAATCAACCGTTCGTCCTTCAACCCCACTCGTCGCAATGCTTCCACTATTTGCGCAAGTTGTGCGGCCTTTGCTGCTGCTTCTCCTTTCCCTTTCTCGATAGCTGCTTCCCTTTCCCCCTTTGCCTTAATAGCTACTGCCTCTGCTCTGAGCATTGCAACTTCTCTCTCTGATCGCGCTTCTGTCCTGGCCTTTTCCGCGTCTGCTTCAGCTTCCCCCATCGCCTTGATCCTCGCTGTTTCAGCTTCTCCTATCGCCTCGATTCTCGCTGCCTCAGTTTTGACTTGGGTTGCTTCTCTCTCTGCCACTGCTTCAGTAACAACTACCTCTCTCTTCCCCTCGGCCTCGATCAATGCCCTCCGCCGTGCATACTCTGCACCCCACATCTCCCATACCTGTTCTCTGACTGGCTGAGATACTTCAATACTAATACTATCAATATTGACAGTTCCCACATGCACTCCCCAGTAGTGCGCGATCTCCGCCACTCTCTCCTTGGTCATCCTGCCGATTTCAGCCAGGATGAACTCTCTGCCCTGCTCGTCGAGGCGGTATATATCCTGCAGCTCAAACTCCGACACCACCTCGCGCAGTTTTGTGATAGTGGCTCCTTTGGTGGTGATTTTCCAATCGCCTGCCGGTCCATAGGCAGCTTTAAAGATCGTGCGTTTGTAAACAGGATACTCTCCACTGATGATCCCAGGAAACCGCCTCCCTTCTACTACTTCTCTGGGATCCTCCCCCCGTTCCGCCGTCTGTTCCCGGGACTCGATCCGATAACCTAGTCCACACTCGATGTGTAGCGGCACTTTGTCTTTAGTCAGTACCTCATCCACCTCGAAGGACTCCCACTGCGGCCGTAGGTCAATGATATGCTTGGCGAACTCAAACAGCTTGGTCATAAACATGTCAGGTCCCTCGATGCGGGTAATCTTCCCGGCCCGCTCGAACACCACGGCGTTGTATGGCTTGACTACGGCTACCCCTGGCCCCCCCAGACGGTCTAATACTCCCTTCGGCTTGACCAGGGTCATCTCGCCGTCCTCGATGAGATAGTAAGGGTAGATTACGTTGAGTACCAGGCTGATCAACAACCGTAGTGCTTGCCATCGGGTCACTCCAAAAGTCTCGCGCATCGCCAACAGCCACTCCGAGCTAACGTACATCACAGCCAGGAGTGGCCCCCACACCAGGCAAATCCCGGACAGCAGCCCTGCCACGGCTGACCAGAACACCCTGGACCAAGTTGCACCGATCAGGAAACGCAACAGTACGTTGTTGGCGATGGCGGTGGTCATGTCAGAGGTGTTCAGCCGCCGGTGGGTGAAAATCCCTACCACCAGGGCGATGGCGAGGATTATCCATATGAGTGTGGACAGGCGACGCAGCCTAGGTGGCGACCGGAAAAGGGCAATGAACAGGGTGAGAGACAGAAGGAGAAAACAACCGACTTGTGTACTCCTCTGCAAACCCACAAACGTGAGGACAACAACCAGTATCAATAACACCGCGAGCTGCCGGTAGCTACGCTTCTCTTCCAGTCCCGTTACCTCGATCGTGATTTCCGGTGCCTGGTTTGTCATGGCAGTCTCCTATGGGCTTTCAAAAGCAAGAGGAGGTCTCCCTCTTGGGGATAGCCTCCTCCCACCGCCGCCACTACGCATACGCAGCTCTCGTTTCGAACCTTTGCTGCTTTGTGGCAAAATACGCTCTGTGTTATTGTCCTGGCGGAGGAGCTATACCCCCAAGGCGCCTATCGCTCTGACATAGTGCTGCCCATCCAGAATATCCATCATTGCTTTAGCCTTGTGACTAAGTGGTTTGGTTACCACGGGCTCCCCGATGAGGTGGTCTTTCTCCAATCCCCGTAGCATAGCTGTCGCTCGGCAGCCTCCACGACACATTGCGAATTCCCTGCATCCCATGCACTCAACAGGGATCATTTCTCGCCATGCTTCCATCGCCGCCGAATGCCAAATCTCTTCCAGTGATTGCTCCAGCAGATTGCCGCACATCAGTGGGGCATGATTGCAGGGCCGCACGTTGCCCCAGGGATCAATGGTGGCCTGGGCAACGCCGGCCAGGCATCCGTAGGAGTTGTTGGCAACGAAACAGTGCGGAATGGGCGTGCCAAAACGCACCAGCTTGCCATTTCTCTTTGGCCCACGCCCGTTGCCGCCTATCCCATTTCCTCCGTTAGCGATATTCTCAATTGCCCTCACCGCTCGTTGCAATTCGAGCTCGCTTGGTTCAATTTCAGGCAGTGCCGCGCCAATAAAACGCTGGAATGCCGCATGGTCGGCGCCCAACTCTTGACTTAAGGCGACGATGTCTTCGACTTCGGGGCAACTGTATTGGGTAAGGACGGTGCTGGTAGTTACTTTGAGCCCAGCTTCAACTGCCAACTGGATGTTGGCAACCGCCTCATCGAAAGAGCCTGGCGTGCAGGTGAACGCTTCGTGGGATTGAGCCCTGGCGCCATGTAAGGAGATAAGCAACCCGTCGAGTTGAGGAATGTCCGCAAGGAAATGCACTAAGTGCTCTGGTTCCAGCCAGCGGGCGTTGGTGAACAGCGTGAAGGGGATGCCCAATGCTGCTACGCATTCGATGATTTCCCCGAACCCTGCGTGCAGCGTTGGCTCTCCGCCGGTTATTTTCAGCCAGGATGTACTCGGTGCAATGCGGTCGAGGACAGTACACCATTCTTGCGCTGACAGCGGCTCAGGTGAGCGGTTATCGGCGAAGACGTTGCTGCAGCCGACGCATGCGTTGTTGCAGGCAGAGGTGATTTCAACGAAGAAGAGTCGTCCTTTAAGTCCAATGGTTTGGCCTGGGTCCATGATACAAGCGCAGTCGCCCATGTTTCACCTCCCCAAGCCAAATGCCGGGGCTGCCAGAATCACATCGTCGAGCCATCCCTGTAATATTCTATACTTCCATCCTTCCCGCGCTCTCTCGCCCAACACCTCTCTCATTGCTTTAGCCAGATGACCCACCTCATCTCTTTCGGAGAATTCACTTAGCCAGCTCTCAATGCTGAGCTGCAAATGTTCTAACTCCTTTGCTTCCTCCGAATAGGTTTCCAAATATGTTGCCGCTAAGGCGTAATTCCTGGCGGCTTCTTCCTGCTCCTTCGCCTCACCAAATTTCGCAAGAAGGAGAGCACGTTGATAACAGACTTTGCCCAGCAAAAGGTGGGCTTCTAGACCTGGCTCTACCTTTCCTTTGAAATCCTTCAAGGTTTTCTCCACTTCGTTTAGCTTATCCTCTGTCTTCTGGAGAAGAGCTTGAGGGTTCTTTTCCCCCATTCGGTCCCGATAAGCGTATCTAAGGTGGAAAACCCAGGCCCAATCTTCCAAGTTATCAGCTTTCTCGAATATCAAACTCTTTCTAGTGGCGAGGTCATCAGCCATGCTGAACTGTTCGTTGGCTTTCTCCAGTAATTCACGGTACCGTACCACTTCAGCCCCATATAAAGCGAGGAAATTGGCCCAATCTTTGTAGGTACATCCTAGTTCGTTATGGATTTCTAATTGATAATAGGGTTCAAGCTTGTCCTCCTTCTCCCTTGCCTGAGCAAGAGATTTCTCAGAGAGTTCAAAGTACCTCTCTATCCCTGCTGGAGTCCTCCTAGTATCACTCAAACCCCAACGCCGATACGCCCACCCTAAGTTGATATTGGCTAAGGCAATACCGACTTCATCTCGCCGCCTCTGAAAAAGTCTGAGAGCCTTCATGCTTTCCGTCCAAGCTCTCCGGAAATCCTTTTCCATTTTCTTGATGATACCTAGTGTATTCAGACCAAGAGCCACACCGTATTCATCGCCTGTCTCCCGCCTGATCTGCAGAGCTTTTTCACAATCCTCCAAAGCTTCCTTGAGCCTGCCTTGTCGGGCCAGTACATACGCCCGATTGTTGAGAGCCCGCGCTTCTCCTGGCTGGTAAAGGTTTTGCTTGTATAATTTGGCCGCTTCGTCATACGCCATCCCTGCCTTGTCCAACTCCCCCAAGGTACGTGCCCTAAGCCCTTTGTATATATGAGCCGTTGCCTTGTAGTGATTCACCATCCACTCATCGAATTCATCCGGTATCAACGTGTCCAGTAGTTTCAATGCCCTCGTGGTGTCACTTTCTGTTTCATCAAGACGCCCCAATCTCTCCTCCGCTGCTGCTCTGGATACCAGCAGTCTGGCCTTCCAGAGCTTGCTTGGCCATGGGTATTTCTCCAGAAGTTTACTAGCTACCTTGATTGCTTTCTCATGTTCATCACGAGCTACGTATCTATGCACCCAACGTGCTCGGCAATCCATGTTGACCCAATCGGCGATCTTGGGTTTTCCATTCTGGATTGTAACCCAACCACCGTAGAGCGCTCGTTCAGCTCGTTGGCGAGCAAAGCGTAGCGCTTCTATACGCAGAAGATTGTCCCACTCCAGAGCGCGCTCACTGCAAGCCCGTGTATCCAGACAGTCATAATCCGCGAGTCCCTGCCGTGGGTCAAGATCGAATTGATAGTATAGCCGCTCGGTCAGTAGGACGCGTCGCCGATATTGCAAATCACTTCGCAGTCTCTCTGTCCTTGCCTTCCTTACTTCTTCCTCAACCTCTTGTATTTCATCGTCGTAACAGCCAATGATCTCCCTGGCTACACGCTCCTGTTTCTGATACGCAGGCCAGGTGGCTTGCCACACATAATTCTCCATGAGGTCGTACATCTCATCATGCAAGAAAAACCATGCTTCTCGCCATGTTGGCAACATGTGCGGTTGCTTGACAAAAGAAAGGCCCATGAGCTGCGACACTAACTCTCTAGCCTCTTCGTCTGAAACCCCCATCATCCGAGCCAGAAGTCCGGCGTTGTATCCCTTACGTGCCCGAGCAGCATAATAAGCAGCTTTGTCCAATGATGAGTCAATTTCTCGAAACTTCTGAACCAAGGCGATCCTAAAGCTGCGTTTTGTCTCTTCCCATTCCTCACCCCCCTGTTCTTGCATCCTTCGAAGTGTTGCTACGTCAACAGCGTATACTTTCTCGTCCCACATCCCTCGCTGTAACCAGTCCAGTGACAGAGACACAAAAATAGGTCGCCCTCCAGAGAGAAGCCAGATTTTCTCCACCATTTCTGGCGAGCTAGTGAGCACTTGTCGGCCGAAGTCGCCAGCCTCCTGGAAATAACTCTGCACCTCTTCCAGGGTCAGTTCCTCAAGTTTGACCAGTTCCAAATCGGTTCCGTATGCATCTCCGAGACGCTTGCGCAACTCTTCATTGGGACGACTGGCAATTATGACCGCCGTGTTTTGCAACTGGCGAGCTTTTTCTGCTAGCCACCCCAAAGATGGCGCCCCTAAGCCGCTTACGTCGCAATCTTCCAACACCTGCGGGTCATCCTGTTCGTATTCTAGAATCTCGGCAGTATCGAAACGAAGCACGATACGCCGGTCGTGACAAATCTCGTCATATCCTGCTTTGAATGCTTCCCACAGTTGCTCTTCTGAAATCTGTCCCTCACGATACTCGACGAGCTTCTCCCCGAATTCATCGAAGGCGTGATCTATCCCCCGTTCTACCAGGTTTCTATAGATGGCCTCTTCAATGGCGCTCTCGGAGTGTATGGATGTATCATAGAAATCGAGGATGGGAAGGCACAGGATGTTTCCTCTTTTGCCATTGATTTCCTCTACGATACGCTCGACTTCCTCTAGAAGGCAGGTCTTGCCTATGCCCGCTCCCCCCATGATGAGCACTACTGGGCGCCCATCCCCGACAACTGTCTTGGAGATGAGCGACCGCTCCATGCTCCTACCAATGAAGACCGACAAACGTCTGCTGAGTAGTTCCTCCATGGTTCTCCCTCCTAGCCCTGTACCGTAAGCTTGGTAAGCTCCTGGAGTAATAGCGAGAGTAGTTCGACTTCCAGGTGCTTCACTAGTAAACTCTTTAGTTCCTCATCACCAGTCGTCTCTCTGATGAGCGTCTCCTTTGCTCTCTCTCCCATTGCGCTTCGTAGCGTAATCTGCCTTAAATCATCCTTCAGCAAGTCCAATCTTGCTTGTGCGCTCGTCTCCGCATCTAGTCGCGTCATGTGATGGAAGAGCCACTCCCGGACATAGGCGCGCTGCACATCTTCCCTGCTACTTTGTACTGCCTCCCAAAAGTAGCCAATGCACCAATCATTTATCTCTTCAAATCGCTGGCGATTATCTTCTTGCAGGCATAAAGCCAGGACGTATCGAACGGTTGCATCAATGCTGTGAAGCGGATAGGCCCCTCTGTCCAACAAGTGAGTGTTCAATAATGCCTTGAAAATGCCCTCGGCATCTTGGAAATCCACTGTCGCCACTTTACCATCCTTGAACAGTCCGGCAATCATACCTTGGGTCACTCCACGCACCGCACAGAAAATGTTCTCCATCAGCCTGGTAACTGGCTTCAACTCCTCCTCTATTTCCGGATTCTCCTCTCCAAAAACCTCTCTTCGAAGGTTGCTCCTGAGGGCGTAAAGAATTTCCGGACGCTTTGCCTGTAAATAAGCCACCTCAAAGGGGGGCGTTGCCTTGCCCAGAATGCGAAGCACCTCCACGACCAGTCCCGGATGCCCGGTCCCGGTCAGTGTGATGATCTCATTGGCCAGTCTCTCATATCTGGCCTGAGTCCATACCTCACCTCCGATGAGCTCTACATGGTTTTTGACCATCTCCGCCACGTAAGATGTAAGCATAGGGCTCAGAGGATACGTAGAAGCGCGGAATTTCACAGGTGGCGACAATTGATCAAGGATACTAAATCTGGTTGCCCAGACGATGCGCTGAGTAGAGATCTCCGGCCTGTGCACCCTCAGAATGAATTCTTTCACATCGTCAAATTCCCCTGCTCTATCGAGGGAATCCATTGCAATGAACAGACCACCCCTTTGAGATAGCTCATTCATATCTCCTACTTTGCTTTGCTCCTTGATAAGATCAAAGGAAGTCCCCTTTCTCAAATCTATGTAGAACACATTGAACCAGTTATCTTTTTTATACTCATAGGCCAATTCACGTAAGAGCCTCGTTTTACCAATGCCCGCACCGCCGCATATCTCGGTATAAGGTTCTTTTAGTGATCGTATTATCCCAAGCTCTTTCTGCCGGTTGACAAATTCGGAGGTTTCGGTGAAGGTGAACTGGAAGAAGTCTCTCGCTGAAGCATTGACCCACTTGATGCGTAGCCCCCGTAAGCGCCTTCTCGCTTCCTCTTCGGGCTCTTCAGGCACGACTAAGTAACTTGTCCGGCCTAAGAACTCTCCTGTTCGCGGATCGGTTAAAGCAAATCTGATTTGCCGCAGCAGTTCGTCAAAATACTCGTCCCGCAGACTATACCCCACATAGATGATAACTCTGCCGGCAACAAGAGTGCGTACCTGAGCCATAATCAGCGACTTGGGATCAAACAGCTCCATGTATCTGAGCCGATAGTCCCTCTCGGTTAGCACGAAAGTTCCAGGTGCATCCCAGGAGCCGTGGATTTTGTAGATGATGTGTTGGGCACCAGCTACTTTCCCCATGTCAATATCCCTCACGACAACCGCTGGAGGTACTTTCGTTACCCCTTGAATGGCTTCCTCCAACAAGGTATCCCAATTGGTGGTAATGATGATTCTATTGAGGTGTGCGATGTGAGCGATCAGGCGAAAGGTAGTGGTATCCAAAACCTGCCCTCTAATGGGCTGCAAGGTCTCCTTTACGAAATCCACGAGTTCCTGTTTGGTGTGGTGCTTCAGGTATATCTCGGCCACCTCGCTCAGAGTATATAGGTCTGGTCTCTCCTGTTCCGGCAACGCTTGCCATAGTCTCTTTGCCAGATCGCTCGCACCTGGCAAACCAGCCTCGTAGGACAATCCAGCCCCTGCAAAGAGAATACAGCGATCCGCACGAATCCGGGGCAGCAATTCATCGGTTATCAGTTGCTTTACTTCATCTCTGAGAGCCATAATATATCCTCTCTGGGACAATAGCAAGGTCGTCAGGATACTCGAAGTTCCTCTTGCTTATCTAATCGAGCCTAACCCCTCGCTAACTCGCCAAAGACAATCGGGCACCAGCCATCGCCTGCACTAGGCGAACAGCGGTGCCCGTTAGAAAGCCACAAAAGCCAACCAAGTTGACTCTGCTGACTTTCGCAGTACACCTTAGGAGCTTCGAAAGGGTCTTCGCGAATGTTCATCACGCTTCTCTATTTCTGGGTAAATGGATGGATCATTCCTGTCGCGCTAAGCTATTATACTGGCAAAAAGCTCATATGTCAAGCGCTCGCTCTCTTCTACTCCCCATTTTCGGCAAATCAGGTCTCCGACACAATCTTCTCCCGCACCCGTGCGCTAACATAGTCCAGAGTGGCTACCACAATGGCGATGGCCAGCACGGCCACACCGGCCTGGCGGTACTGCAGCAGGTTGATCCACTGCTGGAGAGATGAAGCCGATGACGGTGCTCATGCGCACGTTGATGTCCCATCGCATCGTTCAAGGAGTAGGGGTAACTGTACATTTAGGTGACGGCATTCCATCCCATCCGAAGACATCCTCCTTGAATCGCGCTCTTACCTCGTCCCCTGTCTCGCTGGCTCTGCAATAATCCCAAACCTTATCCAAATACTCACGTGCTCCTCCTAGCACGTAGTCCTTTGCCCCCTGAAGTCGGGATGGACAGGACATATCTTGGAATTCGTGATAGTCACACTCCTCATCACTAACCAACTCCGCGTCCCATTGAGACATTTCTTCAAAGGCGGTAACGAATTCATAAAGCCTGTCAATGAACTCGACCAACTCCTCAGCCTTGTCTCTGATTTTCCACACATCGTCGGCGATACCCTTCTTGAGCTGCTTCCTGAATTCGTCGTCCTTCTCTTCGATAGCCGCCCAGATCCAAGCCCCGTCATCATCATGAAGGTACTGGTTGATCTCCCCTACCGCGTATTCCTGAGCGGGTTTGAGTTCAGAGGGGAATTGCTCCTCCTTCAGCCTGCAATAGTCTAGTTCGATGTCCCGACAGGTATCTGCCGCTTCACTCCTACTATCTGTCGCTGCAACTTGGTCTACATCAGACTGGAATTCCTTGATGTAGTTGACTAACTCACAAGCGTACTCCCTGATGGACTCAACGTCAGATTTCGGCGATTGTGCTGGGGGCGTCGGTGTTGACCTATTGCAAGCAATGACGGCCAGCGAAAGGAAGCAAGACAGAAGCAAAGAGACAATCTTTGTCATTGGTCCACTTGTCCTTCCGGATGACTCATCAGGCAAAGATGGATCAAGCACTGTGTCTCCCATTACTATATTATAACATAATATTGCGAATATTCAATGGGCAAAATCCTGAATTTGGGTTACGAATATCCTTAATCTGAGTGAGAAACATTAAGGGAAATCCTTAGTCTGGACTTCCGAAAATCCTTAATCTGAACGCGATACAATAAGGGAAATCCTTAGTCGAGCTTCCGAAAATCCTTAATCTGTAGGGGGTATAATAAAGGAAACCCTTAATCCATTGGCGATTCTCTAACTCAAGAGGGTTTAGAACGCGCTTGATTTGTCACGGCTCAGCCTCACGCCTTACAAAGGGGGAGAAAGCCACTGATTCGATTTGCATATATGGGAGTTTTGTGTATAATTGTGAGGGGGTATGTCAACATAAGCAGAACGCATGTTCTGATTCTCTCTGTGGGACAGTGTTCTCTTCCAGGCTACGGAGCGGCTTTCAATGACCATCTCTGTCAAAGCCCACCGATATGCTGCAAGGCGGACCTATTCCGAGACGGACTGGCCGCACAGGGCGATAACGTGCTCTTCCATAGTTATCTCCCTTGTGTATAGGCTGTTTCCTAAAAAGGCAACGTGTCGTCTTGGGATCCCAAAATATCACGCGAATGAACGACACACCGGTGGCTCTGGGGAACTACGGCGAAATACGGTTGAACCAGAAAAGAGTGCGCGAAGGTGTCATGCTGTCCTTCGGGCACTTTTGTTTTTCGAGGCTGAACTGCAACGACGTTGAGGAAAACGATGCCCAGTATCCACATCCATGCCACATCTGAAACAGATGTCCTCACAGACGTCATCATGGCCTCGGTAAGCAACTTCCGCCTGGCCGAGCCTATAAACACTACCCAGGAAACCACCTACGCCCAGGATCCCCCTCGCTTGGATTTGCAACTGCAGGAAGAGCAGAAATTGGTGCAGGTGTTGGAGCAGAACGATGTGCGTATCCACTGGGCGCACACTTTGCCAGATTGTCCATTTCAATCGGCGTGTCGAGATATCGGCGTCGTTATAGGCGACACTTTCGTGCTGGCTAACTTGAAGAAGGAGATTCGCAAGAACGAGGCCGCAGGGATTGAGCAAATTCTGGCTCGATTGAATAGCCGCATCGTGGTGGCAAAGAAAGGTTTCGAAGGTGGGTTCCTGGAGGGGGGCGACGTCATCCTCGATAATGACGTCATTTTCGCAGGCGTGAGCCAGAGGACGGACACACTGGGAGTTGAGTTCATCCGCCAGAACTTCAATCCATCGCGGCAGATCGTCTCCATGCGTCTGCGTGAGCCTTTCGTGCACCTTGATGCTGTCTTCAACCTCGCTCCGCCTGATATCGCTGTGATTTACCCCCCCGCCTTCGTTGATCCGCCTTTGACTTTGCTCAGGGAACGGTATTCCGTTGTTGAGATCACTGAAGAAGAGCAGGGAATCCTTTGCACCAACGTCCTTGCTCTCTCCCCAGAGAAGGTCGTTTCCGATAGGCGCAATAGCCGGGTCAATGCCTTGCTGCGTGACCGTGGCATCCAGGTTTTCGAGTTGGGGTATAGCGAGACGACGAAACGGGGTGGGGCGTTTCGGTGTGCGACGTTGCCGTTGGTGAGGAAGAAGGAGTAGTGAGGAAAGCTGTTGCTTGAACTCGGCTTCGGGGTGGTCAGACTCTCCCTCTCTTAGGTGATGAAGGGGAGAATATGCAGTGCGGCATGTTGCTTGTGGAGAGGGATAGTTGAATGCATGAGACATGGCACAGCACTGGTAGATATGTAAGTCAACGCGGAGGGTGCAGCAATGACAAGTGATCGTTTCAATACCGGCCCGAAAGTGTTCCTAAAGTCCCTCAGTACGGCAGAAGAGGGGAGAGAGTGGAGGCTGGTTCACTTTTCGGTGACCTACATAGGGTGGTTCCTGTTGCTATTTGTCTACGCGGCTTATCTCGTCTCGTCAGAGGTGAGAGCGAGAGGCCCCTGGGTTCTTGGGTGGCTATTGTCCTGCCTGGTATACCTTGTTGTGCGGGAAGTATTCTCGCGGACCAAGAGAGAGTTGTATGGAACATCGCAGTTTCGAATGGTGCGGATTCAGATCGTGGTGTTTCTTGGAAGTGCCTTGCTTTGGATGACTGGTGGTGCAGAGAGCTATTTCTGGTTCATCTACCTGTGGCCGCTGTTTGCCTCGGCCCTCTACTTCCCTCGGGGCATGATGTGGGGGATCTACGGCGAAGTCGTTGTTTTATACTTTCTCGCATCGCTGTCAGAGGCTGCTGGGCTCGCTTTGATCAACCCTGTTTCGCTGTTTACCAATCTGGCTGTTCTGCTTGTGCTTACAGCTATCTTCCGCTACTTGGTGGAAAGCATCAGGAAATACCAGACGGCGGAGAGAGCGCTGGGGTATTCCGAATTGCTTCAACATATCCAGAAGGATGTGGATGCTGCTGTTGACTTACAAGAGGTGCTGGACAGGATTCTCCAACGAGCAGTAGATTTGGTCGGAGCCAGAGATGGGTCTCTGATGCTAATGGAAGAGGATGGCAGATTGCACTTCCGTGCCCGTGTCGGCGGGCTCGTACCAGTGGATAAGGCGGAGCGTACCTTCACGCCTGGCGCACCGGACGAAGGGATTGCGGGTTGGGTGGCGCGGAATCGCGAACCCTACGTTTGTCGGGACACAAAGACGGATACACATTTCGTTGATATTATCGCCGGTGGTGTTCCCATTCGCTCGTTGGTATCGGTGCCGATCATGTCGCACGGCACAGCTCTGGGTGTGATCAACGTAGACAGTCTAGAGCCTAACTGTTTTTCTGCGGCCGACGTGGAATTGTTGATAGCCCTGGCAGACCAGGTGGCAGTGGCCATCGAACGGGCTGAGTTACTGGAAAGTTTGAAGAAGATTGGCGAGAAGACCCTTGGCGGTGCCGTGGACCTCTATCAGTATATTGTGGATGCTGTGCATCGGCTCACTCGTTGCCCAGTGTCGATGTGGCGGGTGGACGAGCCGGGGGATCAGGCAAGAATCATCGCTTCCCGGGGGATAAGTATCGAGTACGCTCAGGAGGCCAGGTTAGATCTGGGCCACAGCGTAACCGGCAAGGCTATTCGCGAGCGGAGGATTATTCAGGTTCTGGATATCCAGGCAAATCCTGGTTTTCAGAAAAAGGAGGAGGCGACGAGGGAGGGATGGCAGTCCATGTTGGCTGTTCCCTTGTTGGCTGGGCCAGAACGCGCTGTGGGAACCTTGAGTGTTTACAGTATGACCAAGAGGGAAGAATTTACTCCCTGGGAGATTGATCTCCTCGGCACCTTTGCCAGCCAGGCTGGTGTGGCCATACAGAATTCCGAACGGCTCCAGACGATCCAACGGCTGAACAAGGTGGGGCAATCGTTGGCTACTCTGCAAGAATCGCCTGAGGTGCTTCAGGAAACACTCGAGCAAATCGCCAATACAGCTATTCAGGTACTGGGGGCTGACGTCGTTGATTTGTATCAATATCAGGCCGATAGAGAGGATTTTGCCCTTCCGCCCATTATGGTGGGCGACCGAAGATTTCCTCATCTCATACCCACGCAAGTCTTCCCGGACGATGTCGTCTTCCAGATTGCGCATACTGGGGGGAAGGTATACGCTTCTGATGCGCAAAAGCACGCGGTGTTGGCTGGTGATTGGGATTTCCCTCGCGAGGAGCTGCCCCAAGAACGCTTCGTTGTACGGGAGAGGGTCATTTCTTCAGCAGCAGTTTCCATGAAGGTCGGCGAGGAAGTTCTAGGGGTTATGTTCGTGGGCTATCGGCAGAGGTGCGACTTTGACACCGACCTCGAACTGCGGGAGAGGATCGAGGTTCTTGCCAACCAGGGAGCTATTGCCATCAACAATGCACGACTAGTTCAGGGGTTGAGAGATCGTGCGGATGAGGTGAGCCTCCTGCAACAGATTAGTGCCCAGATCAGCGCGGCCTTGAAACTCGATAAGATTCTGCCCTCACTTGTTGAGGGTGCTATGCGTCTGACAAAGACAAAGTCGGGAGTAGTGCATGTCATTGACAGTTCGGGGGAGAGGATTGTTGGTAGTTATGCATATCCTGAGGAATTCAGGCATCCCGCGCCACGTATTTCTGAACAAGGGTACACTCGCCTTATCATTGAGAAGGGCGAGCAGAGGGTTGTGCCAGACACCCACGTGGACACAAGAGCAAACCCCGAGGTTGTGGAGAAGGGGGTCAGGTCTTTTGTAGGTACTCCCCTCAAGTCGGCAGGTGAGAGGGCGGCCGGTGTACTTTATTTGAATGATATCATCGTACGTCAGTTCACTGAGGAAGAACTTGCCTTACTGCGCGCACTTGCAGATCAGGCTGCTGTTGCTATTGAGCACGCCCAGCTTTTCCAAGAGCTGGATGAGAGGGCGACACAGCTCGAACAGCTTCAGACAGTCACAACTGCTATCTCTGCTGAACCATCCAATCTTGAGAGGGTCTCGCATCTGATCGTAAAGAGCCTCAGTGATATCTTCCACAAGGCCTCTTGCGCGATCAGGCTGTACGATTCGACGACAGATCAGTTTAGACCTCAGATAGCTACCGGGGTGATGGAAGAATGGATAGATCGTCTTCCGCGTCCCGACGGCACAAGTTGCTATGTAGTTCGGACCAAGCTCCCTCGCTATCTAGAAGGAAATGACGTGGCCACACCCTCTGATGGAGGCCCCGCAGTCCGTGAAGACATCTCGGCCCTGGGTATGAAATCGGTTGCCTATCTGCCGCTTATTAGTGGGGGAGACGTTGTGGGCGTATTGTATGTAAACCTGACCGTTCCTCATCATTTCTCTGATAATGACAAGCTGCTCTTGGAGCTTTTTGCGGATCAGGCAGCCATCGCCATCGAGAACGCCAGGCTCTATCAGAATCTTGAACGTAGGATTAGGGAACTTGAGGTCTTGACCGAGATCGGCCGGACAGTGAGTAGTCTGGGCATTGATGAGATATTGGAAGAAATCCACACCCAGGCTGGAAAGCTCATGGATGTCCGAAACATCCAAATCGCTTTTTACGATGAGGATAAAGATGGGGTGAGTTTTCCGCTTGCTTATGATGCCGGCAAAAAGGTTGAAGCTGATCACAAAGATTTCCGTCCACGTAGACGAGGAGAGTACAGGTATGGATTGACTGAATATGTGATAGATAAAGGAGAAGCCGAGATTTCGAGAGGTAATGTGTGGAAGTGGGCAAAGGAACGTGGTATTCAGTTGTCCGAGGCAATCGCTACCAAGTCTTGGATTGGTACTCCGCTGAGGGTCTGGGATCGAGAGAAACAAGCAGAAAAAGTCATAGGGCTAATCAGCATTCAGAGTTATGAGAAAGAAGATGCCTATGATGAGAATGACTTACGAGTTCTCGAGACGATGGCCAGCCAGGCGGCGGTGGCGATTGAGAATGCACGACTACTGGATCGAGAGACCAGGAGGGCGCGGCAACTAGCTGGTCTTCAGGAGATAGGTGTGAAGATCACTTCACAGCTCGAATTAGGGGAGGTACTTGGTTCAGTTGTCGAAAATGCCAATATGACCACATCCGCAGACTTCTCCACCCTATTCCTATACGATCCTGAACAAGATAAATTTGAGAGCGGGATACGAAGAGGCAAAGTTGAGGTTGCCCCATCAATTCCGGGCCATACTGGCTTTAGCGCTCACATAGCAAGGACACAGGAAGCCGTTTTTGCCGAAGATGTAGGGAAGGAACCGCGCGTCAAACCTACTTTCATTAGGAACAAGCGAGTTAAGTCATTTGCTGGAGTTCCTTTGATATTTGGAGGGAGGACTGTTGGACTTCTGTATGTGAACTTCTTCGAATCTCGCGGTTTTTCCAAATCGGACCGAGAAACGATTCATCTACTGGCGAACCAGGCAGCGGTTGCGATTGAGAATGCCAGACTGTACACTGAAATGGAACAACGGGTTGAGAAGCGGACACGGCAACTAAGAGAAGCTCAGGAAAAGGCATTGGCTGCTGAGGTGAATGCCGCCGTTGGCCTAGTTACGGCAGAGATGGCTCACCACTCAAAGAACCTGTCAGGTATCATCCGTTCCTGTGCCCTCCGGCTTATCCAGCAATTGCAGGACTTGACGCCACAGCAGCAGGAGGATCTCGACAATATCCTTCTCAATAGTGAAGGCATCAACAAGGCGGCCGAGGATTTGTTCAAACCTTTCCGGCCTGAACCCAAAGCCAAAGTTAGCATAAATCTGGTGTTGAACGAAGCGCTAGCTGCTTTGGGCAAACAGCCAGATATGGACATTCAGGCTAATCTCGCTCCAGACTTGCCGGCTGTCAACGTTCAAGTGCAAAAGATCATCACCTACATCGTAGAGTTGCTGAGCAACGCTGTCAAGTTTACTCGAAGACGTATGAGTGAGGAAGGAATCGACCTAGACGAGATAAGAGTTGATGGCCAGCTTGCAGGGGATGGCTTTGTCGAATTGGCCTTTATGAATCATGGCCCCCCAATTCCACACGAACACTGGGAGGAGATCTTTAACCTATTCTCCGCTCGTCAAGAAGTAGCACAAGAGGAACAGAGCTACGGACTGGGTCTGTGGGGTGCACGTACCACTATGCGGGAACATGGCGGTGAAGTCTCTGTCCTGGAGAGCAATGAAGAAAGAACTATCTTCTTACTCCGCCTCCCCGCTCAACAACAGCAGGAGGAGGAATAAGAAGATGGCTACTCAGAAACGCATTCTGTTGATTGATCGCCATCTAGAGTGGCTTCAATTCGCCCAGGAGGCTCTGCAGGAGCGATATGATGTGTTCACTGCAACGAGCTTCGAGGAGGTAAGAAAATGGTGTCTCCCAGAGGAGTGGTCACAAGGCTTTGACCTGATCTTTGTCGGCTTGGATTTGGCCACAAGCAATTTGAGCACCATTGAATCTTTCGGCAAGCAATGGCGGTTCGTGATAATGTTTCCTGTCTTTCAAGAGAATGAGAAATTGCGCCTCCTCTTCAAGGCAGGGGTTTATGATTGTGCCGATAAACCATATGACCCCGAGGGATTGCTGCAGTTGGTGGTGGACGAACTGTCCAGGGCTGAGCGACTGAATCGTGTAGAGAGACCTCGATATGGTCGAAAGCAGATGGACCAACGTGTTCGCGAACTTGAGAGAATCCTCTCTCGCAACTAGACAGGAGGGTGACAAATGAGTCTGAGGAAACAAATACTTCACTTGGAAGACAAGGCTGAGTGGATCAGAGAGGTAAAACTTGCCCTTGGTGAGGACTATGAGATTCAAGCCGCGAAATCCTTGCGCGAAGCTGTACCATTGTTCGGGGATACAGACTTCGACTTGGTGATCGTTGACATTGACCTTGTCTCCGGAGTAGGTAAAGACGAAGAAGGCTTTCGCCTAGTAGAAGGCCTGCAACAGGCACAAATCCTACCAGGCAACAGGGTTATCGTTCTAAGCGCATTTGCCCACTTGGAGGAACGCACGCGCAGGGCTTTTAGGGACTATGGTGTGTGGGATGTTATTCCAAAGGACAAATTCGATGCTGAGGAACTGAGACAAGAGGTAGCAATAGCTGTCCGTACACCACAGTATTTCAAAGACGTCTGAACACGCGAGCTTCGGACACGGAGGACATATATGCCGCCTTCAGGGAACATGCCGGCCAGGATAAAGAAGATCTTGACTCGGCTTAGTGTAGAGCGAGTCGGTGACATTGAGAAGATAAGAGAGGGTCTTGCAGAGATAGCAAGTTTGGGCACCCCTCTTCTGCCCGAATTCACACTGCACAATCAAGTGCACTCTGACAATCTCATCCGCCTCCTTGGCCGGCTGAAGAAGGAATTCGGACTTGAACTGAGCGCGAACGAGGCCTTCCTTCTAGCTGCTTCAGCTTACTTGCATGATCTAGGGATGTTTTTTGATGGAAAGGCGTTTGAGGAAGACATATTGCCCGATTTGGTGGCTCGTCTGTCTCTTTGTCCACAAGGACTATGCGATACAATAGAGAACTATCAGCTCTTTGGCCTGGACACCGGAGCGCAGATTCGGGAAACCCACAGTCTCCTCAGTGCTTACTGGATATATCACTACGAGACAACTCCCATTGATGGAATTACAGATGACGACCGGCCCTATCTTATGGCGATTTGCCGAGGGCATGGCAAAGCCGACTTGAGAGAGCGAGATTGCTGGTGCTACCGAACGGTACCGCATGACGGAGAGGAGATCCGCGTGGGCCTGTTGGCCTCGCTACTCCGCCTGGTTGATGCTATGGACTTCTATAAGAACCGGGCACCAGCAAAGATCTTCAAACAGAGGCCAGTGACTTTCCTGAAGAACCCTGTCTCACTAGGCCATTGGATCAAGCACTACTTCGTACAAGACCCTTTCGTGGTCAAGGCCAATAGGGGCGGAAACTTAGTTCTGGAATGCACTGTGTACTTTGCTGTGCCAACAAAACAGTTGAACGGTGTTCCATATCTGGACTTCTTCCGTCCACTCTTTGACAGGCACGTCAAACAGGCCAAGAAATGGAGTTTTGACATCGGCGAATATCCACCGGCGCTCGCCATCGCACTAGGTACCAATGACCTCAAGTTGGTTGCTGAACAGCGTGAGCTTGTTGGCGGCCGAGATTTGCCCCCTAGGATTGCAACGGAGATTGAGCAAACTTCGTGCAGCGACGCTCTGGATTTCCTGGAACTGCGTGCCAGGGCAGTGAAAGAAGAGAGAACGACAGGTGCAGAGGAGGGGCCTGCGTCTAGAGGACTCGAATCTGAATCGCTGGCATTGCCTTCAGCACCGGTCCTGATCGTTGAAGATCACCCTTGGTACCGAAAGCACTTGGATTCCATATTAACGGAGGTAGGATATCAGTGTGAACAGGCTGGAACATTCGAGGAAGCGCTGGGAAAGCTGGAAGAATGTAGCCCCTTTGTTCTTCTGCTGGACGTGAAATTGGATGGCGAGTTCAAGAAAGGGTGGGAACTGGCACGTGTAGCGATGGAAAAAGGAATTCCGATTATCGTGGTAACAAGCTATCCTTCGCCAGAGGGTGTAGATAAGGCCATCCGTGAATTTGGTGTTGTCTATTTCTTTGATAAATCTAGATTATCTCCAAAGGCACTGATCACCGAGGTCTCTGAGGTAGCTCACTGCTCCAGTAAGAGAAAGCTGAGTCGCAATCAGCGACAAGCACTATTGGAGAAACTCGTAGGTTTCTTTCCAGATTCCTCAGTGGAACTGAGCGACTCCAGCTGAAAGGCAGTGACGATGCTCTCTCGTCTTCATAATCCCCACCTCTGGAATGTGGTCGCTGTTCTTGTCCTGGCCCTTCTTTTCATCTCTTGTCTCCCGGTCACAACTCCTGCTCCCTCACCACCCATGTCATCCACACCTCCCTCCGCACCCCAAAGCCTCCTCGCCTCCATCGAAGCCATCGCCCCCCGAACCATCCGCTTCACCCTCAACCGCCCCGACGCCGCCTTCCTGCAGAAGATGGCCTTCCCCGCCTTTGGCCCCCAGAGCCCGGCCAACATCAAGAAGTACGGCGGAGGCGGGGACCTGATCCGTAATCCCGCTGGCACTGGACCCTTCAAGTTCGTGGAATGGGTGCCGGACGATCACATCACCCTCAAGCGCAACGACGACTACTGGGGAGAGAAACCAGAACTCGAGACGCTCGCCTATCGCGCCATCAAAGAGGCCCCCGCCCGCTTCCTGGAGCTTCAGGCCGGCACTGTGGACGGCGTGGACAACCTGTCCCCCGACGACATACCCGCTGCCCAGGCTGACCCCAACATCGAGGTCTACCTCCGCCCACCGTTCAACGTCGGCTTCCTGGGCATCAACCGCGCCCACGAGCCATTCGACGACCAGCGGGTGCGACAGGCGGTGGCCATGGCCATCAACAAGGCAGAGCTCGTCCAGGCCTTCTATCCGCCCACGGCTGAGGCAGCCATCCAGTTCGTACCGCCGCACATCTTTGGCCACACTGACGGATTGCAGGATTGGCCCTACGATCCTGACCAAGCCAGAGCACTGCTGGTCCAGGCTGGCTACCCCGATGGATTTCAGACCACGCTGTGGGTCATGGCCATCTCGCGGCCCTATTTCCCCAACCCCGACCGGGTCGGCGAGGTGCTCCAGGCAGACCTGGCGGCGGTGGGCATCCAGGCGGAGATCGTGACTCTGGATTGGGGCACTTACCTGGACAAGGTCTATGCTGGCGAGGCCGATCTCTTCCTGAATGGCTGGATGGCCGATTACCCCGATGCCATCAATTTCCTGGACACGTTCTTCGGCGCTGGATCGGACGACAGTCTGGGGCTCAAGTTCCCTGAGTTGGTGCAGATGCTGCAGGAGGCCGGCTCGACCCTTGACAAGGCTCAGCGGCAGGCCCTCTACGACCAGGCAAACCAGTTTGTGCACGATCACGTCCCCGCCGTGCCCATCGTTCACAACAGCTCGGCCATCGCCTTCAGGAAGACGGTGAAAGGCATTAAGGCCAGTCCCTTCAGCCAGGAGTTTTTCTACCCTGCTTCTGTGGAAGGCAAGAACGGCCTGATCTTCGGTCGCAGTGGCGACTCGGTGGGCCTGGACTGCGTAGACGTGAGCGACTTCGAGTCGCTGATGGTTTGCGCCCAGATCTTCGAGCCGCTGGTGGCTTTCGAGCCTGGCACCACCAACGTCGTCCCCGCTCTGGCGGAAAGCTGGGAGGTATCAGATGACCTGCTGACGTGGACTTTCCATCTCCGCAAGGGAGTCAAGTTTCACGACGGCACCGACCTGGACGCCGAGGCGGTGGCTTTTAACTTCGAGCGTTGGTGGGACAAGGACAACCCGTATCACGTCGGCCACACGGGCAGCTTCGTTCACTGGACCTATTACTTTGGAGGCTTCAAGGGGGAATAGCTTGTCTGGCACGATGATCAGCGTGCGACGCACCTCCGAGGCGCGTCGCACGTTTGGGTTATGAGGAGATCGAGCGTGACGCGACACATCGCCCGACGCATGGCCCTGCTACTGCCCACACTGCTGGGCCTCTCGCTCTTCACCTTCGCCCTGCTGCGGCTCATCCCCGGCGATCCGGTGCAGGTGATGCTGGGCGAGCACGCCACCGCAGCGCAAGTGGAGCGGTTCCGGACGGAAAGGGGGCTGGATCAGCCGCTTCTCGCCCAATACCTGCGCTACGTGGGGAGCCTTGTTCGCGGCGACTGGGGGCAGGCGATCAAGACCAACCTGCCGGTGATCACTGAGCTCGCCCAAAGGCTTCCAGCCACCATTGAGCTAGGTTTGGCGGCCATGGTCATCGCCTGTGTGGTGGGCATACCTCTCGGCGTCCTGGCCGCTTACCGTCGCCATTCCTTCCTTGACCTGCTCGCCAGCGGGGGGACGCTGATCGGGGTGTCCATGCCTTTGTTCTGGCTCGGGTTGCTGCTCGGCCATCTCTTTGGCTACCGGCTGGGCTGGCTGCCCCCTTCCGGTCGGCTGACCATCGGGATCGAGCTAGAGCCAATCACTCACTTCTACATCCTGGACAGTATTCTCACCACCAATCTCACCGCCCTTGCCGACGCGCTGCGGCACCTAGCCCTGCCCGCGATAACGCTGAGCACGGTGCCCCTGGCGGTCATCGTCCGCATGACTCGCTCCTGCCTGCTGGATGCACTGGCTGAGGACCACGTTCGCACCGCGCGGGCCAAGGGCCTGTCGGAGCGAGCCGTGCTTGGGAGTCACGCCATGAGGAACGCCTGGCCGCCGATCCTGACCGTGATCGGGCTGCAACTGGGCAGCCTGTTCTCCGGCGCCATCCTGACCGAGACCATCTTTTCCTGGCCTGGCATGGGCCAGCTCATCGTGGACCGGGTGCTGGCCCGCGACTACCCGATGGTCCAGGGCGTGGTGCTGGTCGCCGCCCTGCTCTTTGTGCTGATCAACCTGGCGACCGACGTCTGCTACGCCTATCTGGACCCTCGCATCCGCTATGAATGAGACGTTGAACACGAAGGGGCGCTGGCCTTGGTTTCTACGGAATGGGCGAGCCGTGGCTGGGCTGGCGATCCTGGCCTGTGTTTCTCTCACCGCCCTGTTCGCCCCCCAGCTGGCCCCGCACGACCCTTTGGAGCAACATCTTCTGGAGCGAAGGCAGCCGCCGTCCGCCCAGCATCTCCTGGGACTAGACGAGCTGGGGCGCGACAACCTGAGCAGGATCATTTGCGGTGCTCGGCTCTCCTTGCGAGTGGGTGTGACCTCCGTCTTGCTGGCCGTGGTCGCAGGCGGGTTATTGGGGGCTATGGCCGGTTATCGGGGTAGCTGGGCAGACGGTCTGATCATGAGCCTCATGGACGTGATGCAGGCATTTCCCACCTTGCTGCTGGCCATTGCCATCATCGTCATCCTGGGCCGCGGGCTGACCAACGTGCTGTACGCGGTGGCCTTCACCGCCATTCCGACCTACGCCCGCCTGATGCGCGTCGGCGTGTTGGCGGCCAAGGAGCGAGACTACATCGTGGCAGCGCGAGCCATCGGCGTCCCGCCCGGTCGCCTGTTGTGGCGGCACATCCTGCCCAGTTGCTTGATCCCTCTGCAAGTACAGGCAACGCTTGGGATTGGCACCGCGATTCTGGAGGCGGCGGGGCTCAGCTTCCTGGGATTGGGAGCGCAGCCGCCGACCCCGGAGTGGGGAGCCATGCTTGGACAGGGGCGCGGCGCAATCTTCGCTGCACCGCACATCGTTCTCTTCCCCGGCCTGGCCATCGTGCTGACTGTATTGGGCTTCAACCTGCTGGGAGATGGATTGCAGGACATGTCGGATACGAGATCGAGGTTATGAGCAGCGAGGGCAAGGAGGAATGTACATGGATGAGATATTCTACTGGTCGGCAAAGAAGTTAGCGGAAGCCATCCGTGCCAAAGAGCTTTCCTCGCTGGAGGTAGTGGATGCTCACTTGCGCCGGATCGCAGAGGTGAATCCAAAGCTGAACGCCGTCGTGCTACTGAGGGATGAGGAGGCCCGGACAGAAGCTCGCCAGCTCGATGCCGCGCTGGCCCGTGGCGAGGTCAAAGGGCCACTGCATGGTGTGCCGATGACGGTCAAAGACTCGCTGTGCGTGAAAGGCGTGATCACCACCGCCGGCACGCTCGGGCGAAAGTATTTCATCCCACAGCAAGATGCGACGGCCGTGGCGCGCATGCGCGCTGCCGGCGCTATCCTGTTGGGCAAAACCAACTGCACCGAGCTGTGCGGGAGCGGCGATACCGACAATCAAGTGCATGGACGGACGAACAATCCTTATGATCTCACTCGGTCCACGGGCGGCAGCAGCGGTGGCGAAGTGGCTATCATCGCTGCGGGTGGGTCACCCTTGGGCTTGGGCAGCGATTTCGGGGGAAGCATCCGAGGCCCTGCCCATTTGTGTGGCATCGCTGGCCTGAATCCAACCATGGGACGCGTGCCGCGTACAGGTCACATCCCACCCTACGGCGGCGCCTTCGACACTGCGCGTATTGGCCCGATGGCCCGATTTGTAGAAGACCTGGCCTTGTCCCTGCAGATCATCTCCGGCCCGGATGGGCTCGACCCGTCGGTTGTCCCGGTGCCACTGGGCGATTACAAGACGGTAGAATTACAGAGCCTGCGAGTAGCATTTCACACCTATAACGGTATCTATCCTGCTACACCGGCAACGGTGGAGGTGGTCAGGAACGCTGCCCAGGTGCTGTCTGATCTTGGGATAGCAGTGGTCGAGGAGTGCCCGCCTGGTCTCGCCAAGATGATGGAGATCGCAGACGCTCTTTGGCGCGCCAATCGGGAGGCAGAGCAATGCGGGATGTTCCGAGAGTTTCTTGAAGACAAGCCAATGTTCCCTGACGATCTCCACCGCCATGTCGGTCTCTGGCTGCAGGAAGCCCAAGTTGAGCAACCTGGCGATTTTATGTCAGCTTCCGAATTCCTGGCCTGGACGTGGAAGTGGGATCTGTGCCGGGGCGAGATGCTGGAGTTCCTGGAACGTTATGATGTTGTCCTTTGCCCTGTTGATCCCTACCCGGCGCTGCCTCACGGCGCCACGATGCACGATGATTTTCCGCCCCAGGGCGTGACCGCCTACACCAAGCCCTACAGCATGGCTGGCTGGCCTTCCGTGGCTGTTCGCGCTGGAAGTTCAGCCGAAGGTCTGCCCATCGGTGTGCAGGTGGTGGCTGGTCCCTGGCGGGAGGACGTGGCTTTGGCGGTGGCTCAACACATCGAGAGTGCTTTAGGCGGATGGCAGCGGCCACCCCCCTAGACGAATTAGAGCTACCATCAGAGCATGACACGTCGCAAGCAAAAACGGGGCTGTCCCAAACCCGGGACAGCCCCGTTCTCTTGAATCAGCATTTGGCAACCCAGCCACCCCACTTAGATAATCCGCTCCCTCACCTTAGCACTGGCGAAGTCCAGCGTGGCCACCACGATGGCGATGGCGATCATCTGCACGCTGGCGTCGCGGTATTTTAGCAGGTTCAGGTTCTGCTGCACCAGGAAGCCAATGCCTCCCCCACCGCCGAAGCCGATGATGGTGGACATGCGCACGTTGATGTCCCAACGATAGATGGTGAAGGCGATGTAGGGGGGTACGATCTGGGGGATGACGGCGTAGGCGATGGTCTGCAAGCGGTTGGCGCCGGTGGCCGTCACCGCTTCGATGGGGCCAACCATGATGTTCTCCACTTGCTCCGAATAGAGCTTGCCGAGGGCGGCGATGGTGTGCAACGCCAGGGCCAGCACGCCGGCAAAGGGACCAATGCCCACCCACACGGCGAAGGCCACCACCATGATCAACGGCTCAATGGATCGCAAGGTATTGAGAATGGTGCGAGTGACATTGTAGATGACTGTACCGGTGGGCACAGGCCGCTGCACGTCAATGATGAGGCTAATCACAAGAAAGAACGCGCCCACCACCACGGCCGGCACACCGACAAATCCGACCAGGTTCTCGACCTTGTAGAGCCAGGCAACAATGGCCACCACGGTGGCCGCCAGCAACGCGCCAGCCAAAGTAGCGACAACTGCTGTGAACGCTTTGGCCACAGGCGGTTTGGCCGTGCGCAGGAAGCGGCCAAAGAGTGAAGAGGCCAATGAATTCGAGATGGACAGCCCGATTAGCCCACCCAGCAGCGGCAAAAAGGTCACGATCAAATCGGAGAGGATGAAGACGAAATTTCCGAGAAAACCGAACGGGCCCAACTCCGCCTGCAACCACACACCCAGCTTCATGCCCAATGTCGCCAGCAAGCCCAGCGCAAGAGCGACGAGAGACACGGCCAGCAGGCCCAATCCTCCTCGTCGCCAGGCAGCAAACCGCCCATGATAATCGCGAGAGAGCAACCTGATGAGCAGCCACACAACAACTATACTGGCTACTAGCAAGGCCACGCCCAGGGCTAAATTCTGTGTCAGGTCGTCCGCCAAGCCCGTCAACCAGCCAAACAGTCTTAAGCCCAGCGCCCCACCCAAAGGCGCGATCAGTATGCCAGCCATAACACTACCAAAAGGGCTGACCATGGTGCTCATTAGATTACGAGCAGCCAAGAAGCTGATGGGAATAGCCAGGGCCGTGCCTATTGTAGTAGCAATGAGAGCCAGGAAAACGGTTTCGATGATTTTGTCAATCGTGTCCTTCAGTGTATTGCTGGGTTTGGGCAGGCCCGAGCGAATCTTAGTCACCGCCCGCACGATCTGTGGCTCATCAGATGGCCGGTCTTTTCTCATCTCAGCCACGTAGGTGAACTGCCCCTGCGAGTCAGTTTTAATGGCATCCTGGGCCAGGCGCAATTCTACCTGGTCGTGGATACTGGCCGCCTCAGGGACAAAGTACAGAAACACCGTTTCACCCGGCTCATAGTTGTAGCCACTGACCGTCACTTCTCCCCCCAGCTCCACACAATTGGGGGTCAGCTCGATGTAGCGCCCGGACGTGTCCACCGGCGGCAATGGCACCTGATCGTCACAGGGCATCATGACCGGCGCGTCTATTTCCAGGCGCTCCTCTTCGTATTCAACCAGGCGAGGTCGTACCAGGCCACGGATAATGTTGGTCAACTGGGTCTGGCGTCGCTCTTCTCTGGGTTTTTCCAGGTCAACCTTGGTGACTTGAAAACCGTAGGCATAGACAACAACGATAACTACCACGGCGAGAAAAGTAGCAAGAGAACGCCAGACCTGTCCTGAGCCTTGCCCTGAGCGCGGTCGAAGGGGTGGTCTTGAATTTTGATCTTGGGTCATGATTGCTATCCTATGCGTTCGGCTTCTTGGCCGTAGATCTCTTTGAACCGCTCATCGTCAATCTCGTGAGGCAAGCCATCGAAGACCAGCTGGCCATCGTTCAGGGCAATGGCTCTGTCAGCGTATTGCTGCACCAGGTCCAAGAAGTGCAGGCTGCAAATCACGGTGATTCCGTCTTCCTCGTTGAGCCGTTTCAGAATTCTCATGATGCTGTGAGCCAGCACGGGGTCCAGGCTGGCCACTGGTTCGTCGGCCAGCAAGAGCTCGGGGTCCTGCATCAAGGCTCGGGCGACGCCCACCCGTTGCTGCTGCCCGCCGCTCAGCTCGTCGGCTCGATTATGGGCCTTGTCGGCAATGTCCACTCGCTCCAGGCTGGCCATCGCCTTGCTGATGTCTTCTTTGGGAAAGTAGTTGAAGAGACTCCATAGGGGATTGACGTAGCCCAAACGTCCCGAAAGGACATTGGTCAGGACACTGGAGCGCGTCACCAGGTTGAACTGCTGGAAGATCATGCCAATCCGGCGGCGGATCAAACGCAAATCCTCCTGTGCAGCAGCCGTGATGTCCGTGCCGTCCCAGATCACCTGGCCGGCTGTCGGTTCAACCAGGCGGTTGATGCATCGCAACAGCGTGCTCTTGCCGGAACCGCTCAACCCAATCACTGCCGTGAACTTGCCCTTCAGCGCACTGAAGCTCACATCATCCAGCGCGAGCACTTCGTTGTCGTAGATCTTGGTTAGATTCTTGACCTCAAGCAAGTTGCCCTCCTAGACGTACATAGAGAAACCGGGTTTTTCGTCGTCTGAGCCAAGCTAGTGACTACGTCGCGGAGCTTACCACGTTCTGGAGCACCCACAATGCCCTATCAAGCGAAAAACCCTTCGGGCTGAGCCCTTAGGCTACTCTCAGGACAGGCCTCAGGACGAAGCCTGGTTTCTGATTGCCCTGTGCGAAGCGCTTTCTGAAGATTAGGCGTCACTACCTAGCCACCCTCCCGCAGGTTGCGATTGGTGATGCTTTGCCCCTGAGTCAAGAACTGGATTAGCGAGTTTCGACCCAAAGAGGGCTAAACCTGCGGGAGGGTGAGTAGTCACGAAGCACATTTTGAAGATTGGGCGGGGATGCTCTCCCCGCCCAATTCGTAGCTTTGCTGCTATGTTGAGGAACTATCCGCCGAAGATGTCTTCCTCCGTGTAGCCCAGACCTTGGATCAGCCTACGAATGACATCGTAGGCGGCGTCATCAATCGGATCCAGGCCGGTCCAGTTGTAGAACTGGTCGGAGCAGATTGACTCCTCGCAGGCGTCAGTCTCCATGAATTCGGCCAACGCAGCAACGATCAGACCTTTGAGCGCGTCCGGGAAATCGGGCCCGAAGCTCATAGTGTCATTGGGGATGGCGTCGGTCAGCATCATGATGCGGACCTTCTGGAAGATGTCGGGAGCGGTTTCAATCACGGCGGTGCGGGCGTCGAGCACGCGCACGTCGCCGGCGAAGGTCCTGCCCGCCTCATTCAAGGCGACTTCAAAGGGATCATACGGCTCGGGGGAGTCGCCGGGCTGCCAGCGGGGATCGGTGAGTGGCGGGCTGAAGTAGGTGGTGCCAAAGTCAACCTCGCCGTTGTACACCGCCAGAGCTGCCTGGGGGTGTCCACCCGCTTCGATGACCTCACCAGTCTCAATCCCGGCTTCCTGGAACATGACTGAGGGGAACAGGTAGCCAGAGGTGGAGCCCAGATCGGGGACGGCCCACTTCTTGCCGGCCAGGTCTTCCAGGGTCTGGTAGTCGCTGTCGCGCGCCACGAGGAACTGCGCCCAGTAGACGGACCAGCCGTAGCGCACCGCGGCCGCGGCGACTTCGACGCCACACTTCTGACTGGCGAGAGTGTAGCCCAAGGCCGGGATGAAGCCCATGGTGTCCTCAGGTGAGGCACACATGGCCTCAATGGTGGCCGCGTAGCTGGTGGGCACACTCACCTCGAACTCCAGGCCGGTGGCATCGGTCAGTGCCTTGGCCATGACCTCGCCGCCGGAGACGATCTCGCCCACGTCCACCGAGGGCACGAACAGCACCTGGATCGGTCGTTCGGGGCTTCCGAGGTCTCCCGCAGCGGGACCGAACTGACCCGCCAGGACGCCGTCTACGCTGATCACACCAGCAATAAGAGCTTCTTTAGCCTGTGTGATCTCAGCCTCAAGCTCTGCAGGCACATCATCCTCGAACTCGTGGAATGAGGAGATCCCCACACCATCATTGGCCAGCGTTCCGACGTACACCCCCCCACCTTTGAAGGTGCCGTCCACCACCGCGGCGGTGGCGTCGTACACTGCCACGTCAATGTTCTTGAGGATGCTGGTCAGATACACTTCTTTGAACTCAGGGGCCGACACGTACCAGTCGGTGTCCACACCAATGAGCATTGCTCCTCGCTCCTGGCAGGCCGCAGCAGAGCCCAGGCCCACAGGCCCTGCCACCGGCAGGATGATGTCCGCGCCCTCGTCAATCAGAGACTCGGCGAAACTGCGTCCATCGTCGGTGGACTCGAAGTTGCCAGTGAACAGACCCTCATCCGAGGCAGTGTCCCAACCCAGTACCTCCACGCTGGTCCCGTACTCCTGGTTGTAGTACTTGACGCCGGCCTCGAGACCCTTCATGAAGATGGTCACCGTGGGGATATTGATGCCGCCGAAGGTGCCCACCTTGCCCGTCTTGGTCATCCCAGCCGCCAGGTAGCCAGCCAGGAACGCCGCCTCGTCGGTGGCGAAGGTCAGGCCCAGGACGTTGGGTATTTCCACATCGGAACCGCAGTCCTTGCCAGGCACCGCCCCAGGCCAGCAGTCGGGATAGGCGTAGTCCACAATGGCGAAGCTCGTGTCGGGATTCTCCTTAGCGGTAATGGCGGTGTCCACTCCCAACAGGAAGCCCACGGTGATGATCAGGTCGAGGTCTTCAGCCAGGAACTGCTGGAGGTTCTTGGCGTAGTCGGCTTGCTGCTGGGACTCCAGGTACTTGCCCTCCACGCCGAAGTCTGCAATAGCGTCCTCGATGCCCTTCCAGGCGGTCTGGTTGAAGCTCTTGTCGTCAATGCCGCCCATGTCCGTCACTTGGCCGACGACCATGCCCGAACCCGGTCCGGGAATCACCAGCTTCCACCCTGGGTGGATCAGGCTAGGGTTCTCGATCGAGGCGAAGCTCGAATCCTCTGCGTGCTTGGCGTTGGTCGCGTCAACAATAGCCCAGTAGGCTGGGCCGTTACCCAAGTACTTCTCCGCCAGGGTCCACAGGTTGTCGCCCAGCTTTACGGTGTAGGTCTGCTCTTGCGCCTGCGGGGAGGCGTAAGCCACGCTCAGCCCAGAAGGCAGCAGCAGAGCCACGATGAGCAGCATCAGAAATATCTTCTTCATTGCATTCTCTCCTTGTTTTGGGATTTTTGGCGATCCGCGCTTAAAGCGGATCATGGGGGATAAGACACAAAACGGAGATCTTATACGCCTCACCTCCTTGTGCTTGCCTCGACATCAATGATCTTCTTTGGATAAGCCGCTTCTATGATACAACAACTTTCCGTTTTTGGCAAGTGTCGTAGACAGGAAAGTGCATTGAAAGCACCAGAAATACGAGTTGTAACCGCGAAAAGGTCTCGTCCAAAGTGGACCAAAACCCGATGGATATTCCTTGAGAACCCACCTATTGGTTCCAAGCTCCCCGGCTGGGTACGTCAACGGTGATGAGGATGGGATCAATTCGATTCTGGACGATTTCAACTCCTTCATGGATCAGCCCCGCCCAAAGATAGAAGGGATTGCGCGGTGGCTTGTCCAGAATCTGGATGGCGCCAGTGAGCGTCACCCTTTGGCCCGGCATGAGGTAATAGAACACGTCGTCCCCCTTGACCACCGCCTCCAGATCACCGTGCTGGCCCAGGGACCAACGGAAGGGATAGGGAGAGCCAGGATTCTCCTCGAAATCCAGCCCGAAACGCCAAGCCCCGTCCGATTGATACCACTCCAGGGTGCTAGAGTTCTGATCGCTGGTGTAGGTGGTCCCTGGCTCCGGGCCGGTGGTGCGAACGGGGGTATCGCCGTAGTTCTCCACCGTGGCCGTGAAATACAGTGTCCCCCCCAAAGGAATGGTGAGAGAAGTGAAATCTCCCCGCAGGCCCTCGTCAGTAGAATACTCCACCGCAGCGTTGATGATGTCGGCCCGGGGCACCCCACCGTGCTGGATGGTCAAGGTGCCCTGCTCCTCTACTCGCTGACCCACCAGGTCATCGGCGATGGCCGCCACGGTGTAGGTGCCATCGGGCGGAGGGGTGGTCCCGTGATCAACACCCCCCTCGTAGTCGTACTGATGCAGGCCCACCTCTCCCGGCTCGATTTTCTGCGATACCGTCTCAGGGAGGAAGAACTTCTCGCCCGCCTCGTTGAGGAGATAGACCCGCACCGTGGCTGGCTTGGGGAGGAAGTAGTTGATGGTCACGTGGTCGTCAACGCCGTCGCGGTTGGGGCTGAAAACCTGGGGGGAGACGGAGAAGCCCCGCAGCTCAGGGAGGATCGTATCAGCGTCAACGATGGTCAAGCTGCCCTCTGCCTTCTCGGTGTGGCCATTGTCATCTGTCGCTTCGATGACCCAGGTGTACTGCCCATCGGGCAACATGCGCCTCTTGACTGCACCCGCCTCGTCTACATCCACCACCCCGCTGAAGAGCGTCCAGTAGGGCTCCGTTTGAGCTGAACGTCGCTCTCTGTTTCGATGGTAGTGCGACTCGCCGTTTTCGCCAATGAAGTAGATGGACAAGCTGGCGTTGCGGGAGAGTTTGTAGAGGACGTTGGCCGCATCGTCGTACCCGTCGGCGTTAGGTGAGATCACAGTGGGATAGAACTCTACGTCATAGAGCAGGGGGCGGGCTGAGCATCCTATCATGTTCAGTCCTGCCAGGGTCAGTACAATCACTAATGCTAAGGAGACGTGTTTCAAATTAGCAGTACCTCCCGGTGCTTTGCTTAGGGTTCGTTAAAGAGTAACTTCCCGAGACGATGTCATTGCAGGCGCTTTTTGCGAAGCAATCCCTTGGATTGCCGCAATCCCCACCTTTGTTCAGCAAGGAGATTGCTTCGTCGCAAAAAACGCTCCTCGCAATGATACCAATGCTCCCGCTGGACCCTGGTCCATCGGCATCGGCGGCCCTTTGTGACTCTAACCAAGCAGGTCCAGCAGTTTTCGGCGCTCGACTGCGAACTCAGGGTGGCGGACCAGGGCTTGTCCTGAGCCAGCCGAAGGGTCCGCCGCGAGCACAAGTTGAACAGATACTACGTGGCTTTGCCGACCTGAAGTTTACCAGATTGTGGGCGAATAGTCAAGAACATTCTCGTATTTTACTTTTTCTCCCAGTTGATATACAATAAGCGCCGACCTTATGAGGAACAAATCCAATGCCGCTCATGGGGCTGACGAACAAGGCATGTTAACCTACAAAGACGCGCTAGACTACATCTACGGTTTCACCGATTACGAGAAGAGAATCTCCTACCTGTACTCGCCTGAGCACTTTGACCTGGCCCGCGTGGAAAAGCTGTTGGCCTTGCTCGATAACCCTCACCTGCACTTTGAGTCCATCCATATTGCCGGGACTAAGGGCAAGGGTTCGGTGGCGGCGATGTGCGAATCTGTCCTGCGGGCCGCTGGCTACCGGACGGGTCTCTACACCTCGCCGCACTTGCATACTTTCAGGGAGAGGATTCAAGTGAACGGCCAGTTGTTCCCTGAGGAAACGCTGGCCTCTCTCACCGAACGATTGCAACCCCTGGTGAGCCGCATCGAGGGTATCACCACCTTCGAGATCATCACTGCCTTGGGCTTCCTCTATTTTGCTGAGCAGGGGGTAGAGTTCGCCGTTTTGGAAGTGGGCATGGGCGGGCGGCTGGACGCCACCAACGTCGTCAACCCCCTGGTGGCTATCATCACCTCTCTCAGCTATGATCACATCCCCATCTTGGGTGAGACCCTGCCCCAGATCGCGCAGGAGAAGGCGGGCATTATCAAACACAAGGCTTGTGTGGTCAGCGCTCCCCAGGCCCCGTCGGCGATGGCTGTTATCGAGGAGGTTTGCAGGGAGAAGCAAGCCAAGCTAACGGTGGTTGGCCGCGACTGGACTTGGGGGGCGAAGGAGGCGAACCCGGAGGGGCAACGGTTCCGAATCACAAATCACGAATCACGAATCACGAATCACGACTTGTGGATCCCTTTACTGGGCAGGCATCAACTGGTTAACGCCACAGTCGTTGTCGCTGCTATGGAGAAACTGCGTCAACAGGGAGTAAACATCCCTGAAGCCAGTGTCGAGGAGGGGCTGCGGCGGGTTCGCTGGCCGGGGCGGCTGGAGATACTGGGTCGAGAGCCGTGGGTGGTAGTGGATGGGGCGCACAACGGCGACTCCGCCAGGAAGCTGGTTGTGGCGATTAAGGAGCTGTTTCCCCATCGCAGGCTGATCCTGGTCTTCGGCGCCCTGATGGGCCACAGCGTGCCCGATATGCTGGAGGCCCTCCTGCCAGCGTCAGATGAGGTCATCCTCACCCGCGCCAATCGCATCAGAGCCGTGGGTACATTGGATTTGCTCCAGCAGGTACATGTCCGCCACCGACAGGCGGAGACGACCGAAACGGTGGCCGAAGCAATGGAGCGGGCGCTGGTCCTGGCCAATCCTGGCGACCTTATCTGTGCGACTGGGTCTCTCTCTGTGGTAGCCGAAGCCCGCATGGCCTGGGTCAGGAAGCAAGGAGCGGAGATACCGGAGCGCGATGGTTAGAGGTTGGAGGTTGGAGGTTGGAAGGTAGATCCAGTTTTGCTCGCCCTGGATCTGGCGATCCAGGGCAAAGGCGGGAGGCAACCGCGGTTGCACGCAATCCCCTTAGAGCAGTTTTGAGGTGCCGGATTGTTTTGGCAGGCTTGCTGATTAGCTTGGGGGTGCTGGTGTTCTCCCAAGCACTGAATGTGGCGGGGTCGCCCACTCCCCCCCTTCTTCCTCCCCAATCTGGAGGGGAAAGAGAGGGGGCGAGCAGCAATTCGGGAGGAGGACTTCCCGCGCTGTACAGGGCCAGGATAGTGCTCGGCACTTCCTCCGATTGGACGCGGCTCTACGTCCGCAGCGAGGAGCGAATCCTCAATGCCACAACTACCATCCTGCAGGGCAACGCTGCAACCGCTCGAGTTGAGTGGGACAGTGACGGGCTCTACCTGGAGCAGCCTCTGGACGATGCGCTGGCTCAAACGGTCAAGGTTCAGTACGATTTGGTGATGACGGGCCTGGATGATGACACACACATCTTCTTCCAGAATGAGAAAGGCGATCTGGGCGTTACGACGACGGCGTTCTATAACTACAACTCATCGTCTGCTGCCCCCATCGCCTCCTGGACCAATCTCCTGAACCAGCCAGGTGATCCGTCTAATCCCTTCTCTTTCTCCATAGCTGACTCCCACCTCACAATAGGTGGCCCGCTGCCCCAGTCTCATGTCTTTCCCAGATTGGTCTTGGCCTTCTATTACCCCTGGTATGATCTTGATTCCTGGTCGAGCCCTGTTCTCGAAGATCACCCACTTTTTCCTGACAGCTCGGGCGACACGGAGGCCATCAGCAGGCACGTCAACTGGGCGCAGCAGTATGGTATTCACGGCTTCATCTCCTCCTGGTGGGGTTCGGGCAACTACCGGGATGCCAATTTCGCCAAACTGCTCACGGCCGCGGAGGGCAGCGATTTTAGAGCGACCATCTACTTCGAGACCCTCGGTGAGCGTTTCCGGACAGCTCAAGATGTCACTCATCAGTTGGAGTATGTTTTGGATTCCTACAGCGATCACCCCAACTTCCTGCGCTATCGCGGTAGGCCGGTGGTTTTTCTCTACGCCGTTGAACACGTAGCCAGAAACCCCGGCCAGACCCCTCTCCAGACCTGGCAGGCCATACTCGATCAGATCCGGGCCGATGGCTACGACGCGGTGTGGCTCGGCCAGACCTTCGACCCGAGCTATCTGGAGGTGTTCGATGGCCTGCATGCCTACGGCTTCTACGCCCCAGACATGGCCGAAGTATACTCTTCGGTTTCAGGCCAGGTGAGAACTTATCAATTTCTGCAAGACCCAAACGCTGAGAGGAAGATCTGGGCGCCAGCGGTCATGCCGGGTTACGATGATGACCTCCTGGGCCGCCCTGGCTCCTGGTACCTCGATCGGGCCGGCGGCGATGCTTATGGCTTCACCTTCCAGGCGGCTATTCAGTCCCAGGCCGATTGGATCGTCATCACCAGCTTCAACGAGTGGTGGGAGCATACCCACATCGAGCCTAGCGAACAGCACGGTTTTACGTACCTCGAGCTGACCCAAGAATGGTCAGACACCTATCTCTCAGGAGCCCCTCACCTCATTCTCCTGCCACTACTCACCAAAAACCACCAATAACCAAGGACCAATGACCATCTGACCAAGGACCATCTGACCACCTGATCAATGATCATCTGACCAAGGACCATCTGAGCACCTGACCAAGGACCATCTGACCAAGGACCATCTGACCAAGGACCATCTGATCAATGACCATCTGACCAAGGACCATCTGAGCACCTGACCAAGGACCATCTGACCACCTGACCAAAGACCACTAGACCAAAACATGGAGGCGTAACTAGATGTCGGACAACGATATGGATAAACTTCTTGAAGAAGGGGGCTTCCTGGCCATCAGTGGCCGGCGAGCCGAAAGAATCCCCCAAGATATAGAAGATGTGATTTTTGGGCAACCCAACGAGACTGGCGAGTATCCCTTGCTTCCCCTGCGCGATACAGTCATCTTCCCCCACATGGTCACTCCTCTCTTTGTGGGCCGCGATCGCTCTCTGAAGGCTGTGGAGGCGGCAATGGCCACCGAGGGCACTATCATCGTTGCGGCCCAGAAGGATGACGAAGTAGAAGAGCCGGGCTCCGATGACATCTACACCATCGGCACCGAGATGACGATTGCCCGCATGTGGCACCTGCCGGACGGCACGACTAACATCTGGGGGCGAGGGATACGAAGGGTTGAAATCCTCGACTTCATGCACGTTGATCCTTATGTCAAGGTAAGAGTCAGGAACATATTAGAGCCCACAGAGAGGGATCCCTCCACTCAAGCGCTGATACGTGCGGTGCTGGCTCTGTTTGAAAAGTGTGTGCAATTGGACCGCAACCTCCCTGAGGACGCTTATGTGATTGCCATGAACATTAACGAGCCGGGGTGGCTGGCGGATCTGGTGGCTTCTGCCCTCAACATAGATATCGAAAAGCGCCAGGAGATCCTGGAGACCGTTCACCCGGGTGTCCGCCTGCAGAAATTGAGCATCCTTCTGGCTCAGGAACTAGACGTTCTGGAGTTGGAGGATCGGATCCACGCTCAGGTGCAGGAGGAGGTTGACAAGTCCCAGCGCGAGTATTTCTTGCGGCAGCAGATGAAGGCCATCCAGACCGAGCTGGGCGAGATAGATGGCCAGTTCCAAGAGGTCAGCGAACTGAAGGAAAAGATAGCTGCCGTCGAGATGCCGGAGGAGGTGCGCGAGAAGGCGGAGAAGGAGCTTGAGCGGCTCTCTTCCATGCCCGTCGCCTCTCCTGAGGTGAGCGTCATTCGTACCTATCTCGACTGGTTGATCGAATTGCCCTGGAGCAATGCCACTGAGGACAACATAGACATTTCAGCCGCGGACAAGGTGTTGGACGACAGTCACTACGGCCTGAACAAGGCCAAGGAGCGCATCCTGGAATACATGGCCGTCCGCAAGCTGGCCGCCGATAAGATGCGCAGCCCTATCCTGTGCTTCGTGGGGCCGCCAGGGACAGGCAAGACCTCCCTGGGCAAAGCCATTGCCCAGGCGTTGGGGAGGAAGTTCGTGCGGGTGAGCCTGGGCGGCATCCGCGATGAGGCCGAGATACGGGGTCATCGTCGGACCTACGTGGGATCGCTGCCGGGCCGCATCATCCAGACCATGCGTCGCGCCGAGACCATCAACCCCCTCTTCATGCTGGACGAGATAGACAAAGTGGGCCTTGACTTCCGAGGCGACCCTTCGGCCGCGCTGCTGGAGGTGTTGGACCCCGAGCAGAATCACGCTTTCTCCGATCACTACCTGGACGTGTCCTATGACCTGTCAAAGGTGATGTTCATCACCACGGCCAACATCCTCGACCCCGTCCCGCCAGCTCTGCGCGACCGCATGGAGGTCATCGAGTTCCCCGGCTACATCGAGGAGGAAAAACTGGAGATCGCCAGGCGGTTTCTGGTGCCTCGGCAGTTGACGGAAAATGGCCTGGACAATAATACAAAGCTCCGCTTCTCAGACGAAGCTTTGCGCCATATCATCCGCGAGTACACCTACGAAGCCGGGGTGCGCAATCTGGAGCGAGAGATTGCCAACGTCTGTCGCAAGGTGGCCCGGCGAGTGGCTGATGACAAACAAGCCCCTCATCGCATCACCGCCCAGTCGTTGGTCAAGTACCTGGGGCCGCCACAGTTCACCTACGGCCTGGCCGAGAAGGAGGACGAAATCGGGGTGGCCATGGGCATCGCCTGGACGGAAGCTGGTGGCGACATCATGCCCGTGGAAGTGACCTTGATGGAGGGCAAGGGCAGCCTCATGCTCACGGGCCAATTGGGCGAGGTGATGCAGGAATCAGCTCAGGCCGCCCTCTCCTATGCTCGTTCCCACGCCAAGGAATTGGGCATCAAGGGGCGGGACTTCGACAAGCTGGACATCCACATCCACGTGCCGGAGGGGGCCATCCCCAAGGACGGCCCCTCGGCGGGGATAACCATGTCCACGGCCCTCGTCTCGGCCCTGGCCAGTCGTCCCGTCCGCCACGATGTGGGCATGACGGGCGAGATCACCCTGCGGGGTCGGGTGCTGCCCATCGGAGGCTTCAAGGAGAAGGTGCTGTCCGCCCACCGTGCGGGGCTAAAAACCGTCATCCTGCCGAAGAGAAATCAGAAGGACATGATCGAAATCCCCAACAAGGTCAAGCGGGACATGGAGTTCGTGTTCGTGGAACGGATGGGGGAAGTGTTGAAGATAGCCCTGCTGCCGGCGCCGGCTCGAGGCAAGCGGGCGTGAGGAAAATACCAGAGAGACTGCCCGGCGTCTACGAGGCTCAAAGGCCCGTCCCCGGACCGCCCCGGGGCCTGTCCTGAGCTGTCATCCTGAGCTTGTCGAAGGGCTGCCGAAGGGACGGGGCTCAGAGCTTAAAAAGAGATCGCCTCGCTATGGCCAGCGGGCGATTTCGTGGAGGTTTCCCACGCCTTCCGCATCTTGACAATTGTTACATTGGCCCAAGCACTACAACACTCATTTCCTCGTTACTCATTACCTGATTGCCTCATTCACAGCGTCTCCAGATAGCGACTGAGTTCCCAATCTGTCACCTGGATGCGGTACTCGTCCCACTCCGCCTTCTTGGCCCGCACAAAAGCATGATAGGCGTGCTCCCCTAGCGCCTGCTGCAAGACCTCGTCTTTCTCCAGTTCATCAATGGCTTCCCTCAGAGTGCCGGGCAAAGTGGCGATGTGAAGCTCCCGCAATTTGGCATCGTCAAAATGGTATACATTCTCCTCGACCGGAGGAGGCGGCTCCAACTCCCGCTCGATGCCATCCAAGCCTGCCCAGAGCATGGTGGCGAAGGCCAGGTAAGGGTTGCAGCTCGGATCAGGGCAGCGTAGCTCAAGGCGAGTGGACTGCTCCCGGCCAGGGGAGTATCTGGGAATGCGAATCAGCGCGGAGCGGTTGATCTGCCCCCAGCAGACGTAGACCGGGGCCTCATAGCCAGGCGTCAGGCGCTTGTAGGAGTTGACAGTCGGCGCTGCGATGGCGGCCAGAGCTCTGGCATGCTCTATCTGCCCAGCCATGAAAGCATAGGCCGTCCTAGAGAGCTTGTACTCATCGTTCGGGTCAAAGAAGGCGTTTTCTCCATCCGACGTATTGTAGAGGCTTTGATTGGTGTGCATGCCCGAACCGTTGATGCCGAAGATGGGCTTGGGCATAAAGGTAGCATATAGACCAAAGGTCTGCGAGACGGCCTTAACGGTGTAGCGCAGGGTCATGACGTTATCAGCACTGGTCAAGGCATCGGCATAGCGGATGTCAATCTCGTGCTGGCCCGTCGCCACCTCGTGATGCGCCATCTCCACCTCCATCCCCAGGCTTTCCAAGGTCACAGCGATATCCCCTCGCACCTGAGAAGCCAGGTCCCGAGGCGAGAAATCGAAATAACCGCCCACATCGTGGGGAACGGGCCTTATCCTGGGTTCAGCGTTCATCTTGAACAAGAAGAACTCCAGCTCAGGGCCCACGTTGTAAAGATAGCCTCTCTCCTCCGCCGCACTGATGGCCCGTTTGAGGATGCAGCGCGGGTCGCCTTCAAAAGGCTCGCCATTGGGCCGATGGACATCGCAGATGATGCGGGCGACCTTTCTGGCCTGGGGTTCCCAGGGAAGAAGGCGATAGGTGTTGACATCGGGCCTCAAAACCATATCGCTCTCGTAGATTCGAGCAAAACCCTCGACGGAGGAGCCGTCGAACCAGACCCCCTTCTCAATGACCTCCTCCAGCCGGCCCACAGGGATGGCCACATTCTTGATCGTGCCCACGATGTCAGTGAACTGTAAACTGACGAACCTCACATTGTCTGCTTTGACCCTCTGCAGAATCTCCTGCTTACCTACGAGCATCTTGTCCTCCCTTCAGAATTCAATCTTATTCACGCAGCGAACAGAGAGATTTCAACGGAAAGAGGCCGCCTCAATGAGGCGGCCTCGGCTCATTGCTCTCTCTCGCGGCCAAGACCTGACAGGTTTACCAAAACCTGTCAGGTCTGGCTTCTCTCAAAGTTCACAAATCGGTATCGGGTCCCTCTTGTGCTGAGAAGCAGCAATCATGGCCCTCACGCGGGCCAACGCCTCCTGATCGCACTCAGCAGCACTTCGACTGAGCTCAGTACAAGTATCACCAGACTCGATGGCTACGAGAACCCTGTCCAACTCATCATAGCTGATCCCCATCTCCCCCTCGTCCGTCTGCCCCTCCCACAAACCCGCGCTGGGGGGCTTGACGATGATCTCCTCAGGAATGCCCAGCTCGCGGGCTAACTCCCGCACCTGTCCTTTGAGCAGGCTCCCCAGGGGCAAGATATCGGCGCCGCCATCGCCGTGCTTCGTGAAGTAGCCAACAGCCAACTCACTCTTATTTCCTGTGCCAGCAACGAGGTAATTGCGGCTGTTGGCGTAGTGGTAGAGAGTAGCCATGCGCAATCGGGGCTTCAGATTGCCCACCGCTAGCCTGTCACCAGAGGGCAGAGCCTCCAAGAGGCGGTCGAAGACGGGAGTCAAGTCCACGTGTTCGGTATCAATGCCGAATTTGGCAGCCAGCAGTCGGGCGTGCTGCTCGCCAGTTGGGCCGTTGTGGCAGGGCATCATCACACCCAACACCCCATCGCCCAGTCCCATCTTGGCCAGGACAGCCGTCACGGACGAATCAATCCCCCCGCTCATACCCAGCACGAGGCCCCCGGCTCCTGCCTCCTCAACCCTCTCCCTGATCCAGGTACTGATCCGCTCAGCGGTTCTCATCTTCCTCCCACCGATTACTGATCACTGATTACTGCCCACCGATGCCTGTTGTGCCAGGATGATCGCCTCCGCGACCTCTTTCATAGGCTTGCGGGTGTTCATGCTCATCTTCTGGATCTTGCGGAAGGCCTCGGCCTCGGTCATGTCCTGACTATCCATCAAGATGCCCTTGGCCCGATCAACCAGTTTCCTGGTCTCCAGGGCCAACTTGAGGTCGCCAACTTCTTTCTCCAGGGAGCGGAACTCGGCAAAGCGGGCCACAGCCACCTCGATAGCCGGCGACAGATCAGACTCTCGGAAGGGCTTAACGATGTAGCCTACCACGCCCGCTTCCTTGGCCCGCTCGATGAGCTCCTGTTGGCTATAGGCAGTGAGCAACAAGACAGGAGAGATCCTCTCCTCGGTCAAGACCTTGGCGGCATCAATGCCATCCATGTCTGGCATCTTGATGTCCATAACCACCACATCGGGCCTCAGCTCCCGAGCCAAATTCACCGCGCTCCGTCCATCACCCACCTCGCCGATGACGAGATAACCCAGGTTAGTCAACATCTCCCTGAGATCCATGCGGATAATGGATTCATCATCGGCGATGATCACTCTCGTTCGTTCCACGCTTCCTCACCTCCCAGTGTTTGTTTGGGGAAGGTAACAATGGCCGACACCCCATCCCCCTCCCTCAGTTCGAATTGCCCTTTGAGATCGTCCTGGACCAGGGTTTGAACTATCTGCAAGCCCAGACTATCGGCCTGCTCCAGGCTGAAATCCTCCGGCAATCCCTGCCCATCGTCCGCTACGGCGATAACCACCCTATCGCCATCGTCCCGGAGATTGACTGAGATGGTGCCTCCGGGCTTGCGTTCGTACCCGTGCTCCACCGCGTTCTGCAGCAACTCGTTGATGATCAGGGCGCAAGTCGTCGCTTGTTGAGCGGGCAAATAGATATTAGGCCCAAGTAAGGTCAAGCGAATCCGCTTATCAGGCTGCAGAATCCCCTGCCGCGTGTGGTTCACGATGCGCTGGCTCACGTCCTTGATGTTAATAATCCTCGCTTCCTGCTGCGCGAAGAACTCATGCACGACGGCCACGCTGAGGATACGCGCCACGCTATCGCTCAGGGCTCGCTTGACCTCCTCCGACTCGCTGCGCCTACTTTGCATGCGCAACAAGCCAGCGATGATTTGCAGGTTGTTCTTCACCCGGTGATGAATCTCCTGGATCATGGCCGACTTGACCTTAAGCTCCCGTTCCTTACGCCGCACCTCGGTCCCATCGTAAACCGTCAGCAGCGCTCCTACCAGGTGGGGCTGGGGGAGAGGCGAGCCCAGAAAACGGCGTACCCCCCCCAACCGCTCCTCGTGAGAGATCAGAGGGATTGCTTTCTTGATCCAGACGCGACGGCCCTCTCGGGTCTCCTCTTCGAGACAACGCTTTTCCCGCAAAGCCCTGACCACCAGGGCCTCGTCCTCTGTCTCCAGATCGGAGGTGCGTTTTCCCAAGAGGCTATCCAGATAACCCAGCTTGCGATAGAGGCCGGTAGCTATGCCGCTGGCATATCGGATCCATCCCTGGCTATCCACGACTAAAATGCCGTCGTGCTCGCCGAAATGAGAAAGGTGCTCCACGCCCTCGAGCTCCCCTCGCAGCAGCATCTCCTGCAACTGCCTCAATGCCTGCTGGAAGACCTTACTGCGCCGACGATGCCGCTCGTGCTCAATGAGGTTGGTCTCGATGCTTAGAACCCCCAACACCTTCCCTTCCTCGTTGCGGATGGGGCGAACCTCCTGCAGCACTGGAGCGCCATCGGGAATCAGCGTCCTGTTGCCGCGTAACGTGCGCCCCCCACCGAAGACCTGGCAGATCAGAGGCTCCTCAACTGCCGAAATCGTCCGCCCGACAACGAGCTCTGGATGAATGGGGGCGATGGAGTGAGGTTTAGCCTGAGCCACTACCGCTGCGCGGTCGGGGGAGACCGAGCAATAGATCAACAGGTCGGCGCGGCTAATATCGGCCACGATGGGCATATCGTTTTCTATCTTCTGCAGGAATGCGATGTCCTCCTCAATCAGGCCACCGCATCTGTAGACCACATCGTCCATGACAGCTCGACTTTGAAGCTAATACAAGCAATGGCCGACAGCGTAGAGTCAATCGGCCATGCAATTGCTTGTGGCTAGTAGCCTATGGCTTATGGTCGGGGCGGCCGGATTTGAACCGGCGGCCACTTGAACCCCATTCAAGTGCGCTACCTGGCTGCGCTACGCCCCGTCAGGGTAATTATAGCAAATACCTATGAATTTGGCAAATCAGCCAACGAGTTCACGACCTCCTGAGCGTAGCTCCGTACCTGGTCTGCGGTAGACATCGCAAGCACCTCGACAGCCACTTCTCGCGCCTGCTCAAGGGTCATCGCCGCCATCAGAGCCTTGGCCCTGGGGATGGCGGCAGCACTCATGCTGAACTCGTCCAGCCCCAAGCCCAATAGGATGGGGATGGCTTCGGGCTGGCCAGCCATCTCTCCGCACATGCCCACCCATTTGCCAGCCGCATGAGCGGCCTCGATCACCCGCTTGACCAACCGCAGAATGGCCGGGTGCAACGGCTGGTAGAGATAAGCGACTCTCTCGTTGGTGCGGTCACAGGCCATGGTGTACTGGACCAAGTCATTGGTGCCGATGCTGAAAAAGTCCACCTCTTCGGCCAGTACATCGGCTGCCAAAGCCGCGGCCGGCACCTCCACCATGATCCCCACCTCGACTCCGGAAGCGCTGGGAACGCTCTCGGCCTCCAGTTCGGACCTCACCTCGGCCAGGACATCCTTGGCCCGGCGTAACTCGCCCACATCGGCGATCATGGGGAACATGATCTTGACGTTGCGCTCGTAGCCTGCTCGCAAAATCGCTCTAAGCTGTGCTCTGAACAGATCAACGTAATCCAACGAGAGCCTGATAGCCCGCCATCCCAGGAACGGATTGAGCTCATCGCTTATGTCGAGATAAGGCAACTGCTTGTCGCCCCCGATGTCAAAGGTGCGGACGATGAGGGGGCGTTTCCCCATCAAGTCGGCGATGGCGCGATAGGCAGCGTACTGCTCCTCCTCGTCGGGCATGGTGGCGCGATCCAGGTAGAGAAACTCGGTGCGCAGCAGCCCCACCCCCTCGGCGCCGTGCTCCAGGGCAATCCGCGCTGAGGCCACGTCGCCGACGTTGGCCACCACCTCCACCCGTTGCCCATCGAGGGTCTGAGCTGGGCGTTGAGCGGCGCGCCTGGCGGCCACCTGTTGGGCCAGCAGCGCCTCCTGGCGGGAGCGGTGCTCAGCGAGGGTGCTCTCATCCGGGTTGACGATCACGACGCCCCTGTCCCCATCAATGATCAAAGGTGCCCCGTCGGGGATGCTCAGCGCGCCCTCCCCCAGGCCAACCACGGCCGGCAAGCCCAGGCTGCGGGCCAGGATGGCGGTGTGAGAGATCGTGCCCCCGATGGCGGTGCAGAAGCCCAGCGCTCGCTCTTTGTCCAGTTGGGCCGTGTCGGAAGGAGTGAGGTCGTGAGCCACCACGACCACCGGCTTCGGCAGCTCGGCCAGGGAGGTCTCGCTCACGCCCAGCAGGATGCGCAGCACCCGCCGCCCCACGTCCTCGACGTCGGCCGCTCGCTGGCGGAAGACCTCGCCCTCCATGCCCCGCAGTAGCTCGGCGTAGTCCGCCACCGCTTCGGCCAGGGCTGTCTCGGCGTTGGAACCCTCTCCCTCAATCTGCCCCCGCACCCGATCCAGCAGGGCAGGGTCCTCCAGGAATAACTGGTGGGCTGTGAAGATCTCCGCCTCAGCCTCGCCCACTTCGGCGGCAGCCTGGGATCGGATGTCGCCTATCTCGGCTTTAGCCTGCACGACCGCCTGAGTGAAGCGGGCCCACTCGGCCTCCGGGTCATCCACCGTCCATCGTTCGACGGTCAACACCTCCGGACGGTAAACATACGCCGGCCCGATGGCGATGCCGGTCGAAGCGGTGATGCCCTGAAGATGCCTCATCTCCCCAACGTCAGAGGGCAAGATGATGGGCTGGAGCTCTGCTTCCTCCAGCCGGGGCGGTGGCGCAACCACCTCCTTGGCGGGAACCACCGCCGGAATCGGGACTCCTTCCATCTCCCCGAACCCGCTCTCCACCAATTCGCCGATGGTCGCCAGGGCCTCTTGTGCATCAGGCCCCTCGGCTGCGACGGCGATCTGGTGGTTCAGTTGAGCGCCGATGCTCAGCACGCCGAACATGCTCTTGGCGTCAACAGCAGGGGTATCTCGGGTCAGATTGCGCACCGTGACGGCCGACTGGAAGCTGCCGGCGGTCTGAACGAACAGGGCTGCGGGCCGGGCGTGCAGTCCGACCTCGTTGACGATGGTTAGGGTTATCTCATTGGATGGAGATACCTCTTCCTCCACCGCGACGGCAGCGGGCCTCGGTTCGGTGAGCGGAGCGGCTCCGGCGACCTTGGGCGTGCGCACGACGGCGCGGGCTGCGGCGCCAACCTCGGCCAGAGATTTGCCGATGGAAGCCTCCACCGTGGCCGCGATAGCGCCCTCCACCAACGGTGCTTCGCTCAGCAGCACCTCGGACCGACGTTCGGGTGGTAGCATCTCAACGGCCATCTCAGTGCTCATCACCGCGCTTCCCAGATCCATCAGCACCAGCACTCCGCCTGGCTGGTAGACAGTCTCAATGGCCTCGAGGATGCGCTCCATGTTCGTGCCGATGGTCGTGTCGTCCAGCCCGCCGGCTGCGGCGATGGGCACCCGCCCCTGCCCCATCTGCTCGGCCAGATCCTTCACGCCCTCGGCCAGTTTCGCACTATGGGCGACGATGACGATTCCTACCATAACTCCTCCTAACCTGTTTCGATGGCCGCCACCAACTCGCGGCAGAAAGCGGGGATGTCCGCCACCACCCGCCCCCAAACCAGATTGCCCTGCCTGAAGGCGGCCTCGTCGCCCACCCACTCCGCCCCGGCGTTGATCAGGTCATCTTTGATGCCGGTGGAGCCCGTCGCCCTGCGCCCCCGGACGATGCCCGCCGAGATGGGCACCAGGCCGCCATGACAGATGATGCCGATGATCTTGCCTCGCTCGTGCATCCCCCGCACCAGCTCGATCACCGAGTCGTAGCGGCGCAGCTTGTCCGGCGCCCACCCGCCGGGGACGACCAGGGCGTCGAAGTCCTGTGGCGTGACCTCGTCCGCAGTTACGTCGGGGGTAGCCTCCAGGCAATGCTTGCCGATGAACCTGGGCTGGCGGCCTGTCCCCACCACCGTCACCTCGGCTCCCTCCTCCTGCAAGCGCATCAAAGGCACCCAGAACTCCAGGTCCTCGAAGCCCTCTTCCACTAGAACAGCGATTTTCTTGTCTTTTAGTCTCATTTCTGTTAGCTCCTCTCTTGTGTTTAGCGAGCGTCGGTCGAGTAGCGACCTGGGTTGAGTAGCCGAAGGCGTATCGAAACCAGCGTATCGAGACCAGCGAGCGGGTCTAGGGGTAGACCCGCTTGGCTTCGATACGTCGCTCCGCTCCTACCCTTCGGTACGCTCCGCCACTCAGGGCAACGCTCAGCCGGCGCTAGTCCCTTGTTCGCGCTAACTGTCTTTTTTCACAGACCCACAGGCAGGACAGCCAACGACCTCCACAGACGGGGTATCCGACTGCTCGCCCTGGCCTGTCCTGAGCGCCGTCGAAGGGCCCACGTAGCCCACCGCCCCACAGCGGCAGGCGTACCAGCCCTCACTCACCTCCCCAAAGGGGACGCCAGGATGGGTGAGATCAATGCTCTCGACCCCGCTCTTCCAGCGGGCGTTGGTCAGCAACCGCTGGCAGCCAACGGCTCGCAGCTTGTCCACGTATCGCCCAAAGTGCTGGCAGTGGCGCATGAGAAGCACGGCCATGGTGATGTCGTTGGGGAAGGCGATGTCCAAAGCGTTGGCACAGATGACCAGCAGACTGCGTGGTAGGTGAAAGCCGATAGCCTGCAGTGCCGCGCTGACCAGGATAGGATTGACCTCCACAGCGTAAACCCTTCGCGCCCGCTCCGCCAGCCGCAGGGCCAGGCGCAGATCGCCAGCGCCAATCTCCATGACTACGTCGTCTTGGCCGATGTTCTGCAAGACGAGGTCGTACGTCTCCTCGTCGTAGGGGCTGAACCAGCCCTCCCAGTCCGTTAGCTCGTGGCGAGCCGCGAAGGCATCGAACCCTTCTTGGAATTGGGCTCGATTCTCCTCGGTATCAGCTTCCAAACGACGCATCACCATGTTCAACATTCCGTTCCCTGGCCAGAAATCGTCTCTCCACTATCCAGGCATTCCAATGCCTCTTCTACAGCAGTGCTTGTACTTCTTGCCGCTCCCACACGGACACGGGTCATTACGCCCCACCCGCTTCTTCGAAGGTGTGGGCAGGGGGAAGTCTCGGGACTCCTTCGCCAGCACCTGTTGCAAACTGATATAGGCAGGATGTTGGGAATCGGAAGCCGCCTGCTTGACCAGCCGATAATGCCGCTCCAATCGCGCCAGGTAGCGGGGATCGCTCAGCACGGTCTTCTTCACCAACCGCAGCAGCACTTCGGCGTGCTCGCTCTGCGGGTTCAATGGGTCGAGAAGTGGGCCGGCCATTTCCTCGTCTCGATCAAACCCATAGCTGATGGACGCCAGGAAGTGATCAGGGTTCTGCTCCTCTGCGACGTTGAGCATTACCCGCCGGCAGTCGCAGGTCGGATCGGAACAATAGAACTCTAGCAAACCATAGCTCCCCACCGCCAGACCGTCTTGCTCGACAAGCAAATGGATGACGCGCGTTTCACGCACAGCCAGTTCTGGATCAACAACGTAAAACGGGATCAGATACATGACTTCACTCCTCTCCCCGCCTCTTGATTCAGTATCATTTTACCCACTAGCGAGAAGATGATCATGCTGGGCCATCGACCCGCCCGGCTGAACTGTCTTAGCGTCGGGTGCCGCTCTCTTTCAGATTGGCAGCAATCACCTCAGCCTCTAGCAAGAGAGCCTCCCAGCGAGATTTCTCTCGCTTCTCAGCCTCAGTCTGAAGCGCCTCTTCCTCCACTTGAGGCTGCATTTCCTCTTCAGCCTCAGCCTGAGCAAGCTCTTCCTCCGCCTGAGGACCGTTTTCCTCCCCGGCCTCGGTCCGAGGGCGCTTCTCAGGAGATTCTCCTTCCATCCCTCACCCCTTTCTTCCCTAGCTCGGTCTTCGCTATCTCATCCCCAGTACAGCTTGACCTTCAGTTGCTCGCCTTCCAGAGTGACGAGAACTCGGGCCTCTTTGATGTTCTCCTCCGTCAGGGCTCCCTCAATGTAGGCTTTGTAGACCACGGGGTCAATGTGACGCTGCAACTTGCGGCGCAGGACGTGGATGCCGTATACGTCCAACAAGGCCAGGGCCTCGGAGAAAGCTCGCTCTTTGGCATCTGGCTCAAAGGCAACACCGATTCTCCGCCCCGGGAAGATCCCCTGCTCATAGTATTCGATCTCTAGGTCGAACACCTTCCGTAGATCATCCTCTCTCAGGGGTCTGAAGATGACGGTCTCATCCACCTCTCGCAGGATTTCCTGGGGCAAGTCTCGCAATGCCTGGTGGCAAATCGTCTGCACCTTCTGGTAGGCTTCCTCTGCCGACAGGTCACGGCGTTTCAAGAGGCCAGACTCGCTGCCCGGGTATAGGGCGCGTCTGATCTCCTCCTCCCCCACGCCGGTGGTGAAGACGAAAGTGGCCAGTCCCAAAGGAATTGGCCTCACCATCCCGCGTATCTCGTCGGGCAAGGGAACGAGCCCCGCGTTGATCACATACGCCAGATTGCCCACGAAGCGGGCGTTCATGGCATAAGCGGCCTCGATGTGTTCGACCAGCACCACGGCGAAAGGCACAGCCACGATCCGAGGATCGAGGTAGATACTGCCCTCCGGGTCCTGAGGAAGAGCGGTCAGGGTGGTGAGGGAGCTCAGTCCGTACCGACTCAGGGCCATGGGAATGAGCCGGGCAGCCAGGCTCTTGCCCCAGGAGCCACCGACGAACAACAACACCATGGGGTCCGCCGGGATGCCCGCCTTTTCCTCCTTGTGCTCCAGACCATACCTCAAAAGAGCGTTCTGCCGCGTCAAGACATTGGACAGGACTTCGACGACCTCGGATTGTCCCACCAGGCGAGTTCGAAAGAAGTCAACCGTCTCCTCCAGTTGCGCTGCGGTCAGCGCTTTGCCTACGAATCCTGGTTGTGTTTTCATGACACTTCCTTCCCAATTCTCCTCGCCCTGGCCTACTACACAAAACCAGTTCGAGTGATTACCTCCCCCTACTCCAAAACCACCCCTCATTCCGCCAGCCATTCGCCGAGGGTACCCTCACCGCTGGGAGCAGGGGCATCCGGCCCTTAGGTCCCAGCCAATCACAGCTCCTGGCAATTGAGCTTCTGCCCGATGGGATGTACAGTTCACCACGCGACCAAGTGAGTGCACCTCTGCCCACGGTCAGCAGTGATCGGATACGTTACTATATCTGAAGAATACCATTACTCGAAAATGCAATTCTCGAGTCAACCATAGTTGTAGCCCTATAATGATCACGCGGCTTTATCTCTCTTGGCGTTCCGATGGCTCCGCGCTCCTTCAACCACTCGAATTCGGAGTCATTGAGGATGGCACCTTCTATCTGTGTCCCAAAACAGTCCGTCGTGATCCTAATGATACTAAGTAGATCATCATCATCGTCCCAGTTCCACATACATACTGCACCACCCGAACCGCCACTTAACAGCAAGCCTTGCTCTGGATCAAGAACGATATCGTAGCTCGGATCTGTCAATTCCTTCACAAGCACTCGCTCCTCCAAGTATTGTTGACTAGTCAAATCAATAAGCCCAACCACTAAAGCTCTTTCATAGTCAATGACTAGCCGCAACACATGTTCTGGAGAGCGATGCATCCACAACCCATATATCCTATCATCTCCCGGTATGGTCATGAGTTTGTCATGTGTCACGAAATTCTCGATTAGTATGTTGGGCCCCTGAGTAAAACAGATAACTGGTTCAGGCTGGTCGACTACAGCCGATGCTGCATTTGGACCTAATACAATTCTGGAGACAAAGTCTCCATTAGCTAATTCGTGAACTTCATATGCCCGATTTTGCTCTTGGTCCAGCACAAGCTTTCTCAAGAAGAGATACTTCTCTAGATAGCCTTCAATATACCGCTGTTTGGGTGTCCGCAGTGTATACAGAAGATCACCATCACCGCACCACGCTTTGATATTGTCTCCTTCGTCATCTCTACCTTGGGTAATAAGCATTTCACCGTCGTATGTCCAGTTGAGCAATCCGCCAATCGTGTACGGCTTCCAGGATGACAAGGTCTCCAGCGAGTTCGAATCCAAGTAATCAATCCTACCGTTGGCTCTCATTACCGCCATGACACCCAGACTTTCATTAGGCGACACCTGCACTACTGGAGAGTCCGCCTCATCACTACACCTACTAAAGGAGTTCGTCTTCAAGTCCCAGAATTCAACTCGCCCGTTTCTTCTATTACCAACAGCTAGTCCTCTTCCGTCGTGGTAAGCAAAGATAAACGAGTAATCTCGTCGCAACGCAAAGTGTGCATGTGATTGTCCCGTATCTGTCGAGATTACACTCGCCAAATTCTCCCGGCCCACGAGCAGGTACTTATGTTGGCTTGATAGGCTGTAGACTCGCTCAACGTTCGGAGACTCTTGGAAAGTCACACCTTCCATTTGAGCATCTAAGAACGACACATCTCTCAAGACTGGGTCAAGAAACGTGGCCTCACTCAGGTTGGAATTTGAGAAGCTAGTACCGCTTACATCCGAAAACAATACCGCCCCTCGTAGGTTGAGGCCGTCCAATTTGCGTTGTCGCATATCCTCACCTGCCCAACTCAATAGCGATAAGCAATTACCACCTAGGTAGTTTTCATAATCTATATGTATTGATCGTGTAACCTCGAATCTCTTCCACAGCTCACTTTCCTCCAACATACCTCTCATCAAATCCAGGATTGCAGGTGCAAACCTCTGCTTCCCTACCGTTTCTCTCAAATTCTCAGTTGGCTCCATCTCAAACTGCGAGAGTGGCGCAATTCTCACGATTTGCCCGTCCTTGTCCCCCCACCGCCGAAAGTAGTCGGACCAGGTGTGTTTTTGGGCCGCGAGTGAATCATCCAGGTTGGACTGAGCTTGAGCAAGGACGGTAAAGTCGGGGGCCAGGAGGCCTAGTTCTGCCGTGAATTTGAAGGCGACGAAGAATTCGAGCAGGGAACGATGAGCCGGAGTGTAATCACCATCGGCATTGCGGACAAGCATGGTCTTGCCCATCATGTCGTAGTGCCAGTGGTCCAGGTCCTTTTGCTCCTGCACGGCGGGGCCAAATAAGCGGCGAATCCGGTCAGGAAAGAGCCGGTAGTTGAGGCTCATTTCATCGGTAGAGAGCATCTCCCACGACAGCTCGCACAGGAAATAGAGCTTGTCCGCCAGAGAGGTGAAAGTTCGCTCCGCTTTGATGTCCCGTTCCATTTTCCGCCACACGGCGTAGAGGTAGATGCGCGACAGATCCACTCGCTTGCCCGCCTCAATATCGGGCAAAGCCTCCAGGATGAACTCGGTCATCACTGGCCGGCGGGCCAAGTCAAGGAGTTGGGGATTGCCCATCACCTGTTCCACAGTGGCGGGCTCAGCCCGGAGCGACAACACCTGGCGGATTTGGGCGTCATCAAATTTCTCCAGTTCCAACACTTCGAACTGAGGCGGCTCGCCGGTCAGCTTAGCAGTGGAGGCCTGCAATTCAGCGCTTAGCAAGGCGCGGCCTTCTTGGGCCTCGGGAAAGTGCTCGGTACGGCAGGTGAGTATGGCCTTGGCCCCCGGCACCGCTACCCGGGCCAACTCCCAGAAGTTGTTAATCATCTTCTGGCGATCCACCTTAGCGGCCATCTCATCAAAGCCGTCGAAGATGAGCACCAGCTTGCCCATACGGTTGAGTTGTTCAAAGGCGGAGTAACCGGGCAAAGGTATCTCATGTTTGCGGAAGAAGAACTCGGAGAAGAGGGACTCGACGCTGACTGCCTTGGCATAGTCGCGCAGGGGGATGACCAGGGGCAGGCGAGGGCGCTCGACGCCCCGTTCTTTGGCCTCGCGATAGCGCTGTAGGGCATTCCAGGCGTAGTGTAGCGCGAACCAAGTCTTACTAGTGCCAAACTCGCCCAGGATGGAGATGTGCTCCTTGGACGGATCATCTACCCACCGGTCAATGTAGCCGTCAATCCAGCCGTTGTGCTCGTCGTAGCGACTTTCTCCTATCTTTTGCCCGGTATCCGGATCGACCTCCTCCTTGGTGCACGCCAAGGGAACATACGTGGTGTCAATACCCCGGCGCTTGACCTCGACCTCTAGCCAGTCGAGGTAGCCGCTGAAGTCAGCATCCTCGTCCAGCAGTTCGTCGAAGGTGTAGCAGAAGAGATCGCGGTTCTCTGTTCTTTCAACTTCTTCGCAGACAGCCTGGCTTTTACGCCGTGCAGCCACTAGCCATCCCTCATCGGTCCCCTGCTCGTCCACGGCGTGGCGTAGGGCAGCAATGTGGGCAAGTTCGGCCTCGCCCTCGACGCCAAGTACAAAGATGCGGTCATACCCCCGCCGCGCTGGGACATTGATGACCCACTCGAAGTAGTCTTTGGCCCGGACGTCGTGACTCTCAAAGCGGTAACCTAAGGTCTCAAACCAGGTCCGCATCTGCTGGGCTAGATAGTCTACAGCAGTGCCCTGTGGCAGAGGTTCGCGACTGGCAGCCTGAAGGCGATCGACCTCGCCTTGTAGACGGGCGACCTCGTCCACAGACACGCGAGCTTCCTGAATCTCAGCCGTCATCTCGCGGTGCCGCCGCACCAACCAGGCCATAATGTCACCGGCAGCTTGCTCGCCCAATTCTACGGCGCTGTCGAAGTAGTCGTAGGTGACACCCTTTCGCAAGTCGTAGACCTCGTCCCGCAGAAAATCCTCCAATTCCTCTTCACGCTGGAGGTCTTTGTCGCGGATGTAGACAAAGCACGGCTTGTCTAGGGCGCGGGCACGGCGATACTCTTGCACCGTCACCTCACCGTACTTCTGCCAGAACAGCCCCACGTAGATATCGGCAGCCTCTACCTCACTGAATGAGGTCTCCACCACGCCTTCCGGCCTCGCGCCAGCATGAGCTTCGTACACCCAGGCATCAATCCCTCTGTCATCGAGGGCCTTGGCGACAATCTCACGTACGTCGCGTAATTCCATCATCTTGGAACTGATGAATACCTTGAGCTTCTCGCCAGTCGGTGCGACGATGAACTGGCGCGCCCGATAACTCTGTGCCAGCCGTCTGAGCTCTGCCCGAATCTCGCCCAGTTCGTCGAGTTTTTCCAGGCGTTCGATGATATCACTTGTCTTTTGATGCAAGTCACCGTAGATATCATCCAGCTTCTGGTCTCGCTTGACCTCAGCCGGTGTGCGCGTGCGGTCAACGATCTCATTGAACACAGCGGTGAAGCGAGCGAACTCCTGCCGCGGGTCTACATCCAACCGTCGTAGGTCGTCACCGATCTTGTGCCATTCGATCAGGCTCTCTGCCTCTTCGCTCAGAATCGAAGCATCCCGTTTTTCAAACGATTGGCGGAAGGCGTCACGGATGAACTCGTGGCGGAAGAAGTCGAGGATTGGCTTGGGCTTGCCTACGCCATACTCGACCAGCGTGTAAGCGTACACACCGTCGAAATCAGATGGCGGCGCATCTGGCTGCAACCCCAACTTCTTCAGCGCCCTAATGACTGCCTCGCGGCGCTTGGCCTTCTCCCAAATCCCCTCGACGCCCATCTCAACGATGGCGCCAATTACCATTGAGAGTTCAACAATCGCCATAATACCCTCCCATTCTTTGGTCTATGATCATGCTCCCATAATTGTCCCTTCAATGCTCAGCCACATCGGTCCACGAGTGACACGCCAACCACTCAAGCGCGACTGTTCAGCCAGTCGCGCCGCTTCCTGTGGGGTGTAGGCCGCGTTGCGGCTACTCAACGGTTCGTTCGCCCGGCGCAATGCGGCTGGCACTATAACGTGAGTGGCAAACCACAACAGTAGCCAGCATGGTGCAATCATGTCACGGCGCAGATCGAAGACCAAGAAGGAGCCGCCAGGACGCAAGACGCGGGCGATTTCGTCCAACACGGCCACCGGATTGCTCCAGTGGTGTAGCGACAAGGTGCTGACGACCAGGTCCAGGGAAGCGTCCGGGAACGGAATCTGCTGCGCATTCCCCCGGCGAAACGAGACCCGATCCGCCACGCCAGCGCGACGGGCTTTTTTCTGGCCTCGGGCTATCATCTCGTCCGACAGGTCAATGCCCGTCACGTGCAGGTCGGGGGCCCGCCGTGCCAACTCGATGACCAACTGGCCTGGGCCGCATCCCAGGTCCGCTGCTGCTCCACGCCTGGTCATGGCGACGGCGCGGTCTGCCACGAACCAGCGCAGCACTCTCATGGGCGGCGACGTCGCCACCCACCCGTAGGCTCGTGCGACTTTTGGATCATCGAGACTTTCGAGGCTTGGGGTGCGTCCACGCGGGCGGCCATCGTACAACCACCACCCTGTGGCGATCAAAGCACCTGCCAATCCGCCGAAAAGGAATCTCAATTCGTGCTTCATCATGCGACGAGATCCTTTCCCCTGGTCGCCAGGCTTACTCCCCTACCAGACGCACCCACGGCAGGGCAGCCTGCACCGCACGGGCAAGCTTGCCGTCAGCGGTCCAGAACTCAGCCCCCAGTTGCTCTGCCAAAGCCAGGTAGTGAGCATCGTAAGTGGCCGGGAGCGAGAAGCGCTCAGCCAGGCGCAGGGCATGTCGATACAACTCAGCATCACCATGGAGAGTTATGTCTAATCCCAGAGCTGCATCCAAAGCCTCGGCTGCCTCCTCGGGCAATAGGTACCCTTGGACGACATAGCGATGTAGGGCGTTGGTCACCTCGCAGTACAACAGTGTGGGCGCCATCAGCACACACCGAGTCTCACGCCACGCCGTCCACAGATCAGTGATCAATGCCACGTAGGCGCCGCCGGTCACCAACTGCACAACGACACTGGCATCAATGCAAATCGAGAAGCTGCTCATCTCGCTCCTCCCGCATCTGGCGGATGATCTCCTCGGATGGCGGCAGGGGCTGACCATCTAGCCGAGCCGCTATCCTGGCTCGTACGCGGGCGGCTTGCGCCAATGCCTCCCGCCAGCCCTCGCCCTGCCTGTCTGTCTTCAGCCGTTCGTATTGGGCCACGGAGAGCACGACAACGTGGGGTCTTCCACCCCGCTCCACAACGACGGGCTGCTGGCTCTCCACGGCCCACCGCATCAACTCGCCAAAGCGGATGCGAGCCTCAGTAGCACTTACCACTCGTTCCATCTCCTACCTCCCTGTTCATCAATCAATTCATTACTCAATACAATTCTACCCGCTATCGGCGGAGAAGTCAAGCGCATCTTCTCCACCATGAAACACAAAAGCTGGGAGCGCCATTGACTCCCAGCCTTGATTCGAGGCACATTGACACAAGAAGCGACAAGCGACGTGCCAACGAAGTTGGCCTATCACTTGTCCTCCCGCTTCTTCAGGATCGACCACCCAGACCGCTGCATCATGGCAGCCCAGAAGCCAATCCAGGCCAGCGGGAAGATGACCATGCTGGCCGTTCGGCCCGCCTGGTAGAACATGAACTCGCTAAGGATCAAAGGCACGAGGAAGACCAAGACCCAACCCCAGAGCGGAATCCGGTCAAATGCACGGATCCGTTGTTCCTGATCCTTGGCGCTGGGCGTGGCTTGTTGACCCTGCTTGGAAGGCTGCCTTTTCTTGCGTCGTTTCTTGCTTTTGGTCATGGTTCCATCCAGAGTCTATGAAGTCCTCCCTCCATCCCACAGCTCCTTCCCCTACTTAGCCGGCAGATTTCGACTAGCCAGTACGTCTATGTCGGTGTCCAGGACATTCTTCAACACGACCTGTCCCATCTCAACGGGGGCCTGTAGTTCCACTTTGCGCAACTCGGCCAACAAGTCAAAGATCAATGGTTTCGGGATAGGAGCAGCAGTGTATACAGGCACCAGGGGGTGCACACCGGCTCGCACCTTTGCTGTGCTGGTGACCATCCGCCGCGGATCCGTGAGCTCAGACTCGGCGTAATCTATCCCTCTCTTACAAGTATCGCCTTTTACACCGATGATGGTCTCCCCCTCGTGGGTGACCTCCAGTGCGCAGCCCACGGGGCAGGTGATGCAGATCATCTTCGTGGTTTCTTCAGCCATGGTACATTCCCTTTCAACGCCTCACCACTCGCACGATGAGGGTATCGGCCCTCTGCACTGCATCGTAGGCCTTCTGCGGAATCTTCACAGTGACCATCTCTCCCGGACGGACGTAGCGCTCTCCTTTGCGGGTCACCCGGTCTTCGCCATCCAGCACCTCCACCCACACTTTTTCCTCAATGGGCTGGATTACGCGCATCTGCAGCCGCTGATCCGACTCCGCCAGGCTCTCCTTGTCCATCACGTGCGGCACGATGTAGCGGATGTTGTCTCCTGGTTGTAGCTTGACTTGGTGAGCAAAACGCTTTCGCTCGGCGATGGCGAACTCGGCGGCGCTGCGCCCGGCCACGAAACCGGCCTCGGTCACCCAGTCCACCAGATCGTACACATGAACGACGTTGCCGGCGGCGAAGATGCCCGGCACATTGGTCTGCATGCCCTCATCCACGAAGGGCCCGCCCGTCACCGGATCCAGGACCACCCCCGCCTGGCGGGAAAGCTCGTTCTCCGGAATCAGGCCCACGGAAAGGAGCAGTGTATCGCAGGGGATGATCTCCTCCGTGCCAGGGATGGGCTGCCAATCGTCATCTACCTGAACCGCCTCCACCGCCTCCACGCGACTGTTGCCCAGGATGCGGCTGACAGTGTGGCGCAGTTGTAGGGGGATGTCAAAGTCGAGCAGGCACTGCACGTAATTGCGCGTCAGCCCAGTGAGGAAGGGCATGATCTCCAGCACGCGCTCCACTTTGGCTCCCTCAAAGGTCAGGCGGCGGGCCATGATCATCCCGATGTCGCCGGAGCCCAGGATGACGAAGCGACTGCCGGGCATGTAGCCCTCGATGTTCACGAAGCGCTGAGCGGTGCCAGCCGTGTACACGCCTGCTGGCCGGGTGCCGGGGAGGCGAATCTGAGCGCGGGTGCGCTCGCGACAGCCCATGGCCAACACGATGGCTCGCGCGTCCAGTTCTGCAAACCCCGACCACTTGCTGATGGCATAGACGTGTCGGTTGGGGGAAACGTCCAGCACCATGGCGTCGAGAAGGGTCTCCACACCCAGTTGTTCGACCTCATCAATGTAACGTTGGGCATAGGCAGGGCCAGGAAGGTCTTCTTTGAGAATCTCCAACCCGAACCCGTTGTGTATGCACTGCTGAAGGATGCCGCCCAGTTCCTTCGCCCGTTCTATGATCAACACATCTTCAGCGCCCGTCTTCTTTGCTTCGATGGCTGCGGCCAGACCTGCCGGGCCGCTGCCGATGACTATCACGTCGTATTTCTGCTTCAACATCTCTACCCCTCCACGTCCTTGGTGGGTCGGAAGAGGAACTCTGAGCCGGGCCCCTTCTTAGTCACCTCGAGCGGTGAGACGCCCAACTCGCGGGCCAGGATCTCCACCACGCGCGGAGTATCGAAGCCTCCCTGGCAGCGTCCAGTGCCCAACCAGGTGCGGCGCTTAATGGCGTCGTAGTTGCGGGCTGGAATCGGGGCGTGTATCTCGGCCACGATTTCCCCCTCAGTCACACTCTCACAGCGGCAGACGATGCGTCCGTAGCGGGGGTCGTTACGGATCAGGATTTTCTGCTCCTCGGGGGACATATCACGGAAACGAGGTCTCGCCGGGCGGATGGGATCCCAGTCCCGCTTTCCCTCCAGCTTCTCCCCAGCGTCCTTGAGCATCTCCACTACTCGCTGGGCGATGGCCGGCGAGGAAACCAGGCCCGGTGACTCGATGCCGCCCAGGTTGACGAAGCCAAGCACCTCCTCTGGTATCTCGATAATGAAGTCGCCCGTATAGTTCACCCCGGGGGTCTTGCAAGGCGCATTGCCACCGGGGCGCAACCCGGCGAAGACGGCAATCGCATGCCGCAGGTGCAGCTTGGGCACCAACTTGAGCGCCCCCTGCGAGACTTCATCCAAGCCATCGCGGGTCACCGCGCGGTCTTCCTTATCCTCGATATTCTGGGCATTGGGCCCGATGATGGTGTTGCCATGGACGGTAGTCGTGACCAGGATGCCTTTGCTGACAGGTGTAGGCACCGGGAACAGAACGTTATTAACGGTGATTTCGGCTCGGTCGAAGATGTAGTACTCGCCCCTGCGTGGGGTGATCTTAAACTCAGGGCGCAGGCCAGCCTTATGCATCACCACGTCGGAGTACAGCCCCGCACTGTTGACGGCCCAGCGACAGCCAAAGGTGCCACGGTTCGTCTTCACGCCCACGATGCGCCGTCCTGAGCTTGCCGAAGATCCGTTGCCCTCAATCGCAAAGTCCTCGAAGGCAGTCTCCAGCATCAGGGTCACACCGTTCATCACCGCGTTCTCGGCCGCTGCGACAACCACGGCAAAGGGATCGCAAATCCCGCCTGTAGAGGCCCACAGCGCGCCGCTGACATCGGGGTTGATGTTGGGCTCGCGGCGGCGAACCTCATCGCCGGAGATCATCCGCATCCCAGGTACGCCGTTCTTCACCCCAGCCTCCCACAGCTCGTCCAGCTTGGGCAGCTCCTCCTCGCCGATAGCTACGACGTAGTCACCTCGGCGTTCAAATGGAAAATCCAACTCACCAGCCAGCGTGTCCCACATCTTGTTACCGGCAACGTTCATCACGGCTTTGAGACTGCCTGGTACTGGGTCGTAACCGGCATGGACAATGGCTGTGTTGGCCGAACTGGCCCCCATGCCAACGTCCGCTTCCTTCTCGATCAACAAAACGTCGAGCTCGTATCGAGAGAGAAAGCGGGCGATCATACATCCTACCACGCCAGCCCCGATGATGATCACGTCGTACATTTCATTCATCATTATCACTTCCCAATCTGTGCACAGAGGGCCACAAAGTTAGCGTGAAGCGGCCCTCCGCGCCAATGATGCAGATTCCGGGCAAATGGTCGAACTTCCAGACCGACAAGAGCAAGCTGCGGGAGCATAGGCTGAACAGCTACCCAAACGGTATAGCTACCCTGTGGGCAGTGGCTCCAGGGGGGTGCGGCAGGGCGCGTCAATCCCCGCCTTGGCACAGACCAGATCAACTACCTTCTCGGCCATCAAGCGGCAGGTAGTCAGCTTGCCGCCGGTGATGGTGATGAAACCACCCACACCGTCCAGTTGCTCGTGGTCGAGGACGTAGAACGCCCGGCTGACTTCCCTTCCTTCCTCTGCTTCCTCCTCTGCCTCTGTAGGAGGCTCGTACAGGGGACGCACGGCAACGAAGCTACGTTGTAGGCGCATGTCCTCAATCATAGGCACCATCTTGATACCTTCATCCAGCATCAGGTCCACTTCCCATTCCTCGATGGAGTACTCGTCGGGGTCCTCGATATCCACGGAGGTAGTGCCGAGCACGATAGTGGTACCCACGGGGACGATGATGTCGCCATTGGCAGGCTTGCGACAGCGGTTAATGACCCGCTTCACGGGGCGGCTATCCAGGACGACCATGGTGCCCTTGTTAGGGACCATTGGGACCTCAATGCCAGCCAGCCTCGCCACCTTGCCCGCCCAGGGGCCGGTGGCGCTAACCACGTAATCGGCGTGCACGATGTACTCGTCGCCGGTGCTATGGTCTACCGCCTTTAGGCCAACCACCCGGTCGCCCTCGCGCAGGATGTCCACCACTGGGGTATAGAGGAAGGTTCGCGCGCCGTACTCTTTGGCCGAAGCCACAGCGCCTGTGCACAGGTCCCAGCCATCAATGCTACCGTCGGGCACGGTTGCCGCTTGCCGCACCTCAGGCGAAAGGGCTGGCTCCAGGCGGCGAGCCTCTTCGCCAGAGATCACCTCGGTCGGGATGCCCACCTCAGCGCAGCCGTCCAGGAAAATGGGTAGAAATGCCTCGTCGTCGTCATCGAGAGTGATGAAGAACCCACCTGTGTCCTCAATCGCCTGCGGGACGATGCGACGCAGGATCTCGTTCTCTTCAATGCACTCCACCGCCGCGGGCTTGTCTTTCACCGCGTAGCGACCACCGCTGTGTAGCAGGCCGTGGAAGTTGCCCGTTGTGCCTTCGGAGAGGTTGCCCCGCTCGAACAGCATGGCTTTGAAGCCCCGCATCGTCAGGTCGCGCAGCACAGCCGTGCCGGTCGCTCCTCCGCCGATCACCACCACTTGTGTCTCCAGGTTCATCGTTTTCCTCCTGTCTGTTTGTTCATTCACCCACCAACTCGCGACAGGCCCGGATCAGCGCCGGCACGACCTGTCGCCAGTCATCCACCACGCCCAGGTGGGCTACCTTAAAGATAGGTGCATCCTCGTCCTTGTTGATGGCCACGATGGTCTTGGCCGCAGAGATGCCCGCCATGTGCTGAGGAGCGCCGGAGATGCCGATGGCGATGTACAGGTTGGGGCTCACGATCTTCCCCGTCTGGCCGATGAGCTTACCGTGGGCTACCCAGCCCGAATCCGCAGGGGGGCGCGAAACTCCCACGGCGCCTTGCAGGATCTCCGCCAGAGTCTCCAACTCAGAGAACGCCTCCAGATTTCCAATGCCCCTCCCCCCCCCGATAACGACCTCGGCCTCGTCCAGGCTGATCCCCTCGACTTCCTCCCGCACCTCCTCCACCAGCGACACTCGAGCCATGGCCGGCTCCAGTTCAAGGTCCAAAGCCTGTATCTTCCCCTGGCGTGAAGTATCTTCTGGCAAAGGCTCAAACGCCCGCTGCCGAAACGTCGCTATCTGCACCGGGCCTTTAGCCACCATGTAGGCCATAGCCTTGCCGCCGTACACAGGGCGAAGCCAGCGGATTTGCCCAGACTCGGCATCCACCTCAAACCCCACGCAATCGGTGACGATCCCAGCCCCTAGCCGGTAGGCGAGCTGGGGAGCGACTACCCCTCCTACCGTATCGGTTGGGAAGAGGATCACACCAGGAGATACCTGCCTGATAGCTGCTTCTAACGCCGCCAGTATGGGCTCTGTCCTATAGCCTTGCAACTCGGGGCTGCTGGCAACGAAGACCTCATCAGCCCCGTGGTGGATCAGCGTCTCGGCGTAGCTTTCCGCATCTGGCCCCAAGAGCGTGACCTGGACGATCCCATCCCCCAACTTCTCCCTCAACTGTCCAGCCGCCGCCACAAGCTCCAGGCTTGAGCCAGGAAGCCCCTCAGCCGAGGCCAAAGAAAATACCAATATCCCTGTCATCCTATCTCCTTAGAAGTTAGAAGGTGACTACTCACCCTCCCGCAGGTTTGGTTGGCAGTATAGGGCAAAACGCTCACTGCAGGCAAATGCTCGGATACCCAGACCGCCAAGAGCAACCTGCGGGAGGGTAGGCTGAGTAGTCACGTTAGAAGTTAGAAGTTGGATGTTGGAAGTTAGAAGACCAACCTCCAACCCTCAATCTCTAATCTCCAACTAGATGAGCGTCAGTTCCCTAAGCCGCAGAGCCAAGCCTTCCCCCTTCTCCGGACCGGACTCACCCTCAATGAATTCGCATCGCACCTCTCGCTTTGGGATGAATAGCTCGTGTAGCTCGATTTTGGCTGCCTCCGGCTCGGCCTCCATCCCGATATCCTCAGCCGTCCACACAGGAACCGGTGTCCTCACCGCTTTCCTGATGGCCCTGACAGTGGGGAGGCGCGGCACGTTGCTTTCATCGTTGGTAACAGTAGCCAGGAAAGGCACAGGAGCTTCCAGGATTTCGCACCCACTCTCCACTGGTCGTCTCAGGCGTACCTTATCACTATCGGGCTCAATGTTGGCCACCAAAGCGATACTGGGAAGACCGAGCTCTTCCGCCAGGAACGGCCCGGTGACACCCAGCTCTACATCCCCCGCCTGCCTGCCGCAAAGCACCGCATCGAACTCGCCGAGCTTTCGCAGGGCTGCTGCCAGGACGCGAGCTTTCCCAAAGGAGTCTAGGTCAGAGAAGGCGGGATCGGACAGGAGAACAGTTTCGTCCGCCCCAATAGCCAGGGCTGAATGTAGGGCTTCGCCTCCTTCCTCGCCAGCGATGGTCACAGCCGTCACCTTTCCGCCCGTTTTCTCCTTGACCTGCACGGCTACCTCGAGGGCGTTCTCGTCAAAGATACTGATAACCAGAGCGTGCTTCCCCCGAATTTGCTCCTTGCGGACCAGGTCAATCTGGAACTCGCTAGGGGCGATTTCTGGGTCAATGATCTGTTTAAGGCAAACTATGATATGCACTTTTCTCCCTGCCCTTGTTCGTATTCATACCCTCCCCCATCCCCTCCCTGGGAGGGAGGGGGGAATCGTTCACGCCCTCTCCCTTTGCAGGGGGAGGGTTGGGGTGGAGGTGAACACTCACCTACAATCCAGCAAAGGGGGAATTGGGAGGCTGTGCTGCTCTCCCAATTCCCCCCTTTCCCCTTATTCGTCAGTGGGGAACATGCTCAGGCGTAGGCGTTCCTACTACACCCAATCGAAGGTGCGGGTGACGGCCTTGAGCCACCCTTCGTGGAGCTTGGCGCGGGTGTCCGCGTCCATCTTGGGCTCCCAGGTCTTGTCCACACCCCAGTTCTCGCGCAGCTCGTCGGTGTTGTTCCAGAAGCCGACGGCCAGACCAGCGGCGTAGGACGCACCCAGCGCGGTGGTCTCGGCCACCGTCGGGCGAATGACGGGCACGCCCAGGATGTCGGCCTGGAACTGCATCAGGGTCTCGTTGAAGACCATGCCGCCGTCCACCTTGAGGGCCGTGAGGTCCACGCCGGAGTCGATGTTCATCGCGTCCAGCACCTCGCGGGTCTGGTAGGCGGTGGCCTCCAGCGCGGCGCGGGCGAAGTGGCCCTTGTTGACGAAGCGGGTCAAGCCGACGACCACGCCTCGGGCGTCGCTCTTCCAGTAGGGCGCGAAGAGGCCAGAGAAGGCGGGCACGAAGTAGATGCCGCCGTTGTCCTCAACCGTATTGGCCAGAGCTTCGACTTCCGACGACTTCTCGAAGAAGTTGAGGTTGTCTCGCAGCCACTGCACCAGCGCGCCGGTGATGGCGATAGAGCCTTCCAGGCAGTACACGGCTGGCGCGTCGCCAAACTTGTAGCCCAACGTGGTCAGCAGGCCACTCTCGCTGGGCACGGGCTTGGTACCGGTGTTCAGCAACATGAAGCAGCCGGTGCCGTAGGTGTTCTTGGCCTCACCAGGGCTGTAGCAGGTCTGGCCTACGAGAGCGGCCTGCTGGTCGCCCAGGTCACCGCACACCGGGATGGCTGCACCAAACGGGCCATCCGCGGGCGTGTAGCCCCAGACGTTGGGATCGCTCGAGGGGCGGACCTCCGGCAACATCTGGCGCGGAATCCGCATGATGTCCAGGATCTCCTCATCCCAGTCCAGGGTCTTCAGGTTCATGAGCATGGTGCGGCTGGCATTGCTGACGTCGGTGACGTGCGCACCACCGTTGGGGCCGCCGGTCAGCCACCAGATCTCGAAGGTGTCAATGTTGCCGAAGATGGCATCGCCCTTATCGGCCGCTGCGCGAACGCCAGCCACGTTGTCCAGGATCCACGAGATCTTGGGGCCGGAGAAGTAGGTAGCCAAGGGCAACCCGACCTGGGGGCGGAACATATCTTGGCCGCCAATCTCGGCCAGCTCGTCGCAGATGTCCTTGGTGCGGGTGCACTGCCACACGATGGCGTTGTAGTAGGGCTTGCCGGTGTTCTTGTCCCACACGACGGTGGTCTCGCGCTGGTTGGTCACGCCAATAGCCGAAATCTCCTCAGCCTTGACTCCCGACTTCTCCAACCCGCCCTTGACCACGTCCTGGGTGCGGGCCCAGATTTCCATCGGATCGTGCTCGACCCAGCCAGCCTGCGGGTAAATCTGCTCATGCTCCATCTGATCCACGCCGGCCACCTGCCCTGCGTGGTCAAAGATCATGAAGCGGGTACTGGTCGTACCCTGGTCTACTGCTGCTGCGTATTTCTTTCCCATTTACACTTACTCCTTTGTCTTGTGTTTATTTTGTGATACTTTGGTTACGGAATGGTGTGTCTTGTGTCTTCTCTCTTTCTTATCACCTCCTCTCGAAGTCCCTAGCACAAAAAGCTCTGTTATCAGTATCGCAATGTAGAGGGCAACTCGGACTAGCTAGGCTGATGTGCCAAACGAAGTTTGGCCTTCGGCCTCGACAGTCTCGGTCAACGTCTTCAGAAGCAAGTAGGAAGAAGTCGCCCCTGGGTCCTGGTGGCCAATGCTGCGCTCCCCCACGTAACTGGCGCGGCCCTTCCTGGCCAGCATGGGGATAGTGGCTTTCATCCCCTCGTAGGCGGCATCCGTCATCAGGTGAAGGGCCTCCACGGTACTCTTGCCATCGGCAACGGCCTTCTTGAGGGCCTCCACGGCGGGGTGGAGGGCATCCACCATGGTTTTGTCCTCCAGGTTGGTTTTCCCTATCCTGATCACCCCCTTCAAGCCGGCAGCAAGAAGGGTGACCAGATCATCATCGGAGAGCTCCATCTTGCCCGGCACAGCCTTCCCCGCATCCATGAGCAAGGTGCCATATAAAGGCCCCCCTGCCCCACCGACACTGGTGATGAGGGCCATCCCGGACGTCTTAAGAATGGCACCTATGTCCTTTTCCTCCACACCAGGCAGCTTGCTCACTATCTTCTTGAAGCCTCGATCCATGTTGATGCCGTGATCGGCGTCGCCGATGGGCGAATCCAAATCGGTGAGATACTGCCTGTTCTCTTCGATCACCGCAGCCGTAGTCTCAAGCCACTTCAGCACCTGACTTTTGGTCATCATGTTTGAAAAGCCTTGCCTCCTTTGCTAGAAATCAGAAGTTGGAAGTTGGATGTTGGATTTCCAACCTCCAATCTCCAACTTCCAATTTCCAACTCGCTACATCCCCCAGCGCATGCCAATAGTCTTAACCGGAGCATCCCACAGCTCGATCAACTCATCGTCCATCTTGAGCAGGGTGATGGAGCAGCCCAGCATCTCCAGGGAGGTGATGTACGCGCCAATTAGATTGCGGACGATCTTCAGCCCCTTCTTCTCGCAGATTTCGTGCAACTTGCGGTAGACGATGGGGAGCTCGATGGCCGCGCTACCGCCCATGTTGTTGACGAAGGCCAGCACCTGATCGCCCGCCTTCAGTGGCGGGTCTACCAGCTCGACGTCGACCCACTCGCCCGCGCCCTCGTCCCACTCGCGGATGGTGCGCGTGTAGGCCGGGTCATCAATGATGCCCAGCGCCAGCATCTCAGTGATCTCATCGGCGGTCTGGAGCTTCATCCGCTTCCGGCCCGGCTCGCCGTGGATGCCGACGCCGATCTCCATCTCGTCCTCGGGCAGATCGAAGGTGGGCTTGCCAGCCATGGGCACCGTGCAGGAGGTAAGAGCCATGCCCATGCTGCGGCCGTTGATGTTGACCTTGCGGCATAGGTCGGCCACCTTATCCAGAGACCAGCCCTTTTCCGCCGCCGCGCCGCAGATCTTCTCCGCCAGCACCGTGGTGCCCACGCCGCGCCTGCCTGCGGTGTACAGGCTATCTTTCACGGCCGCGTCGTCGTCTATCAGGATGCTTGCTACCTTGATGCCCTCTTCGCGGGCCATATCGGCCGCCATCTCGAAGTTCATGACGTCGCCGGTGTAATTCTTGACGATGTGTAACACCCCTGCCCCACCATCAACCATCTTGGTGGCTTCCAACATCTGATCCGGGGTAGGTGAGGTGAAAACCTGGCCGGGGCAAGCAGCGCTAAGCATCCCCAGGCCCACCAAGCCGCCGTGCATCGGCTCGTGGCCGCTGCCGCCGCCGGAGACGATGGCCACCTGGCCCTGAACCGGAGCATCAGCCCGGTAGACGAAGTCAGGCTCGAAGTGGACCTTGATTATGTCCGGATAAGCCAGGGCCAGACCCTCCAGTTCTTCCTTGACTGCATCTTCGGGCTTGTTGATCAGTTTCTTCATAGTAAATCTTGTCTCCTTTCGCTTCTAAAGGCAAAGTGGGAGGGGAGGAGAGGGCTACCCCTCGCTCCCCTCCCGTTGGACAATCAATTATTGGCTTGCTACCCAGTTGCCTAGTCTGACAAGTAGGGGGTAACGAAGAAGTCGTAGGTATAGACGCCTATGACGCCGCCGACGATAGGCCCAATGATAGGCGCCACCAGCCAGTAGAGGCCACTAAAGAGACCCGTGGTACCTACCAAGAGACCGAAGACGCGGGGGCCGAGGTCACGGGCAGGGTTGATAGCGTAGCCGCTGGGGCCGCCCAAGCTCAGGCCGACCGCCAGAACAGTGAAGCCCACGAAGAGCCCACCGAGGTTGGCCCCGGGGGCCAGGTTCTTCGCGTCGCCACTGGCCAGGACGCCCCACAGCAGCACAGCCGTGCCGAACACCTCGCAGATGAAGGCAGTAAGCAGCGAGATATTGGCGCCTGGTCCGGTGCACCAGACGTTGGGCATGCCGGCCGCCACCAGAGCGCCCTGGTAGCACAGGTACACCCCCAGCGCGCCCAGGAAAGCGCCGATCATCTGCGCAACGATGTAGGGAACGACCTTGGCCCAGGAGAAGCCGCGCTTCACGGCCAAGGCTATGGTAACCGCCGGGTTGATGTGCGCGCCGGAGACACCAGCGGTAATGTACACGGCGACCACCACCGCGAAGGCCCACCCAATGGTTATCGTGTTCCAGTCGTAGCCCTCTGGAGCCAGGCGGGGGGCCGTGACAAGGTTGGCCACCACGCCATCACCCAGCAGAATCAGGATAAAGGTCCCGAAGACCTCACCTATGAACTCACCCATTTTTGTTCTCTCCTTTCAGAATAGCTCTAATGTGTTTAGGCGAACTACTTGCGAACGCCCACTCGATCCTGCTCACCTGTTTGTGGCCATCACCTCCTTTCGCATTTTCCGCCACCATCGGCATGCCGACGGGGACCATCACTGCTGACCCCTATGGTGGCCCGGCCTCTTGTGGATACTATCGAGCAGGGCCAGCAGTTGCCAACAAAAAACACCAAGGCAGGGCCAGCAAAGGCTCCATCTTGGTGTCAAATGACTACACTCTTTGAGTTGAAAGGGGAAGCCAGCAAATCGGGACAACGAACAATGAGGATAAGCACGTCCTTGTCTCCTGATTGAATCAAACTTGAGGCGGTTGAAGAAACTACGGCACTATTGTAGCACAAATAGAAGTACTTGTCAAACGAAGAAAAGCCACATGTTCCAGGCTATCTCAGTATCAACGGATCAAGAATCGCTCTGCGGGGATTGTCAAATCTCTGCGCATGGCTTTGCATTAGGTCACAAAGCAACGAAATGTGCCTTGCCTCCACTCTTTCGTACGTATATTATAACACCTAAGGATGTCCGAAGTTTCTGATGAATTGGTAAGAAAGTAGTCCGAATTGCTATAGCGACGGGCGGCGCTGTGTCCACTCTGTCGCCGCCTCGTAGGCGTAGGCTGCGCGCAGCAGCGTGGCCTCGTTCCAGACTCGACCCACCAGTTGCAGGCCAATGGGCAGCCCCTTGGATGAGAAGCCGCAGGGCACGGAGATGGCCGGCAGCCCCGCCAGATTGAAGACCCGCGTGTAGCGCGTGAGGGGGGCCATCACAGAAACAATCTCTCCGCCGATGGTCACCTCCCGCTGCCCAAGCCTTGGCGCCGGTATGCCGCACATCGGTGTGGCCAAGAGATCCACTTTCTGGAACAAGACGATGAAGTCGCGGCGCAGTAGCTCGCCAGTGCGCCGGGCGCGCCCGTAATCGCTGCCACTGATGGGGAAGCCCTTCTCCAGCCGAGCGTGAACGTCGGGCTGGTAGTCGTCGGGACGAGTGCGGAGAAACTCCTCGTGGATGCCGGTTGCCTCGGCCATCAGGATAGTCAGGGCGGCCTGCATGCCCTCTTCGATCTGGGGGACGGATACCTCCACGATCTCAGCCCCCAGACCCTCGAGCACCATCAGGGCCTCCTGAAAAGCAGCACGTACCTCTTCGTGAATCCCGGAGAGCGCCCACTGGGAATCCAGGCCGATGAGTAGGCCCTTCGACAAGCTCAGGGCAGGGCTCGCCACGCCGTCGCGCAGGCCAGCGGTGTAACTGGGAACGGGCACGTCGGCTGAGGCGGGGTCGCGAGGATCGTAGCCGGCCATGGCCGCCAGCATGACCGCCGCGCCGTACACAGAGCAGGTCATCGGGCCGGGATGATCCAGCGTCCAGGAGAGGGGCAGCAGGCCGTGGCAACTGATGCGGCCATAGGTGGGCTTGAGTCCGACAATGCCGCAGAGAGCGGCAGGGATGCGGATGGAACCACCAGTGTCCGAGCCGGTGGCCGCCGCACAGAGGCCGGCGGCGACGGCGGCCCCAGAGCCGCCGCTAGAGCCCCCGGCCACTCGTTCCACATCCCACGGATTGCGCGTCGGCCCAAAGAACGAGCTATCCGTGGTCACACCGTAGGCGAACTCGTGCAAGTTGGTCTTGCCGATGATGACAGCGCCAGCAGCGCGCAGCCGGGCCACGCTGGCGGCATCCTCGGCGGGCACGCGCTGGGCGTAGATCTTCGAGGCCGCCGTGGTGCGCACCCCGGCCGTGTCGTACAGGTCCTTGAGAGCCACAGGGACGCCATGCAGCGGCCCCCGGTAGTCGCCCCGCAGAATCTCCTCTTCGCAACGACGGGCAGCGGCCAGCGCCTGGTCACCGGTCACGGTGATGTAGGCATTGAGGGCCTCATCCAGGGCATCAATGCGCTCCAGATACGCCCGTGCCACTTCGACGGGCGAAACCCGCCTGTGCCGCAGCAGGGGGCTGAGCTCCTCCAGAGTGAGGGCGCAAATCATTGTTGCTTCGTTACCCATTACCTCATTACTCATTGCCTTACTGCCTGTTACCTCGTTACTCGCCTGAAAAAGCCTGAAGCACCTTCCAAACGGGGTCACTCTGATCGTAATCCAGCTCCCCGCAATAGCCCTGGTGGATGTACTGCCAGAGGATGATGCCGTCCACTCCCGCCTCGAAGGATCGCTGCATGAAGTCCTCGATAATGGGCACCCTTTCCTCCAGGATTCCTTCGTGCAGGAGGCGACCATTCTTTTTGTACGCCCGATGGTAGACCTCGGTGTAGAGAACGGGCAGGTTCAGCTCGTCAGCGATCCTCAACTCCCGCTCGTACCAGACGTTGGTCCAGATGTGGACGGTCACGGCGTCAATCGAGGGGAAAGTGTGCATCTTGCGCCAGGCCACTTCCTCATGAGGCTGATACCCCCCGACGGAGATCATCCCCACAGCCACGGGCCGGCAGGGATCTAGCTCCTTTATCTCCTCAGAAGCTACCCTGGCCCACTCGACCAGCGAGTTGTAGCAAGACCGCGTCCCTCCCTCAGGAGCACAACTGGGCTCCCCCATCAACTGCCACAAGGCCACCTCAGGGTAGTTCCTGAGCCTGGTGACCACGCTTTTCAGGTGATCCATGTATTCGTCCCTGTATCCCGAATGAAACCAGGCTTCGCTCTTGGTGGGATAGTCTGCCGCCATGTAACCCTCGAGGACGATAATGAACTTCAGGCCGTACTTGCCACCCAGGCGGATCAACCGCTCCACCCGATCGAGGTCCCGCGCATGCTCAGGGAAAACGGGGATGCGAACGGTGTTCCCAGATCGAGACAGGAAGGAGAGCATTTCCTCCCACTCGCTCTCCGGGAACCATTCTTCGAGGATATAGGCCACGTTCATACCTATCAACCGAATCTTCTGGCCATTGAAAGTGAGCTTGTCGCCAGTCCTGACGACGCGATTGCCACAGAACCCTCCGGATTTGGTGAACAGTGGTAGAAAGGTCTTCTCCTCTTCGATCAACTCAGCTTCCCCTATGATCACCCAAGGGAAGATAAGCCTGCTACCCCTCGCGGTCTTATCCGTCTGCGTGCCTGGCCCCTTCTCGACGAGCTCGCTCTCGCCCCTGGGCTCGTACTGCGCGGAGGGGAAGCCAGGAGATTCGATCTCAAAGACCCCGCTCACTTGGGGTTCACTTCTTTCAACCGTTAGACTGGCCAGGGCCAGAGCACAACCTATCGTGACCATCGCCGCCAGAATCACCACTGTCGCTAATCTCAATAGGTAATTGCTCGCGGCGGATTGCGTGCAACCTTCGGTTGCCTGCCGCCGCCAGCCTGCTGGATCTGGCGATCCAGCAGGAGCAGAAGCCATAAGCGCCGATAATGCCCAGATTCTCCTCTTCATTTGCTGCTAGCCTCCCCACCCAACACCGAACCCACAAAACCCCTCTGCCCTCTGGCGAAGTCTTGGGCACTCACGGCCCTCTTGCCCGCCAACTGCACTTCACCCAGAAGCAAAGCTCCCTCCCCCGTGGCAACAGCCAGACCCTCATCCAGAGCCATCACCCGTCCCGGATCCTCCTTGCCCGACCAGTGGGGCAACGCCTCGGCTCTGAGCACCTTGAGCAGCTTGCCTCGCCAGTACGTGTAGGTGCTGGGCCAGGGGTAGTAAGCCCGGCTGCGCCGCCAGATCTCCACAGCCGACCGGCACCAATCTATCAGGCCGTCCTCCTTGGCGATGATGCGGCAGTAGGTGGCTTGGCTGTGATCCTGAGGCCGAGGCTCGACCCCACCCGCCAGCCAGCAGGGCAGATTGTCCACCACCAGATCAGCCCCCAACTGAGCTAGCCTCGCGCTCAGCGACTCCCGCGTATCCTGAGAGGATATGGGGCAGGTGGCTTGGGACAGGATAGGCCCGGTGTCCATCCCCTCATCCATCAGCATGATGGTCACCCCTGTTTCCTCCTCACCGGCCAGAATGGCAGCGGAGACCGGGGCTGCTCCCCGGTACTTGGGCAGGAGCGAAGCGTGGACGTTGATGCAGCCCCTGGGAGGGATGTTCAGTACCTCGGCTCGCAGTATCTGGCCATAAGCCACCACGACGATCACATCAGGCGCCAAGGCCCTAAGCTCGGCCGCGGCGTCAGGGCGTCGCAGGCTGGGCGGCTGCAACACTGGGAGATCATGGGCCAGGGCCACCACCTTCACCGGTGACGCCTCTAACTTGCGGCCCCGTTTCGCCCGCCGGTCGGGCTGGGTGACCACGCTCGCGATCTCGTATCGTCCGATCAATGCCTTCAAGACGGGCACTGCAAAATGCGGTGTGCCCATGAAGATTAGTCTTTCCATGACTCTACCCCCAAGGTGATTGTATCACATTTTGGGCTAGTGGGCAAAACTTGCCAGTTACCAGTGATCAGTAATCAGTGATCAGTCTTGAGCCCTTTGCTCCACGGATCCTGGAAGAACCGGCCAGGATTATTGCGATTTGGGGCAATATATGGTAAAATCAGGCCCGAAGCCAGGTGCCAATTCTGCTCGGCCTGGATCTGGCGATCCAGGCCCCAAGCGGGGATTTGGCACTTGTCCTGAGCCCGTCGAAGGGATCCCCTCAGAGCGGTCTTGTATCCGCGACAACACCAGACACACCAGAGAGGAGTTAGCGAAGCCTGATGTCTCTTTCAGAACTGGATCACACCAACAAGCGCGTCCTCATGTTCGGAGGAAAAGGAGGAGTGGGCAAGACCACCTGTTCTGCCACCACAGCCCTCCACTACGCCTCGACCGGCAGGAGGACGCTGATCATCTCCAGCGACCTCACCCCCTCCCTGTCTGACATTTTCGAGATGGAAGTAGGGGCAACGGAAAAGCCGGTGAAAGGCATGGAAAACCTCTACGCGCTGGAGATATCCCCCGACGAGGTGATGAGGAGATGGAAGGAGAAATTCGGGCCGGAGGTGTACGAGGCTGCTGCTTCCCTGATAGATATGGGGTACGATGAGGTCATAGATTACGTCGCCATAGCGCCGGGCATCCAGGAGGAGTTCATGCTAGACTACATCCTGGAGCGGGTCAAGGATGGACGCTACGACCTCATCGTTTGGGACACGGCTCCGGCGGGGGACACCCTGCGCCTCCTGGACCTGCCGTACAAGTTCCTGAAGCACCTCCGCATGGCGCCCAAGTTCTACTTCGAGGTTCGCGATACCTTCAAACTGAAGAAGGTCCCTTTTCTGGAGCTGATAGACAGTTGGAAGGCCCTGGCCAAAGAGGTGACAGACTTCATGAGGAATCCCAACAACACAGAATTCATCCTGGTCACCATTCCCGAGGCCCTGGGCGTGTATCAGGCCAGGCGACTGGTGGGGGAATTCGAGAGATACGGCCTCCCCATCCACTACCTGATCATCAACAACGTCATCAAGAATCCCGACTGCGAATTCCACCATATCAGAAAGGAAATGCAGACCCCGTACATCAATCTGCTGGCCGACGAATATGGACAGACGATGGAGATCATCACCCTTCCCCTTTTCGCCCACGAGGTGAAGGGCGTGGAGAGGCTGAGGGAGTTGAGGAAGGTGTTGTTTGCTTGAATCGCTGAGACGCTGAAAGGGACTTCAGCGGTCTCAGAGGTTTCAGCGAGATCAGCGGTTTCAGCGGGATCAGCGGTTCAAACGAAAGGCGAAACTGAGAGGCGTAGAAAACCTCTACGCACGGAGGCATACTCTACCGATGAAGATTCTGGTCTTGGGCAGTGGTCTCATGGGGCCAGGCGCGGCGTTTAACGCCATGTCTGATCCCGAAGTGTCACAAGTCGTGGTTTGCGATCTGAACCAACAACAACTGGACGCCTGCGCCAGAAAGCTGGCAGGAATGAAAGGGAGCGAGAAGCTATCTACCATTCTACTCGACTTGCGCGACCAGGCAGCGGCAGCCGAGTTGATGGCCGGCTTCGACGTCAGCATCGGCGCTCTTCCCAGGTCGGCCAGCCCGCTGGCTATCCGGGCGGCATCGCGGGCCAACATCCCCCACGTGGATCTGACCCGTCCCGACAGCAGCCAGGTGCCGGAACTCAGGCAGGAGGTGGAAGCCGCAGGGAATCTCGTCATCCTGGCCTGCGGCGTGGAGCCGGGCCTCACCGAGATCATGGCTCGCCACCTGGCCGAGAAGCTCGGTCGCGTGGACCAACTGCACATCAAGTGTGGCGGCATTCCAGAAGAACCAACCCCGCCGTTGGGCTACAAGATCGTCTTTGGCGGGCGGCAGTTGCCGCTGCGCGAAAGCGACGGCCTCGTCGTCGAGGATGGGCAACTCAAGCCGGTGGCTCGCTACTCTGGCGTCGAGACCGTGATCTTCCCTGGCGTGGGCCAATGCGAGGCCTGGCACGAGGGCTTCATGCCGTGGCTGCTGGAATTGGCTGTCCTAAAGAACCTGCGAGTTGGCACGCAGAAAACCGTTCGCTGGCCGGGCTACGCGGCCAAGGTGACGGTGCTCAAGGAGATGGGCTTGCTGAGCCAGGAGCCAGTGGAGGTGGATGGCGTGCCCGTCGTGCCCAAGAGATTGCTCGACGCGCTGCTCTATCCCCACGTCAGGCCGGAAGAGGGCGATAGGGACATCACCGTCTTTCGCGTGGAGGTGGTGGGGGAAAAGGATGGACGCAGGCAAAGGTACAAGACTGAGATGGTGGATCGCTACGATGAGCGGCTGGGCTTTACGTCAATGGCCCGTACCACGGCCTTCACCGGGGCAATCGTGGCCCGCATGATCGCGCGCGGCGACCTGAAGGCCACGGGCCTGCTGTCGCCGGAGCAGGTCATCACTGGCCCGCTGTTCGACAGGCTGATGCGCGAGCTAGAAGCCGCCAACATTCGATTTGACATCACCACTTCTTAGTACTACAACCGCATTTGTGTCATTGGCGCTTTTGAGTTAAGATACCTCCGATTCT
>CAYMKL010000018.1:56919-73801 GCA_964390805.1 uncultured Anaerolineae bacterium | reverse complement strand
GTTGTTAACGTGCTCTACGGGGTCTTGTCAGCCCGGTTTGGAAATCTCAGAGACTTGCCATGATTATAGATGCACACGTCTATTTGGGCTCGTGCCTGTTCGGCTACGGGCAATCGCTCGAGGAGATCCGCGCCAATATGGACCGCTTGGGGATTGAAAAAGCAGTCCTTGTACCAGTTAAGCCACGTGGCTACCACCTTGCCCCCATGAACGAGTTCGTGGCCGAGGCTGTCCAGAAGTACCCCGATCAGTTCTGGGGTCTGTGTCGCGTTGATCCGTGGCAGGGCGAAGCGGCAGTCGCCGAGGTACAACGGGGCTTTGAAGAGCTTGGGGCATGCGGCCTCTATTTGGATCCCTGGGAAGAGAACTTTCAGACCAACGACGAAGTTGTGTTTCCAGTGCTGCAGGAGGTCAGTCGTTACGACAAACCAGTCGTGCTGAACGCCGGACATTTGCGGGTGTCTCATCCAACACAGGTACGCGATCTTGCATCCCAGTTCACTGCGGTGAAGTTCGTTGCCTGCAACGGAGCTCAAATCAACATCAGCGGCATGCTGCAATTCGAAGCCAGGCTCATGCTAGAGGCTTGTCCCAACGTCGTCATCCAGACAGCGGGTACGTATCGCGAAGACTTTCTCGAAGAGATAACGACTGAGGTCGGAGAGGAACGGGTGCTCTTCGCCAGTCGCAGTCCTATCTACGATCAAGAGTTTGAGATGGCCCGTGTGCGATTTGCCCACCTCAGTGCGTCACAGAAGGAGAAGTTATGGGGGGCGAACGCCTTAGGAGTATACGATGCTCTCGCGGACTCTCCGTGAGAGCTCGTGTCGTATTAAGGAGGTGATCTATCGAATTCTGCTGAGTTAATAGGGGATGCTCCGTACAGAAAGTGTCCCAAAGCCAGATTCCTTCAGAAAAATCAAAACTAAATAGGAGAAAGCAAATGCTTAATAAGAGGACATCTATCAATTTGATCTTAGTTTTCGCAATACTACTGACCCTGGGAGTGAGCGCGGTCAGCGCTGCTCCGCCAGCGGCGGAAGTTCTCGCTCAGGAGGAGTTGACCTACACGGTTAAGCTAGGCGACAACCTCTGGACCCTGGCGGAGAAGTACCTGGGCAACGGCCCAGCCTACCATGCCATCGTCGCTGCCACCAACGCCAAACATGGGGAAGATTCCAGCTTCGCCAGCATTGATGACCCCAATCTGATTCATCCTGGTTGGAAGCTGCTCATCCCCGGCGCCGAGGCACCGGCGGCGGAGGCAGAGCAACCCAAATACGGAGGAGTTTTGAAGGTCGCCATCCAAGCTGATGTCGCTGGCCTGGACATCTTCGCAAGTTCCTCCTACTCTTCCTCCCTGATCTGGGAGCAGGTATACGAGGGCCTACTGCGCTATACACCGGAGATGGAAATCGTGCCGTGTCTGGCGGAATCTTACGAGATCCCGGATCCGCTCACTTACGTGTTTAACCTGCGGCGCGACGTCACATTCCACAACGGGCGCGAGATGACCTCGGCCGACGTGAAATACTCGCTGGAACGGGTCAGGGATCCCGACGTGGGGTGCCCCCGGGCGCATTACATTGAGGCGGTGGACACCATCGAGACGCCGGACGATTACACCGTCATTTTTCACCTATCGCATCCGTTCTCGCCGTTGCTCAGTTACGTAGCAAGCCCCATGCTCGCTGTAGTACCAGACGGAATAGCGGAAGAGGTAGATCTGCGGACGACCCTGATAGGCACAGGCCCCTTCAAGTTCGTGGAGAACATTCCCAACACGCGCACGGTGGTGGAGAAGTACTCGGACTATTGGCAAGAGGGCAAGCCCTACGTTGATGGCATCGAGTTCATCCCCCTGCCAGAGGACCGCTCGCGCACAGACAACATCGTCACGGGCAACGTGGACTACGCGGATCAGATCCCTCAGAAGGACATTGACATCCTCAAAGGGAACGCCGACCTTCGGCTGGAAGGTGGCCTGGCCACGCTGTATGACTTCCTGTTCTTCAATCTGAGGACCCCACCCTTCGACAACATGAAGGTCCGTCAAGCCATCTCCATGTCTCTGGATCGGAAGGCCATGACCGATGCAGTGCTCTACGGACATGGTTATGCTCAGACCTGCGGCAACATCGCCCCCTGGAGCTGGGCCTTCTACGACTGCGGCCTCTACGATGAGCCCGACCCTGAGGAAGCCAAACAGCTCATGGTTGAAGCCGGGTATCCAGATGGCTTTTCCGCCGTCCTGAAGTGCGGAGCACCCTACAAGGCGCAAATAGACGCCGCGCAGATGGTCAAGGAAGCGATAGCGCCCCTCGGCATAGAGGTGGAGGTCGTTCCAGTAGAGTGGGGCACCTACCTTGATGACCTCCTCAACACGTACAACTTCGAGATAGCCATCGTCGGCTGGATGGGCGCGACCGACCCGGATGAATGGCTGTACAACCACTACCACTCTGAGGGGCAATACAACCTGTGGGCGTACAACAATCCGCGTGTGGACGAGCTGCTCGAGGAGGCCCGGATGCTCGTCACAGACGAGGAACGGAAACCTCTCTACGACGAGATTCAGAAGACCGTCGCCGAAGAGGCGCCCGTGGCCTTCTTCTTCCTCTACGAGCAGTACGAGGCGGTGAGGAATAACGTAAAGGGCTACAAGCACATGCCCAACCAGACCAAGATCACCTTTGTTGATACGTGGCTGGATGAGTAAGGAACGCGATGATACGATACATCACCTATCGTTTGCTTCTACTTGTGCCTGTGTTGGTAGGTATATCTGTAGTCGTGTTCTTGCTGATCCACCTGATTCCTGGTGACGTGGTAGACGTGCTTCTGGGGATACAAACATCCCCAGAAGCCGCTACCGCGTTGCGGCGTATATTCGGGTTGGACCAGCCTGTGCACGTGCAATTCGTCAGTTGGGCCTCCTCACTGCTTCGGGGCGACCTGGGCCTTTCCCTGCGAACCGGGCTGCCGGTTTCCTACCTTCTGACGAGTCGTTTGGTGGTCACTGCAGAGTTAACAGGATTGGGGCTCTTCCTGGCAGCGCTCATCGGCATACCGCTGGGTGTGATTGCGGCTTTCAGACAGAATACTGCTACCGACTACGCAGCCAGCTCGGCAGCACTGGTGGGCCTGTCCATGCCGGACTTCTGGACAGGCACACTTCTGGTTCTGTTACTCAGTATCAAGGCTGGGTGGTTGCCGCCGACAGGTTATGTTCCCTTTTCTGACGACCCCGTTGCCAACCTCAAGTTGATGTTCATGCCAACTATCACCCTGGCAGGCGGCAGTGCCAGTTACATCATGCGCATGACACGCTCCGCCGTGCTCGAAGTCCTATCCAAAGACTACATTCGCACGGCTCGCGCTAAAGGATTGCGGCAGCGCCAGGTGGTTGGTGTCCACGCCTTTCGCAATGCCTTGGTGCCCGTCATGGCCATCGTCGGTCAGCAAATGGCTTACTTGCTTGGCGGCGTGGTGGTGGTAGAATCCATCTTCGGGGTTCCAGGGATCGGGCGTACCGCATTGGACTCCATCTATTACCGCGATTACCCCGTGGTCATGGGCGTTGTGTTGTTTGTCGCTTTTGCATACGTGGTGATCAATGTCCTGGTGGATCTGTTGAGTGCGCTTGTAGATGTCCGCATCCGCGAACGAATAGTGAGTGCCAAAAGATGAACGCTGTTTTTGACCCTACGCTTAATGAAGACTTCTCCGCACGACCGGAGCGATCCCTTACCGTTCTGGCGCTCTCCCGACTACTCAAGAATCGCCTGGCCATCGTCGGGCTAGTGATTCTGACGCTGTTGATACTCGCCGCGATATTGGCACCAAACCTCACGCCGTACGAGCCCACTGCAATGGATACGTCCCTTCGATTCCAGCCGCCTGGTCAGCACCATCCGATGGGAACAGATCAGTTTGGCCGCGACTTGTTCACGCGAATCCTGTTTGGGGGGCGCGTGTCACTTACCGTCGGTATTATCTCGGTTGGAGTTGCAGCCATCCTGGGGACGATCATCGGGTTGACGTCAGGGTATTACGGCGGCTGGTGGGATCTTGTCGTTAGTCGTGTAATGGACGTGCTGTTCGCCTTTCCAGCAGTCCTTCTGGCCATTGCCATCATGGCCGTACTGGGCCAGAACGTAACCAATGTCATGATAGCGATCGGTATAGTCAACACGCCGATATTCGCACGGGTGATCAGGGCCTCTGCAATGAGCACCAGAGTCCAACTATTCATCGAAGCGGCCGAAGCCCTGGGAGCTTCGGGCCCGCACATCATGATTCGACACGTGTTTCCGAACTGTCTGCCATCACTGGTTGTGCAGACGACTGTGGCCTTTGCCTGGGCGGTTATCGCCGAAGCAGCGCTTAGCTTCTTGGGGCTTGGTACTCGTCCTCCCACGCCATCCTGGGGTTTGATGCTCAACGAGGGACGCAATGTGATGGAGTATGCCCCGTGGCAACCGATCTTCTCCGGTCTTGCCATCATGGTCACGGTATTCAGTCTGAATGTGCTGGGTGACGGCTTAAGAGACGCGTTGGATCCTGAGGCCACTGACTAGATCTACTGGGTCTTCCAATAAACGCTGCCTGTGCTCGCTGGGATCGCCCTGGAAACGTATTGGATGACAGGGCTATTGGTTTAACACAACTGAGGACCGAATCATTGCCCGGGGATGAACCTCTGGGCTGAGAGAATGAAGCCCCTTCGACAGGCTCAGGACATCGCCTACGGGCGAGAATCCAGGCTCGAAAGGGCTTTGCTCTCTCAGCACAGGGATTCATTCTTGCGCAGCCTGACAGATTAGTGCCATTGGGCTTACTCTCAGGAAACTCCTGCCAAAGTGCGGAAAGCAGAATAAAAAGAGCCCAATCGAGGAGAGTCTTCCCTCGATTGGGCTCTTAGCCCGCCAATCGGCTTCTATGCGAATCAAGATTCAAGCACTAATAAGCTGGCAGCGGAGTGTCATATCCGCTGCCTGGCCGCTGGATATGACGATCCAGTAAGAGCAAATGGGGATCAACTTAGGATTCAATCGCTCTCGTCCTTTTCGACATCGGCGGGTTTTGGCGCTAGCTTGGGGGCCTTGGTGATAGGAGGCGTGAACTCAGCACCCTCCATGATGATCTCACCGCGAATGAAACCCCCTTCATCAACCAGGAAGGATTTCACGGTGATGTTGCCCCAGACGCGGCCGGTGGACAGGACTTCCACCCGGTTAGCCTTGACATTGCCTTTCACCGACCCCGCCACCGAAACGTTGTAGGCGACGATGTCGGCCATGACCTTGGCCTCCTCACCGATGATGAAGTTGCCGCCCGTCTCCACCATTCCCTCGAAGACGCCCTCGACGCGCAGCCCACCGTCGTTTTGGACGGTGCCTTGGAAATTGGTGGTGGGGCCTATCACCGTCTCCACCTGGCCGGGCGGAGGGGGCTTGAGTTTGTTTCTTTTGAACACAGACACGGTTGGTTCCTCCTTGGATATGATTTATTAGACACTTGGGAGAAACCAGGTTTTTCTACTCGGTAGCACCTGTCGGGGCAATGAAAACGCCCACAGTCTGCAAATGTTTTGGGTGCAAAGGACTACAAAAACCTGGTTTCTGATACCGCTAAATATACTACGCTTAGAGAGATTTGTCAACCAGAACGATGAAACTGCTGATAGCCACCCATAACCCCGGCAAGGTCAGAGAGTACCGGGAACTGCTGGCTGGCCTGCCCCTGGAGCTGACTTGTCCTGCCCAGGAGGGCCTGGACATCGAAGTGGCCGAAACAGGGGACAGCTTCGCCGAGAACGCCAGGCTGAAGGCCGTCGCCTACGCCAGGACCAGCGGCCTCTTGACCCTGGCCGATGATTCAGGACTGGAGGTGGATGGCCTCGGCGGCGAGCCAGGGATACACTCGGCCCGCTACGCTGGAACAGGGGCCAGCGACGAGGAGCGCTATCAGTTGCTCCTGGAGAAGCTGAGGGAGGTTCCCTGGGAGGAGCGGACAGCCCGCTTCCGCTGCGTCATCGCGGTGGCTACGCCGGAGGGGCAGATTCACACCGCAAAGGGAACCTGCGAAGGGCTCATCGCTTTCGCGCCCAAGGGGGAGCACGGCTTCGGCTACGACCCTGTCTTCTACTTTCAGGAACACGGGATGACCATGGCCGAGCTGCCTCCAGAAACCAAAAACAAGGTCAGCCACCGGGCAAGGGCAGCGCAGAGGGCGAAAGAGATTCTGGAGGATTGGTTGGAGAGTGGAGATTAGATACTGGATATTGGGGATTTGGTATTCTTTGCAGGAGGGGACAAGTGATCATTGCAGCCAGCAGCAACGGCAAGGTAGGGATCTCAGCGGCGATGGAGGTGCTGAGGAATGGCGGCACGGCCATTGACGCGGTGGAAGCCGGCATCCGTCTGGTGGAGAGCAATCCCCAGGATACCACTGTAGGCCTGGGGGGAATCCCCAACCTGCTGGGCGAGGTGGAGCTGGATGCCAGCATCATGGATGGGCGGACCCTGGCCGCCGGTGCGGTGGCCGCTGTTCGGGGCTATGAGCACCCCATCTCCATCGCCCGCAAGGTGATGGAGGAGTTGCCGCCGCACGTCCTGCTCGTCGGCTCTGGCGCCGAGCGCTTCGCCGCCGAGATGGGCTTCCAGCGCCGTGAGCTATTGACAGAGAAGAGCAGGGAGGTCTGGGAAGAGCGGCTACGCACAGCGATACCAGAGGCGGCGCTGGCGAATCTGGGGAAAGAGCCAGACTTGCGCCAGTGGGTGAAACGGGTGAGAGAATCACGGCAGGCCGGAGGCACGGTCAACTTCATCGTCCAGGACGCCGACGCCGCTTCGCTTACCGGGGGCAACATCTGCGCCGGAGTGAGCACCAGCGGCCAGGCTTGGAAGTACCCAGGCCGCGTGGGCGATTCGCCCCTCATCGGGGCTGGCAACTACGCCGACAACCGCTATGGCGCTGCCGCCTGCACCGGCCTGGGCGAGATGGCCATCCTGGCCGGCACAGCCCGCAGCGTGGTCCTCTACCTGAAGATGGGGCTATCTTTGGAGGAAGCCGGGCATCAGGCCATGGAGGATCTTCAAGACTTGGCCGCCCCATACCTGGGTGGGATGAACATCGTCGCCCTGGACAAGGACGGCCGCCACATAGCCTTCAGCAACCGGGAAGATCGCACCTACGTCTACGTGACTGAGGGGATGGACGAACCGCAGGAGCTGCCCCGCGTGCTAGTGCCAAAGTAACTGAAACTGGGCGAATTGATCTGCTCTACCGCAATATTGATCACATCAAGCGGGTTATAGCAGAAGCTCGGCAGGGTCGAGTTGAGTGGGATTACTGGCAACAGCCAACCTACGGGTTTCATAACGTCATCTATGCGGCGCGTCGTCGAGAGAACTCGTGATCCTGCTCATTGGTGTTGGCACGAACACATCCACAGGTGGGCACTCTAGAATACATCCGCGAGCGAGACGCTCTCCGTGAACAGCTCTTATGTCTCCAGGATATCCTGAATGGCTGAGTCAATGCCCAAAATCCAAGCAGACTTTGACCGTATAGCGCTGCTCTCAGGGGATGGCTGGGGTCACAACAGTCACTACCACGACTTTCTGTTGAGGCAACTCCCGCCGCATTGTACATACGCACTTGACATTGGCTGCGGTACAGGCGCGTTTTCACGCCTCCTGGCGAGACGCTCAGACCGGGTACTGGCTCTGGACCTATCACCGCAAATGATCCGGGTTGCCAAAGAGCGCTCAAAGCAGTATCCGAACATTGACTTTCAGGTTGCCGACGCCATGACTTGGGAGTCTCCTACCGAGCAGTTCGATTGCATGGCCTCTATTGCGACGCTGCATCACCTGCCGTTTGAGCAAACGTTGTCGAAAATGAAGGGAGCCCTGAAGATCAACGGCACACTGATCGTCCTCGATCTATTCCAAGTCGAAGGGCTATCCGACGTTCTGACAAGTGCGTTGGCGGTGCCGGCAAACATCATTTTGAGATTAGTCAAGACTGGCCGCTTGAGAGAACCTCGCCCAGTACGACAGGCTTGGGCCGAACACGGACGCAGTGATTCTTATCCAACTCTGTCTCAAATACGCCAAGTCTGTGCCTCCGTGCTGCCGGGAGCCAGGGTGAGAAAGCATCTGCTGTGGCGCTATTCCATCGTTTGGAAGAAGAAATGAGTGACGAAAGGAGTGAAATGGACAAGGTCTACAAGATCATAGCCACTGTCAAATCGGTGAGGGGGCACTGCGATTTCGGCCACCGAGTGGGGGAACGGATCGTGTTCGACGGCGAGACGGTGCAGGGGCGAGTCTGCCTGCATGCGCTCTACAGCTTCCTGCCCAAGGTCTTCGCCATGCGTTACGGGGCCAATTTCCCCTGGCTGGAGGACACGGACGTGTCCACCCACGCCTGCCCCGATGCTTTCAATCCCGTGGTCTTCGAGATAAGGCGGGTGGAGGAATCGAACATTGAGAGTTGATAGATACTAGCTCGGCCTGGATCGCCAGATCCAGGCCAAAGACGGGGATTTGACAATCCCCTTGGAGCAACCTTTAATGGAGGATGCAGAAAATGATCAATCAGGATAGACTAGTCTCAACTTTCCTAGAACTGGTTCAGATTGACAGCCCCAGCGGCCAGGAGGAGGAGATAGCACAGCATCTGATGGCCGAACTGAAGAGCCTGGACGTGCCAGTTGTACGCGACAGAACAGGCAATGTGATCGGGCGCCTGGCGGGAGAGGGGCCGCCGATTCTCCTCAGTGCTCACATGGACACCGTCGGGCCAGGACTAGGGGTGAGCCCCGTTATCACCAACGGCATCATCACCAGCGATGGCACCACTATCCTGGGCGGGGATGACAAGTCGGGCGTGGCAGTCATCCTGGAGGTTCTGCGGGTGCTGGTGGAACGGGATTCGCCCCACCCGCCCCTGGAGGTGGCCCTGACGGTGAGCGAGGAAATGGGACTGAGGGGGGCCAAGGGTCTGGATTTGAACGCCCTTCGCGCCAAAGAAGGCATCGTCCTCGACAGCGGAGGCCCAATCGGCGCCATCGTCGTCTCCGCCCCCTCACAGGACAAGCTCAAGGCCGTCGTTCACGGCAAGACCGCCCACGCCGGCGTCGAGCCAGAGAAGGGCGTTAACGCCATCGTGGTGGCAGCCGAGGCCATCGCCGCCATGCCCCTGGGGCGCATTGATGAGGAGACCACGGCCAACATCGGGTGCATCCAGGGCGGCACGGCGACCAACATCGTCCCCGACCGGGCCGAGATGGCAGGTGAGGCCCGCAGTCGCAACGAGGAGAAGCTAGAGGCCCAGATGCAGGCCATGACCAAAGCCTTAAAGGACGCAGCACGGCGGCACAAGGCTACGGTGGAAATAGATGTGGACCGCTCCTATTCCACTTTCAAGCTCAGCGAGGAGGACGACATCGTGCGGAGGGCCGTGGCAGCAGCCAAAACCCTGGGCTTGACGCCAGCCCTGGTGCCCAGCGGCGGGGGAAGCGACGCCAACATCTTCAACGCCGGGGGCATAGCGACCATCAACATCAGCACGGGCATGGACAAAGTGCACACGACCGAAGAATGCATCGCTGTGGATGATCTGGTCAAATGCGCCGGGTTCCTGCTGAGTATTTTGAGGTTGGAGGTTGGAGGTTAGAGGTTGGAGCGAGAGGATTTCCGATTTGCGATTTGCGATTTGCGATTTCTGAATCAAGAATCGGCAATCGGCAATCGAAAATCGGCAAGGCGAGCTTGTATACTGGTAGCGATCCTCCTCGTGGCGGCCTTCTTTCGACTCTATCGCCTGGACGCAGCGCCGCCGGGCCTTCAGCACGACGAGGTCTTCCACGGCCACGACGCCTCTGTGGTGCTGGAAGGTACCCACCTCATCTACTTTGAATCCAACGCGGGCAACGAGCCGCTGTTCGTCTACCTCATGGCCGGCACCATCGCCCTCTTCGGCAACAACTATCTGGGCATCCGCCTGGCCGCCGTGCTGTGCGGGCTGACCGCCATCATCTTCACCTACCTGCTGGCGCGCAAGGCTTTTGGCTATCGGGTCGCCCTGATAGCGGGCACTGGCATGGCCGTCTCCTTCTGGCCGGTTTTCATGAGCCGGGTGGGGCTGCGGGCTGCCAGCCTCCCCCCCATGGCCGCCGCTGCTGCTTACTTCTTCTGGGCAGGACTGAAACACAATGCCGTTAAGTCGAGCGCCGCCGGTCGAGTAGCGCAGCGTATGCTTCGACAGGCTCAGCACGGCGTCGAGACCAAGGCGCGGACCATGCAATGCAAAACCCGTTGGTGGGCCTACTTTGCTCTGGCTGGCATCTTCCTGGGGGGAACCCTCTACACCTATCCTGCCAGCCGGATGATCCCCCTGATCTTCCTCATCTTTCTAGTCTACCTAGCTTTGTTCCATCGCCCTCTGCTGCGACAACGCTGGAAAGGCGTTCTGCTCTGCTTCGCCCTCGCCGCTCTCGTCGTAGTCCCGATGGGCGTGTACATCTGGACTCACCCCCGGGCCGACGTGCGATTGCAGCAACTGAGTCAGCCCCTGGGGCTGCTGGCCCAGGGTGATCCCAGCCAGGTCATACGGTTCACCGTGGATACGCTGAAGATGTTCACTTTCCGGGGCGATCCCGTCTGGCGCTACAACCTGGCAGGACGGCCCGTGTTCGATTCTCTCAGCGGCGTTCTGTTCTACATCGGCTTGGCCCTGGCCCTGCTCCGTTGGCGGGAGCCGCGATACGCTTTCCTGCTGCTCTGGCTGCCCCTGGCCCTTGCGCCCAGCATGATCACCGACTCCGCTCCTTCCTTCCTGCGGGCCAGCGGCGGCCTGCCCGTGGTCTACATCTTCCCTGCCCTGGCAATCGAGGCTATTTGCCCCCACCCCAACCCTCCCCCAACCCTTCGACCTCGCTCAGGGCAAGCTTCAGGGGAGGGAGCACGACGCACCAAAAGTTTCCACCAGAGGGCCCGCTACGGACTGGCTGCTACCTTGCTGCTCCTCCTGGCTGGCAACGCCTGGTGGACTTATCGCGACTACTTCACCGTTTGGGCGCAGCAACCCGAAGTGCGCTTCGTCTACCAGACCGATCTGGCCGAGGCAGCCCGCTATCTGGACGAGAGTGACGCCGCATACCCCATCATTCTGTCCTCGTCCAGTCCCCACGATCTTGACCCCTTCATCTTTGATTTCTCCCTGAAGAAGAACCGGAAGATCAAATGGTACGACGGCCCCTACGGTCTGGTTTTCCCAAATGGGGGTGAGAAGGCTCTTTATATCTTCCCCGCCTCCACTCCTCTTCACACAGAGCTGAAAGAGGAGTTCTTCCAGGATGCCCGTCTGGTGGAGGAAAGGCGTTTCCCCGACGGCGAACTGGCCTTTTCCGCTTATGAGCTGGAGGCCCGAGAGGTGCTCCAAAGCAAGATCGAAGCTCTCCAGAGCAACTCCTCCGCCGTTTGGAGTCCGGAGGTGCAATTCCTCCCTGGCGATCCCCAGGGCCTCCGCCATCCCGTCGCCTTCCCTGTGGACTTCAACCACCAGTTGGAGTTACTGGGCTACGAGTTCGCCGATGACACCCTGTCCTCAGGTGAGTGGGTTCATCTGACGACCTACTGGCGAGTCCGGCACGATGTCGCCGCGCCCCTGCCCCTGGCCATCTTCGTACACCTGTTGGACAGCCAGAGCACTGTCTGGGGGGGGAAAGATATGCTGAGCGTCGCCACCGCCGGTTGGGAGGCCGGCGATGTCTTCGCCCAGGTGCACCATTTCCCGCTGCCATCCGATATCCCAGCGGGCCAATACCAGGTGGAGATCGGGGTCTATTCCCGGACGGACATGCAGCGCTTCGCCATCTTTGAAGAGGGGCTGCCTGTGGCTGATAGGCTGTTGCTTGAGCCGATCAGCGTCATGAGGCGGTGATTGGAGATTGGATATTGGAGATTGGATATTGGAGGTTGGAGGATGGAGAAAGTCGTGCTCGGCCTGGTAGGCCAGAGTGAGATGGTAGTGCACGAGGAGAATACGGCCCGACACTTGGGGAGCGGCAATGTAGCGGTGCTGGCCACGCCGGAGATGATCAGGCTGATGGAGAAGGCGGCTGTGGCTGCCGTTGACCACCTCCTGCCCGATGGCCGCCGCACTGTGGGCGTGGAGGTGAACGTGCGGCACCTGGCGGCCACCCCAGTGGGCATGAGGGTTCACGCCCAAGCGGAGCTAACCGCCGCTAAGGGCCGCAAGCTCGCTTTCCGAGTGGAGGCTTTTGACGAAGTGGAGAAAATCGGCGAAGGAGAACACAAGCGGGTGATCATTGACCTGGAGAGGTTCATAGATAGCGTCGAAGCAAAGAGAGGTTAGTGCTGTTTCACACAACAAGGGCTTCTGGCAAGCGAAACCGCCAGAAGCCCTTTTCGCTATTCTCAGTGGATCCGAAATCGCTCTGAGGGGATTGCCAAATCCCCGCCTTTGACCTGGATCTGGCGATCCAGGCCGAGCAAGATTGGATCTACTGATTCTCAGTGAATCCGAGATTGCTCTGCGGGGATTGCGTGCAACCTGCGGTTGCCTTCCCCGCTTTAGCCTGGGAGCAAAATTGGGTCACTGATTCTTAATAGACAGAGTCCAGCCCCTACGCCTCTTGACCAGCACAACCGCGAGGGCAGCGAACGAAGCCAACGCCACCAGCGCCAGCGGTAGAACCAAGCCATTCCCAGCCTCCGCCGAGCGGGCGGTGAAATCTTGCAGGGTGACGGCGATGGGGGTGCCGCTGCCCAGCGTGAAGTACGATCCCAAATCGGTGGTATCAACGTTGCTGAAAACGACCTGGTCGCCAGTGTGCGGCTCCGGTGAGGTGGCGATGCCCGAAAAATCACCGCTTTCACCGCTGCGCTTCAGCAGGGTATAGGCGCCGCTGGGTGTGCCGCCGATGCCGGCGTCGCTGAAGTCGAAGGTGAGATCCACGTTGCCACCCGTGGTGCCGGACCCATCGTTGACGTCGAACTGCCACACCCGCTGCCAGCGAGAGCTCACGCCATTGGGGCAATCGTCGCTCGTCGTGCCGCTACCGTTGTCGTGGCCGAAGATGATGCCATCGCCTGAGTCGTTCAGGAAGGTGCTGTCGGCAATGGTCAGGCCGCCGGAAGAGCTGCTGGTGGACCCGTCTTTTATGATGGCGGCCACGTTGTTCTGGTAGGTGCTGGTGAGGTCGCCGCGCCAGGTGGTGTTCACCTTGTAGGCCGGGCTGGAGTTCTGGAAGTGGATCCAGCCCACGTTCTCCGCCCAGGCATAGCCGTCGAAGTCGCCAGTAGTCGGGTCTATGGTCACCCCGCCGTTGGCGTCGCCGAAGTTGATCCAGCCCACATTGGTGCCCCAGGCGTAGCCAGACAGGTTGCCCACGCCGTCGTTGTTCACGCCGTAGGTATCGTCGGCGTCGTTGGCATAGGTGTGTGAGCCGCCGGTTGTATGGGTGCCCAGCCTGATCCAGCCGACGTTCTCCGCCCAGGCGTAGCCCTCCAGGTGGTCGGAGTAGACTGTCACCCCGCCGTTGGCGTCGGCGAAGTTGAGCCAGCCCACGTTGGTGCCCCAGGCATATTTGTTGGTCGAGTGAATATTGGTGGCTGCATAAGCCACTCCGAACAGACCCAACACGATCCCGGCAATTAATGCGGGATACCCGATGTAGGTGATAACCTTTCTTAACATGTCAGTTCCTCCTTTTTCTGTTTCGTATTATCCACGTCCCCAGCCATCCGCAGTTTCAAGCCAGTCACCTCCGACACAGCGCGAGCATCCTCATCCATGACTTGCATAAAGGCCCCCACCTGCATCAGCAGGAGACAATCCGGAACGGCCTCCTTGAGCTCTTTGTAGCGCTTCACCAGTTTCTGAGAGAAAAACATTGTTACCCCTTAATTATGTAAAGTGTCCCACTCCACCGCCGCGCGTCAAAGCGTCCAAAGAGTCAAAGCATCAAAGATTCTCATTGTCCGCCACGGACGGGCCATACGTAGTAGGTGGTAGTCTTGTCGCTGCTGCGCACGCTGCCATCGTACAGGTACACGTACCAGGCGTAGGTCGTAAAGTCCGCGCGGGTAGTACTCGACCAGTAGCCGCTCGACTGGACGTTGTCAAATGGATTGCCTGCCGTCCACTTCCCCGTTCCCGCCGTGTCGGGCACGGCAGGGCTGTAAACACCATAATGCACCAGGCTCTGCATCTCCCGCACGTTCGGCAGCCGCCAGTCCGTCTGACTGGCTCCGCAGTTGGAGTAGGTCCCAGCGTTGATCCCCGCCACAAAGTCCAACGCATGCTGCCAGGTAACCTTCCCGTCTCCTGCCGTACCATCAGTGTCGAAGCTTGAGTATTGGGTGGTGATACAGTTGGCATCCTCCAACCAGATCAACCCGGTCAGGTTGTCCGTCACCGTGCCACTGCTCTTCGTGAAACGGGGATTCGGCCACGAGACGCCTTTCTCCAGGTCGCCGTCATCGCCAGTAGCAGACAACGTGGTCTGCCCGGTCTTGGGCACAGGCGCGGCATAGGTGGCAATGGTGCCGGTCCCCGTTTGCGTGCCCCATGCCCCCGACGTCAGGCCCCAGAAGGTCTTGCCGCTGGCCACGTCGGCCACGCCAGCGCCATCCGTGTCGTCCACCTCTGGGGCCTTGGCCATCACCTCATCCAGGGTGTGGCCGGTACCCGCCGTCGGCCCGCTGCCGGGTTCCGTGAAGGTGCTTTGCGAACCGGCCGTACCAGCGTTCAGCCGGTTGTAGATGTCCTCCAGCTTGTACGAGGACGTCGCACCGGGCGCCGCGCTGGAATTCAGATTCCCGGCCAGCACCACTACCACCGATGAGAGCAACACCCCCACTACAATTCCAACCAGTCCGATTAGCATGTGCTTGCTGTGCATTTTGAACCTCCCTGTTAATTTTGAATGGTGAATGGTTAATGGTGAATGCTGTGAGTTTGGTTTGGTTTTTCGTCCTATAAGCCTCCTCCTTTCGTAACTGCTCAGCCCGTGTCATTGCGAGGCGGCGCTTTTCCGCCGCCTGTCCTGAGGTCCCCCCTGAGGTCCCCCCTGAGCTTGGCGAAGGGCTTGACGAAGGGCCTGTCGAAGGGAAGCAATCTCCTGTTTTTTGCGGCTTGTGCGCGCCAAACCCCGTCTGGCCTACTACTTCGCCAGCAACGCCCCCGGGGACGGGGGCTAAGAGCGCTTTCAAAGGCTTTCCGAGAGTTCGGCGAGGTCTCCGACCGCAGCATCCGTGATTCCGTGACCCAAATCCTCGCGGCCAGGCAAACAAAAACGCCAGCCTCAGGCGCTCCATGAGCGCCTTCAGACTGGCGTTGCGCATAGTCGTTGGCCAAGCGTACAAAGCCGCCGCCGCTTTTCGGGGCATAGGTCTGCCCCTGATACCTGATCTAGCACCGCTTCCTCCCCTTCGGGGCGCATGATGCCTTTCGACTTGCAAGAAGGCAAGAACGGCGATCTAGATACGATCTAGAAGGACGAACTTCGAGGATTTTGAGTCTGTTTGAGAAGCCTTCACATAATACTATCACAAAGAGAAGGTTCTGTCAAACACCCTTGGCAGGCTCTAAGGTGCATTTCAGTTTTTGGGGCAGAAAACCCTCCCGCAGGTTTGGGCACAAGTGATTCTCCTGGATTTCATAGGTATTGGCCCATCCCTGACAACCTGCGGGAGGGTTAGCACATGGCTCGCCCCCAAAGTGAAATACACGTAGGCTCTAAGGTCGCTTGAGAACCTTTTATACCATTCTCTCCCTCTCCCAAACCCTCGTTATCTTCCACCGCAGGGTGCCCGTGTCCAGGCAGAGCTCAAAAGTGTCCTGGGCTGGGGTCATGACCAGGTAGTGGCGGAGCTGGTGAGGGCCGTGTGGCTCCGCCCAGCGACGTCCAACGTCGCTGACGCGCACATTTCGCCCCCGCCAACGAAATGCTGTAGGGGTAACCCGGCCTTCCTTGTCGAAGCGGGCCTCGACAGCGGTGGGGATGTCCACGAACCCTTCGGCTATGCTCAAGGCAAGTTTCATGGTCGCCTGGCCTCCAGGTATTGACGCAGCATCTCCAGGGCTGCCTCGGAGGTCCGCCATTTGTTCCTCAGCCTTCGCTTCCCAAACAAATGCCGCTCGCAACGCTCAAAATCCTGGGCCGCCAGGGCCACGTAGGCCAGGCCCACCGGCTTCTGGGGCGTGCCGCCGGTCGGGCCGGCGATGCCCGTGGCCGAGATGGCCACGTCGGTGTCGAACAGGCGGCGGGCGCCGCGAGCCATCTCCCGCGCGATCTCTTCGCTGATTGCCCCATGCGCCGCCAGAGTCTCGCCAGATACCCCTAACACCTGCTCCTTGACCTCGTTGGCATAGGCCACCACGCCGCCCATGAAATAGGCCGAGCTCCCAGGTACGTTGGTCAGCCGGTGGGCGATGAGGCCGCCCGTGCAGGATTCGGCCACGGAGATGGTTAGCTTCTGTTCGGTCAAAAGCTGGGCGACAAGCTCTTCTAGATGATTCATGAGTTCAGCCTCCGTGTTGTTCAGTAGCCAAGTGGCCAAGTATTAGCCAAGGATTTCCAATCCTTGGCTGAAGCTGAGAAGCGCCCTCAGGCGCTAGACCGAGGCCCTGAGCCAATGGGCCAAGGATTGAAAATCCCTGGCTGAAGCTGAGAAGCGCCCTCAGGCGCTAGACCGAGGCCCTGAGGGGCCTTCTCGGTTTCAGACGGCGAATTCCATTCGGCGGCAGGCCAATGGGCCAAGGATTGGAAATCCCTGGCTGAAACTGAAAAGCGCCCTCAGGCGCTAGACCGAGGCCCTGAGGGGCCTTCTCAACTTCA
>CAYMKL010000018.1:0-56819 GCA_964390805.1 uncultured Anaerolineae bacterium | reverse complement strand
GACCGAGGCCCTGAGGGGCCTTCTCAACTTCAGACGGCGAATTCCATTCGGCGGCAGGCCAATGGGCCAAGGATTGAAAATCCCTGGCTGAAGCTGAAAAGCGCCCTCAGGCGCTAGACCGAGGCCCTGAGGGGCCTTCTCAACTTCAGACGGCGAATTCCATTCGGCGGCAGGCCAATGGGCCAAGGATTGAAAATCCCTGGCTGAAGCTGAAAAGCGCCCTCAGGCGCTAGACCGAGGCCCTGAGGGGCCTTCTCAACTTCAGACGGCGAATTCCATTCGGCGGCCTTGGCTGGGCCTTCGGCCGGCGGACCAATCGCCAGCCTTGGCGCTGCCACCAAACCAGGCCAGAGCCAAGGATTGGAAATCCCTGGCTGAAACTGAAAAGCGCCCTCAGGCGCTAGACCGAGGCCCTGAGGGGCCTTCTCGGTTTCAGCCGGCGAATTCCATTCGGCGGCCTCTACGCGGCTACTCGTCGGCCCGCGGTCCAATATTCCAATGATGTGTCTGTTCCCATTCTTCAATCAGAGTGCCTTCAGTATGGTGCTGCTTTTGGCGCTCGACATAGGCAATAACCTGTGGTACATCCTTCTCCGAGACCGAAAAGACCCCATAGCCCTCCTGCCACTCAAACGGGCGTTTGAACTCCAAAGAGACGAAGCGAGAGCTGCTCCCCTTGAGTTGTTTCATAAAGTCTGCCGGTGAAATGGCAGGCCGCACTGCTGCAAGCACATGCACGTGGTCCATCGTGCCACCGATTACGAACAGCGGCGCATACATCTTGTTGGCTTCCGCGTGCAGGAAGCGATAGACATTAGGCTCGATGTCTGGTGTCAGCAGGGGCTCACGGTTCTTGGTTGTCCATACGAAATGATAGAACAGACGCCAGTAGGCCATTTTGATCCTCCTCTCGTGACTTTTCTGTAGTAGCCAGAGTAGCCAGAGTAGCCAGAGATTGGAAATCCCTGGCTGAAGCTGAAAAGCGCCCTCAGGCGCTAGACCGAGGCCCTGAGGGGCCTTTTCAGTTTCCGACGGCGAGCCAATTCTATTCGGCGGCTCAGCTTCAGACTTCAGACGGCGAATTCCATTCGGCTTTGTCAATCCCGCCAACCGCGCAGCCCCCACACCAGCAAGACCAGCGCCAATCCACTAATGGCCGCCGAGACAAAACCGGTGGCCAGCATCCCGCCGGCCAGCCACACTGGCCCACCGACCAGGGCACCGATCACCCGGCCCATGCTGAAGGCTGCCACGCTCGACGACATCATGGTCGCTCGCGCAGCGGGGAGGATTTCGGTGAACAGAGACAGAGCAGTGACGATGCTGAACTCAAAGGTGAGAAAGGTGATGAACAGCCCCATCAGCGCCAGCGGCAGCGTGCGCCCCACCAGCGGCAGCAAGACGTAGCTCAGCGCCGACAGGATGGTGCCGACCACAATCGCTCGCTTCAGCCCCAACTGATCGGCCATGGAGGCAGTGAGTCCCTCGCCCACGAGCTCGGCCACGCCGATGACGGTGGTGGCTGCCCCCAGCGCCGCCACGCTCAGGCCAAAAGCTGACTCCAGCCAAGGACCATAGACCACGAACAGGTTGTCGTTGGCCGCACTGATCAACAGGCCAAAGCCCAACGCGCCCAGAGCCGCTCGTTCCCTGCTCAGCCTCCGCCAGGCCTGGCGGAAACCAGCCAGGCCCTCGACACTGCGCTGCTGATGACTGTCGTCGGGGATGAGTATCGCGAGCGCCACCACACTGAGCAGGCCCAGCCCGCCCAGCACAAAAAAGGGCGCCCGCCATCCCAGGCGCTCTATCAGCAGGCCAACGAGCGGAAGGCCCACCAATGCGCTCCCGGCCCAGGCGAATTCCAGCATCCCGATAGCCAGCCCTCGACGCTGGTAAGGCACTCGTTGGCCCACGTAGGCGTGCAGGGCCGGGTCGAAGATGCTTTTGCACAGCCCAGCCAGAAACAGAGCCAGCAACACCACACCGTAGACCGGCAGCAGCCCGCCGGCCAGCATGCCTGCGGTGAGCATGGCCAGCCCAGCGAGCATCATCATCCGATAGCCCCAGCGGTCAGCCAGCGGGCCGAAGACCGGACTGAGCACGCCGGTCACCTGGTTGACGGCGATGAGGGAGGTGATGGCAGCCAGCGGCACGCCCAACCCCCGGCTGAGGGCCGAAGCAAATGGATAGGCGAAGCGCCGAGAGGTATTGATGATCAACCGGGCGAGAGTAGCTGTGCCGAGCTGAAGGGTTAATTTGCGTGTAGAGGGATGAATGGTGGATGTACCTCCTCTTTATTTTGATGATACGTCGGTAGCCAATCGCCGTGGGCCTCGATCAAATCATCCACCAGGTTCCAAATCTGGTCCAGGTCCAGCTCGGCGGCGGTGTGCGGGTCCAGCATGGCCGCGTGGTAGATGTGCTCCCGCTTGCCAGTCAAGGCGGCCTCCACCGTCAGCGCCTGCACGTTGACGTTGGTCTGTATCAGCGCGGCCAGGTGTGGGGGCAGGGAACCGATGCGGGTGGGCTGCACGCCGTTCCTGTCCACCACACAGGGGACTTCCACGATGCACCCCTGGGGCAGATTGTCAATCAGGCCACGGTTGGGCACATTGCCATAGACGATCCGGGGCTCGCCTGTTTCCATGCTGTGGATCGCCAACGGGGCATACTCGCCGCTCAGCGTCACCCTGTCTCTGTTTTCAAATGTGTGGACAATATGCTCAGCAATCAAAGGCATCACAGGAACGGTGCTCAACACATCGCGTAGGGATTTGTCAGAAGGTGCATTGAGATTCTCCAGCTTGTCCTGCGCAAACTCCCACGCTTTGATCTGCGCTTCGCAGCGATGGATATATTCGTCCAGCGGGATGTTGAAACGCTCAATCAGATCGGGGCGATCCCGCTTGATGAACCAGGGCACGTATTCGGCAAAGTGCTCACTGGATTCGGTCACGAAATACCCCAGCCGGGTGAGCATCTCATAGCGCACCCGGTTCCAGTCGGGCGCCCGACCCTCCTCCACCACCCGGCGTATCAGCGGATAGAGGTCTTCGCCATCCCGCTCAAATCTGAGAAAGAAGGCCAGATGGTTAATTCCAGCAGCCAGGTAGTTGATCTCCTCCAATGGCACGCCGATGTCGTTGGCCAGTTGTCGGGCTGTGCCCTGGACGCTGTGACACAACCCCACCGTCTTGATCCTGCTGGCCCGGCTGATGGCCCAGCAGTTCATGGCCATGGGGTTGACGTAGTTGAGGAAAGTGACCTGGGGACACAGTTCTTCCATGTCGCGGCTCATGTCCAGCAGGACGGGGATGGTGCGCAGGGCGCGCATGATGCCGCCAATGCCCAGGCTATCGCCAATCGTCTGGCGCAGCCCGTACTTCTTGGGGATTTCAAAGTCAATCACCGTGCCGGGGTGGTAGCCGGCTACCTGAAACATGCTGATAGCATAGTCCGCACCCTCCAGAGCTGCCCGTCGGTCGGTGGTGGCTTCGATGGTGGGATGGACATCCAGGAGCGTGGCGATCTTGTGCGCCACGATCTCCGTAGTGCACAGACGTTCCTCGCCAATGTCGTGCAGGCTGATGGTAGAGCCTGCCAACTCGGGGAAACTGAGAATATCCCCTAGCAGGTTTTTGGCAAACACTGTGCTGCCAGCACCGATGAGCGTAATCTTGGGCATATTGACCTCTCTGTACGCAGACGTTGTCACGCCCCCATGTCGAGCTTGGATTCCCCAGGATGCTCTCTATCCGTTTGAACGTCCATAATCATGCCACAGAAGTCACGATTTGTCAATAGTGAATCTGGGCCTTGATCATCGTTTCGGCCACTTGTAGCGCAATTTGGCAAATTGCGCCCTAGCAAGTTACCAACTTGCCCTACACCCGGCCCAAACGATGATCATACCCTGAATCTGCAATTGCCAAGCGCGGCTGGTCATGCTATAATACGGCACGTTGATGAGAACCACCACAAGCTGAAAGATCGGGACATTCGTATGCTGGACCGAGTAAGGCAGTACACCGCTGGCTATCCGCGTCAGTTCTGGCTCCTGTTCTGGGGCATGCTGATCAGCGCCGCTGGCGGCAGCATGATCTGGCCGTTCCTGACCATCTACATGCGCCGGCGCTTGGACATCCCGCTGACCACGGTGACGCTGTTGTTCACGCTGAACTCGGCCGCAGGATTGGCCACCACCACCGTCGCCGGCCCGGTGGCCGACCGCTTCGGCCGCAGGGGGGTCATGGTGCTGAGTCTGGCCGCCAATAGCGCCACAATGCTGGCGATGAGCGCGGCCGGCACGCTGCAAGCGTGGGTCGTCCTGATGGCCATTAGTGGCGCCTTTGGTCCGCTGTATCGCGTTGGGGGCAACTCAATGGTGGCCGACCTCATCGAGCCCGAACGACGGACCAGCGCCTATGCCTTGCTGCGTATGAGCAACAACCTGGGCGTGGCGATAGGTCCCTCGGTCGGCGGATTTGTCACCGCCACGTCCTACGCCCTGGCTTTCTACATCGCGGCCGGGGCGAGCGCCATCTTCACTCTACTGGTGCTGTTCTTCGTGGCCGAGACCGTGCCGCAAAAGCAAGCCATCTCCGGCCAGCCCCCAACCGATGGCGGTTACGGCCAGGTGCTGCGCGACCGGCCGTTCCTGGCCTTCTGCGGAGTGTACACCCTGGCCGTGATGGCCCACGTACTGATGATGGTGCTCCTGCCGGTGTACGCCAAAGAGAACTTCGGCGTGCCGGAGAACCAGTACGGCTTCATCATGGCCACCAACGCGGCGATGGTGGTGCTGTTCCAATACGCCACCACCCGGATCACCGAGCGCTACCACCATCTGCCAGTGCTGGCGGTCGGGTCACTGTTCCTTGCCCTGGGCACAGGCAGCGTGGCGTTCGGGTGGAACTTCCCGACGTTCCTGGCCAGCATGGTCATCCTCACTATCGGCGAAATGATCGTGATCCCAACGTCCACGGCACTGACCGCCAACCTGGCGCCACCCACCATGCGAGGCCGGTACATGAGCATCTACGGCCTGACGTGGGGAATCGGGTTCGGCATCGGGCCGGTGATCGGGGGCTTCCTGAACGACACCCTGGCGCCGGTGGCTATCTGGTACGGCGGCCTGGCAATGGGGCTGGTAGGTGCGTTGGGGTTTGCCCTGCTGGCACGCGTGCTTCCAGCGCAAAATGCCAGATCGTCTTGACACAAAGTTGGTGACCTGCTCCTAATAACCTCGCCCATTTCCATCGGCAGATTGGCAGTCTGATGACAGTCGTGGTATAATACGTTCAGATTTTAGGACAAATTTGGGAAACCAGAGGAACGAAAAATGGCACTCTTGGACACGCTCAAGCAGCGAGCTGAGGATGAGGGGCTTCCCCTGCGGATCATCCTCAAAGAAGCTCTCCAGATCTACGCCCTGGCGGCCATCTACGGTCAGCCGGCCTCGGATCGCATCACCTGTCAGGGTGGCACTTGCTTAAGACTGGTCTACGGAGGCCCCCGCTACTCCGTAGATGTGGTTTTTGTGACGACTCTGAGTAACGCCGATCTGGCTGGGCTTTTCGAACAGGTACGTCGGGAAGTCACACGGCTGGCTCCCCTCTTCGGCGGTGAAATAGCCCTGCGCCTGCAAAAAGCGACCCCGGAACTCATCCGCTGGAAGGTCTACTACCGTGCAGCCAGGCAGCAGGATTCCACCTCTATCAGCCTGGAATTCGCTCCCTACCCGGCGTATACAGATCACGTAGCCATGCTCACACCACCAGTGGGTCTGCCTGCGCTGCCACTAGTGGTGGTCCGAGCTGAGACTCTTGAAGAAATCATGGCTGACAAGATTGCCGCCATTGCCGGTCGGCGCTATGTCAAAGGGCGGGACGTGTTCGACCTATGGTGGCTGAAGAGAAAAGGCATCGAGGTGGATCAGGACTTGGTCAAGAAGAAGCTATCCGACTACGAGGTGCAGCCTGAACTGCTGCGTGAGAATCTCACTGCCATCCAGCCGGGACCACTCCGGCGGGAGCTGGAGAATTTCTTACCGCATCGTTACCGCGTGCAACTACTGCAACAAGCTGCCCTGGAAGCACTGGTGGCTGAAGTGAAAGCTCTGCTGGAGGGCATCGCACCATGAGCAGGTACTACACGGCTGACCGCTGGATTGCGCTCCTACAGCAACTAGCACACCAAGGCCAGAATTTCCTTACCTTGCCGGCATTGCAGCGTCTCTCTGGGCTAAGGGAAGGGGCAACACGCAAGGCCATGCTACGGCTGGAGGAGAAGGGATATGTGACCCGTGTGGGACGGAGTCTGTATGCCAATCGCCTGGGCCATCCCACTCTGGAGGAATTGGCCATGATCTTGAGCGTCCCCTGCTACATCTCGTTCGAGAGTGCTTTGGAGCGCTATGGTATCCTCTCCCAAGTCCCACTGGTGCTCACCTGTGCCTCCACGTCACGGTCAGAACCATGCCAGACCCCATTGGGTGACATCCTGTTCCACCGCCTGCGCCCGGCGCTTTTCTTTGGCTACCGGACGGAAGACAACGTCCTCTGGGCCGAGCCAGAGAAAGCGCTACTGGATTGGCTTTACATACACCGCAAACGGTACGGTGTATCACCACCCTTGGACGAACTGCACTGGGAGACCCTAGACATTGAGCGTCTGTGGGACTGGGCTGTGCACTATCCCCGCACCGTCATGGCGACCCTGGAAAGTCCACCTGGGCTCAGATAGGACGAGACAGCAACATCCCTATCCCCGCAACAAGGAGACACCATGCCCCCACCTCGCGTTTCCGCAGAGCAACCCGAAGAGGTCATCTGCCAGATGCCCGACGCCTTCACCATCAACTTCGGACAGACTGGGCTCACCGTGTCCCGCCTGTGCTTCGGCACGGCCTATCTGGGTCCTCTGAGCGATAGGTTGACGCCTGAGGATGGCGGCAACCTGTTGGCTCGTGCCTTTGAGCTGGGGGTGACATTCTGGGACACCTCCGATGACTATGGCACGCATCCCCACATCGCCGCCGCCCTGCGCCAGGTTCCTCGAGAGCACGTAGTCATCGCTAGCAAAACCTGCGAGCCTGAAGGAGCGGTCCAACGGGCGCTACAGGAGCTGGAGACCGACTACCTGGACATCATGCTTGTCCACTGCGTCGGCTTGAGCTGGATTGAGCCGGCCCGGGAAGCCTTGCACATCTTGGCGCGGGACGAAGCCCAGGGGCTAGTGCGGGCCGTAGGCTTCTCCACCCACAGCGCCGAGGTAACTCGTCGCGCCGCCGAATGGCCGGACGTAGAGGTCTTGCTCGCCATCGTCAATCCAACAGGCACCTGGGACCAAGACGAGAAGATCGAGGATGGCACCATCGCCGACGTGCTGGGCGCCCTGAAGCGGGCTCACGCCGCTGGCAAGGGGATCTACGCCATGAAGGTGATGGGTTGCGGGGCCCTGGCCTCGGACCCGGCCCAGGCCATCGGCTTTGCTGCCCGGCTGCCCTACGTCCACAGCCTGTGCATCGGCATGCGCAGCCTGGACGAGGTACGGTGTAACTTGGCTCTGTTGGAGGTGAAAGAGTATGAATGACGTCAAAGAGCAGTCACCCTATTTCGTGGATCCAGAGTGGGCCCCCAAGTTGACTCAGATGGAAGGGTTGGAGACCACGGTGCTGACTGGCCTTCGTGGCGAGCAAATGATGATGGTGCTCAATGCCACCTTGCCCGGCCACACGGTCCCCACCCACTCTCACCCACACGAGCAGATCGGCATGGTCTACCGAGGTCGGGCGATCCTGCGCATCGGCGATGAAGAACGGGCGGTCACGGCAGGGGACTTCTACTGCATTCCCGCTGGCGTGCCCCACAGCGACACCACCTTGGGCGACGAGCCTTTTGTGATGCTGGACATCTTCTACCCAGTGCGAGAGGATTTTCTCGATCAGGTAAGGGAACCAAGGCGATAAGCCATCAAGTTGTCCTCTGCTGTGTCCTGGTGATCCCTGCGGCCATGATCTGTGGCCCAATCAGGGGCATTCCTTTCTTCCATCGGCTCGTGGATTGTTCGTTTGGTGTCTTTGGGATCATTCCGCTTTGGATTTCCCGCAACTACGTTCAAAGGATCATCGCACTGGAACGGAATGTCGAAGGATAGGCCATCATGACCAGACCAAGACCGACCGTGACCAGTTCCAACGACCACGATGCCTTCTTCCAGAAGGCACAGGAGTTCGCCGACCGCTTCGCCACCTGCGATGGCGTGATGGGAGTTCTCCTCACCGGCGGCGTGGCCCGGGGCTACGCCGACCACTTCTCCGAACTGGACCTGGCCGTCTACCTGACGCGGGCCCACTTCGAAGACTGGACCCGGCGGGGCATGGCCCCCTTCCCCGAGGGCGACTCCTGGCTGGACGGCTGGCACGTGGACTTCGACTACTTCTGCTACGAGGGCGAAATCGAAGCCGAGTGGGAGCACACCAAGCGCTGGGATCGCTCCTACGCCGTCATCCTGCAGGATCCGCAAGGGCTGATGAGGGAGATGCTGGCCCGCAAGGCCATCCTCACCGACGAGGAGAAGCAGCGCCTGACCAGCCGCCACCTCATCCTCTACGGCGAGTACTTCTGTAACCTGGTCGTCCCCTCCTGGCTGCACCGGGGCGACCTGCTGGCCGCCCACCACTGCTTGAACATCGCCCTCAACAGCCTGATCAAAGCCGTCTTCCTGGCCAACGACGAGCTGATCCCCTTCGACAAGTGGACGCTCAACCTCACCTACACGCTGCCCTGGATGCCCCAGGGCTGGCGCGAGCGGGTGGAGCAGGCAATGTTGGTTCGGGAGGTATCGCACGCAGAGGTCGGGCGCCGCTGCAGCCTGATCCGCGACCTCTTCGCACAGTGCCGGGAAAGGCTGCTCGGCCCGAAGACAGAGGGCTTGGACATCATCGAAGCCCGCAAGCTGGAGATACTGCGCCACGTCCGGGAGCGGGGGGCGGTGCTGACCAGTGAGTTCGATCAGCGGTTCGGGCTGCGTCGAGCCATCCAGTCGCCCCTGTTCCACCTGCTGCGCCGGGAGATGCGGGAGAGTGAGGAGTGGCTGGTTTCTGACGAGGAGCAGTTGCAGCAGTACGCGGCGCTGGACTTCGAGGGTTTCCTGGAGTGGGACCGGGCACTGCTGAGGGCCCTGGCAGAGTGAGATCCCTCGTTACTACTCAGCTGGCGGTTGAAACCGCGCCTGGAGAGCTAAAGCTGACTGTCCACCTACGTGGACAGCGACGTCCACGCAGGTGGACGCCCGGCTGAAAGCCCTGGAGAGGCGATTTCAATCGCGACACAGGGTAGCCTGAGCAGTCACGATCCCTCGATAGGTGGTGACACCCCTGGGCTCTATTTCGACAAATATCTCGCCCGGGTTGGCTCTGAGCGTCTTTGGGTTGCCGAACACGAAGGAGAAGTCGTAGGTCTCGTCGGATTAATCGTGGATGAGCAAGAGGCAGAGGTGGAGCCCATTGTTGTTACAACGACTCATCGAGACAAGGGAATCGGGCGCGCTCTGCTGAACCGTATGGTCGAGGAAGCCAACGTGGTGAGCTTCATCCCAACCAGATTGACCAGGCGCCCCTGGTCGGTCAGGCTTGGCAGACTGATGCCGGGCTTGGGAGAGGTCTTGATCGTGAAGGCCAGAAAGCGCCCACTACTGAGGGAGTCGAGATGAATGTGCTCGTCGTCGGCGGCACACGCTTCATCGGCCGGGCCATCGTTGAGGAACTGTTTCGCCGCGGGCATACGGTCACTATCTACCACCGGGGGCGGCACGAGGTCGAGTTTGCCCGTCCTGTGACCCACGTTCACGGCGACCGGCGCGACTATCTCCACTTCCAGGCCGACCTGGCCCGCCTGTCGCCCGAGGCAGTGGTGGACGTCATCCCCATGAACGCCGACGATAGCCAATCGCTGGTAGAGGCGCTGCGAGGCCGGATCGCACGCTCGGTCCACATCTCCAGCGGCGACGTCTACGCCCCCGGCCAGCCGATCCCCATTCCGGAGGATGCACCCACCGGCCCTGCTGAGCCGGTCGAGCTAAGGCTGGGAGATCAAACCGTGCCTTACAGCAAGGTGGCCGTCGAGGGGGTGATCCGTGAGGCTCACGCGGCCGGCGACTTCCCGGCCACCATCCTGCGTCTGCCCGCCGTCTACGGCCCGGGGGATCCCCTGGCACGGGAGTGGTTCTTCGTCAAGCGCGTGCTCGATGGGCGGCGCCGCATCGGCCTGCCCGATGGGGGCCTGGGCCTCTTCCATCGCGGCTACGTGGACGACGTGGCCCAGGCCGTCGTCTTGGCCCTGGAGAGCCCCCAGGCCATCGGCCGGACCTACAACGTAGGTCACGAGCGCGTCCTGACCGTGCGGGGGATCGCGGAGTTCGTGGCACAGGTGATGGGCCACGAGTGGCAGATCGTCTCTGTGCCGGCTGAACGGCTGTCCCCAACGAACCCCTACGCAGCGCCCTACCCTATCGTCTATGATCTGAGCCGCATCCAGACAGAGTTAGGCTACCGGGAATCGGTCTCGCTGGAGGAGGGGATGTGGAGGACAGTGGCCTGGCTAGTGGCGAATCCGCCGACGCCGGAGACGTGGGGTCTGGCCCGCTATCTGACCCACGACGCCTTCGACTACGTTGCCGAAGACGCGGCCCTCAGAGGAGAAAAAGAGTGAAAGTAGCCATCATCGGCCCGACGGATGTCCCAAGAGTAGCGGCAGCAGCGGGCCTGGAAGCTGAAGCCTACCGAAGATGCGTTACAGAGGCAGCCACCGGCTTGGCCCGACGGGGCCACGAACTGGTCGTCGTCCCGGACCGGGGCATCGGCCTTTGGGCAGTACAGGTCTATCGCCATGCTGGAGGCCCAAAGGTCATTGGTTTGATACCCAGTGGCGGCACAGGCATCCAGGAGGAGACCAACGAGTGTCAAGAGCACCGCGAGCTGTGCGATGTGGTGATAGATGATCTGACCTGGCCCGAGCAGTTCCCCCGTATCTGCCAACTAGCCGAGACCATGCTCTGCATTGGCCTCAGTTGCGGAACCATGGGTGAAATAGTATGGACCAAGTGGGTCGGCGGCCCGCCGGTGGTGGTCATAGAGTCCCTGGTCAGCGGCATCCCACCGGAGATAATGGCTGAGACGGATATCCGTTTGGTGTCTGACCTGGAGGGCCTCTGGGAGGAGTTGACACAAATAGAGGAGATGACATCATATGAAGCTAAAGCATGATCCATTCCCATTCATTTTCGCGCAAGGAGATGAGGCGACGAAGCTCACGTGCCTGGATTTCTTTGGCCTGAGCGATTCACCGACAGCAACAGAGTGCTTGCTGGGGCTCATCAAGCAGCAACGCTCCAATGGGGCCTTCCCAAGCCGCCTTGATTCCGAGAACTGGGGGACACGGGAGACAGTCAGGAACACCCTTCTCCTGCTGAAGACAGGGCTGCCACCGGAGGGGGTGAACGTACACGCCGGAGTGCAGTTCATCTTGAGCCGTCAGAGGCCCGACGGCGGCTGGAGCGAGAATCCCTCGCTCGACATTCCTCCCTGGATGATCGAGCTGAGCAACGAGCAGAGCGTCACCTGGATCACCGCCGACGTGGTGGAGCTCCTGGGTCAGGTAGGGATGGAAGAGTGCAGGGAATGTCAGGCGGCCCTGGAATGGCTCAGGGCGATGCAGAACCGGCACGGTGGCTGGTACAGCTATTCCGGAAGCATCGGTGACCAACGAGGCGCTACAGGCGACCCTGATTCCACTTCCCAAATCACCTTCCTGGTAGGCGAGCTCTACGGGGAGGATGATCCGGTCTACCTGAGAGGCCGAGAACTGTTTGAAAGGCACCTGGACGAGGCCGTTCAGGATGTGGAAAGAGGGTATCGGATCAGATTGCGAGACGGGCAAAGAGAAGAACTCGATGGCTATACTCTGACCCATCTACTGCTGTCCTGGTTACTGGACCCACCCCGGCGCATCCAGCGCGGCTACGATGTGAGCGACCCTAAGGTACGGCGAATGATGGAGGCCCTCATTGAGATTCAACGGGAGGACGGTGGCTGGCGCCCATTTTGGTCTGAAGAGAGCTCACCAGTGTACACCACCTTGGCGGTGAAGGTCTTGATCTTGAGTGGGATGCTTACACGAGAAGACTTCGAGGCCGCCGTCAACGCATACGCAACTTGAAGGAGGTTGTTATGTCAGTATCAAGCTTTCACTACCTGCTGCATCCCTACAACACGTCGCTGGTGACCTGCTGCGACGCCGAGGGACAACAGCCCAACATTGTCGCCATTGCTTGGCTAGTCCCCGTAAGTATCCACCCGCCGCTGGTGGGAATGAGCATCCGCCCCACGCGGCACTCCTATGGGCTCATCCGTGCGAGCGGTGAGTTCGTGGTCAACGTCGCATCGCACGAAATCGCCCAGCAGGCCCTCTTCTGCGGGCGACGCTCCGGGCGTGACGTAGACAAGTTCGCCGCCACCGGTTTGACTGCGGGAAAGGCGCAGCACGTGCGTCCGCCCATCATCGAAGAGTGCATCGCCCACCTGGAGTGTCGCGTGGTGCAAGAGGTCGAGGCCGGCGACCACCACTTGGTCATCGGTGAAGTCCTGGCGGCCTACACACGACCTGGGGCTCTGGACGACAGTGGCCTGTATGACCTGAGCCGCGTTCAACTACTGTTTCACCTGGGCCGCAATCGCTTCACCAGCACCCTCGGCCAGTCCGTGGAGCCATCGTTACCGATGTGATAGGGAGGCCAAATCATGAAAGAGTGTCGCTTCATTCAGGTGGATGTTTTTACCGATAAGCCCTTCGGCGGCAACCCCCTGGCGGTTTTTCCTGAGGCCGAGGGGCTGACCACGGAGGAGATGCAACACCTGGCTCAGGAAATGAACCTGTCGGAGACCACTTTCGTGCTGTCAACCCAGGCACCGGGGGCCGACTTCAAGGTGCGTATCTTCACTCCGGCAGCGGAACTGCCCTTCGCCGGCCATCCGGTGGTCGGCACCCACTGGGTGCTGGCCCGCCTGGGGCGCGTGGAGTTGCGTGAGCCAGTGACGCAAGTGCGCTTCGAGCTGGGGGTGGGCGTGCTGCCCGCCGACCTGCACGTGGCCGACGGGCAGGTGGAGCGGGTAGTGATGACCCAGGATCGCCCCACCTTCCACGCTGTCCTAGACGACGTGACCGACCGTTCGACTGGGCTCACGGCAAGCCTGGCAGAAGGATTGGGCCTTTCTCCTGAGGCCATCATCGAGACAGGGTTACCCGTGCAGGTCGTCTCCACTGGCCTGCCGCAGATGATGGTGCCGGTCCGTTCTCTGGCCGAGGTACAGGCTCTGAATGCAGCTCAGCTCAATGTCGCTGCCCTCAACCGGGCCTGTCACGCTGTCGGCACCAAGTGTGTGATGGTCTTCACCTTCGAGACGGAGCGTCCGGAGGCCACAGTCCACGTGCGCATGTTCGCCCCGCTGCTGGGGGTGCCAGAGGACCCAGCCACCGGCAGCGCCAACGGTGCGCTGGGGGCCTATCTGGTCCACCATCAGGCTATATCAGTAACGGAACCGACCACCCACATCCTCAGCGAGCAGGGTTCAGAGCTGGGCCGGCCCAGCACCCTGTACGTCGAGGTGGACAGCGCGGGCGAGGAGTTCACCGCCGTGCGGGTGGGCGGGCAAGTGGTGCCAGTGGCCGAGGGTGTGGTGCGGTTTTGAGGTTGAACTAGGAAGGCGAAGGTGAGGAGCACGCCGTCAACGCTACCGTGGCGGCGCTGCGCGAGTTGAAAAGGTACGGGCGGTTTTGAGGCATAGATAGTCTGCTTGCTAGATGTCGGATGGCTGTCTTATGGATATGACAACGAATGCAAAGGATTCACCGAACTGGCGACGTGAGATTCGATGAATCCTGGGGACTTGTCCTGAGCCTGACTGCGGCGAGCTCAGCCGAGCCGTCGAAGGGTTCGATGTCATATTGTGGTGAGGAAGCATGAAAGCACTGGTGACGGGCGGAGCTGGCTATGTCGGTTCCCACCTGGTGAGCACGGTTCGGCAAGCGGGACACGCGGTCCGCGTGCTGGACCTTCGGCCAGCCAACGGTGACCTCATCCAGGGCAGTGTCACCGACCCGAGTTTAGTCGCCCAGGCGGTGCGGGATGTGGAGGTGGTTTTCCACCTGGCCTGGGGCTTCTATCCTGGAGACGAGCGGCGCGAGATCCAGGAGAACCTCTTCGGCACGCTCAACCTGCTGGAGGCGGCCCTGGCAGCGAGGGTTCGGCACTTCCTGTTCGCCAGCTCCGCTGTGGTCTACGGTCCCACCGGACCTGTTCGAGTAGACGAGAAGCACCCCTGTCACCCGGAAAGAAGCACCATCGGCGGGCCGGTCTACGGCATCATCAAACTGGCCTGCGAGAAGTTGTGCCTGGTCTACCAGCGGCGGGGCCTACCGGTGACTATCTTCCGCATGCACGGCGTCTTCAGCCAGGGACGCCTGGGCCAGTTCGGGCAGATGATCGAGCAGGCGTTGGCGGGCGAGGCGGTGAAAGCCATCCAGGAGGCGGGCGGGGAATACGCCCACCTGGAAGACGTGGTGCGAGCCTTTCTCCTGGCAATGGACAATCCCAAAGCTCACGGAGAGGTCTTCAACCTGGCGGGCTCGCACACCTACCGTGACCCCGTGCTAGCCCGCTACGTCGTCGAAACGGCGGGGTCGGAGAGCCAGGTTGAGTTGATCGAGGATCCAACGCAAGGGATGGTCTCAGTGAGCGTGGACAAGCTCGGCAGGGTTCTGGGATGCGGGCCCCAAAGGGGGGAGTTTCTCACAGGGTTGATTCGACGTGCTGTCAATGGGGAGTAGGAGATCAATGTCATTAAGATAAGACCTCCGAGGTCTCCAACAGAGTCTCATGGGGATGCAAACCACGCCACATTTGGTTGCTAATGCCTGTCGTATAAGGGCCACACAAGACCTCGGAGGTCTGAGCGTTGCCCAACTTAATGACATTGAGTAGGAGACAGTCACCCAATGCTCGAACTTGTCCTCGTCCGCCGCAGGCAATCATACAGCAACCTCGCTCGCTTGGCCCGGATACTGACCTGACCGACCTGGGCCGCGAGCAGGCCACACGGCTGGGGAATTGGCTGGTCGAACAGGGCTATGCCTTCACCGCGCTCTACTGCAGCACCCTGCGCCGTGCCCGCCAAGCCGCCGGGATCTAAACGCGCACTCCAATCTGGAGATCGTGTTCGTCCCCGACCTGCGCGAAGCCAAGCGGCCATATTGGAACAACCTGCCTCTGCGCGCGGCCCCACTGGGTGGGGAATCGCCTCCACCTTTCGGGCCGGAATACGAGGCGCTGCGCGAACGGGTGGCACGAGACACGGCGCGCATCCTGGCCAAGAACCCGGAGGGACAGGTGTTGGTCATCGCTCACGGCGGCACGTTGGCCACCATGCTACGCTGCATCTTGGGCACTCACGCCCTGCTCGTGCGCACCGAGCAGGCAGCGGTACATTGTCTGCACTGGGAGGACGGTCGCTGGAATCTGCAATACGTGAATCGGCAGGAGCATCTTTGACCTACGAAGTCCCCTCTCACCCCAACCCTCTCCCTCGCAGGGGGGACAGTTACGATGACTCCTCCTGGTGATTACCCATATCTTGTGTGAGACTTGAAAACTCCCCCCAACGCAGTGTGCTTGGGAGTACAGACCACCAGACGACTGCGGAGGGCCGTTGTATCGGTTCCTGTGGTTCCCACGATGCAGCCATCATGACTTGCTGAAGGGTGGGTAATCACCGGTCATGCCTCACTTGACAGATCGCAACGCTTACCTCACGAAGAGCTCAACGAACAGGCTGAATGCCGGTGCTGGCCTGACCGAAGCCCCCTTCTTCAGATGCACCTTTCGGCCGTGGAGGGCACCCACCACGCTCGCGTCCTCAAGCGCATCAATGTGGGCATCCGGGGCCACGTAGGTGCCCACGAATGTCCCGTCCTTGCCCAGCTTGACACTGCTGCCTGCAATGCGGAACAGGATGTCGCTGGCGTCGCCGCCGGAGACCGTCATCACAACCCCTTCCTTGAGGTCGACCTGCTTCTCCACGTCGATTGTCACGTCCCCGTCCTCGAGGCCGAATTCGATGCTGGCGTTCTTGTGGGCGTCAATGCTCTCGAACGTGTAGGTTCCGGCATCGAGCTCCAGTGTGCCACCCTCCTCGACCTTCAGCTTGCCGTAGGTGTCGGGCGCAAGAGCCGTCGTCTCGTTCTTCCTCACCGTCACGTCCGCGCCGCTTGCCGAGACTTCGACGGTCACCTGCGTCACTTCTGGCAGCGCAGGCACGCTCGCATACTCGTTGATCGTACCACCCACAATGGCAGTACCCTTCAGCTCGACCTTGCCGGCAGCAGTGACGTCGCCGCCGACGCTGCTCCCGTCCTCGAGCTTGACGTCGTCACCGGAGGTCACATCACCGCCGACCTCAGCATTCTTCTTGAGCTCGATCTTGCTGTCTGAGGCAACGCTTCCGCCAACGGTGGCGGCCTCCTCGATCTTGGCTTCCTTGGTGCGGGCGACCAGGTCACCCGACACCACAGCGCGCTTCTTCAGCTCGACCTTGCCCTCGCCGTAGATGCTGCAGTAGGCGCTGGCATCCTCTTCCACTTGCAGGTCGTCACCCACCTTGTTGGCGGAGACACAGGCGCTGAAGAAGCCGTGAAACACGGTGATGTCGAAGCTATCGCTTCCGGCTTCGCCGTCGCTGTCCTCGACCGTGATCTCCACCGTGTAGATGCCGGGCGCGGTGTACACGTGCTCGGCGCTCACGGTGTCGGCATCCTGATCCACGGCGCCTCCTTCATAGATCCCATCGCCCCAGTTGATGGTGGCGGTGTGGGTGTCGGGCACACCAGGGTCGGTGTAAGTGGCCGGATCGAGGGTCACCACGCTGTTCTCAAAGGCGGAGCGGTCGTCGCCCGCCTCGACGTCCGGCGCCACGTTGTTGACGGTGACATCGGTGGTATATTCGGTGTAGCCACCATCCTTGTCAATGATCCGCCCCTTGACGGTGTGCGTGCTGGGTCCATCATCATACGTGCAGGTGGTCGAGGCACTCGTGCCACTGCCAACCTGATAGGTTACGCCCGACAAATCCCCGTTGATGCACGAGAAGGCATAGTAGAAGCCCTCCATCGTGTCCGCATTCGACGGGTCGTGCTGTCCGCTGAACGTGATCGTCGCGGGACTCGCTTCGTTCACGGGGCCATTGTCCCCCAGCGTTGCGGCTGGGGCCACGTTGGCAACCGTGACGTAGAAGTTCTTGCTGTCAAAGCTACCATCCTTGTCGGTGACCTTCACCGTCACCACGTAGCTGCCGTTGTCATCATAGGTGTGCGACTGAGCGGTGATGCTGCCTGGGGCTGCCAGGTCGAAGGTGGTGTGGGAGGAAGCATCGCCCCAATCCACGTCGACATGCCACGGCTTGTCCTTCATGCCGACATCGCTGAACGAACCGAGCGTGAACGACGTGTTCGCCCCCTCATTCGCACTCTGATGACTCGCTGCCATCACGACCGGCGCCACGTTGTTCACCGTCACGCTGGCGCTGTAGTCGGTCACGCCGCCGTCCTTGTCCCTGATCTTGCCTCCGACGGCGCGGACGCCGTCGTCAGTGGTGGGGCAGATGGCGCTGCTGCTGGAATCGAACTCGCCGTATCCGCTACCTTCACCGCAGTCAAAAGCGTACTCGAAGCCAACGTCGGCATCGGCGCTGCTTGGGTCGTTAGGATTGGTCAGCGAGAGCGTGAAGCTGCTGCCCTCGTCCACCGGGCCATCGTTGCCGAAGCTGGCAATCGGCGCCACGTTGTTGACGGTCAGGTTGAACGCGACCTGCGCCACGCTGCCATTGCCATCATCAGCGGTGATGGTCACTTGACTGTCGGCCGGCCCGTCCGTGGCATCCAATGACCAACTCCACCTGCCGCTGTTGCCCGCGTCCTGGCTGATGGCGCCCACCGACGCCGAGATGGTCACGTTATCGCTGCCGTCCACGTCGTCAAACGTGCCGCTGTTGTTCGCCGTCTGGCCCTCATCCACGGTCACTTTGTCCTTGTCCGCCGCCACCGTTGGCACGTCGTTCTGGCCGTTGATCGTCACGTTGACCGTGGCGTTGGCCGTGCCGCCGTCGCCGTCGTCAATGGTGTAGCCAAAGCTGTCCGCGGCCGTCTCGCCCACCGCCAGCCACTCGAACTGGCCGTTCGGGTCATAGGTCACGTCGCCCGCGGTATGGCTCACCGCACCGCTCGTGCCGCTGGTGTCCACGCCGCTGACCGTCAGCGGGTCGGCTGCGCCAGCCAAGTCGCTGTCGTTGGCCAGCACATCGACCGTCACCGCCGGGCCGTCCTCGTTGGCGCTGGCCGTGTCGTCTAGGGCCGTCGGCCGCACGTTGTTCACCGTGACACTGGCGCTGTACTCGGTCACGCCGCCGTCCTTGTCCTTGATCTTGCCTCCGACGGCGCGGACGCCGTTGTCAGTGGTGGGGCAGATGGCCCTGATGCTGGAACCGAACTCACCGTATCCGCTACCGTCACCGCAGTCAAAAGCGTACTCGAAGCCAACCGTGGCATCGGCGCTGCTTGGGTCGTTAGGATTGGTCAGCGAGAGCGTGAAGCTGCTGCCCTCGTCGACCGGACCATCGTTGTCGAAGGTGGCCGCCGGCGCGACATTGTTCACCATCACGTCTAGCCAGGCCGCCTCCGATACAGCACCTTCATCGTCCTCCACGCGAATCGAGACCGTGGACTCGGCCGGTCCGTCCAGGAAGGTGCACTGGAAGCTGCCGTCGCCGAACGTTGGGCTGCCCACGAGCTCGCCGCCCTCACCGCACGATGGATATCCTTCGGCGAACGCATGTGAGTCGGCGCCGGGATCGCTCACGGTGAAGGTGTAGGTCGCAGTGTCACCCTCGTCTACCGGCGAGGAACCTGCCAAGTCAACGGTCGGGGCTACGTTGACCACCTCGACCGTCGCTTCGCTATCCACCGGCTCATTGAAGTCGTCAGAGACAGAAAGCGTGACGACATAGGTGCCATCGTCGGAACACGTGATCGAGGGGTTGAGCGCGGTGGGATTCGAGAACTCGCACTTACCCGAATTCTCACTCCAGGCGAAAGTCAGGGGATCATCATCCACGTCAGTGGCCGTAGCACCGGCCATCAGGACTGCGGCCCCTTCATCGCCAGCGTACGGTCCACCAGCGTCTGCCTCGGGCGGTGTGTTCAGGGCTGTGAATACGTACGGGCCGACGGTGGTCTTGTTCCCGGCCAAATCGATGGCTTCGACGTAAATCCGGTATTCGCCTGAAAGCGCGGTCTGGAACACCGGGGTGATGCTGAAACTCTCACCGGTAATCTCCGCTGGGGCCATGACGGTGGCCCCGTCCGGAGTGTATATCCGTGCCTGCACTCCGTCGGCGGCAATGCCGTAACCGTCAGTGACCTCGCCTTCTACGATGGGGTACGGATCCCGCAAGTAGTCGGACAGCAGACCCTCGGAAATCCAATGGGTCACCGTAGTGGCTGGTCGGACGCTGTCCACAATGGTCCACTGCCATTCTGTGTAAGACTCGTTGCCAGCAGCATCGAAGGCCCTCGCCCTGAGCTGATGCTGCACGCCATCCTCATGCGGTAGCGCCCAACGGAACGCCCAGTTCTGCTGACCGTTCTCCCCAGGGTCGTAGGGACCATTGACCGGCTGCCACAGCGTGTCTTCACCGTCCAACTGCACTTCCACCCGCACAACGGTGCTGTCTGCTGGGAAGGGATCCGACGCCGTCCCCTTCAGTACGGCAGAATATCCCCCTACCGTCTCTGGCACGCTGAAGCCGAGTACTGGCGGCACCATATCGATTTCGAAGACGTGGATGATCGTATCGGTGTTGCCGGCTGCATCAGTGGCCGACACCACAATCTCAACAGAGGTGGAGTTCTGGGGAATCTCGACCTCGGCTGCCCACAGCAGGGTCCCGCTGGTGTCACCTCCCACGACTTGAACTTCAGCCACGCCGGAACCTTGGCCGTCTTCGGCCGAGCCGCTCACCTTCACGCGGCACAAGCCTGACGGGTCGCATGAGCCAGGTCGGAGGCAATTGCCTGGTGGGACATCTATCTGGATCAACGGTGGCTGCCCGTCAACTCGGTGGCTGAGAGAGGTCTCGGCTTGCGTTGTGCCGCCGTGAATCAGCTTGACATCGGCGTTGACCACCGAGAGCTCACCCAGCTCAGACGCCAATACACCGGTGACACTGATTGAATGACTCGCTCCCGGAGCGAGCGTCGGCACGTCCAGCAGCCAATGGTCAGAATTCGTACACCCGGGGTCGGCACAGCTGGCGCCAACGACATCTTGGAACGCAAGTCCAGTACTGGCCACGAGCTCAAACTGCAGGTCGGCCACATGGCGGGATTCGCGGTTCGTCAGACCCACCACGTATTCCAGGGCCGCTGCCGGCCCCCAGGCAGCCATTGGTGCCTGCGGGCTGTCCAGCGACATGTGCACATTGACGCCCCGCGGTTGACCGGCATTGGGTGCAACGCCCGAGCTCAGGTCATCCCAGCTGTAGTAGCGCTGCCATGGTCCACCCACGGGGTTCGTCGTCGGGAACACGCTCCAGGCAACGTCCTCGTCATTGAGGGCGAACGCGATCAGCTTGAGGCTCGCGGAATCAGTTTCCAGCGGTATGCGCACCTCGGTTCCGAGCGTGTCTCCATGCGCGAATTCCAGCTCGCCTGCCTGCCAGCCACCATCGTAGTACCAGAGCGTGCCGCTCGTTGGGTCGCTGATCTCCACGGCGTAGTCGGCCATGAACGGAAGCGCGGCGCCGAATGTGCCCTGTACCACATCCGCCGTTCCACCGCCGCCGACATCCAAGTAGGCCCACAGCGTGCCATCAAGCGTCCACGAGGCACCCTGCCACCCCAAGTACACCGCCGACCCATCCCATGTTGCGTAGAGCTCCTGGCGTTCGCCCTCTCGCTCGTCGTCGTCCAGGAGCTCAAGATCCGCCCGCCACTCGGCATCAATCACGTCTAGGTGCCCGTCCAAGTGGATCGACTGCACGCGGTCGGCAAAGGGGACTGTCGTGTCCTCGATCGTGCCCACGAACCAGGGACCGTAGTCATACACCACCATGTTCCCAGCCAGGTCCCTTGCAGTAGCATGCACGCACCAGATCCCACTCGAGGGCAACTCCACCGTGTGTTCGGTGCCCGTCACCAGATCATCCGCTGGGGGCCACGGGAAGCCTTCCTCGCTCAGGCCTTTCACAACACAGTCCTCGTCCACGCGCTCCGCGACGCTGATGTACACCTCTGCCGTGTCGCTGCCATCCACCGGCGGCTGCCAGCTGAATGTGAGATCCGTCGGCGCATCGAAGTGAGTGCCGGCAGGAACGCTCACCTCGGGTGCCGACACCCATGTGGGGGGCTCGTTGTCGACCGTGATTGAGAGCTCTTCGGTTGCCAGATTGCCTGCCAAGTCGAGCGCGCGAACGCGGACTGGATAGCTGACATACTGCTGTTCGCCTGGGGCACCCCAAACGAGCTTCCACGTGCCAGCCGTCACATCCACATCGGTGGGCATCCACGTGTACCCTCCATCCAAGCTCAGTTCCACGGAAGCCACGCCGCTGCCGGCAGGGTCGCTGACTGTGCCCTCGAAGACCACTGTGCGGGGCACCAACTCGCCGGGCGAAGGCCGGTCTATCGCCACGTTGGGCGGTGTCGAATCCTCACCAACATAACCGCTCACACTTAGACTGGCCGATGCGCTACGCCCTTCATTCCCAGCACGGTCCTTGGCTACAGCGACGGCGGAAATCTGCACGGTGCCCGGTGTCAGATCATCGATCCACGCCCGGAAGACGCGGGGCTGCTCCGTTGCCGGGTCCCAGGGCTCGACCGACCACGTGCCAGGGTAGTACTTGGCATTCACTTCGAACCAGACATCGCGAACGCCGAATTGACCGCCTGCGTAGTCTGCCACCTGCGCCCGCAGCTCCAACGGAGACTGCACGGACGACCCGTCTGCCGGTGAGAGCCACGTCACGGTAGGTGGTGTACCATCGACCACAAAGGAGCCCTCGTACCAATCCAGTCCCTCCGTCTCCTCGTTCTCCGCGACATCGGCGGCGCGGCTGTAGACGCGATACACACCTTTCTGCGCCGCCTCTGCTCCGGTGCTCCAGTTCCAGTACCGAGCTGTTTCGCCTTCGGCGCCCTCGACGGTCGCAGGCACCCAATCGCCGGTCCCGGGCAGTGTCTCAGTGACCGGCATGCTCGCTTGCTCTGCCGTCAATGGCCCGACCAGTCCGATGCTAACTTCGGCCACCCCAGAGTTCCCAATCGCAGAGGACATCCCTTCCTTCCCGAGGAATATCGTCAGTGGGGTAGCGAGCACTTCCCGGTATCCCAAGTCAGCCCGAGCCCCGCCCCCGGGCGGTACCGGCGCGAAGGGAGATGCCGCGTCCACACATGGGGAGTCCTCCAATAGACGATAGCTCCCGATCTCGAATCCCGGGTCCTGGTTGAGCAGAGCCTCCTCGTTCTGACCTGGCCCACAGTCTGGTGGCTCGAAGTTGGTGTCGTTGTTGAGCAGGTTGTAGTCGTGGAGTATCTGACTGCTGTCTCCGATGCGCAGGCCAACATCGTTGTCGAAGACGATGTTGTTTTCCGCCACGACCCACGTGCCATTGTCACTGCTGGAGATCGCGGCCCCGGTGTTCCCAACGACGGTGTTGAAAATTGCTCGACCGCTAGCCCGATCTCTGAAGGCCACGCCCTGCTCGCTGCCGACGATGACGTTGCGGGTTATGGTCACATCGTTGGACGCACCCGTCACCACGACCCCAACGTCGGTCCTGCTCATACCGTCGGCCGAGCTCGTGCCCTTGATGGTGAAGCCCCTCACCTCAGCCTGCACCACTCCGTCGAAAGCGAGGACGGCAACATCGTCCGCCCTGCCTTCCAGCGTCGTTACCTCAGCCCCGCTGCCCACCAGACTCACGTGGCTGTGGAGATCAAAGGAGCCGGCGTAGGTGCCCGGCCCGACGCCGACGGTGTACTGCGGGGGCTGATCAGGAAAGCTCAGAACGGCCATCTCAGCTTCAGCCGCATCCAGCGCATCCTGCACATCGTCGAAGGCGTCCATCCCCCAAGTGAGGCCATCGTTGACACAGAACATGCAGTAGTCGTCGTCAGCGTAGAAGGCCGCCCTGCCCTGCTCCACGTAGCCGATGTCGGCCCGGCCGCCGGTGCCCGGCGGCACGGGGTCGGAGGGGTTGCCGGCGTCAATGACCGGCGACCAGTCCTTTGTCCGGTAACTGGGCTCTCGGGGCTCAACGAACAGAGGATCCAGAAAGAGTTCGCCGGGGCCCGGCTGTCCTGAGCTGATGTCGCTGCCATTGGTCCAGTAGAGGTTGTATGAGTGCACGATCGAGTCGGAGCACTCCTGGTACTGCAGTGCGGCTTGGTCATTGGACACAAAGAGCGTATTGCGCACGTCCACTGGTGCGCAGTTGACGGCATCCAGGCCCCACTGGTTGTCAACCACAGTGCTGTTGACTACCTCGGTGTCGGTGCTTCGCCCGCTAGTCTGGATTGCGGTCGCCGTATTGTGGATGATGTTCCTGCTGAGCACGACCTCCCGCGCGCCATCCTCGACCTGAACGCCGACTTCGCTTCCGCTACCCTTCAGCGTGAAACCGGACAGGCCTGACCTGACTACGCCTTCTGCCCGGACCAGAGCAGGAGAGCCGTTCTCGGACGAGAGGAACGTCTTGTCGGCGCCAGCACCGATCACCTGCACGCCGCTGACGAGCTGGAACGGCTCTTGGTAAAGCCCCGGCCGAACTAGGACGCGATTGGCTCCGCTATTGATGGCTTCCACGACGGTTGAGAACTCCCCGTTCTCGCCCACGATGGCATCCGGGCGGTACTGATGGTACCCCGCTGTGAGTATGGAGCCAAAGCCGGTGCGGTAGAGATCCTGCTCAGGGGCCACGAACGCGGCGTCCGCGACACCGATTTGCACACCCCACTCCGCTTGAGGCGCAACGGACCACTCGCTGTCGCTGACCCAAGCATTGACTGCATCGAGATCGATTTGGAAATCGTGTAGCGCGTTTGCCGGATCGAAGCTGACCCACTCCGCTCCGTTGTCGCTGAGGTTGACGAAAGCCGTGTCCTCGACAGTGAGCTTCGTCACCGGCGGCCGGATCTTGCCGTAGCGGAAGAAGTCGCTCTCATTCGCGTAGTCGGGTGTAGCGTACAGGTAGAGATATCCGTCGGCAGATGCCAGACCGTTTCCGTCGCGCACCAGGAGCGGCGCGTTCTCCAGGCTCGTGTCCCACGAGTTCGACTCGAGGTTGTAGCGGACCATCTGGGGGCCGTTCCCACCAAGCATGATGTAGAGGGAGGTCGGATCAGTTGCGTTGTCGGCCGCCATCGTTCCGCCGCTGTAGATTGATTTGCCGGCAGGCACATCCGCCAGTCCGGTCCACGTGGTGCTGCCCGGATCGTAGCGATACAGCTCTGCACCGCGCAGGGCATAGAGCAGTCCGCCAGCCCAGGTCAGGGCGAACTCGCTGCTGATAGCCGGCAAGGGAGCCTGTCCCTCCCAGTCATCGCCGGGGATGTGGTACGCAAACATGCTGCCGCTGTCTGTCAGCAAATACAACCGCTCCGAGCCGTCGCTGGCTATCCGCGCCGTACCCCAGCTTGCCACTGGAGGCTCCTTCGGGCGCCAGGTAGCGCCGTCGTAGGCAAACATCGACTGCGGATGGAAGCGAGCGATGCGGTCGGCGGAGAGATTCCCGCCGGCGTCCCAGAAGGCTCCACCGGCGTAAACGTCCCCGTTATCGGCCACAGCGATGGCATAGACCGACGACAGCAGGCCACCGCCGAGGGCGTGCCACTGGTCTTCATCAGCATCCCAGCGGGCGATGTTGTCGGCGGAGAGATCCCCGCCGGCGTCCCAGAAGGCTCCACCGGCGTAAACGTCCCCGTTATCGGCCACAGCGATGGCCCAGACCACCCACGGCAGGCCGCCGCCGAGGGCGTGCCAACCCCCTTCATCGGCATCCCAGCGGGCGAGATAGCCCGTGAACCATCCACCAGCGTAGACATCCCCGTTATCGGCCACGGCGATGGCGAGGACCCAGTCGTTCCTGCCGCCGTCGAGGGCGTGCCAGGACAAGCCATCCCAGCGGGCGATCTTGTCGGCGGAGAGATCCCCGCCGGCGTCCTGGAAGGATCCACCAGCGTAGACGTCCCCGTTATCGGCCACGGCGATGGCCTCGACGGCGCCGTTCAGGCCACCGCCGAGGGCGTGCCAGGACAAGCCATCCCAGCGGGCGATCTTGTCGGCGGAGAGATCCCCGCCGGCGTCCTGGAAGGATCCACCAGCGTAGACGTCCCCGCTATCGGCCACGGCGATGGCCCGGACGTTGCCGTTCAGGCCGCCGCCGAGGGCGTGCCAACCCCCTTCATCGGCATCCCAGCGGGCGATATGGTCCGTGAACTCTCCGCCAGCGTAGACGTCCCCGCTATCGGCCACGGCGATGGCCCGGACGTTGCCGTTCAGGCCGCCGCCGAGGGCGTACCACTGGTCTTCATCAGCATCCCAGCGGGCGATATGGTCCGTGAACCGTCCGCCAGCGTAGACGTCCCCATTATCGGCCACGGCGATGGCCCAGACCCAGTGGTTCAAGCCGCCGTCGAGGGACTTCCAGTAGAAGGAGTCCGCCAGCCACAAGCTACCCCCGGCGTCCCCTGCTGTAGCGATCCGATCGTCTATGGCCACTGGCGCCGGCTGCGTGGCTTCCCAGTGCCACTTGTGGACGGTCCAGTAGACGGTAACGTCGTCACCGCCTCGGCTGAACCGGTGGCTGCCGCTGCCTGGCGTGCTGTACACCCACGTGTAGCCTAGCCAGTCATCATCATTAGGCCAAGAGTCATCCTCTTCCACCTCTATCCTGTGCCAAGCCCCGGGGTGCACAGCTCTGCTGACGTTGATGGCCCTCTCGTCACCCGCCTCCAGGCCTCCACCAAGCCACACTTCCTCGTCGTTGAGCTTGATTCTGAATTCCGCCCCCCAGGGATCGCTCTCGGCGTGCACTACGATCCGGTCGAAGGTGATCCAGGTCTGCTCGGGGTCGACGACGGCGTACACCGCCGTGCTGCCGTCGCCGGGCACCGCGTAGAAGACGTCGCCGGCTCGAACCAGCGCACCACCGTCGCCGATAGGCTCAGGCACAGGTGACAACGCCTCCCAGCTCGGCAACACGTCCTCGTCCGGCGGTCCATCCACAGCTACCAGGGCACCACCGCCCTGCCCATCCACCACCAGCGTGCTCTGTCGCACCACAGCGGTGCTTGGGCGATCCATGCTCAGCGCATTGGCGCAGTTGTGGATCACCAACCCTTCGAGCACAGTTCGGTTGTCCAGGACCTCGTACCCCAGTCGACCGGCGTTCTTGAGCAGCACTCCGCTGTTTGCATTGCGCAGCGTCATGTCCGCGATCGTCACTGACGTGCAGTCTGCAACGCTTGCAGCGTAGTCGCCATCGTCCCCATCAACATAGACCGCGTCGGCGTTGACACCACGCACCTCAAGATCGTGCTTCGCGGGACCGCTGACATCGAATGCAGCGTAAACTCCGGGCCCTATGATGACCGTGTCGCCCGCACCGTCAGCCGCATCCACCGCATCTTGGATTCTGGAGAACGCATCCAGTCCCCAGGTGTGCCCGCCGTTTGCGCAGCTTCCACAATAGCCATCGTCTACGTAGAAGGTGTCGCTGGTTGGACCGGACGCAACGGAGTGCCCCGTCATCTTGGCTGGATGCCCGGCGCCTGAGCCCTCGGAGCCCCTGGATCCGGCGGCAGCAGAACTGACGCTCGTGGGAAGCGCGTCCAGCGCTATCTGAGGCAGCTCACCGAAATCGACTTTGGCAGCGCCTGCACCCACTGGCATTTCGCCTGGCACCAGCAGCAGGTCAGACGAACCATCGCTGTTGATGTCGCCCCCAGCCGCGTACGGCACAGAGGCCGCGGCCAACACGCCGGTCAGCGTCGCCGCAGCCCTGGTGAGATCCGACGCCAGAATCAGCGACGCGTTTCCGTCATCCGTGCCAACCAGTACATCGTTGTATTCGTCAGCATCCACGTCACCTGGTGCCGCCAGGAAGCGGGGAGTGGACGAGAAGCTACCCACGCTCTGTACCCCCCATTGACACTGTTTGTCACCGGAGATCAGCAGCACGTCTCCACCATCCACGTAGGCGAAGTCGGCCAGATCATCTCCGTCTGCATCACCAACTACATCACCAAGCGCAGCGATCGGCGGCGAGTCGGTAGCGCTTTCGAAAGCGGCGATGGCGCCCCCAAGACCAACGTCCGTTGTGAGCGGATGCCTGCTTGAGGCTGTGTACGAGATGCTGCTCCCGGCGTAGAGAATGACCTCATTTCCGACAACCGCGGCGAACTCATCGAGACCATCGTCATCCATGTCCCCCACGCCGGCCAACCGAGATACACTCTGATCGAGGCTGATCACCGCCGCCGCATGGTCCCCCACCTGAAGCTCTTCATCCCAAGGCGGCGAAGTCTGCCGCGATTGTCCCAGCAAGAGGTAGGCTCTGTGTTGCACTCCCGACGCCCCTATTAGCAGGTCGTCGTAGCCGTCCCCGTTGACGTCGCCCGCAGCAGCCAAGGAAACGCCGATCTCTTCGCCGGCAGGCGCACGGATGACGATCCAACGCGGTGCATCCGGCCCGTCCAGCACAAGATCGCGCCCCATCGCACCAGGCTGACCGAAGATCAGGAAAGCGCGATTGTTGCTCGGATCGCCGACCAGCAGATCGCTGAACCCGTCACCATCAACATCTCCTGCAGCCGTCAGGCTGGCGCCGATCCTGGCACCAGCAGCCCCGACGAACGACGTTCGGCTGTTGCGCAGTAGTTCGGGTTGATCCGGCACCGGCCATCCGCCAGCCCGGCCCGACACGATGATCACGCGCCCTTCCGGGCTACTTGCGGCCGGCAATCCCACGGCCAGATCGCTCAATCGGTCGCCGTTGAAGTCCCCGAGCCACGTCACGCTCACACCCTCATCGTCCTCACCTTGCTCGGACAGGCCGAGCCAGATGGTGGCATCGGTGATGCTATCCAACACGCCGTTCAGCTCGGCCGGGCGCGGCGGCGGCGGCACCCGGCCTGCGTCATTCGCCACTCCGTCCAGTTCGACCTCGTCACCCGCCTTGAAGTGGGGTGGGGCGTGCAAGAACGTACGGTCGGTCAACTCACTGGTTGGAGCAACCACGTCGACCGTGATCGTCTCGCTCAACGTGCCCTCGTTACCTGCCCGGTCCCGGGCGCGGACGGAGACGGTATGCTTGCCCTGCGCAGAATCCTCGCTGGGAAGACGCCAGTCTGTGCTCCATTGCACATGAGTCTGGCCGCCGGCCTCGGCCCACACCTCGCGCCAGGGCCTCCCGTCGGTGCTCACTTGCACCCGAGACAACCCGGTGCCGCCGTCGTCGCTGGCGCTTCCGGACAAGTGGACGGTGATCACGTCTGTGCTGTCACCGCTCACGATGTTGCCGACCCCTGTATCAAGGGCTAGTGAAGGAGGGGTGTTGTCTATCGTCACCTGGACGGATTGCTCGAAACTGTGGCCAACGTGATCGTATGCACGAGCGGTCAACGTGTACGGACCGTCTGGCGGTAACTCCCATGAGCAGGCCCAATCGCTTGTGCCCACCACTTCGGGGCGACCGACCTCTCCACCATTGCCGTCGGTGACCACCATTTCCACGCTCTCCACCCAGGTCGAGACGTCCCCGGCTCGGCCGCCGATCACGAAGAAGTTGACACCTCCTCCCAGCAGCTCGCCGTGTTGCGGCTCGAGGACGGTGATCCATGGCGGGTTGTCATCTCGGACGACAGGGATCGTCACCAGCAGTCCTGACGCGGTGGTATCGCCGATCTCATATGGCAGCCGAGCCTCGATTGAGCCTGTACTGCTTCCCTCATAGACTACGTCGGCAGTAATTGTGACAGTGGCGCGTTCCCAGAGCATCAAGCTGTTGTCGCCAGAGAACGACCAAGCGTAGCCGTTGCAGCTGGTCGAAACAGAAGGTGCCTCGTCGCGATCCCCTGATAGGACTCCGCTTTGCGGAACCAGCATGCCCGGCAGGCAGATCTCGAGCGTAGTATCCACCGGCACCGGTCCGACGCTATCCAGCGCGGCCACAATCTCCACACCATCGCCGGCCTCGACGTACACCGTGGGCACTGTTGCGACTTCGCCAATCGCTAGCGGCACGGCGTCAAGTGTCAGGCGTGGCGCATCGTTGTATGCATACGGACTGGTGCCGTAATCGCTCTCGACGGAGTCACACAAGCCATCGCCGTCAGCGTCTTTCTCCAAGGGGTCAGAGAACACCTGTACTTCGCCCTCGACTCCTGGGAGTGAGATCTGCCATCCTCCGTCCGGATACGCCTCCTGCACGTCGTTGAGATGGTCTCCGTCCGAGTCCGAACTGGGCTCCTCTCCATTCATCTTTCCGATAGACGTGCCGATCCGGTCTTCAATGCCATCGTCAAGACCATCATCGTCCGTGTCCCTTTTGTCCGGGTTCGAGCCCAAGCGAATCTCGTACCAGTCGGACAAGCCATCTCCGTCGCTGTCCCATGTGAGGGCATTGTCTGGTGTTTCCTCGCTGTCGGTGAGCCCATCGCCATCCGAATCAAGCAGTATCACCCCCTCCAGAAGCTCGTTTGCCAGGAGTTCGTCGAGTTCGCTCGGCAGCACATCGAGGTAGAGCGACTGCCAGTCCCACTCGTCATAAGTCGTGGTCTCTCCTCTGGCCCAACAGATCCCCCAGAACACGCACTCCTGCATGTACGTCCTTGCCGTAACCTTGGGCTTGAACTCGAGATGCCTGTTCCTTCCAACTGTCAGCGCGTACTCCGCAAACAAATCGTTGCTGCACGCCACCTTGTCGTCTTCAACACGGCAGTTGGGATAGCGATACCAAGGGCTGGCGGTAGCCCCTTCTGCCCTCGCATCGTATTCCCCGCGAACGTAGCTCTTCCGCTTGCCCCACCACGAGGCCAGCCCGTCATCTGTCACGATTTGCAGATCACCTCTGAACTGGTCGCTGATCCTGTAGCTGTTGCCGGCCACCAAGCCCCGCTCGGGGTCGGCGGGCCCGGCCCCGAAATCGGTGAAGGCGATCGAGTCAGGATCCAGGCGAGTCACTTCCTCCGCCCTGTAGATGCCCTTGATCATATACTCCATGATGCTGATGTCTGCGAAGACCATCACGAAGAACTCGGCCACTGCGAGGACTGCCATCAACACGGCTCCCACAGGGTTGAGGCTGATCACGAACAGCGTGATGGTGACAATCGAGGCGATGACCGCAGTCTTGACGCCCACCTCGATGGCGAGGGCGCTGTCCCAGTTGGTGGATAGCCCGAATTGGACCCAGATTAGACCCACACTGACAGCACATCCGATGGCGCCCAGGGATTTGGTGAGCTTCTTGAGGACCCCCTTCGCCTGCTTCACTATTTTCCCTACCTGCTTCACTGCGCCCCAGCGTCCGGTGCGCAAGCCAAAACTCACCGCCTTGACGGCCTTATTCACCTTTAGAGCAGCCTTCAGGTCCCTTACCAAGACTTTGGCAATCCTCTTCGCAGCCGGTGATGAGTCCATCGCGTCAATCGCCTCCCACAACTCGTCTGCGTTGAGCCACTCTCTTAATCCGCCAGAGCGCTCAGCCTCCTGAGCCCCGAGCTCAAACGAGTAGGGCCGCTCGCTGTACCCCGCTTGGCCGGGCCGGATCAGATCAGTTGCGTCAAGCAAGTACTCCGGCAGTTTCGCGGCGTCGGATGTCAGACGCTCAAAGGTCGCTTCATCCAGCGCAGCTAGCGGCTCGTCCGGAGCAAGCGGTTCCCCCTCCATGGCGATGATCGCCATCTCACTGACTGAGGATGCAGCGTAGAAGCTGTAGACAACTTGTCTCAGCAGTGCCTCTGTGAGGTTTGGGTAGTCTTCCTGGAGCTGCTCGAGACTTGAGGAGAGATCCGCGTAACGCTCGCGGACGAGCTGCAGGTTCTCGTAGAAGGAAAGGGCCCGCCAGGGCCAGGAGGGATCGCCCTCGTAGGCGAAGCTCACACGCTTCAGGCCTCGCATCGTCATAATGGGTATCTCTGCTAGGTTGACCACTACTTCGGCCGCCGCCCGGACACTCCCGGCCTCATCCAGGTTGAAGGTACCGCTGTCTTGTTGAAGAGCCAGGAGCAGCGAGGGCCTGGATTCGATTGGATAGCTGTAGCGGCCCAGGAAGGCCACGAGCCGCTCGTTCGTGCGCGCGATGCCTTCATCCGTGTGGCGGTATGGGTCTTCGGGCAGGTCGATGACGACGTCATCTGATGCGACACCCCACGTTTGCATCGGGGGCGTGTACGGGCCATCGAAGCGATACCAGATTTCCTCCAGATCTGGCCGTTGATTGGACATGAACGTAGCACTGAGCCCAAGGTAGACGTTGAACAGATCCGTGTCGTCGTTAGGTGTTCCAGGCGTACCCAGAATGGCGCTGCTATAGCTGCCGCTCTTGGTCACCGAAAGGCCGGTGACCCTGAAATCACCCCCGTCATAGGTTTGCACGATGGTTGACGAGGAGACCCCTGCGGCGGGATCAGCGGCGCGCTGCAGTAGCCAGACAACCTTAACTTCTTCCCAGCGGATGTCGGCGAGCTGGTCGGGCGGATACGCGACCTTGGCCGCGAACGCCACCACTCGAGCACCATCTCGAACTTCGACAAGCGGTGCATACAGGTACTTCTCGCCGCCCTCGGTGAAGATAGAGGCACCATAGCGCCGAGCAAGATCCCGCGGGGGCACTTGGTCGGTGCGCACCTTGAGCATAGGCCTCAGCTGTAGGTCTGTATCGCCGCTGGCATTGTCCTGGATCTGCCCCTTGTCATCCATCGGCCAGTCCAGGCCGATGTTGCCGACGCGCAGATGGCTCTCTGTGTCCGGCCGCAGTTGCACCTCGATGTACTGGTAGCCGCCGTAGCCGCCACCCTGCGTGCTTAATGTGAAGGTTGAAGCGTTGGCGACGTACGAGAAGGGTGACAGGTCGAGAGCGTCCGGTACCAGGTCGCCGTCATTGTCGTCGTCCCAGAGGTTCGGTACTCCATCGCCATCAGGGTCCGTGCTGTCGGCGACGTCCGCCAGCTCCGGCACTGTCCCCCACGGCACTGGCCACTCCTCCCCATCCACCAGTCCATCGCTATTCGAGTCGGGTCTGAGCGGATTGCCATAGACCATCGTGTCTCCAAACGCGAATCCATCGATCTCCACCTTGTCGGGCACAAGGTCGCGATCGCTGTCTGCGAGATACGGGTCCGTTCCGAGGCAGTACTCGGCCGCATCGTTCAGCCCATCTGCGTCCGAGTCCTCTGACACTTCGCCGTCGCCGCACTTGGGAGACAGCGTGGAATCCGGTCCGCTGCCGCTGATCAGAACCCTCTCGGGGATCCTGGTCTCCTCAACGGCCGACCCAGGCATCGCGGACGTCGAATCCAATGCCTCGGCTATGGTCTGGACTTGGGCAGCACTGGCCAGGCGCGCCTGGAACAAGTGATACGATCTTGCGTGCAGCAATGGCGTCGCAATCAGGCTCAGAGTCACCGGCAACACAACCAGCCGGTAAGTCCACCGGCGATTCCTCACCGAGAAGAAGAGACACGCGAGGGATACCGCCACAAGCAGCAGGGCCAAGTCACTCGGCATAACGGCTGAGCGCAGGACGCTTGCCAGATGATGAGCGAACGGCACTGCCGCCGCGAGCTGCTCCCGTTGATCGAAGCTGAACTTCACCGTGATGTGTGCTTGCGCTCCGTAGGCATCGGTGATCTCTGGCAATTCGATCGCCAGGACCTGTCGGACTGGCAGTCCGTCGTCACCCACCCATAGCTCGCCTTTCCCGCTCATGCTCTGTAGAACGGGCGAAGGAGACAGGGTAACACCGGGGGGCGGTACGAGGTCCCCTGAGGCCTGGAGTTGCCTTTGGAGCCAGTCGCGAACCTCAAGAGCGAGTCGAGGTCCATTGATGTCAAAGGCATAGCCAGCCAAGCCATCTCGAGCATCGCCTGCTATTGGCCGCACGTTCTCGGCAGCGAGCAGGTAGCCCAGGAAGTCGGATGTAGGAGCAATCGCGCCGAGTGGGTTCTGCACCGGGACTCTCTCACCATCCCGGAGCATGTAGGTATCAGCGCCCTCCCGCACCAAGTTGATCGGGGGCACGTTGAGCCCGCCGCCCGTCGGCAATATGCTCAGGCGGGCGTGCTCGGGCGACGTAACCTCGCCCTCAATGAGGATGTCGGCACGCTGGTCAGTCTGGCCGATCATGCTGGGGAGCGGGCGCGGAATGAGTGTCTGCTCCACGTGTGCGGTGAAACGTCCGGCGCCAATCGCGCGCGCGTTCTCCAACGCCTCGATCACCGCGTTGGACGGCTGAGCCGATCGCACAATAGTGGGCAAGCTGACGGCCAGAGTGACCAATCCCACGGCGAAGAGCGGAAGACGGTTTGTGGTTCTGCGTGAGTACGACATTTCGACTACCCTCCTTATAAAGAAAAACGCTGACCACCTTGCCCGATGGGAAAGCGATCAGTGTCTCTCAAGTACACATCTCCTTGAAGCGCAAACAGACCTAAACTCGAGGTCCCCTGGCCGCGAAGATGTGGTGGATGGAGCTGAAGTACAGATGCCTCAGCGAAGAACAGATAGTGGAATGGACAATTATCAGTATTATACTTCCTTCCCATCCCGTTGTCAAGCCCTCAGGAGGGCAATCCTAGGGCAATCGCATTTGTCCTAGATGGTTTGCAAATATGGGCAATCACCAGAACTCCTCATTATTGTCTCCGATGCAAGTCTATGCTATACTTAAGGGCAAGCATCACCTGCTCGGCCTCCCCAGAGCCTTCCGCCCGAGGGAGGTTCACACAAGACGAAAGGAGAGGATCCGTGACCCCGATCATCCAGTTCACTGAGCGCGTCATCCGCAACGTAGAAACCGTCATCGTCGGCAAGCGGCAGCAGATTGAGTGGCTGATGGTGGCCCTGCTCTGCCAGGGCCACGTGCTCATCGAGGACGTACCCGGCACGGGCAAGACGATGCTGGCCCGGGCCATGGCTGCCAGCATGGGCATCCGTTTCAAACGGCTGCAATGCACCCCCGACCTGCTGCCCAACGACATCACCGGCGTGAGCATTTTCAACCAGAAAACCAACGAGTTCGAGTTCCGGCCTGGCCCGGTCTTCGTCAACATCCTGCTGGCCGACGAGATCAACCGAGCCACGCCCCGCACCCAAGCCGCGCTGCTGGAGGCCATGCAGGAGCGACAGGTCACCATGGACGGCGTCACCCGTCCGCTGCCCGCGCCGTTTCTGGTGCTGGCCACCCAGAACCCCATCGAGTACGAGGGCACCTTCCCCCTGCCCGAAGCTCAACTCGACCGCTTCCTCATGCGCCTGTCGCTGGGCTATCCGGCCACCGACGACGAAATCCAGATTCTGCGCAACCTCAGAAAGCAACATCCAATTGAGATCATTGGTCAGGTAGTGGACGGCGCCAAACTGCTGGGCCTGCACGACCCCGTCACCGATGTGCACGTGGACGAGTCGCTGGAGCGGTACATCCTGGCCATTGTGCAGGCCACCCGCTCCCACCGCGATGTGGCGCTAGGAGCCAGCCCGCGCGGGTCACTGGCCCTCTACAAGACCTCCCAGGCGATGGCCGCCCTGCGCGGCCGCAACTACGTCATCCCCGACGACATCAAGGCGTTCGTACCCCTCACTCTGGCCCATCGCTTGATCATCAAGCCGGAGAGCCAATTGCGCGGGCGCACCGCCGAGGGGATCCTAGCTGAGATACTGGAACAGACGGAGTTGGATATTGGAGAGCTAAAGCGTAAAGCATAAAACGTAATTGAAGAGCCAGATTTAATTACGTTTCACGTTTTACGTTTCACGTTTCACGAGCAACACCATGCGAAGCTTTGTGCCCTTCTTGCTAATCCTATTCGTCATCGCTGCTTTCTTACGCGTAGACTTCTTCTTCACCATCGTCTATCTCTTTTTCGCCGTCTATCTGCTTGCGCGTGTCTGGACACGGCGGACGGTACATCAACTGCGCGCCCAACGGCGTTTCACGGACCGCGCCTTCTGCGGCGACCAGGTGAGGGTGGATATGGTGGTGCACAACCTCGGCTGGCTGCCCATCCCCTGGCTGGAGGTGCACGAGTCACTGCCCGTAGAGCTCACTGTGCCTCCCTTCTATCGGGAAGTGGTCAGCCTGGGCCCGCGCGAGCGGCGGCACTTCCACTACACACTTCACTGCCATCGGCGAGGCTACTACCCCATCGGCCCGCTGAGGATGGAAACCGGCGATCTGCTGGGGATTATGCGCCAAGTGCAGGTACGGATGGCGCCAGAGCACGTCATCGTCTACCCTCGGGTGATCCCTCTCCAGCAGTTGGGCCTGCCTACGCGCTCCCCACTGGTGGCGCTGCCTGCCCGCTGGCACCTGTTTGAGGATCCGGCTCGGGTGATGGGCGTGCGCGACTACCAGCGGGGAGACTCTCTCCGTCGCATTCACTGGACGGCGACGGCCAGCGCTGGACGGTTGGTGGTGAAGCAATACCAACCCGCCATCGCCCGCGAAACCCTGATCTGCCTCGACCTGGACGAAGCGGGTTACGAACGTCGCCAGCGAACCACGGCCAGCGAACTGGCCATCGTCGTCGCCGCCTCAATTGCCAACCACATCATTATCAGAGAGGGGCTACCAGCGGGCTTGATCACCGAGGCATTGGACCCACTGTCGGAACAACAGGCCCAGTTTTACTTCCCTCCGCGCTCTGAGCGTGCGCACCTGATGTCCCTACTGGAGGTGTTGGCCCGGGTGCAGGTCGCCTCAGGGACGGCCTTCGTGGACTTGCTGCGTCGCGAGAGCGTGAAGCTTTCGTGGGGGACCACGCTATCGGTGATCACCGGCCGCGAGAGCGAGGAGTTGTTCGACACCCTGGCCTATCTGCGGCGGTCCGGGTTCGCCGTCGCCCTGATTCTGGTCCAGTCGGCCCGCCCGTCGGCCCAACTGCAGCAGCGGGCCGATGTGCTTGGAGTGCCCATTCATCGGGTATGGCGTGATCGCGATTTGGAGACGTGGCGATGAAGCGTACTCCGTGGCTAGAAAACCTGTTTCGCCCGCTGGTGATCGGGGCGATGTTCGGGTGCGTCGCCCTGTCGTTAGTGGAATTGGTGCGCCTGTTCGCTCCGGCCTGGAACGGAACCTACCTCGTCGTCGGTTGTGTGCTGGCGGCAGTAGAGGCCAACTATTCGTACCGATTGGTGCGAGCCAGATGGGTGTGGCACACCACCGATGCCCTGCGATTCCGCGTAGTCGAGCTGGCGATGTTCTTCATTCTGCTCAAGATCGCTGGCTACATAGGCGACTCGTGGGCTGCAATAATGGCAGACATCCAAACCTGGCCCCGCGACCCGCTAGCAGTCATTGATCCTGAAACAGTCGTTGCCTTCGTCTTGGCCGTCCTCTCCTGGCGGGCTTCTACCCAGACCATCCGTGACCTGGAACGACTCTACGCGCCCCCCGAACGTACCGTTCTCTATGTCTCCCCCACAGAGAGCCTTACCCATCGCTTCTTTTGGGGTGGGACGGTGTTGCTGATTGCGACCGGCGTCACCCGGATTGGGATCGCCGCCCTGTTGAACCTGAGCCGTCCCCCGGTGCCGGGCCTGGTGCTCAACGTGCTGGTCTACTTCCTGCTGGGCCTGGTGATGCTGGGGCAGGTGCACTTCACCTGGTTGCGCAAACAGTGGCAGGCGCAGGAGATCACGGTGGGCAACGATCTGGCCGGTCGCTGGGTGCGCTATAGCCTGGCCTTCATCGGCCTGGCGGCGTTGCTGGCCTTCCTGCTTCCAACAAGTTACACGGTGGGCCTCCTGGACGCAGTAGCCACGGTCATCCAGATCCTTGCCTATGGCGCTACGCTACTCTTCACCCTTATCTTATATCCCTTCGCTTGGCTGGCGTCGCTGATATCAAGGCTGTTTGGCCGTGAGCCACTCGCACCTCAGGCTGAACTCCCGCCGCCGCAACTGCTCCGACAGGAACCCCATCAGGGTGCTGCCCCCGATTGGCTCGAGATCCTGCGATCGCTTCTCTTCTGGCCAGCCGCCCTGGGGATGCTCTTCTACGTGATCCGCAGTTACCTGCGCGACCATCCCGAACTACTGCAGGCCCTAGCCAGCCGCAGGCCAATTCGCGCATTGCGCGATTTCCTGATCGCCCTCTGGCGCGGCCTGCTTGGGTTGGCAGAGGCCGCCGGCCAGCACATCCCGCGACGGTTGTCGCTGCAGTGGGCACGGCCCAGATCGTCCAAGAAACCATTCCGCTTCTTCCGGCTGGGCGCGCTATCACCCCGCGAGCGCATCCTCTACTATTACCTGAGCATCGTGGAACGGGCACGCCGGCAAGGCTACCCTCGCCGAGGCAGTGAGACGCCCTATGAATACGATGAGACCTTGGGGCCAAAACTACCGGAAGCACGCCAGGATCTGACCTCGCTGACCCAGGCCTTTGTAGAGGCCCGTTACAGTCCCCAGACGTTCGACCGAGAGCAGGACCGCCGTGTGCGCGCCATCTGGAAACGGGTGCGGGCTGCGCTACAGGCCCTCAGGCGCAAAGCTGAATCGGTGGATCGGCAGACTGGGAGATCGGTAGATTGGTAGATTCGTGAATTCGTGGATTGGTAGATCGGTAGATTGGTGGAGTGGGGTTATGGAACTGCAAGGGCTGGACATCATCCTGACTTATGACTGCACTGGCTGCTGTGCCCACTGCTGCTACCGCGCTGGACCGGGCCGGGGCGAGACGATGAGCGTGGCGGAGGTCAAAGGATACCTGACGACCGTGGCCGACCAGCCACTGAAGTGGGTGCTGCTCTTTGGCGGGGAACCCTTTCTCTATTACGAGCTGCTGCAGACCTCGGTCGCACTGGCGACGGAGCTAGCTGGCGTGCTGGTCTTCACCAACGGCTACTGGGCCACGAGTCCGGACACCGCCCGCCGGCTGCTGGCCAGCCTGCAGGAGGTGGGGCTGGACCACATGCTATTCAGCGTGGATGCGTTTCACCAGGAGCGCGTTCCCCTAGAGCGGATCGCCATCGGGATCGAGGCGGCGCGCGACTTGGGCTATCAGACCATTGAGGTGGACAACCGCTGTCTGGGTGCGCCGGACGAGGACAACGCTTTCAACCGGCGCACCCAAGCTATCATGTCCCGTCTGGCCGGACTGTGTGACCTGACTGGCGTTAACGTCATCCAGGGGCCAGCGCGGATGGTGGGACGCGCCGCCGACGAGCTAAGTCCCTACCTAGCGACCCAAGCCGACCCACCCACGAAGTGCCCGCTGCCGGACTATCTGGGGGGCGATATTCGTGCTCCTCACACGGTGGAGCTCCATCCGGGCGGCTGGGTCAACCTCTGTGCGGGGCTGGCGCTGGGCAACGCCCGGCAGCGCCCTCTGGATGCGATCCTGGCCGAGTACGATCCCGATGCCCATCCCATCATCAGCGTGTTGGCACGAGAGGGGCCCTCGGGACTGCTGAAACTGGCGCAGCGTCACGGATATTCACCGGCCAGCCGCTACGTGGACGGCTGTCACCTGTGCTACGAAGTGCGGCGCTTCCTGCGGCCTCATTACCCCGACCACCTGGTTCCTGCCCATCCTTACACCGATGCATGAGAGTGCCTGATGGATGAAGGAAGGCTGAGAGCCTCACTACATGGGGAACACCAGAACGTTCGATGAGATCTGGGTGAAGTAATAGGAGCTGATTCCCCGACTTCTTCCTTACTTGACTTCTTCCCTCTTTATGCTAGAATACACACTGGAGTGTTGCAAAGGAGCTATGTGAAACCGGAGGGCTAGACACTAGACAAAAGAAAGGAGAGAATGATGAGAATCTGGAGTTTGTCCCAATCGAATTGTCGGGCGCTGCGGCTGGGTGTGATGGTGGGGCTGGCGACGTTGTTGCTGGCAGCCCTGCTGTGGGCCAGTGCTAACAGCGCACCCACGATGGCATCGCCCCCCACCGGCTTGGAAACAGGAGCTTTGAGCGATGGAATCGCAGACACAACCGATTACATAGTGCACTTGCCCCTGGTCATGCGCGAGGAGGCCATCGTGGGCTATTCTCTGCAGGTGCAACCCCTCTTCAACGCCAACTGCATTCGGTGTCATGGAGACATTGACCCACCGGATGAGCTTTCCCTCACCAGTTACGAAACAGTGATGGCTGGCGGTGATGAGGGGGCTGTGGTTATCCCAGGAGATCCCGCCAACAGCGAGCTGGTGAAGCGGATCAAGGGGCTTAGCCTGCCACGCATGCCCTTCGGCGGGCCATATCTTTCCGATGCCGACATCCAGACCATCGAGACATGGGTGGCCCAAGGGGCACAGAACAACTAGTCTCAGTGCCATGCCTCAACCCTCGCTGGGAACACCTCTAACGCCCGAAGAAGCCTACTTGTGGAACTGTGCCCGTAACTGGCGCGCTCCCGCTCCCCCACCTGCTCCTGGCGAACTGGATTGGCAAAAAGTGATTGACATTGGCCGATCCAATCGCCTGCAAGCATTGCTGCACCAGGTGTTTCCGACCACAAACTTGATGGCAAAACTGCCACCGGCCTCTGGCGACGCGTTGCAACAAGATGTCGCCAAACTCAACGAGAACGCAGCCAACTTGGGTGATGCCCTGCGGCAATACCTGCACCATGCAGCGGAACGGGGCCTCAATACGGTCGTCCTCAAGGGGCTTTCGGTATCAGTCAACGTCTATGGCAATCCAGCGATGCGACCGGGTGAGGACATTGACCTCCTGGTACGCAAAGGCCGGGTTCAGGACAGCCTTGCCATTCTCGATAGAATGGAACTTGGCCAACACTGGCCCAACCTCCTGGATGATCGCTACTATGAGCGGCACCATCTACACCTCCAGCGCTGTACGGAGAACCTGAAGGTCTGGTTCGAGATTCACTGGGCCCTCGATCACCCCTACACACTATTGACCATTGACTACGAAGCACTGATGGACCGGACGACGCCCGGCGAACTGTTGGGTGAGCCTGTCAATGAGCTATCCCTGCCCGACCTGCTGCTGAGCCTGGCCGTCCATCTGGTGAAACACGCTGTCTACCTGCCCAGCGTCCTCGACCGGCCCGACTTGGCGCGCATCATCCTGGCCGATGGCATGCTGATGTACTACCTGGACGTGGCGGAGGTGATCAAGCGCCACAGTGCGGACATTGACTGGGGGTTCACTGTAGATTTGGCCCGGCAGTCGGGCGCAGTTGATGTTCTTGGGTCCGTGTTCCGGGTGTGCCACGACTATTTGGATGCACCCGTACCCGACTGGGTCCTGGCCTCGCTATCCGTCAAGAAACCAGGCCCCGTGACTCGTTGGGCCATGAACAGCATGGTTGAATACGAACTCGCCACCTATCTTGGTCAGGATCGCAGCAGTCTGTGGGACTTCCTGGTGATAACCAACCCCGCCTTCATCCTGCGCCCCATCCGCGTACTCGACACGGCGGGCTACCTGTTCCCCGGAGCTGGTTTCCTGCGTCGGCGCTACGGCCAGGCCTCACCGGTTACGGCAGCCAAACACCTACTGCGAGCCATGGGGCAATATGGCCGGCTTGGTATGGATACCCTCTACTACACCTGGAAGCGCTATCGCCGGCTGAAGGCCCTCAATCGAAGCACGTCCCTCTTCAGCCGGCTGGAGGTCGAGGCCTGATCGAAAGCGTTGAGCAACGCGCTAATCGCCGTATGTTGAGCCTCTCGAACTACGCGTCGTCGGCCGCGTGGCAGACCGGCTTTCTCTTTTCCATTGATCTGGTCACCAACCTGACCGACTATGGCTTCCACGTCTTCCTGGGACGAACCCTCCTACCGGGCGATTTTGCCATCGTGCAAACGGCTAACGCCGTCCTGTTGATCCTCGTTACCACGCTCGCCGTGATGCAGCCGGTTCTGGCGCGGTACGTGGCCGAAGCCGAGGCAAAGGAAACCTCGACGACCTCAGCAGGGCTTTCCTCCGCCCACAGCCGCGTCATCTTTCAGTATTACTTTCGCAACAGCGCGCTTCTGGGATTGCTCTTGACAGGGGTGACCTGGTTGGGGCAGCGAGCGGCGGCTCAATGGCTGAACGTGCCTCCGCTGGCCGTGGGCTTGAGTTCGAGCATGATGTTGCTGGCCCTGCTGCGGCCGGTGGTGGCGGGCGTGCTGCAGGGGCAACAACGCTTCGTCGCCTATGGCCTGACACGCTCTGCTTATGCGCTGAGCCGTTTGGCCGCAGGTGTGATCCTGGTCGGCCTGGGTGGGGGGGCGCTGGGCGCAATCGCCGCACTGCCCATTGGTTCGTCGTTGGCTCTGCTGGGGGGACTGGGCCTTTTGGGACTGACCATCTGGCGGCCTGGGCCAGCCTTACCCACCCGCTTTTGGCGCGACAGCTTGCGCCTGTCGGTGAGCGCTTTCGTGGCCTATGGTGCTTACATGAGTCTGCTGAACAATGACCTGATTTGGGTGAATCGCGCCTTCGCGCCGCAGGCGGCGGGCAGCTACGCCACGGCGGTGTTACTGCGTCGTGTCTTGGCCTTGATGCCTGGCGCGGCCATTGTGATCATGTACCCACGGGTGGTAGCCAGGGTCGCCCAGCGGCGATCACCGGACAGACTATTGTGGCAGACCGCTGCCGTGGTCTCTGCGTTCACCCTGCTGCTAACGGCGCTCTATTTTGCTTTCGGGCCAGCCATCGTCCGACTGGTTTTTGGCGGGGGTTACGCAGCCGCCGGCCCTCTGCTAGGCTGGATGGGGCTGGCGATGTTGGGTTATGGCCTGGGTTCTATCTGGATGAATCTGTACCTGGCGACCCGGCCGCTTCCTTTTGTGCTTTTATTGGCAGTAACGGCCGTGTTGCAACCTCTCCTCTTGGCCCTCCGCCATGACACACTGCTGCAGGTAACGGCCGCTTTTGCGCTGGGAGGCTGGGCACTGGCTCTGGGCGGGATACTTCTTTACCTGTTTTGGCTGAGGCCGCACCTGATATCGCACTCGGAGCTCAAATAATGCCGTTGTCATCCCCATAGTCCGTCCACCGCGCGGACGATCCCCTCAGCACCAGTCCCTAGCGTCAAGCGGTAGCACCCGGCCCGATCGAGCAGCGCATCAATCACGGCGAAGCTCCGCTGCACTACACGCGGGCTGTCGAAGAATAGGCCATCGGGCAGCAGGTGTTGCCGCGCTTCGTCGCGCCCGATCAGCTCAACTCGCGTGTCTGCCCCTCCATCGCGTTGCACCAGACATACCACCATACGCGCCGGTGTGACGACTTCGTCAATCAGCGCTTCTGGCATTTCGCGGCGCAGATCGAGCAGATATTTGGCGTCATCGCGGACGAGCGTCGCCTCTCCACGCCCCTTCAGTTCGGGGAAGAGCTCCAGAGTGTCTGGCCGCAGCTTGACCTCGCCCGCCGGCCAGCCCATCAATTCGAGGCGGCCATCGCGGAGGCGGATGAAGGTCATGGCGTCGGTGACGAGGCGATATCCAGCTCGCACCAACCGCAACGCCGTGGTTGATTTGCCTATGTTGTGCCTGCCGGCGAGCACTACCACTTGCCGGCCCTCAGCCCCTCTCTCTGTGGGATCACGCACCAGGCACGAGGCATGGAGTTGTCCCAGCCCGTAACGCAGCAGCGTGTTCATGGTGAAGCAATCGAGGATGTAGCGGCTGAGAAAGCGCCGCTCCTGAGCAAAGGGGCGGGACACGAAGGCGATACCCTCACGCCGATCGAGATGGGCGAAGGAGCGCACCCACGGCTGGGCAGTGACGGTGATCCAGTCATCCACGCCGACGTACTTCAAATGGGCAGGCAGGTTCGGCGGCACGTCAATGGGGTCGGCCTGGGGATCAATGGCCACCGTCAGGCGCATCGGTGGCGCATCGGAGATGGGATCGGATCGGCTGTAGCGTGCGGCCGACAGCCGCGCCGCGTCGAGCAGGATGGGATCGTTGCCAGCGAAGTGGACTGTGTAGCCAAATGCAGAGTAGGTCCATTCGTGTGATGGTGCCGTGTCACGGCGACGGTAGAAATCGGGCAGCTTGTTGATGACGGTCTGATCCATGTTTGCTCGCTTCAAAAACCCCTCCCCTTTTATCTCTATCTTCTCAACGCCGGTTCGAGACGCTCCTCCAGCCAATATCCGATCAACACCAGGCTCAAGATGGATACGGTGATCATTGCGCCGGTGGGCAGCACCCACCAGCTCCAGGCCGGGGTGAGGAACACGCCGCGCGCCTGCGCGAAGTACAGCATGGTCCCCCACGATTTGGCCGTCGGATCGCCCAGGCCGAGGAAGCTCAAGCTGGCTTCGGCCAGGATGCTGTTGGCTGCGACGAGCACAAACTGCACCAAGGCGACCACCGAGACCGCCGGCCAGATGTGCTTGAGCAGAATGCGGCTCTGACTCACGCCCACGGCGCGGGCGGCTTCGACGTACTCTGCCTGGCGCAGGGTCAGCACTTGCGCACGGATGATGCGCGCCGGGCCGGCCCATGACACCAGCGCCAGCACTGCGATCACGTTGCGCTGACTCGGACCGAGGTACGCGCTGAGCAGGATCACCAGGGGCAGGAAGGGCAGCACCAACGTGAGGTCAGCCAGTCGCATCAACGTTGCGCCGACCGCCCCGGAGGTGTACCCGGCAACCAGCCCCACCGCCGTCCCGATGACCATTGCGATGGCCGCTGCGACCAGCCCAGTGCTCAGCGAGATGCGTGCGCTCCAGATCAGTTCGCTCAGCAGATCCTGGCCAATGTCGTTGGTGCCGAGGGCAAACCTGGCGTTCGGCCGCGTGAACGGCTGGCCGACGAGTTCGGTCGGATCGTACGGGGCCAACCAGGCCGGGAACAACGCCATAAAAACCAGAAGGGCGAAGATGACGATGCCAATGGCGCCGACCCAATCGGTCAGACGACGGGGGATGGCCCGCACCAACCACCGTTCCCCGACCCACGCCCGCGCTTCAGACGACTCGCTCATGCACCACGCTCCTTGACACGCGGGTCGAGGCGGGGGTAGATCAGGTCGGTCAACAGGTTGACCGTCACCACGCCGACGGTGAACACCAGGAAACCGGCTTGCATCAGCGGATAGTCGCGACTCTTGACCGCTTCGAACATCAGATAGCCGATGCCGCGATAGTTGAACACGGCCTCGATGACGGTGATGCCGGCCAACGTCTGCCCGATGTTGAGGGCAAAGGCGGTCACTACCGGCAGTATCGCATTGCGCACGGCATGATAGTACAGCACGCGCCCTTCGCGCACACCCTTGGCGCGGGCGGTGCGGATGTAATCGGCGTTCAGCACGCCCAGCATGGACGAGCGCATGATGGCGAAGGCGGTGGGAGTGTAGGCCAGCGTCAGCACCGTGACCGGCAAGATGGCGTGGTAAATCACGTCTACGACCGCATTGAGGCCGGTCAGCCGCGCGGTAATGGTCCGGGGATCGCCGGTGGGGAAGATGCGCAGCATTGAGGAGAACACGGCGACGAAGATCATCGCCAGCCAGAAGGACGGCATGGCCCGCAAGACGAACAGGCCACCGAGCAGGCCCAGGTCGGTCCGCGTGCCCCGTCGCCAGGCGGCCCGTGCGCCGAGCAGCGATCCGATCAGTGTAGCCAGCGTCAGGCTGACGCCGCCCAGGAGCAGCGACCAGCCCACGCCACTGAGTACCAGGCTGAGCACCGGTCGGCCGCCGCTGTAGCGGTAGGACGTGCCCAGTTCGCCGCGCAAGAGATTGCCCAGGTAAATCACGTACTGCTCGCCCAGCGACTTGTCGAGACCGTAGGCCGCCCGCAGTTCGGCCACTTTGTCGGCGGGCATGCCGCGGATGGCATCGCCCGCCAGCAGTGCCAGAGGCTCGCCGGGCATCAGGCGCGGAAGCAGGAAGTTGAGCGACACGGCCAGGAACAGGGTGAGGGCGTATTCGATTGAGCGACGAAGAAGATTTCCGCGCATCAGATTCCGCCGCACAGTTCTATCCAACGATCTTCCAGCACGCCGAACATCGCCTCCCAATAGGGTACAAGTGGCTGGCCTGATGCCTGGTGCGTCGTCCATACCCGGTGCGCAACGGGCACAAACCACACGGCCATCAGCGCGTCGGCGTGGGCTTGCACGGCAAGCCGTTCTTCCAGCGGGTAATCTCGCCCTTCGATCAATTCCCGCTGCTGCCAGTAATAGCGCAGCGTCTCCAGGCGATCCAGGGCACACGCGCTGCGAAACGGCTGCAGGAACAGGTAGGACAGGTCCATCTCCGCCAGACCCCAGCCCGCCATCGCCCAATCAACGAGCATCGCATCTCCACCCTCCAGATCGTGGGGCAGAGCGACGTTAGGCGGGTATACGTCGTTGTGCAGCACGGTGGGCGGTTCGCAGGCGAAGCGGGCCATGCCGGCCTGGACGCGGTCAACCAACTGATCAAACCGATCAAGGTGTAGGGGAGACATGGCCGTCACCCCTACGAGACCGTGAATCATCCGACGCACCTCATCTGCCCGCCAGGTGGATTCGTGACGCGGCAGAAGCCACGACCGGTCGTCGGGCAGCGCGGCCGGGCCCTGGGCGTGCAATCGCGCGTAGGTGCGCAGCATGGGTCGAACTTCGTCGGCCGTCCAGACGTGGGTCCTGTCGCGAAAGGCATAGTCCGCGGCCAGGTCTTCCATCAGGAGGACGCGATAGCGCGTGTCCGGATCAACGCTGGCGTGATACAGCCGAGGGAGCGGCACATCGAGCCGAGGCAGGAGGTCGGTGTAGAATCGGCGCTCGCGATCGCCAGCCAGGGGGTCATGGGGCCAGTCGGGCGAAATTCGTTTTAGGATAACGGTGACAGGGTGGGATTGCCCCGCTGCGCTTTCGAGGATCACCCGGTCCACCCGACTAGGCTCCACACCGGCCTTGACGAACTCGAGGCGGAAGCCGCTGAAGCTCGAACCGAGAGCGCGTCGAAAGAAATCGAGGGTCGGCTCGAACATTAACAATCAGGTCCGCCGCATTCGCATGAAGGCGAACCCTAACACCAACACCACGGCCACCACCACGACGCCAACGACGATGGCCGCATTGGATGAAGCTGCACCGGTGCCCGCCGTGCCGCCGCTGAGGAAGGACCAGGCGGTCATGATGCCGGTGCCCCTCATGTACACCCAGCCGTCGTAGTCGGCCGGTCGGTAAGCGAAGTTGCCGGACGGCGACATCAATGGGATGAAGGGCAACTGTTCGGCGAATCGTTCTTGGATCTGGCGGTTGAGCTCGTCGAGGCGTTCCTCACTTGGCGTAGAGGTGTATTCGTCCAGAAGGGCGTCGAACTGCGGATCGGCATACCCGGCCAGGTTGGCCCAGCCCAGCCCGCCGAAATCGGAGGAGATCAGGAAACGCAGGAAGCCGCGCTGGAACTGCGTGCCGCTCGACCACCCCCAGATGGCCATGTCGTAGTCCGGATCGGGGACGGAGGAGAAGCTGGGCCAGATGAAACTCACCGAGGTGTCAATGTCCTGGCACTTGGGTGTGGCATCCATGCCGATGTCTTCCAGCCAGCCGGCGATCAGCTCCGTGGATCGGATTTCAGCAGGGTTGTTGGTGTCGCACAAAACGTCATAGCGCATCGGCTGACCCTCGAACTCGCGGACACCGTCGCCGTCGGAATCGGTGTAGCCCAGGCCGTCGAGGGCCAACCGAGCAGCGGCGGGATCGAAGACGTGATCAATTGGGATAGCGAAGGGCAGCTCAGGGTGATACCAACTGAGCGGCAGGGGCGTGCCTTGCTTAAGCAGCACGATATCAACAAGCTGCTGGGTATCTATCGCTTTAGCGATGGCCTGACGCACTTCGACCTGGTCAAAAGGCGGGCGCGACGCATTGGCGTAGAAAATGTAGTTGAAGAAGTCGGAGCCCTGCGCGACTTCGATGCCTTCTTCGCCTTCGAGCTCAGCGACGACGGCGGCGGGGACAGAGGAAAGAACCGCCGAAGCTTCACCGGCTCGGAGCTGATTGAACTGGGCGGTGCGATCCTTGACGATCTTGGCGATGAACTCTTCGACGCCTGGTTTGCCGCGCCAGTAGTCTGGATTGGCCTTGAAGCGGTAGAACTCGCCGGGGGCGATCTCATCGAAAGTGTAGGGGCCAGTACCGATCTTACCCTGGAACTGGACAAGCTGGTCGGCGGTGGGCGCCACGTCGGACCAGATGTGCCTGGGCATGATGTAGTAATTGGCCAGGGCTTCGTTGAGGAAGAACGGCTGGGGCGAGGTGAGTTTGATCGTGATATCATAGTCACCGCTGGCCTCGATAGACTCGAGGGCACTCAGGGCCTGCGCACGTCCTGCATCAATCAGGAATCGGTACGAGAAGACGACGTCTTCGGCGGTGAATGGCTCGCCGTCATGCCACTTCACGCCTTCGCGGAGCTTGATGTTCCAGGTCAGACCGTCTTCGCTAGGCGTGGCTTCCGTCGCCAGCGCTGGAACCGGGGTCAAGTCTGGATCGCGCACGAAGAGTGGGTCGTACACGTAGCCGATCATCCAGTAGCCGATGAAGGTGTTGAAGTTGGCCGGTGTGATCGGGCCTTCGTCGTTATCAATCAGCACGACCAGCGGCCCAGTCGAATCAGTGGGTTGGCAGCCCGTCAGCGCCAATCCCAGTAACAACAGAGTACTTACACCGATCAGGATTGCTCGTTTCATGGCTCTCTCCTCCTTTGAGATTTTGAATGGGATACTAGCTTGACATTGTTGGATTCCAGGCCCAGTGTCATTGCGAGAAACGGCCCTGGCAGTGGGCGTCATCCTATCACCGCCCTGGCCGGCCTGAGCGGTAGCGCTGACCAGCGAGCGAGTGACGAAGCAATCTCCTCCGCACGTTGAGGGTCACTGCTGGCGGGGGATTGCTTCGCTCTCCTGAGCATGCCAGGTATTGAGCTGTGGCCGGTCTTGCTGCGATGCAGGCGACAAGTCATAGGACGTCCGCTCGCAATGACACCCTTTGTTGGGCTACGACAGCGAATTCAACAATGTCGAGCTAATGAAGCTATCCAACGAACGTGCAAGACAGCAAAAGCCGACCTCCTCCTGGGGAGAAAACCGGCCCTCAATGTTGCGTGCTCACCTCCTTCTCAAATTAGTTCGACAATGTTAAGTTTAGACCTCCGAGGTCTCCGATGGGTGATTGCACCCGTCAAAATGCTTGCAAAAGCCACGATTTCGCCATCCTGAAGTCGTTTCACAGACCTCGGAGGTCTGACGCAGGCGAAGTTAACATTGTCAAGTTAGCTAACGGCTGCGATGAGAGTAACGATGGTGAAGTATTGGTCAATTGCTTACTGCCATTATATTACAAACGAGTTAAAACGTCAAGGGCTGACAGGGCCCAAAGTTCTTGCCCCCTTGAGGGTATCCAGGTGCACTGCCGGCACCACAACCTGGCCAATGGGCTACTACGTAGATTCTTTGTGGGAGGAACCATGAGCGAGCGTTGCTGGCTGTTCTTGATTCTTGCGCTGTACGCGCTGTTTGGGTTGGGCTACAGCCTGCTCATGCCCATTTGGGAGGCGCCCGATGAGCCAGCCCACTATCGGCTGGCCCTGCACATTGCGCGGGAGCATGAAATCCCCTCACTCGAAGAAAACTACGAGGCGACCCAGCCACCTCTTTACTATTGGCTGGCTAGCTGGCCCTTGCTGCTGCTGGAAAAGATTGATCCGGACCTGGTGGATTATTATGAGCCAACCGTGTTCCCCTCGCGCCCGGCTCCTCGCTTTGACTGGACGGCTGAGAACTACCGCTTTATGTTGGGCCCACAGTTGCTACGTTGGCTAGACTTGCTCCTAGGCAGCTTATCGGTTTACTTCATCTACAAGGGGACACGCCGATTTGTGCCACAGTCAACGGCTATCCCTTTGGCAACGACCTCACTGGCCGGACTGACGCCGCAGTTCCTACACATGGCCGCTTCCGTCAACAACGATGCGCTGGCAAATCTGGCAGGAGCCTTCCTTTTCTGGCTGTTGAGTCGCGTCTGCTTCGAACAGTTGAGACGGCGAGATATGGCTTTAACGGCAGCCGCTGCGCTGGCCTTGCCGCTGTTGATCAAACTGACGGTGCTGCCCATGGGCCTCGCGGTCTTGTTGGCCGTTATCTGGCGCGCGCGTGCCTTTTGGCGGTCGCGTTGGCATTGGTTACTTGGAGGCGGCTTGTTGGTAGGCTTGGTCATAGTGGCGGGGCTGAATCTCCTGGCCCCAATGGTCGCCAGGAACCTATGGGATAACATCTGGTGGCGTGGCTTTTACGTGCGGGCGGATGCCTTTGGGTCGTCGTTGGGGGCGATAGTGGCTATGTTTGCCTCCAGTTATTGGGGGGCGGTTGGTTGGGCGGCGGTAGGCTTGCCCGTAGTTGTATGGATGTCAGTGACGAGCATGGTCGCCCTCGGCTGGCTGGCTAGCTTGCGCCTGATGTTCCCACAGCAGACTGCAGATTGCCTTGCGCGGCGGCCGGTAGAGATAATCGAACTGGGAGCGATGCTGTTGCCGGCGGCCCTTATCAGCTTGTGGCTCCTGTCTTCGTCTATGCCTGCTGTCTTGTTCTCCTTGTGGGTCCTGGGCTTGGCGTGGTCGCTACACCGGTGGTTTCAGCCACATCGGGTTGTGTTGGGGAAAAGACTGGGATGGGTAATGCTCTGGATAGCGGCTTGCCTGACAATACTGGTCGTGACGAAGAATGTCCTGGCGACACCACGCGGGTTGCAAGGACGATTCCTTTTTCCTTCGATTGGCGCACTATCATTGCTGACAACGGCCGGCTGGTCTGCCTTGCTACCCAGACGAGCCGCCCCTTATCTCCCCCACTTGACCTTGTTGCTAATGATAGCCTTGAATCTGCTCTTGTGGTTCGGCGGGATCATTCCAACCTATTACCAGCCATTCTTAGGCTAGCAAAGGCTGCAATCGAATAGGCTTTGGAGATCGTAACTTGCAGAAACTGATGGAAAGCGGATCAAGATGAGATCATCCAAACAGGCGAGAGCTTATCTTGTTCTCACTCTCGTCGGCTTTCTAAGCTCATTCTCCTTTTCCGTCGTCCACCCAGTGCTCCCCCTCTACGTGGAAAGCTTCGGTGTTTCTTACGAGAAGGTGGGCTTGCTCTTCTCTGTCTACTCCTTCACTTGGGCTGCTCTGCAGGTTTATACCGGCTACCTGGCCGACAGGTTTGGGAGAAATAGAGTGGCTCTCATGGGCTTTGCGTTCTATTTCGTCTTCGCTCTCCTCAACTATACGGCCGGCAGTTTCACCCAATTGCTCCTCTTCCGCATCCTCCAGGGAGTGGGATTGGGCCTCCTGGGCCCCTCTGTCCTGGGCCTGGTGGCGAGCTTTGAAGAGAAGGGCAAAAGCTTCGCCTTCTACCGGGCCGCCAATGGAGCAGGTAGCGTCCTGGGGCCGATGATAGGCGGCTTCATTGGAAATTACAGCCTGAGACAGCCCTTTCTCCTCAGCGCCCTTGCTGCTCTCCTGGCAGGCGGGGCGATGCTGGCGATGAAAGAGGCGGAAACCGCAGAGTCCGAAGCCCGTTTCTTCGGAGCCATTTCAGGACTTTTGCGTAACAGGGCCTTTCTTCTCCTCTGCATGGCCGGATTCCTCGCCGAGTTGGGTTATGCCTCCTTCAGCATCGCCGTTCCCCTGGCGGGGAAGAGCTTCGGGCTCTCCCCCTCACAAATAGGAACCGTGCTTTCCTCATACTCCCTGAGCTTTGCCATCCTCCAGGTGCCGGTGGGAGTGTATGCGGAAAAGGTGGGAAAGCGCAGGCTGGTAGTCAGCGCCTCTTTTCTCTCTGCCCCTCTCTTCCTGGGCCTGTACGTGGCCAGAGGCTTTCTTCCGATGGTCCTGCTGATGGCCCTGCTGGGCGTCACGCTGGGGGCCATCTTCATTCAAGCCACCGCTCTGGCGGCGGAAGTGGTGGCCGAAGAGGCAAGAGCGATGTACCTGGGCTTTTTCGACGCGATGATTGACCTCTCTTTCATCGTGATGCCCCTCATCGTGGGCATTGCCGCCGGATTCGGGGAGAGCTTGCCCTTCCTGGTGTGCGCGCTTTTCCTCGCCGGGGCAGGGATGCTGTTTCGACTAAATCGAATTTGACAACGCACAAATGCTCTGGTATAATGTGAGCGTCGAACATTCGTTCTATACGAGGAGGCAGCCATGTCGTTGGCCAACCAGTCACCACAACACCAGGGGACAACCCGAACGCCCGGGCTGGCAGGCTCTCCCGAGGGCCACTTCGATGCGCAGGCCGCGCTACGCGCTCTCGAAGCCAATGACGAGGAGGGCCTGGTCGCCGCCCTGATGACCACCAAGTGGGGCAAGACTGGCTACCAGGCTATGGTGACTATCGAGGAGGCCGTCGGTCCTGGGACGGAAGCGCTCTACGACTGGGCCTGCCGTCTGGCTGATCGGCCGGAGCCAGCGGCGAGAGCCATCACAGCCGGCCTGTTTCGTCACTATTGGCCCTTGCGGGCTGACGAGGTTCAGACATGGCTTCTAGGCCTGGCTGACGACGAGGATTGGTGGGTCCGCGAGGCTGCCCACAGCACGCTGGGCAGCCTCCTCGTAGCCCACTTCGACGTCTTCTATCGCGTTCTCTGGTCCTGGACGCGGCATCCCTCCGCGAACGTGCGGCGAGGTGTGGCCATCGCTGTGCGGAAGGCGAGCAACGAGCGAAGAGAAGAGTGGGCGGAGGCCCTGCTGAACCTGGTGGAGCCACTGCTCGCGGATCGCGATGAGTACGTGCGCAAGAACCTGGGACCTTACGCCATCGGCGATGGGCTCTTGCGATGCCATCCGCAGCCCACCCTGGCCCGCCTTCGTCGCTGGGCCGACGACCCAAGGGAAGAGGTGCGCTGGAATGTGGCCATGGCCTTCCGCAGCTTCGGGGGGACTCGACATCTACCAGAGGCACTCGAAATCCTCGGCCAGTTGGCGGCTGATGAGCGACGCTTCGTCTGGCGAGCCGCCGCTTCCGCCCTTCATTATCTTGGCCGGCGCCAGCCTGAGGCCGTACGGCCGGTTCTCCAGAGCTGGCTTCAGGAAAAGCAGCGGGCGCAAGCCGCCGAAGTGGCCCTGCGCTACATTCCAGATCCGGAAAGAGAAAGGAAACGATGAAAGCCCTGGCTTTGGTCGTCAGCACTTTTCGGGCGGCATCCGCCAGGGGCTCCGCTCCGCTCAAGCCCCTGGCTCAGTCCACAAAGCCCCGTTGGGGCTGGATTTGACAGGCCGACAGGCCTTTGTAAGCTGAGCCCGACGGCTTCAGCCCCGGGCGGGGTGGCGACGAAAGTCAACTTATGTTGCGTAAAACAGCACTAGACGGGAAAGGTCAGGAGACACAGATGAGAAACTGGAAAAGCAAACTCAGAGCCGATCCGACAGAATGGCTGCTGGAGCCGGAGAACCCCTCCGTGCGATACTGGACGCTGACCGAAATCCTCGGCCGGCCAGCAGACGCTCCCAAGGTGCGGGAGGCCAAAGCGGCTATAGCGCAACAACCCCTGGTGCAGGAGTTGTTTGCCCGCCAGCACCCCGATGGCCACTGGGGCGACGATGAGACCAAACCCTACACCGCCCAGGGTGCGGTGGGTGTGCTGAGCATTCTGCACATGCTGGGCGTGGAGCCGGACGAGCGCACGGCCGCTGGCTGCGATTCCTTCCTGCGCTTCTGCCAGCACGAAAGTGGCGGTTTCTCGATGGTGAAGACGCGCCGCAGTGGCATTTTCCCTTGCACCACTGGCCCGCACCTTCCCTTCTTGGTCTACTTCGGCCTGGGCGACGCCCCCCGTGTGCGACGCGCCTTTGCCTTCGTGGTCGAGGACATGTCCACCAAGGATGCGCTCGATTGCGGCCGCTACCAGCACCAGGATTGCCTGTGGGGTGCCATCGCCGCTCTCAACGGCTTGGCCGTGCTCCCGCCCGATATGCGCTCGCCACAGTCGGAACAGGTCGTGCGACGACTGGCCGATGCGCTGCTGGATGCCGACTACGACTTCGAGGGTGAGCACAAACGCTGGCTCACCTTCGGCGTGCCCCGCGCCTGGGACCTGCTCAGCGCGTTGCGCGCTCTGGCCGCCCACGGCTACGCCCACGACTCGCGTTTCGCTCCTCTGCTCGAACTCCTCTTGGCCCGCCAGGATGAGCGGGGGCGGTGGCTTTGCGGCTCTGTCTCTCGCACCTGGCCGCTGGAGAAGCGCAACCGACCCAGCAAGTGGGTCACCCTCGACGCGCTGCGCGTTTTGAAAAAGAAGGAGGCAAACGATGGTTGACACGACCTTGGCCGGCGCCTGTGGTCTCTACTGCGGAGCCTGCGGCATCTATCGGATGTACAAAGACAAGGACACCGAACGGCTGGAAGGGACCGCCCGCGACGTTTTCCACTGCCAGCCAGAGGACATCCGCTGCGAGGGCTGTCGCGGCCCCATTGACTGCCACTGGTCCCCAGATTGCCGATTCATGACCTGCACACAGGACCAGGGCATCACCTTCTGCTACGAGTGCAAGGACTTTCCGTGCGAGGAGCTTGTCGCCTTCAGCGCCGATCACCGCGACATCCCTCTCTCCCCTCTCTCCAACCTGCGTCGCCTGGCTGAAGTCGGTCTCGAGGTCTGGCTGGCCGAGCAGGCGGCTCATTGGCGCTGTCCTGCTTGCCGCAAGCCGGTGGACATCTACAGCGAGACCTGCCGCGCCTGTGGAGCCCCTCTTCCTCACTGAATCTACTTGATTTCTCCCCAAACTCGACTACAATTATGCCGTAAACTGTCATAAATATAGTGTATAATGTTGTCGAAATCTGTCCATCGGACGGTCTGGAGAGAGTATCATGTCGAACACCGCTACGCGACTCATTTCATTGATCATGCTGCTGCAACGGCGGCCCAACCAGAAAGCGACCGAACTAGCCGGCGAACTGGGCGTCTCAGTGCGCACCATCCACCGCTACATCGCCATGCTGGATGAGATGGGCATCCCCGTCTACTCCGAGCGCGGCCCTTACGGCGGCTTCTCCCTGGTGCGCGGCTACAAGATGCCTCCATTGGTCTTCACCCCCGACGAAGCGGTGGCCGTCTACCTGGGCACCAGCCTGGTGGAAGAGCTCTGGGGCCAACTGTACCGCGACGCCACGCAAGGCGCGCTGGCCAAGCTGGACAACGTGCTCCCCGACGAGCAACGGCACGAGGTCGCCTGGGCGCGCCGGACTCTGCTGGCCACCGGTATGCACCGCACCGACTTCACGCCACTGGTACCGCTGCTGGAGAAACTGCGGCGCGCGGCCCGGGAGCGGCGACGAGTCACCATGGCCTACCGCAGCCGCGGCCAGTCAGAACCCTTGCAGCGAGACTTCGATCCCTACGCGCTGATCCACCGCTGGGGTTGGTGGTACGTCATCGGATACTGCCGCCTGCGCGAGGCGGTGCGCACCTTCCGCGTGGATCGCATCGTCGAACTGATGCTGCTCGGCCAGACCTTTGAAGTGTTACCCGACTTCGACGTCCAAGAGTACCTGACCGCGGACCCAGAAGCGTACCCACAGGTGCAGATCCGCCTGCGCTTCGCACCGGAGGCGGCGCCACTGGCGCTGGACAACCCGGCCTTCTGGGAGACTCTAGAGGAACAGCCAGATGGCTCGGTGACCGTTACCTTCTCCGCCGCAGACCTGGAGTGGCCGGCCCGCGTGGCCTTGGGTTATGGTCCCCACGCCATGGTGCTGGAGCCGAAGGAACTGCGCCGTCTGGTGGGCGAACGGGCCCGTGCCACCGCAGCGCGGTACGCATCCGATGGATGACAAATTCAAAACATCTGGAGCAGAGTGAGGAAAGTGTTAATGGATAGACCGCGAGTGGTAGTCCATTCATTGGCTTCGATAGATGGGAGAATGACCCTTGCACCCGACGTCGTTCTGCTATACGGGGACGAGAGATGGCAGGCTGTCGCAGGGCCAAGCGACCAGGTATACGAGCATCTCAAGCTGACCTACAAGCCACAAGTCTTCCTTGAAGGCAGCGGCTCCTTTGTTTTGAATGACGCGGAGCCCGAGCCTCTCCCGCCTGTTGACGATGATCCCCAGTCGCTGTATCAGGACTTTTTGCCACACGACGTGGTCCATCGTCCGGGACATCAGGGATGGTTCACGGCTGTGGATAGCCGAGGACGCGTCCGATGGTTTTACAAAGAATTCGAGGGATGGGAAGGGTGGCATCTGCTGGTCCTGGTAGCCCACCATACTCCAGCCGAGTATCTGGCCTACCTTCAGCGCGAAAAGATTCCCTACCTGGTGGCAGGGGAAGAGCGAGTTGACTTTCACGCTGCCCTGGATAAAATGGGGGCTCAGTTGGGAGTGACGTGTGTGGTGTCAACGGCTGGAGGCAAATTGAACGGCGCGCTCTTGCGTGCTAGGCTGGTGGACGAAATCAGCATCGAGTTCTTTCCCGCCGTCATCGGTGGCTTCGAGACGCCGTCACTGTTCGACTCGCCAGCGCTGAAGCCCGACGAGTGGCCAACGCGGCTGAGATTGATTTCCGCCCAGGTTCAGGCAGAGGGGCGTGTGGGGCTGCGGTACGAAGTGGAGAAGTAGCGCAATGTGGTAACCAGTGGAAGTTGTCTAAACAGGAATTAGCTACGCCCTTCAAAGCACTCAACACTGATTGATATATCATGGAGGAGAACTACTATGAAGTTCAAAGATGTCTTTCGTGAGGAACGCCATTTCTGCAATCATCTCTTTCGCCTTCTTTGCTACAAGAAAGAAGACGGGGGTAAAGAGAGTGGTCTAGGTCGTTTTTTGTCTTTAATGGATTTACCGTGACTGCTCAGGCTACCCTGTGCCGCGATTGAAATCGCCTCTCCAGGGCTTTCAGCCGGGCGTCCACCTGCGTGGACGTCGCTGTCCACGTAGGTGGACAGTCAGCTTTAGCTCTCCAGGCGCGGTTTCAACCGCCAGCCTGAGTAGTAACGATTTACCTATCAACATAGACTTCAAAACGATTTCTGCTGCTGAAGTTTACACTGAAGCTGCTGCTTTTCGCGACTTCTATTACTCTCATACCAACCCTCAAGAGTTCTTGATAGTCTTGTATGACACGTTCTTGCCAATGATACAGGAACAATATTACGGTAAGATTTCGCAACCTACGAACATTCGTGATTTACTGCCACATCTTCAGAATACTCACCCAAAAGCCTTCTCAAGACATCTTGCTCATACAGAGGATGATAAACTGTTTTATCGCGAGTTTTCGGCTCTGTTCAATGCAAAGCCCGATTTTCTAATAATATGTGATGGGCTTATGCTTTGGCTAGAAGTGAAGTTTTGGGTTTCCTTCGACCGCAGACAATTACAACGCACTCAAAACATCGCTGACCTTTGCAGTTCAGAATTGTTTGCTCCATTGTTTGGCAATCAATCCAACCGTGTTGTAAAGTTTCACTACCGTACACTTTTTACCAAGCGAGGCATTTGGAATTCCACGGGAATGG
>CAYMKL010000017.1:0-77286 GCA_964390805.1 uncultured Anaerolineae bacterium | reverse complement strand
CAGAGAGCGACATATAACGCCAACGCACCACCATAATGTGCCATTGTCAAATTAGAACTAGAAATTAGAAAAGGAGGAGAAAGTGAAGAAGACTTGGATCGGTTTAGCAGTCGTATTACTCGTTGTGGCCGTAGGGGCCGGCGCCTTTTGGGCCGGGATGACCTATGGCAAGTCTCAGGCGGAGCAGGATGTGGCAGGTCTCATGCAACAGCGGTTCGCAGCCCGGGGCATTGAGCTTCCAGAAGGGTTCGAGTTACCAGAAGGTGGCCAGTTCCCCGGCAGGGGGCAGTTTCAGCAGGAAGGTCAGGGAGGCGCCACACCATTGGGTGGTGGCGTCAGAGGCACTATTGAGGCCATTGAGGGTGATACAGTGGTCATCAACACCGATGATGGGATCATCAGGGTGCAGACCGTTGATACGACCATGATCGAAAAGAACATGTCGGTGGACGTGGGTGATCTGGAGGTCGGCGAGATGGTGGTCGTATCGGGCCCTGAAAACGATGACGGCGGCATCACTGCCCGCTCCATCATGTCCATGCGGGCGTTCCGGTTTGACCAGCCACAGGAGGGAGAGTGAAATGCAGCGACTAAAGCGCGTGTTGAGGTGGTGGCCAGCCCTTCTGATTGTCATTCTTGTGGTGGCCGGAGTGGTGTTTGTACCAAAGTGGCGCTCAACCAGCGCCAGTGAGTCCACTGACTTGACCCAGTTGTTCACGGCGCAACGCGGGAACTTGGTATCGGCCATCTCTCCCACCGGAGAGGTCTACGCCCCTCGCCAGGTAGATCTGAGCTTCGACGTCAATAAAATCGAGCTGATCGAGTTGAACGTCACACCAGGGCAGAAAGTGAAGGCCGGGGACGTGGTGGCTCGCATTGACGCTACTGCTTTGGAGCGAGCGGTGATCCAGGCCGAGGCCGATCTCACCGTGGCCCAGGACAACCTGGATAAGGCCCAGAACCCTTACACCGAACTCGATCTGACCCAGGCCAAAGTGGCCGTGGAACAGGCGGAGGTTGCTCTGGAGGAGGCCAAGGAGAACCTGGAGGAGGTGCGGAACCCGGCGACCGAGCTCGATCTGACCCAGGCCAAGGTGGCCGTGGAACAGACAGAGGTCGCTCTGGAGGAGGCCAAGGAGGACTTGGAGGAAGTGCAGAACCCGGTGACCGCGCTCGATCTGACCCAGGCCAAGCTGGCCGTGACCCAGGCCAAACTAGACCTGGCCGAGGCCGAGGAGAACCTGGAGGAAGTGCAGAACCCCAGCAGCGACCTTGATCTAGCTCAGGCCAAGCTGGCCGTGGCCCAGGCTGAGATAGACCTGGAGGATGCCAAGGAGGCCCTGGAAACCCTGCTCAACCCGGACATCGAGGCGGCCCAGGTCGCTGTCCGCGATGCGACTGCAAACCTGGAAAGTGCCAAGAATCAATTGACCGTGGTCGAAAACGACCCCGACAATGCAGCGAGACTCCGTACCCTTGAGGCCGAAGCGGACTGGTACCGGAACAACTATGGGGAGGCCCAGCAAAAGTTCGAGAATGGGAAGATTGACCAAGGAAAGCTCAACCAGGAATACAGCAACATGCTGGCCGCCGAGGAGAGACTGACATCCGCCCGGGCCCAGGCCGAATCATCCCTGGCCAATGCTCAGAACAAGGTCACTCAGGCCGAGGAGGCGTTGCAGGACGCTCAGGAGAACTTGGCCGAGCTCCAGGGTGGCTCGGATGCCATGGATCTGACCCGGGCCGAGACCCAGGTGTCCCAGGCTGAGTACAATCTGACCAAAGCTCAGGAGAACCTGGCCGACCTCGAAGCCGGCTCCGACCCTTCGGAGGTGACCCGGGCCGAGGCCCAGGTGGCCCAGGCGGAGTACAACCTGGCCAAGGCCCAGGACACCCTGACTGACCTCGAAGCCGGCTCTGACCCTTCGGAGGTGACCCGGGCCGAGGCCCAGGTGGCCCAGGCGGAGTACAACCTGGCCAAGGCCCAGAACACCCTGGCTGAGATCGAGGCCGGCTCCGACCCTTCGGAGGTGGCCCGCGCCGAGGCCCAGGTGACCCAGGCCGAGTACAATCTGGCCAAGGCCCAGGACACCCTGGCTGAGATCGAGGCCGGCCCCGACCCCAATGACATTGAGGTGACCCAGGCCAAGGTCGTCAGCGCCCAGGCGACCCTGGAGGAGGCCCAGGCCGCGCTAGCGGCGGCGACGATGGTGGCTCCCTTTGACGGCACGGTCATCTCAGTTGGAGCCGAGGTGGGAGACCTGGTCTCGTCCACCAACATTGTGGTCACCCTGGCCGACCTGACGAACCTGCGGGTGCGGGCCATCGTGGACGAGACGGACATCAGCCTGGTAGAGATCGGCCAGGAGGTGGAGGCCACTTTCGATGCTTTTCCCGGTAAGCGTTTCTGGGGCGAAGTGCTGGAGGTGCCGTTACAAGGAAAACTCTCGCAGAACATCCTGACCTACGAGGTGCCCGTCAGCCTGGAGGGGGCGGAGGACGTGGCCCTCAAAACGGGCATGACGGCCAATCTGGAGGTCGTGGTCGGGCGACGTGAGAATGCTCTGTTGGTGCCGGCCATGGCCGTGCAGCAGAGCGAGGAGGGCCAGGTGGTGATGGTGCAGGACTCGCCGGAAGGCCCGGCTGCGGCCACTCAGGTGCAGGTGGGGCTGAGCGACGGTACGTATGTCGAGATTGTGTCGGGGCTGATCGAAGGGGATCAGGTGGTGGTCGAGTATCAGGCTTCACAGGAACAATTCTTTGGCTTTGGGGGTGGGGGTGGCAACATCATTATGGGTGCTGGGAGGATGAGGCCATGAACATCATCGCCAGCATGAGAGTGGCTCTGCAGGCTCTGATAGCCAACAAGCTGCGCTCCGGGCTGACCATGCTGGGCATCATCATCGGCGTGGGAGCCGTCATCGCGCTGGTGGCCGTCGGCGCTGGCGCCCAGGCCCAGGTGGCGGAACGGTTCGAGAGCCTGGGGGCCAACATGCTGACCATCTCGCCGGGAATGATGTTTTTCCGTGGCATATCCTTCGGGAGCGCCAGTGCCGCGACCCTGACCAACGACGATGTGGAGGCCATCGCTTCTCTGGCCAGTTCCATCTCTGCCATTGCGCCGGAGTACTCAGCACGGGGTCAACAGGTGGCCTACAGTGGCGAGAACTACCAGACGACGGTGCTGGGGGTCACTCCGGCGTACCTGACGGTGGCCAACTGGCAGGTAGAACGGGGCCGCTTCATTGAGAGCCTGGATCTCACCAATCGCGCCAAGGTGGTCGTCCTGGGGGCGACGGTAGTGGAGGAGCTCTTTGGGGACCTGGTTGACCCCCTGGGCAAGACGGTTAAGATCAACCGCCAGAACTACCAGGTGGTAGGCATCATGGCTGCCAAGGGGAGCACTGGTTTCCAGAGCGCGGACGACCAGGTGTTCATCCCTTTGAGCACGGCGCAGCTCAAGTTTGGTGGGGCGGGCAACACGTCGTTGGAGAACATCAACGTGCAGGTGGTCTCCGCAGACCAATTGGACCGGGCCGAGGCCGAGCTGGCTGCCATCCTGCGAGCCAGCCACGGCCTGACATCCAGTCAGGACGATGACTTCATGATCCAGAATCAGACGCAGATGGTGGAGACGGTGCAGGAGACCACGGAGACTTTTACAGTGCTCCTGGGCAGCATCGCTGCCATTTCTCTGGTGGTGGGGGGCATCGGCGTTATGAACATCATGCTAGTCTCGGTGACGGAACGAACACGCGAGATCGGCATCCGCAAGGCGGTGGGAGCCAAGCGGCGAGACATCATGACTCAATTCCTGGTAGAGGCAATTGTGCTCACTCTTCTAGGAGGGCTGATCGGCGTCCTGGCTGGTTACGCCGGTGCGCAGGTCGTCGCTCCTCTGATGGGGAGCACTCGCGCCCTGGTCACCCCCGACAGCGTGATCATGGCCCTGAGCGTGTCCATCGCCGTGGGCCTCTTCTTCGGCCTCTATCCGGCCAGCCGAGCGGCTGCATTGCATCCGATTGATGCGCTGCGGTATGAGTAGCCTGGCGTACAGTCTCAGTCAGATAACTACTCGCCTGCTCTCGCTGGACCCTGGTCCAGCGGCCTCAGCGGACCAGGGTCCGCTGCGAGCATAAGGTGAGCAGATACGTCGGTTGATTATCTCCGGCTCTGTGGTAAAATGGGAACACGAGGATGCCGGGGTGCGATGGAGCAAGTTGAGGAGTCCTCAACTGTTGAAGCGTTTCCGGCTCCTTTTTGTCTGGTGTGGGGGTATTCCTCGATGCTCTACCTGTGGAGAGCATAGCTTGGTGGTAAGAAAATGTTAAGCCGTAAGATTCTGGTAGTGGACGACGATCGGAAGATCGTAGACCTGGTGCGGGTCTACCTGGAAAAGGATGGCTACCGGGTGTCGGTTGCTTACGACGGCCTACAGGCCCTGGAGTTGGCCCGGCAGAAGCGGGCGGACCTCTTGGTGCTGGACCTGATGCTGCCGGGCATGGATGGGCTAGACGTCTGCCGTGTGCTGCGGGGCGAGGGCAATAAGGTGCCCATCATCATGCTCACAGCCAAGACCACCGAAACGGACAAGCTCATCGGCCTGGACCTGGGGGCCGATGACTACGTGACCAAGCCCTTCAGTCCCCGTGAGTTGTTGGCCAGAGTGAGGGCGGTGCTGCGTCGAGCCGGCGAAGAGGAGTGCGAAGGGCCCTCAGAGTTGCGCTTCGGCGATCTGCTGGTGGATTTCGTTCGCCACCAGGTTCAGATAGGGGGGGAACCCGTCGGCCTTACCCCCAGTGAGTTCAAGCTGCTGGAGGTGCTCATCAGGGAGCGGGGGAGGGCCTTCAGCCGGCTGGAGCTGCTGGACCGGGTCTTCGGCTACGACTTCGAGGGGTTCGAGCGCACGGTAGATGTCCACGTGATGAACCTGCGCCGGAAGATTGAGCCTGATCGCAAGAACCCGACCTACATCAAGACAGTCTACGGCGTGGGCTACAAATTCGCTGAGGAGTGATATGTTCCACAGTTTGCGCTTTCGAGTGCTCGTGGCGTTGATCGTAGTGATCGTGGTGGCTGTGGGGATGGTGGCCTTCTTCGCCAGCCAGGCCACCACCGGCGAGTTCCGGCGCTACGTGGAGCGCGGCGGGATGATTCGCCACCAGCGGTTCGAAGTGTTCTTGGCCGGGTACTATGGCAAGAACCGAGGCTGGCCTGGCGTTCAACCCCTGGTGGAGCAGATGGGACAGATAACGGGGGAGCGGATCGTCCTGGCCGATGGAGGGGGGCAGATCGTCGCCGACTCCGCGAATAAGCTGGTGGGACAGACCGCGGGGCAGGACTGGGCTGAGCCGGTTGCTGTTATCGGTCTTCGTGGAGTGCCGGTGGGCGTTGTCTACACCAACCCTCTGGGCCCGGCTGATGATCCTCAGAGAGAGGCATTCTTGGCCGGCATCAACCGCACTTTGCTGCTGGCCGCTGGGGTCGCTGGCGTGGCCGCTGTGCTCCTCACGCTGGGCCTTTCGCGCCGCATCCTGAAGCCGGTGGAGACTCTGACCGCCGCCGCTCGCCAGATGGAGAAGGGTGACCTGAGCCAGCGGGTGGAGGTGCAATCCGACGACGAGCTTGGCGAACTAGCCCGGGCCTTTAACGCCATGGCCGATGGGCTGAACCGTCTGGAAGAGTTGCGTCGCAACATGGTGAGCGACGTGGCCCACGAGCTACGCACTCCCCTTTCCAACATCCAGGGCTATCTGGAGGCCCTGCAGGACGGCGTAGTTGAACCGAAGCGGGAAGTCATTGACTCCCTCCATGAAGAGGCCATGCTCCTGAACCGCCTGGTGGATGATCTGCAGGAGCTGGCTCTGGCCGAAGCGGGGCAGCTCAGGCTGGAACGCCAACCGGTGGCCCCGGCCGACTTGGTGAATAAAGCCACGGATGCTGCCCGTGCCCAGGCGGCGGCCAAGGGGATCGCCTTGCAGGCTGACCTGCCGGAGGATCTGCCCCTGGTGAACGTTGATCCCCAGCGGATCGGGCAGGTATTAGGCAACCTGTTGAGCAATGCCTTGATCCACACGCCCTCAGGCGGGCAGGTCGTCATCTCGGCCAGGCGGTGTCCTGAGGCCGCTTCGCTTACAGTCGAAGGAGCGAGGGAATCGGAGGTTGGGCTCAGCATCAGTGACACCGGCGAGGGCATCCCCTCTGAGCACCTACCCTATATCTTCGAGCGATTCTATCGGGCCGACAAGTCGCGGTCGCGGGCCACGGGTGGGACGGGGCTGGGGCTGGCCATCGCCAGGCAACTGGTGGAGGCTCACGGTGGGCGGATCGAGGTGGAAAGCGAAGTTGGACAGGGCACCGTTTTCACTTTCACCCTGCCGGTGGCCGGGGACTGACCCTGGTCGGCAGAGACAGATGCCCCTCGAATGCCATTTGGCGGGCGAGGGGTTTTTTGTTCCCATTTGACAAATCTGCGACATTGCGCTATAATTATATTCGATTATTCTAATATAGTTGAGAAGGGATAGGTGAGGACATGGATACCCATGCTCACAGGTTGCAGGCCAAAACCGCCAAGGCGCTGGCTCATCCTACCCGCATCGCTATTTTGGAGATGCTGCGGAGAGGAGAACGGTGTGTCTGCGAGATGGAACCAGAGCTGGGGGTCAGTCAAGCTAACATCTCCCAGCATCTGGCGGCGCTAAGGGACGCCAACCTGGTGGTTGGCCGGCGGGAGGGAATGAGAATCCAATATCGAATCAATGACGAGCGCGTATTCCAAGTATTGGACCTCCTGGCCGCCATCCGTCACGATCAGTTGAACCTAGCTCGCCAGGCCCTCGCTGCCCTGGAGGGGGTTGCGGTTTGAGCCATTCAGAAACCAGGTTTTTATTCAGTCAAAATGACTTGTCGCGTCCCAGGAGACCCCAGGAGAACAATCTGCTTTGCTCAGATGGGGAAAAGCCTGGGTTCTCTACGTTGGAGGATGTTGTCATGAAAAACTTTCGCGCCATCCAGCGTGTCCTGTGGATTACCCTGGCACTCAATCTGGTAGCTACCGCCGCCAAGCTAATCGTCGGCTACTGGACTGGCTCGCTGAGCCTGCTCGCTGACGGTATCGACTCGGTCTTCGATGCTGCCTCCAACGTGATTGGCTTGGTGGGGATCTTCCTGGCTGCCCGACCTGCCGACAAGGACCACCCGTACGGGCATCGCAAGGCGGAAACGATGACCGCATTGATCATCTCGTCTCTGCTCTTTCTAACCACCTGGGAGTTGATAAAGAGCGCAGTAGAGCGGCTGCGTGACCCTTCCCTCATCCAGGCCGAGGTCAACATCTGGAGCTTTGGCGCGTTGCTGGTCAGCATCGCCGTTCACATGACCGTGGTGTGGTACGAACTGCGGGCGGGCCGCCGCTTGCAGAGCGACGTGTTAGTGGCAGATGCCATGCACACCCGCGCCGACATCTTCGTTTCCCTCGCCGTGATGGGCGGGCTGGTCGCCGTGCGCCTGGGCTACCCCCTGGCCGATCCGCTCCTGGCCCTGGGCATCTCCCTGGTCATCGCCAAGATCGGGATAGACATCATCCGCGAAAGCTCTCCTACCCTGATGGATCAAGTGGTAGTGCCGGCCGACCAGGTGGAACAGATCGCCCGGTCGGTGCCGGGGGTTGTCTCCTGTCATAAGGTGCGAAGCCGAGGACACGAGGGGGCCGTGTACGCCGACCTCCATCTCCAGGTGCACCCAGGCATGAGCACCGAACGAGCCCACGCCATCGCCCACGAGGTGCAACGGCGGTTGCAAGGACTTCGTCCAGATCTTGAGGATGTGGTCATCCACGTGGAGCCAGCCGGGTCTGTCTCAGAAGAAACACCCTGGGGGGATATTGCCGTTAAACTTCGTCAGTTGGCCGACGGGTTGGGTGTAGAGGTTCACGATGTGTGGGCCCATGAGGTGAGCGGCGACGCTGGATACGTCGTAGAGGTGCACCTGGAAGCTGACGGAGCCCTCCCCCTGCGTGAGGCCCACGCACTGGCCACCTCGCTAGAGGAGCAGGCCCATTTGAAGGTCCCCAATCTGGCGGAACTGACCACCCACATCGAGCCTTGGGGGCAATTGACCCAGGCATTGGGTTCCGACCTGGAAGAACCGCAGGTGATCCAGGCGATACAACAGGTGATCAATGAGACTCTCAACACTGAGGCATGTCATCAGATTCAGGTGCGCCGCAGCGGTGAAGGATGGGCTGTCTCAATGCACTGCCATCTACCCGGTGAGATTCCCCTGGCGGAAGCCCACCGTATCGGCACTCGGTTAGAAACCCGGTTACGGGAGAGGATCGCCGGGCTGGAGCGGGTGGTGATCCACACCGAACCCTGGGAGGGATAGAGAACTCCATCTTGACGGGAGGACAAGCTCAGTGACGCAATCAGAGAATTCGGAAGATCGGCCGGTGCAGTGCCCCTGTGTGAAGGATCGCTTTGCTGCGCTGCCGCCGGAGTTGCGGCCACGCTCGAAGAAAAAGAGCAGCCTGCGCCAGGTCACCTGCCCCGGCTGCGGGCTGGTATACTCGACCAATCGAGCTACCGACCTGTGTATAGAGTGCGAGAAAAAGGGCGTGAAAGCAGCGGATGATGGAGGATGATATGTCTGATTTTTATGATCTTGCAATCCTGGGCGCAGGACCGGGTGGTTACGTGGCTGCGCTGCGGGCCGCCCAACTCGGTGCCAGCGTGGCGCTCATCGAGAAGGGTCGCGTGGGCGGGACGTGCCTGAACGTCGGCTGCATCCCCACCAAGGCCCTGACCACCTCCACCGAACTGCTGCTCAAGGCCCGGCGGGCCGGCGAGTTCGGCGTTTCCATTCCCAGCGCGCTTCCCGACCTGCCATCGTTGATGGCCTACAAACAGGCCGCCGTGGACAGGCTGGTGGGCGGCGTGGAACAACTGCTGAAGGGGCGCAGGGTCACGCTGGTGCGGGGTGAGGGACGCCTTGTCCGCCCGGACACGTTGCGCGTCACCGATGCCGCAGGGAATGTGGTGGACATTTCGGCCCGGCACGTGATCCTTGCGCCCGGCTCCGTCACGGCTCGACCGCTCATCCCTGGCCTGGACTTGCCCGGCGTGGTGACCAGTACTGAGGCACTGGACATAACTGACATCCCAGAGCACCTGGTCGTCATCGGTGGGGGCGTGATAGGGCTGGAGTTCGCTTGTATCTACGAGGCACTGGGCAGCCAGGTGACCATCCTCGAAATGATGCCCACCCTGTTGCCTGGGGGAACGGACGAGGCGCTCGCCAAGCGGCTGGCGGCCATCCTGCGGCGGCGCGGGATGACCATTCATACCGGGGCAACGGTGCAGGCGATTGAACCGGCTGAGGGTGGTCTGCGCGTCATCTTCGCCGGGGCCAAAGGCGAAGACGACGTCGAGGGCGAGCGCGTGCTGGTCGCAGTGGGCCGCTGGCCCAGTACCAGCGGCCTGGGGCTGGCCGAGCTCGGTGTGAAAATGAACGGCCGCGCTATCGCTGTGGACGAACATCTGAGGACGAATCTACCAAACGTGTGGGCCGTCGGCGATGCCGTCGGCGGGATGATGCTGGCCCACAAGGCGATGGTTGATGGCCGCGTGGTGGCCGAGAACGTGACCGGCGGCAGGCGTGCCGTGGACTACCGTTCGGTGCCCAGCGTGATCTTCACCCGCCCTGAGGTTGCCAGCGTCGGCCTGACCGAAGCCGAGGCCCGGGCCCAGGGAGCGGACGTCAAGGTAACGAGGCTCCCGTTTTCGGCCAATCCTCGCGCCCAAATCCTGGGCGAAACCGAAGGGTTGGTCAAGCTGGTGTGCGAGGCTGGCAGCGGGCGGGTGCTGGGCGTTCACCTGATGGGGCCGCACGTCACCGACCTGATCGCGGAAGGCGCGCTGGCGGTGCAGGTGGGCGCCACGGCCGACGACCTGGCCTGGACAACCCACGCCCACCCGACTCTGCCCGAGGCCATGCTGGAAGCCGCCCTGGGCTTCCGCGGTGCAACGATTCACTTTCACTCTCGTTGAGATTAAGATCAGATTGAGATAAGGAGACCATCATGCCTGAATTCCTGGAAACGACAGTAGACAAGTTCATTTTTAGAGTCGCCACTGACCGCTACTACAGTGGCGAAGGCGTGTGGGCGCAGGCCGAAGTCTCCCCTCTCCCTTTGGGAGAGGGGTCGGGGGTGAGGGTCCGGATCGGCCTCTCGGACTACCTGCAGCAACGCAGCGGCGACGTGGCCTTCGTCGAGGTCCAGCCAGAGGGTACGGTACTGGCCTTCGACGATGAGCTGGCCGTGATTGAGACCATCAAGGCCGACGTCAGCCTGGCGTCGCCCGTGACCGGCAAGGTTGTGGAAGTCAACCCAGCCATGGAGATGACGCCGGAAGTGATCAACCAGGATCCCTACGGCGAAGGCTGGCTGGCCGTGATCGAGGCCAGTGATTGGGAGTCCGACCGCGCCCGACTGCTCGACTCCCAGGCCTACTTCGTCGAGATGAAACGAGAAGCCGAAGAGGAGGCCAAGAGACTGTGAGTGAGGGCAGGCGAAGGGTGGTAATCGTGCCCTGTAGCGGCATTGGCAAAACCTACGGCACCGTGAGCCGCGAGGCGGCCTACGAAGTGACCGAAGACCTGCGGCCCGACGACGCGCAACTGGTGGCGCTCTCCCTACTGGTGTTGGGAGACGAGGAGGCGCGCGCGGCGGTGGCCGGAAGCCCGGCGGTGACGATTGACGGCTGCAAGCTGGCCTGCGCGGCAAAGATGGTGGAAGAGAGCGGCGGGACAGTGGCACAGGATTTCGCCGTGCTCGACGCCTACCGCCGCCATCGCCAGTTCAAGCCGAAGGGCATCGCCGAGCTGAATGAAGGTGGACAACAACTGGCCCACGTGCTGGCGGAAGAAATCGCTGCTGTCGTGGACGGCCTGTCTGAGAATGGAGATGGAGATGGAGGTGAGCATGCCTGACCTGCCGAAGAAAAAAGTAGGCATCGTGGCTTGTTCCGGCGAGGAACTGCCGGAGGGAACCGTGACGCGCCTGGCGGCGCTGAAGGTCTTGGAACAACTGCGCCCCGCCGACACCGTGACCATCTGCCTGCCGCTGTTTCTGGCTGGTGGGGAAGGGGATCGCGCCTTCGCCCGCTTCTACCCGACCGTCGCGGTGGATGGCTGCGATAAACGCTGTGCCGCCCGTGCCACCGAGATGTATTCCGGTAAACCCGCTGCTAGTGTTGTGATTACCGACGTGGCTGCAAGTGATCACCTGGGTAGCGCGCGGCGATTGAACGAAGCAGGAATGAATGCCGTGGACGCTGTGGCTGATCGGGTGGCCCAAACGGTGGACGGGCTGCTGGGCATCAAGTGGGACCGCGGTCTAGGCCAACTTTCGGAAGGTTCAGAGGCCAAAGTCGCCACTTGCGAGTGTGGATCGGGCATCCCAGTCCAAAAAGTACGGGTAGACGGCCAGGAGGTCACACTCATCGCCTTGCCGCTCATCTTCGAGCAGTTTCGCCAGGCCGGCAAGATGCCTGGCGACGGCACCGTGGCGGAGTTGATGCAGACCGTCAAAATCTACAACCCGATTCCCGATGGCCAAGACGCGGCCTACGCTGAGGCCATCAGGCGCGAATACGCAGCTTTTTGCGAGAACCAGGAGGTCCCAGCATGAGTCGCACCGCAATGTACCACACCACCGTTTCGTGGACAGGGGAGCACTGGGGGCACATCGTCATGGGCAACGGCCCGGAGATGGATTTCTCCGCCCCGCCGGACGCCCAGGGCCATCCCGGTGTGCTCACCCCTGAGGATGCCTTTGTGGCGGCGGTCAACACCTGCATTATGATGATGTTCATCTGGGCGGCGGAACGGTTCAAGCTCGATCTGCTGTCGTACACCTGCCGCGCCGAGGGCACCAAGTTGATCGAGCTGGATCGGACGGAGACTTTTACCCATCTGCGCCTGTGGCCGGTCATCCAGGTTGCGGCGGGGGAGGGGGATCCAGCCGTCGTCGAAGCACGCGTGCGTCGCGCCCTGCAAAGCGCGCAGAAGTACAGTCTGGTTGCAAACTCGGTGAAGTCGGAGATCGTGATCAAGCCGACCATCGAGATGAAGTAAATCCTATAGGAGGTGCAAATTGGCACTCAACATCAAGGTTCTGGGCCCTGGCTGCATCAACTGCGAGCGGGTTTTCCAGGTGGTGGTGGATACCCTGGAGGAACTGGAGGCGGAATGGGGGAATGACTCTCCTGAGGCCACGGTGCAGCATGTTACTGATCGGGGGGAGTTTCTGAGGTATGGCTTGATGTTCACGCCAGGGTTGGTGATCAACGAGCAACTGATGTGTGGTGGTCGCATTCCGTCGAAGGCCGAGGTCCGGCAGTGGCTGACCTCCCTTCAGCAAGCTCAGGACTCCGCAACCGGGGCCGAAGCCGAGGTCTGAACGGTGCAGGATGTGAGAGAGATATATGGGGGAGAGGGACAAGCACAAGAGCTTTGAGTTCAACCTGCGAGAACTTGCTGGCTCAATGGGCGACTTCGGTACCCTGTTCCCCCTGGCCATCGGGTTCATCGCTGTCAATGGCATGGACCCGGCGGGCCTGTTCATCATGATGGGCCTGACCAATATCGCCATCGGGCTGGTCTATCGCCTACCGATGCCGCTGCAGCCCAAGAAAGTCATCGCCGTGGCCGCCATCGCTCAGAAGTGGCCTCCGTCGCGGATCTACGCCTCCGGCCTGGGCTTGGGCGTCACCTGGTTTGCCCTGGTTTTCAGTGGGGCACTGCGCAAGATCATCGAGTTCACGCCGACCTTCGTGGTGCGGGGCATCCAACTGGCGCTGGGGGTCATGCTGGCCTGGGAGGGTCTCAAGATGATGAGGCCGGCCCCGCTGTTGGGATTGCTGGCGGTCATCATCGTGCTCACCTTGCGCCAGAACCGCTACGCCCCGGCGGCCATCGTCCTCATGCTGGTGGGGGTGGGCATCATCGCCTGGCGAGGGGAACTGCGGGGCTCTCTGGAGTTGGCGTTCACCCTGCCGCCGCTGACAGTACCCCGCCCGGACGAGGTGGGACAGGCCATGCTTCTGGCTGGTCTCGCCCAGATTCCGTTGTCTATCACCAACGCCGTCATCGCCACCGCCGCCCTGATCCGTGACTATTTCCCGGAGAACGTGGTCAGTGAGCGCAAGCTGATGCTGAACATGGGAATCATGAACGTGGTCGGCGCTTTCTTTGGCGGGATGCCGATGTGCCACGGGGCAGGGGGACTGGCCGGGCAGTACTATTTTGGCGCACGCACTGGTGGGGCCAGTATCTTGGAGGGACTGATCGAGGTCTCCCTGGGCTTGTTCCTGAGCAAATCGGTAGCCAACTTGCTGAAAGCATTCCCCATGCCTTTGGTAGGTGGAATGATGCTGCTGGTGGGTATTGAACTGGGCAAGGTGGTGGTGAGCCTGCGGGGCTGGAAACTGTGGACGGCGCTGGTCACTGCTGTCGTCTCGGTGGTAACCAACATGGCTCTTGGTTTCGTGGCTGGCCTGGCGGCAGCCTACCTGGTTCGAGAGCTGAAGCATCGGCGAATGGTGCCTTGCACTTGCCCGCACTTGAAAGAAGCGATGTCAGGTGCCTGAACGAGAGGGCGCCATCGAGGTCTCTGGCCTGACCAAGTACTACACTTTTCACCGACACTTGTTGAAGCAGGGGCAACTCCTGACTTTGATCCAGGCAGCAGTTTAACGGAGGACTCACGTGAAAGAAGCCCGAATCGCATCTGGCTGGGCGAAGCAGTACATTCGGGGTCGTGGCGGCATCATCAACATTGCCACCCGCATGACCGTGGTGGATTGATGAACGGCTTATGTGACTCCATCAGGTCTGATGGGTAAACCCGAAAACGAGCAAGATTATATCCGATTCATGGCCGAAGACATCGAGGTTTATCTGTCCAAAGAGATCTACGAAGGACTGGAGCCCCAGGCTACGGAACTCAGGTTTGCCATTGCGGGGTATGGCCGCTTTTACCTGAAGTTTGACCCCGTACCCAATCCATCCAGGAGGATGTCATGACCAAACGTCGAACAAAGCCGCGAGCTTCCAAAAAACGAGCAGCGACCAGGCCCCGGTCTGGAAAGGGCCAGGCCTGGCGCATGGCAGCCATCGTGCTGGTGGTGCTGGTGGCCTTGGGCGCTGGCCTGTGGCTGATCGGAGCACGCTCCGGTCAGTCCGCAACAGCCTCAGTCGCGCAGCTCCAGCGAATCGAGAACCTGGACCAGCTTCCCCCCGGCCAGGCAGAACACATCGAGGTGGCCTACTTCCATCGCACCCACCGCTGTGCAAGTTGCATTGAAGCTGAACGGCTGGTCCGCAAGACGTTCGATACCTATTTCACCGACCAGCCCGAGAGCGGCGAGATGAGCCTGGTAGTGGCTGATTTCCAGAAACAGCAAAACGCAGCCCTGGCGCAGGAGTACGATCCCTATGGTCCCTCACTCTACCTGGGTATCATCAAGGATGGGGCTAAGTACATCTTGCAAGTCAGCGACATCTGGTTTGCAATGAGAGACGAGGCGAAGTTCATGGTGTTGCTGCGCGACAAGATCAATCTTGCTTGCGGAGGCCAGTAATGGACTTTGGTTCTTGGATCCAGGACATCATCACCACGACCAATCTCCCATTCCTGGCAGCCTTCCTGGTCGGGCTCCTCGCTTCCATCGGCCCGTGCCCGCTAGCGACCAACGTGACGGCGGTGAGTTACATAGCTCAGCAGTTTACCGACCGCCGGGCTGTGGTGGTAACCGGCGTGTTGTACACCCTGGGCCGGGCGGTAGCCTATGGCCTGGTTGGGCTGGTTGTGTTGGTGGCCGGGGCAGGGGTGAGCCAACTGGCCGGCGGGCTGCAGAACGCGGCCGACGTTGGCCTGGGGCCGTTGTTGATCCTGGTGGGATTGGTGCTGCTGGACGTGATCCGACCTAACTTGACAGCGGGTTCCGGGCTACTCATGCAGCTCCAGGAGAGAGTCGCACGGTGGCGCGGGGTTGGGGCCTTCTTATTGGGCTTCCTGTTCGCCCTGGCATTTTGTCCATACAGCGCAGCCCTCTACTTCGGCATCCTGATTCCGATGGCCTTCGGTTCAGCCACCGGGCTGACGCTGCCACTGCTGTTCGGGATTGGCACGGGCGTGCCGGTCTTGGTGCTGGGCGTGCCGCTGGCGTTAGGGCTGGAGCGGGCGGCAGCCGGGCTCAACCTGCTGGGGCGAGCCGAACTGGTAATCCGCAAAGTGGCTGCCTGGACGTTCATCGGTGCTGGGCTCTTCAGCCTGGCGCGCTTTGTTCAGACGGTGATTTAACGTTGAGGTGAAACCATGCCAGGACGTGGACCCATGATGTGGCGGACGGCCACTTGCTGCGGCGGCAGCGATGAAGTCACCCAGGTGGACATCCGGGGTAACGGCATGACCATTGGAATAACTGGGCTCAGGATGGCCTTCGAGCAACTTCATGCCATGGGGTGGGGTCCCGATGACTCGATCCAAGACGAACTATTGGCCATGGTCAAAGCTCGTAACCATGTGCCCCGCTCCGCAGAGGAAGCATACAAAGCAGCTCTCTTGCGGGAGTACGCTGTCTTTTGCACTGAGAAGAGGCAAGAAAGTGACTGATGTCGGGACAATTGACACAGCAGCCAATGAGGTTCTGGAAAGGCCGAGAGAACCATCACTTCTGGCCATCTTCGCTCATCCCGACGACGAGTCCTTCACCATTGGAGGGACGTTGGCCAGGTATGCTGCTGAAGGGGTGGAGGTCTCACTGCTCTGCGCCACGCAGGGCGAGGCGGGTATCAAGGGCATAAGTCCAGAGGAGGCTGCCAGGGTGAGGGAGCAGGAGTTGCGGGCCGCCTGTGCTGTGTTGGGAGTCAGGGAGGTACGCTTTCTGAGCTATCGCGACGGAGAATTGGCCCAGGCTGACCCCGCCGAGGTCACAGCCAAGATGGCTCAGGCCATGCGAGAGTTACGCCCCCAGGTGGTGATCACTTTTGGCCCCGATGGCATCTCCGGCCACCCGGACCACGTGGCGGTGAGCCGGCAGGCCGCCGCCGCTTTCGATGCTGTAGCTGGCGAGGGCTTCGTGCGCAGGCTGTACTATGTGGCTCCCTCACCAGCCACGGAGCAAGGGTGTGGCGTGCCGGCCGGGGAGGTCGGCGAAGGGGTCGTGGAGATTGACATCGGCGACTATCGGGAGGCGAAGGTACGAGCCATACAGTGCCACCACAGCCAGCATCCGCCCTTCCCTGGCGAGACGGCTAAGGAGGCTGAGCGACTGATCTGCCACGAGTTCTTCCGCTTGGTCAGAGGCGAGGGCACGCCGGAGGCCAACTTCTATCTCTCTGGAGGGGGAGGGAGTTTCTCGCCCCCTGAAACGCTTACCCATACATACATTACTTGCAAGGAGGTAGAACTATGAAACCAGCTCCTTTCAAATACTACGCACCAACCACCGTAGAAGAAGCCCTGGCTCACCTGACCGAGCATGGCTGGGATGCCAAAGCCCTGGCCGGTGGGCAAAGCCTGATTCCCATGATGAACTTCCGCATTGCTCAGCCCGCCGTGCTCGTTGACCTGAACAACATCTCCGAGTTGTTCTACATCCGCCCCGATGGCAACGGCGGCCTGGTCATCGGAGCGATGACCCGCCAGGCTCAGGTGGAACACGACTCGTTAGTCGCTGAGCGGGCTCCGCTGGCCCACGAGGTGATGCCCCAGATTGCGTACCCCCAGATCCGCACGCGAGGCACCTTTGGCGGCAGCCTGGCTCACGCCGACCCGTCGGCCGAGTTGGTGGCGGCAAGTATCGCGCTGAACGGACGCTTTCGACTGCGCAGCCAGGCCGGCGAGCGCTGTGTTCCCGCCGACGAGTTCTTCGTGGGACTGTTTACCACCGTGTTGGAACCCGACGAGCTGTTGGTGGAGGTTGCCTTGCCGCCCATGCCGCCGCGCAGTGGGTGGTCGTTCCTACAGATCACTCGCCGGCACCACGATTTCTGCATAGCCGGCGTCGCTGTTCTGGTGACATTGGATGACAAAGACCGGTGTGATCGGGCAAGGTTGGTGTTCCTGAGCGTCGGCGACGGCCCCGTGAAGGCGCGCCAGGCGGCAGAGATGCTTAATGGTCAAGTCCCTACCCCGGAGGCCATCCGCGCGGCTGCCGAGAAAGCCGCCAGCGATGAGATTGACCCTGGTAGCGACATCCACGCCTCAGCAGCGTATCGTCGTCACCTGTCCAAAGTGCTGGCCCGCCGGGCATTGACCCAGGCTTTTGGCCGGGCGAGAGGAGGTTAAGATGAACGATCGAGTTAGCATTTCAGTCACCGTCAATAGCACTCAGTACGAACGCGCTGTCGAGCCCCGCCTGCTGCTGAGCGATTTCCTGCGTCACGAACTGGGCCTGACCGGCACCCACGTCGGCTGCGAGCACGGCGTGTGCGGCGCGTGCACCATTCTATTCGACGGAGTGTCGGTCCGCTCCTGCCTGATGTTCGCAGTGCAGGCCAATGGCCACGAGATCACCACCGTCGAGGGGTTGGGAACGCCAGAGAATCTGCACCCTCTTCAGGAAGCGTTCTGGGAGTCGCACGCTGTACAATGTGGCTTTTGCACTCCGGGCTTTCTGATGTCATTGATGCCCTTTCTGGAACAGAACCCCGATCCCACCGAAGCGGAGATACGCGAGGCTATCTCTGGAAACCTCTGCCGCTGTACTGGCTACCAGAACATCGTGGATGCGGTACAGTCGGCGGCGGGGAAGACTAGAACATAACAGGAGTGAAACCATGGCAAAGAAATACATTGGTCAACGCATAAAACGAAACGAAGACCCGCGTCTGCTGACCGGGCAGGCCCTGTTTGTGGACGATGTGGATCTACCTGATATGCTCCACGCGGCCTTTCTGCGCAGCGACTATGCCCACGCGCGCCTGCTGAGCATTGACGTGTCTGCCGCCAGAGAGCGACCGGGGGTGGTGGCGGTCCACACCGCCGAGGACATGGGCGATGTCTGGCAGCCAGGTCCGCCATTGGTTGTTCCGCCTCCCACTGTTGAAGATATCGTTTTCCACTCACGCACCCAGGTTCCTCTGGTCAAGGACAAGGTCCATCTCGCCGGCGAGCCCCTGGCCGTGGTCTTCGCCGAAAGCCGTTACATCGCTGAAGATGCCCTGGAGGACATCGTGGTGGACCTCGAACCGCTGGGGGCGGTCATAGACCTGGAGAAAGCCCTCGAGCCCGATGCGCCGGTGATCCACGACGATCTGGACTCCAATCTGGCGGCTCACCTCGTCCAAGAGAAAGGCGACTACGCTGCGGCGCGCGAGGAGGCCCACCTGGTCGTCAAACGACGCATCGTCATTGATCGGGGCACGGCGGCGGCGATGGAGAACCGGGGGATCGTGGCTCATTGGGACAAGAAAAGCCAGCAATTGACCCTGTGGGACACCACCCAGGCTCCCATTCCCGTCCGCAACGGCCTGGCTGGAATGTTCGGCCTGTCTCCTACCCAGGTGCGGGTGATTGCCCCCTTCGTGGGCGGTGGCTTTGGCCCCAAGATCATGATGTTCTATCCGGAGGAGGTCTGCCTCACCTGGGCGACCATGAAGCTGGGCCGGCCCATCAAGTGGATCGAAGACCGGCGGGAGAACTTCTACGCCACCAACCAGGAACGCGGGCAGGTACACTACGCCGAGCTGGCCCTCACTCGCGATGGCCGCATCCTGGGTCTGCGAGACGACTTCTTGCACGACACGGGCGCCTATGACCCCTATGGTCTGACCGTTCCCCTCAACACCCAATGCCATGCAATGGGGCCATACGAGATCCCCAACTACTACAGCGATCTCAAAGTGGTGTTCACCAACCGGCCCATCGTTTCGCCCCTGCGCGGGGCCGGGCGACCGCAAGGCGTGTACGTGATCGAGCGGCTGCAGGACATCGCGGCCAAAGAGTTGGGCATGGATCCTGTTGAGATTCGGAAGCGAAACCTCCTGCCGCCCGACGTCTTTCCCTACGACAACCAGATCATTGACCAGGCTTTTGTGCCCCTGGTCTACGATAGTGGGAACTACCTGCCCATCCTGGAGAAGGCCGCAGAAATGATCGGCTACGAGCAGTTCTTGAAAGAGGAGCAGCCGCGTCTTCGGGCCGAGGGCCGCCACGTGGGCATTGGCCTTGTCTCCTTCATTGAGACAACGGGCATTGGGCCTTACGAGGGGGCTCGAGTCACCGTCGAGACCAGCGGCAAGATCAACGTGGCCACCGGCGTCGGCACCCAGGGGCAAGGGCACTTCACCTCCTTCGCCCAAGTCGCAGCAGAGCAGTTGGGCGTGAGCCCACGCGACGTCACCCTGGTAACTGGCGATACCTCCCAATTCCACTGGGGGACGGGTACCTTCGCCAGTCGTGGGGCAGTGCTCGCGGGCAACGCCATTCACGCAGCAGCTTCCACTGTTCGCAACAAAATCCTGAAGCTGGCCAGCAAAGTGTTAGACGCGCCCGAAGAGGAGTTGGAGCTGGAGGACGGCCAGGTCCGGGTAGCCGGCATCCCCCAGAAATCCATCAGCCTGGGCGAACTGGCGGTGCTGGCCAACCCCTTGCGAGGCGCGGTCGAGCCCGGCACGGAACCCGGCCTGGAGGCCACCGCCTACTTTGGCCCGAAATACGGGGCCACCGCCAGTGGGTCCCATGCCATGATCCTTGAAGTAGACCCCGAAACGATGATGGTGGAGATCAAGCGTTACATCCTCGTTGAGGACTGCGGTACAATGCTCAATCCCCTGATCGTCGAAGGCCAGCTTCACGGTGGCGTGGCGATAGGCATCGGTAACTCATATTACGAACAGCTGATGTACGACGAAAACGGACAGCTTCTCAATGCCTCCTTTGCGGACTACTTGGTCCCAACGGCTTCCGAGGTTCCCCGAGTGGAGATCGCTCACCTTGAAACACCGTCTCCGCTCAACCCACTGGGCGCCAAGGGCGTTGGCGAAGGCGGATGTATCCCAGTGCCATGCCTCTTCGCTCAGGCCCTGGAAGATGCCCTGGCTGACTACGACATCGAAATAACGGAGACGCCGATGAGTCCGAATAAGCTGTTTGAACTGCTGCAAGCGGCGAGGAGCGGGATAAGTTCTGAGGGCTGGAACCCGGGACCACCGCACTGAGGTTTGCCATTCCGGGGTATGGTCGCTTTTGTCTGGAGTTTGACTCTATTGAATCGTAGGTGCATTAGGTCAGGAGGGATAGGTTTAGGCGTTATGAGACAAAAGGCTACACTACTGTTAGTACTGTTGCTGTCGCTGGTTTTCCTGCTACTTCCAGTCCAAGCTGATGAGCCAGTTGTTCACCTGTTGTTCTTCTACTCACAGGACTGCGAGCATTGCCAGGTGGTGATGGACGAGGTGCTCCCGTCTCTGCAGGAGAAGTACGGGGCACAACTGGAAATGCAGTCCATCGAGATCTCTGACCCTGACAACTACGAGTGGCTGCTCGATATGGAGACCGCCTACCAGATACCGCCGGAGAAGGTGAGCATCCCGGAAGTCTTCGTCGGCGATACGGCCCTGATTGGAGAGGACGAGATTCGCGAGCACTTGGATGAGACCATTGCCAATTACCTGGCTGCCGGCGGCGTGGACTATCCGTCCCGCTCCGGCGCGACGCCTGCCCCGACGGGTGACACACCCCTCATCCACCTGGCCTACTTCTACCAGACCGGCTGCCGGGAGTGCGGCCGCGTCGAGTTCGACTTGCGCTATCTCCAGGAACGCTATTCGCTGGCAGTCGCCGAGTTCGACGTGAGGGAGCACTCGGCCTTGAACGAGTGGTTGGGTGAACAGGCTGGTGTGCCAGTGGAAAAGCGTCTCACCGCGCCGGCCGTCTTCGTGGGCGACGACGCCGTTTCATCACATGGCGTCACGGCGCTCATCGGTGAGGAGATCAACGCCCGCAGCCTGGAGGCGTTGGTGGAGAAGTACGCCGCCAGCGGCGCGCCGCCCACCTGGGATGACTTCGACCCTGCAGCGGTGGAGCAGAGCATCGTCGAGCGTTTCGAGTCGTTGGGCGTCTTTACCGTAGTCTTCGCGGGCCTGATTGATGGCCTCAATCCGTGCGCCTTTGCCACCATCGTCTTTTTCATCTCCTACCTGGCTTTCGTGGGCCGCCAGCAGCGGGAGGTGCTGGCTGTGGGCCTAGCCTTCACTCTGGGGGTGTTCCTGACCTACCTGGGGGTGGGGGTGGGGCTGCTCAAGTTCATGGCTTCATTGCCCTTCTTGAGCGCGGTGAGCCGCTGGGTGTACGGCCTGACGGCGGCGCTGTGCCTGTTCCTGGCGGCCCTCAGCCTGTACGACTGGTGGCAGGCCCGCCAGGGCAAGCCAGAGGATATGCGGCTCAAACTGCCCCTCCGCTTGCGGCGCTGGATCAACCGCGTCATCCGCGAGGGGGCGGGCCCTTCGGCGGGGCTCAGGGCAGGCCTGCGAGCCTTTGTGCCAGTGTCCTTTGGCACCGGAGTGGTGATCTCGGTTATCGAGCTGGCCTGCACGGGGCAGGTCTACTTGCCGACCATCATCTTTGTGTTGGGGGTGCCGGGCTTGCAAGCCAGAGCCGGGCTGTACCTGGTGCTCTACAACCTGATGTTCATCCTGCCGCTGGTGGTGATCTTCTTGTTGGCCTACTTTGGCACCACGTCTCAGCAATTGGGCCAGTTCATCAACCGCCGGGCGGCGACGGTGAAGTTGGTCACGGCTGTACTGTTCGTCCTGCTGGCCGCGTGGCTGGTTTTCGCTCTCTTGTGACCATACCAATCCCTACTTGATCTGGCGCATGGGGAGCATCATCGTTCACTGGTGGACCCTCAGCGACAGACAGGTTGGGATTCCGCGCCCTTTCCGGCTCGTTCTTCAACCCCATTTGACAAAAGGACACTTATGGTATAAATTAAGGAACCAAACCATTGATTTGTTAGTAAACTAGTGCAATCCTTTGCCTGGTGGCCAAGAAGCGACCGCGATGTACAAAATACGTATAGACCAGAAGGCTGGCGTACCTCGGTACATTCAGATCAAAGAGCAATTCAAGTCGCTCATTGCTAACCGTACGCTGGTTCCGGGCGATCAGTTGCCAACCATCCGAGAGCTGTCAGTGGAGCTGACGGTCAACCCCAACACGGTGGCCCGTGCTTACTCCGAATTAGAGCGCGAAGGTCTGCTGGCCACGCAGCAGGGGCGCGGCACCTTCGTTATCGAGCCGGAGGACAGAACTGCTTTGGATGACCTGGGGCGACAGGCGCTATGTAACATTATAGAGAAAGCCATTGTCGAGGCACGGGCGATGGGATACTCTCTTGCAGAGATAGAAGAATGTATGGACAACCAAACCGCAGCCTGGAAGGAAAAGCTTCAGGGAATAGACCTAGGAGGTCCCGATGAGTGATCAAGTAGGCAAGAAAGTCACTCTGGAGACGGACTATCGTTTTCGGGTTTTCAATGGCGTCTCCTTTACACTGTTTGTGATCATCGTCACTATCGGTGTAGCTACCAGCTACCTGACCCACCAAACCCTGTGGCAATGGCTCTCGCTTGCCCCTGGCCTGTGGGCGCTTTTTGCGGTCAAGATCGTGCAGCAGTGGGAAAAGGCGGTCGTTCTGCGCTTTGGACGTTTTCACCACGTGGTATCGCCAGGTCTCTTTGTGATCGCCCCCATTGCGGACAGTGTCGCGGCCTGGGTGGATCACCGGGTCATGGTCACGCCGTTCAGCGCCGAACGGACATTGACTAAAGACACCGTACCGGTGGACGTGGACGCGGTGCTCTTTTGGCACGTGTGGGACGCCCGCAAAGCGGCCCTGGAAGTCAAGGATTACCATGCCGCCATCTCCTGGGCTGCCCAAACCGCCCTGCGCGACATCATCGGTAAGATGATGCTGGCCGACATCCTGGTGGGCCGGGAAAAGATGGACCTGGAGCTGCAAACGGTCATTGATCAGCGTACTACTCCCTGGGGCATTACCGTCAACTCAGTCGAGATACGTGACATTGTCATCCCTGCGCCGCTGGAAGACGCCATGTCCCGTCAGGCCCAAGCCGAACGCGAGCGCCAGGCTCGCCTCATTCTGGGCGAGGCGGAAAAGCAGGTAGCTAGCAGCTTTCTCGAAGCGTCGGAGATCTATGCCCAAAAGCCGCTGGCCTTTCGTTTGCGCGCCATGAACATGCTGTTTGAAGGGATGAAGGAACGCGGCTCACTCATCATCGTGCCCAGCGATGCGGTCAGCACGTTGGGCGCTGCCTATGGCGTGGCTGCGTCTGTGTCAATGGATGCTGCTGTCGCCGATCCAGCCACATCGGAATCGTCGCCTGATACATAACATGAACGCCAGGTATCCTGGAGCCCTAGACGCGCGGCAGAATTCTCTACCGCGCGTCTTTTGCATTTGCTTCGAAGGCGGGCAATGTCAAAGACAGACAAATGGATGAAAGCACATTTGACAGTACCAGCAAAATGTGATATAATCTCGAATGATTAGTGTATGCATTGATTAACACAATATATCTTTCGGCCAGACCTATTCCAAAAACAAACTGAGGAGGAGGCTATTTGAAAACTGTGTTTTCGTCAGTGATGATGTCAGCAACGACAACATTTCCGGCAGAAAGGAGCAAAGAACTATGAGTTCAGAACACCGGATATCGCGGCGCAGTTTTCTCAAGCTGAGCGGCGCCGCCAGTGGCAGTCTGCTGTTGGGCAGTAAGCTGCGGGCCTTCGTGCCGATGCCCACCGCTTACGCTGCCAGGGCAGCAGACGAAACCCTGTACGGCACGTGCGGCGTGTGCAGTATGGGCTGCGCCTACATCGCCCACCTGCGCGATGGACGTATCGTTCGCCTGATGGGCAACCCCAAGGATCAGACAGCCGAGGGTAAGCTATGCGTCAAGGGCTATTCGGGTCTGCGTTTCCTTTACGACCCCGACCGCCTCAAGTACCCCATGAAGCGCACCAACCCCGAGAAGGGCGTTGGTGCGGATCCCGGCTGGGTCAAGATCTCCTGGGATGAGGCGCTGGACCTGACCGCTAGCAAGCTCAAGGAGATCGGTGATACCCACGGCCCCCAAGCCATCGCCGTCATTGCTCGACCCAAACCTTGGCCCAAACACTTCTCCAAGGCCATCGGTACACCTAACCTCATTGTCCACATCAATACCTGCTACGCCACCCACGGCGTCATGTGGCGGGCATGCGTCACTGGCAAGGATAAGGTTTGGACCGTGGACTATGAGCACGCCAAGTACATCCTGTCCTTCGGCTGGGACGGCATGGGCAAGTCCAAGAACCGCTGGGGGCGGGGGGTAAACCGCGCTCGCCTCAACGGAGCACGGCTGGTCGTGCTCGACCCTCGCATGTCCATCACCGCCTCAAAGGCCGATGAGTGGATTCCCGTTAAGCCAGGCACCGACCTGGCCTTCACCCTTGCCATGATCCGCGTCATCATAAACGAAGACCTGTACGACCACGAGTTCGTAGAGAACTACACCTACGGCTTTGACGAACTCAAAGAGGCTGTGCAGGGCTATACGCCGGAATGGGCGGCCTCCATCTGCGAGGTTCCTGCCGAGACTATTGCCCACGTGGCCCGCGATTACGCCACCACCAAGCCAGCGGTGATTGCCCACCATAAGCGGGATGCCGGTGGCCCCAACTATGCCAATAGCTGGCAGCTCAACCGCTGCTTCATCATCCTCGATGCTCTCGCCGGCAGCCTGGACCGGCCCGGCGGCCACATCCTGGACCGCAAGCACAAGTTGCCTGGCCTTGGCGATGTGTTCGACATGCCCCCTTATCCCGACACCCTCAAAGGCCCCCGCATTGACGGCATGGAGAGATTCCCTCTGATGAAGCAACTAGGTAAGGGCTCCTTCAGCACGCTGGCCGAGGGCATTCTGAGTCAACAGCCCTACCCGATCAAGGCGGCGGTGGTGTGGAAGCACAACCTGTTGGCCTTCCCCAACCCGGCCCGGGTGGCCGAGGCGCTTAAGACCCTCGACTTCATCGCTGTCAGCGACATCCTGCCCAGCGAGATGGTGCAGTTCGCCGACGTCGTTCTGCCTGACAACACGTTCTTTGAGGGCAGCGGCCTCAATCAGCGGACGTACCAGGCCATGTATCCCCAGGTGGCGCTGCGCGAGGCATTGCCTGCCGTCCACGATACCAAGGGTTTCGGCGGCGTGGTTGTCTCGCTGCTGCGCAAGATGGGCCTGGGCGAGTACGCGCCGGAGGGCATGGGCGGCAAGGCGATCCTGACTGCTCAACTGGAGGCCCTGGGCGTCACCAAGGATCAGATCAAAGCTGCCGGTGGCATGTTCGGTGAGGAGCAGCCCCTCAAGCCCAAGACCGAGTTCAACACGCCGACCAAGAAGATCGAGCTCTACTCGACCGTGCTGGAGGACCTGGGCCACGACCCGCTACCGAACTGGATTCCGCCGCGTTCTTCAACGAGCAACGAGTATCCCTTCCACTTGCTCATCTATCGTAAGCCGTTTGAGCGCATGACCCAGAGCCAGAACGATCCGGTGCTTCGGGAAATCTGGCCGGAGAACCGGGTGCTCATCAACCGTAGCACTGCCGAAGAGATGGGCATTGCCGACGGCGACGAGGTCTATGTGGAATCTGTGACGGGCAAGATCAAGATCAAGACTAAGCTAATACGCGGCATCCGGCCCGACTGCCTGGCCATTGATCACGGCTTCGGCCACTGGAGCAGCGGCTACGGCGTGGCGCAGGGCGTAGGAGCCAATGCCGGCGATCTGATCCCGTCGATGACCATCGAGGAGCAGCTCAAGCTCAACACACCGGACATGGCTGCCTACATGGAAGACGTAGTGCTCAAAGTGTACAAGGTATAGAAGGGCAGACAATGGCGGAGACGGTCTTGGCGGAAGAAACGGTCGCGCGACTGCTGCTTTGTCGCTTCCTGGTGCAGGGGTTCACTTATCCCGACGCCAGCTTGTTGGCGGTGCTGCGCGCCCACGAGACGTGGAACGAACTGGCCGCTGCGGACGAGGTGCTGAACCTGGGGATAGCTTTGACCCTGGCCGACCTGCGGGCTTGTGTTCAAGGCCACGACGGCGACGACGAGCGGTTGCTGACCGACTTGCAGATTGAGCACACGTACCTGTTCATCACCGCCCGGCCGCACGTGCCGGCCCCGCCCTACGAATCGGCCTATTTCGGTCGCGGACTGTTGATGGGCGAGTCGGTTTCCCAAGTGTTGCAGGCCTACCAGGAAGCGGGGCTGGCGATGAACGAGGAATTCGACGCGCTGCCCGATCACATCGCCGCTGAGCTGGAGTTCATGTTCTATCTGATCCGGCAGGAGGCCGAGGCGGAGGATAGCGAGGTCTGGCAAGAGCGCCAGAAGCGCTTCTTGGCGGAACACCTGCTCCGTTGGGGGCCCCAGTTCCTGCGGAAGGTGCAGGACAGCGCCCGCCAGCCGTTCTATCGCCACCTGGCGCCGCTTACCGAGATGTGGCTTCGCGCCGAGGCCCAGCGGCTCCGCATGAATGCCCCTCGCTGAGTTTCAATTCAAGTAAGGAGGAAAACATGGGAAAGGCAATGTTGATAGATACCGACCTATGTCTGGATTGCAGTGCCTGCACAGTAGAGTGCAAACGAAACAATGAAGTTCCTGTGGGACACGGCATTGCCTGGACAAAAATGGAAGAGCTTGAAGTAGGCACCTTCCCCAGCGTGCGTGCTTATTCCATCAAACTGGCCTGCAACCACTGTACTGAGGCCAGTTGCCTGAACGTCTGCCCCGCTGGGGCCATCTCCAAGCCCGATGGCGTGCACGTGGTAACTGACCAGGAATGGTGTATCGGCTGTGGTTACTGCGCGGCGGCCTGTCCTTTTGATGTCCCGAACTTTGGCGAACCGAAGGGCTCGGCGCAAAAGTGCCGCTTCTGCTATGGCGCCAAGGCAGACGGCGAGCCGACGGCTTGCGCTGCTGCCTGTCCTTTTGGGGCGATCACTTTTGGCGAGCGGGATGAGCTGATCCAGAACGGACGCCAACGAGTGGCGCAATTGCGTCAAAAGGGTAATGGCAATGCCACCCTGTACGGCGAGAAGGAGCTGGGTGGCTTGAATGTGCTCTATGTCTTGGCCGACCGTCCCGCAGCCTACGGGCTGCCGGAGAACCCCCGTGTGGCAACACAGACTGTGGGGGCCAACTGGCTCAGCGGTGTGCTGACCGCTGGCGCCTTGGCAGCGCTGCCCTTCTGGGTGTTGTTCAAGCGCAAAGATGCGCTGGCCGTGGAAGCTACTGTTGGAAAGGAGAGTGCAGAATGAATTGGGAATGGCCTGTGATCATGTATCTCTGGCTGGCCGGCATTGGGGGTGGGGCTTACTTTGTCACGTTCCTGGCCCATCGCCTGAGTGGAGGCCACTACTTCGGAGCCAAACGCGTGGCGGCGGCTTTGGGGGTGCCAGCGGTCGTCTTTGGCGTGATGATGCTGGTGATAGACCTGGGGCATCCCTTCCGCGCCTGGCATCTGTTCGCTCGATTCCGGCCCGTTTCACCTATGTCTATGGGCACCTGGCTGCTCTTCGTCTGGGCGGTGCTGGCGGCGGTTCTCTTCCTGACTTGGTGGGCGGAGAGTCTCACCGAGAAGCGCGTTACCGGCGGCTTGGCCCAGTTGGTTGGCCTCTTCAAGGCCGTCAAGCGAGTGGCGGGCCTGTTGGATTGGGTGACGTTCATCCTGTCCATCTTGCTCATCGCCTACACCGGCGTACTGCTCAGTGCGACGAGTCAGCCGCTGTGGGCCAGCACGCCCCTGCTGCCGGTGCTCTTTGTCAGCTCGGCCATCGCCACAGGCATCGCGGTCGTGAACTTGATCGGCGCGTTAGGGGTGCCTCATGTTGGGATGCCGCTGATGAGCAAGCTGTGCAAGGGCGCCAGTGTGGTGTGCGTGGTTGAGGTGCTGGCCCTGGCCGGGCTGCTGATCCTGGTTGCTACCTCGTCCACAGGCGTGGCCTACGCCGCCGAAAGGGTCTCCGGCCCGGGCCCCGAAGAGGCCATGTCGGAGGCGATGCGGTCGGTGAACAGCTTGCTGACTGGCTCCCTGAGCTTTCCCTTCTGGGTGGGCGTGGTGCTGGTGGGCCTGCTGCTGCCTCTGGGTGTGGAGCTGAGCCTTATCTTGCGTGACGTCAAGTCACCGCCGCGTGAGGTTGCTGGGCTGCTGGCCATCATGGTGCTGGCAGGCGGGCTCATTCTGCGCGCGGTCATCGTTTTTGGTGGGCAGCTTTAGCGTCGTTGCCTGCCTTTTGGAGCCTTATCGGTAAGGCTCTGTGGGATAGCCGAATTGCTTCCTTACCCTCGCCCCGGAGGGTTTTAGGAAATCTCTACGACGGAAGAACTCGACACTCCGGTGTCGAGTTCTTCTTTTTGCCGCCTGGCTGGTTTTCGCTCTCCTGTAACGCCACCCTCTCGAACAGTCCTCGGCAATATCTAAAACAGCCGACGCCAGCCTCGGGTCATACCCTGGGCTGGCGTCGTTTTTTTGCGAAGCGAGCTTTTTCAGCCGTTCTCTTCCCATGTATAGATAGGCGCGGCCCGCGCTTACTGCTCCGGTGAAGGAGGCGCCAATGATGACTTCGGCGTAGCCGTCGCCGTTCACGTCATCTTGCACTTTGTCAAGCGACCGTCCAAATCAGCCCCCGTTGGCCTAGGCCATCAGGATCACGTCCGTTCTTCTTCGCGTTGAGGCTAATGTGGTTCCTGCACGAGGACGTTCACCCCGTAGCCCATCACCGTATCCACTACGCCGTCACCGTCCATGTCAATATCCAGGTACAGCTTGAAGTGGATGTTGCCCATTTCGACGTTCGCTATGGGGCATGTGTGCAGGTCAGTGAACTGGAATTCGATGGTGACGGAGTTGTCGCCGGTCTGAGCGGCTGGTGTTACTATCCTACCGTTGGCTGGGTCTTGCCTCGACCTCGGGGTGAAACTGACACTTCCAAGATCGAATCCCACGTACTCCGCAGCCCCTGCATCAACGTTCCACGACACCGTCATGGTGATGGTCTCGCCCAGGGTGTAGTCTGAGTCGATGAAGCGGGAGTCCCAGGTGACAGTGGTCACTCCATTGGTCCTGGTGTCTGTCCCAACCGGCTCAAGCTCGGCGAAGACGCTCGTCGCTGTCAAAGCCAGAGCCACAACCACCAGCAGGGCATGTACAAGTATTCTTTTCTTCAAGACTTACCTCCTCAGTTTTAGATTGTAATGTTCTCTGATTTCGGGCTTCGAAAAACTTCTTTCACTCGGCCTGGGGCATCAGACAGTCTTCTAGTTATGCCGGTGGAGAGGGCGAAAAATACAAAGACCTCGGAGATTTCCACAGACCTCCGTGGTCTTGTGATCAGAATTGTCTTTTGCTTCCTTTTGCATTATAATTATCCATACTTGCTCAAAAAGGAAACGAGACTACGGAGGTAGAAGCATGAGGGAGAGCATCATAGGTCAGAGTCTGCCGCGCATTGACGCCCAGGCCAAGGTCACGGGCCAGGCCAAGTACCCTGGCGACTTCTACATGGAAGGGATGCTCCACGCCAAAGTGGTGTGGAGCGAGCACCCCCACGCCAGGGTGCTGCGCATTGACACCAGCAAGGCCGTGGCCTACCCAGGCGTGGTCGCTGTCCTCACTTACAAAGATGTCCCTGTCAACGAGTACGGCATCAACATCAAGGACCAGCCGGTGCTGGTGGCGGAGGGGGACAAGGTGCGCTGGGTGGGCGACCGCATCGCCATCGTGGTGGCCGAGAGCGAGGGCATCGCCGAGGCGGCCCGTAAGCTGGTCGAAGTGGACTATGAGCCGCTGCCTGTAGTGGACAATGCGCGAGAGGCGATGGAGCCCGATGCGCCCCTGGTTCATGAGGAGAGAGACACCAATGTACTGGAGCGCTTCAAGATTCGCAAAGGGGACGTGGAAGCCGGCTTTGCCGAGGCCGACGTCATCGTGGAAGGCTATTATATCACCCCCTGCGTGGAGCACGTCTACCTGCAGCCCGAAGCTGGCCTGGGCTACATTGACGAAGAGGGACGGGTAACCGTCGTGGCCGCCACACAGTGGGCCCAGGATGACCTGCATCAGATCGCCCATCTGCTGGACTTGCCCGAGGGCCGCGTGCGCGAGATCGTGCCAGCAGTAGGTGGGGCCTTTGGCGGGCGAGAGGATATGTACGTCCAACATCTCCTGGCCCTGTGTGCCCACTGCCTCCGCCGCCCGGTGAAGATGGTCTTCAGCCGCGAGGAGTCGGTGTGCCGGACCGGCAAGCGCCATCCGTTCTACATGCGCCACAAGACCGGAGCCACGCGGGATGGGAAGCTGACGGCCATGGAGATCGAGCTCATCGCCGACGCCGGGGCCTACGCCAGCACGAGCACCGTGGTGATGGCCAACGCTACTACCTTTGCTGCAGGCCCCTATGTGGTGCCCCACGCCAGGATAGATGGCTACACTGTCTACACCAACAACGCCGTGAGTATGGCCATGCGCGGCTTCGGGGCCACCCAGGTTCCCGTGTCCTACGAGCCGCAGATGGACAAGCTGGCCGAGGCCCTGGGCATGGATCCGGTGGAATTCCGACTGAAGAATCTCTTCGAGGACGGTTCAATAGCCGTCACGGGCAACCCCATGCCGCCGGGGGTGGGTGTCAAAGACACGCTGCGACAGGCGGCGCTGGCCGCCGGCTGGCGTAAGAAAGAGGACGGACACTGGGTGCGACCGGAAAAGCCCAAGTTTGCGGACGGCAAGCTGTACGGCCTGGGCGTGGCCTGCGCCTACAAGAACGTGGGGTATAGCATGGGCTTCGACGACAAGTCCACCGCACAGGTCGAGCTTTCCCTGGACGAGTCTGGGCAGGTGGAGACGGCAGTAGTGAAAATCGCCGCTTCGGAAGTGGGGCAAGGGGTGCACACCGCCTTGGCCCAGATCGCCGCCGAGGTGCTGGGGATTGATATGGAGAGGGTGGACATCGCTCTGGTGGACACGGCCGAGACGCCCGACGCCGGCAGCTCCTCCGCCTCCCGTCACGTCTACATGTCCGGCAACGCGGTGATGGTGGCTTGTCAGTTGGCCAAAGAGAAGTGGCACGCGGCTCTGCGAGCCGAGGAGGGCCAGACCCATGTCGAGGCTCGCTACACCTTCCACGGTCGCCACGCCAGGCCGACCACGCCATTCGACCCTGAGACCGGCATGTGCGACCCCCACATCAGCTACGGATACGCCACCCAGATTGCCCTGGTAGAAGTGGACGCCGAAACGGGGGAGGTGGGGGTGCTGAAGCTCTACTCGGCGCACGACGTGGGCCGGGCCGTCAATCCGCAGATGGTCAAGGGGCAGATTGGCGGCGGGGTGCACATGGGGCAGGGGTATGCCCTCATGGAGGAGTACGTCCAGCAGCAGGGAGTGGTTAAGACCCGCAAGTTCAGCGAGTACTTCATTCCCACGGTCTTGGACACGCCCCGCCAACTCGTGCCCATCATCGTCGAGGCGCCCGATCCGACGGGGCCGTACGGAGCCACAGGAGTGGGGGAAATGACCACCCTGCCCACCGCCCCGGCCATCATCTCCGCCATCCACGACGCGACAGGGGTGTGGATCGAAGAGCTGCCGGCCACAGCAGAGAAAGTGCTGATGGGGATGAAAAAACTGCGTTTTGCGAGGTGATTGAATGAATGTAGCGAACTTGATCACGGTACTGAGGTTCCCACTGTTGGTAATGATAGTGTCGTTGCTCTACTTCGGCGGAGCCGTGGGCCAATTGATGGGCGCGCCTCTCATTGTGGGGCTGATTTTGATGGACTCGTTGGATGGCATCGTCGCCCGGCGGCGTGACGAGCAGACCCTCATCGGTGGCGCGCTGGACATCGCTGCCGATCGGGCTGTGGAGATCGTCCTGTGGGTGGCCTACGCTCAACTCAGACTGATCTTGGTGGCCATTCCTCTGACGGTCGTCATTCGGGGGGCGCTGGTTGATTCCATACGCAACGTGGCACTGCAACATGGACAGTCGGCGCACAGCATGATGCGCTCTTCATGGGGGCGGTGGCTGGTGAATTCGCCTGCTATGCGCACTAGCTACGGCGTGGCCAAAGCAGTTGCCTTCACGCTGCTGGCCCTGGCCCTGGGGTTGCAGACGGGGGGACATGCAGCCTGGTACAACGTGTGGCTCGTTGCTTCAGTGGCCAGTTGGGTGGCAGTGGCGATCTGCATCGTGCGAGGGCTGCCGGTGCTCATTGAGGCCCGGGGGTTGTTCCGGTCGGCCGAGTTCCAGGTGGCCGCGCCATCTGTCTCCCACGATTGAGTTCGAGGTTGGGCAAGGTCTGGGGTTGGGCAGGGTCTCCTGACCGCAGCCCTGTGCGCCTTGGTCAGGAGGCCTTCAGCGAACAGAGGATGAAGCTTTGATGCGTCTTCAAGATTTTATCAGCAGTAAGCCGATGACGCGATTGGGCATCGTTCTCGGCCAGCGCATGCCGCGTCGGGTGGGCTACGGGTTGGCGCGGGTCGCCGCTGGCATCATCGCTCGCCGAAAGCCGCAGGTCTACTGGACAGTGCACGCCAACTTGCGCCAGGTCCTCGGCCCGGAGGCCGACGACCTGGCGCTGCACCGAATGACATATCAGGTCTTCTTCCACGCCGGTCAGACCTACTATGACTTTTTTCACGCCATCGGCCGGCCAGAAGAGGTGTTAGCTGAAGCGGTGCGGATTCCGGAAGAGATCCTGGCTTTCATCCGGGCCGAGACGGCGCGGGGTCAGGGCGTGCTGGTGCTCGCCCCCCACATGAGCAATTTTGACCTTCTAGGCTTGTCTGTAGGCGCACAGGGCCTACCCATCCAAGTGCTCTCCCTGGCGAATCCGCGGGCGGGGTTTCATCTTTTGAACTACCTGCGGGCCAAGTCCGGGTTTGAGGTCACGCCGATCACGCCCGAATCGCTGCGGGCGGCCATCCGACGGCTGAAGAGCGGCGGCATCGTGTTGACCGGCGTGGATCGTCCCATCCCAGAGGATCGAGAACTGGTCGAGTTCTTTGGCCGACCGGCCTACCTGCCCGTCGGGCCGGTGCGGCTGGCGCTGATGACTGGCGCGTCGGTCATCATGGGCAGTTGTTACTATGAGCCCGGCAACGGATACGGCCTCAGGATCACAGGGCCTCTCGAAATGATCCGCACCGGCGAGCGGAGGCGGGACCTGATGGCCAACGTCCGCCGGGTGGTGGACATTCTGGAACAGCACGTGCGCGCCCGCCCAGAGCAGTGGATGATGTTTCACCCCTTCTGGCCGGAGCAGGGAAATAGAAACTAGAAATTGGGAAATGATGAAAGGATTCGACATAATGATAGACTGGAAGCTACTGTGGAGCACCTTTGTCCTGTTGTTCGTAGCGGAATTGGGGGATAAGACCCAATTGGCCGTGATCTGCACCTCGGCCAACTCCGACTGTCCGCGGACGGTCTTTCTGGGTGCTTCATTCGCATTGGTGGCTGTAACCCTGCTTGGTACCGTAGCCGGACAGTTCATCTCCCGTTTCGTTTCGCCCGACATCTTGCGCAAGGGCGCGGCGGGCTTGTTTGTGTTGATGGGCGTGTTGATGTTCTTTGAGAAGATATAATGTTATCCTGATCCTCCTTCTGCTGAAAGCCTTCGCCCTCAGGCTCCATCGCCTGGATCACCAGGAGATTTGGGGCGATGAGGGCCCACAGCGCCTACCTGAGCAAGCTGCCCCTGCGCGGCCCACATCTCGTCTAATGGCGGCGTGCTGGCAGGTTGGCCCCAACCTACCAGCTTGTGCAGGTCGGGCGCCAGGTTTTGACCTTGAGCCCGCAGCATCCAGTATATGTTTTCCTGGCTTGCCAGATGGCCCACAATCCAACTGATGCAATTCATGGGCTCAACACGGCGGCGGGCATCCTCGTCGGAAACGCCCTCCAGACAGCGCGCCAATTCGCTGCGGGCAAAACGCAATTGCGTGACTAACGGATGGGTCGTCACCGTTTTCGCCTTACGACAGACCCTAAGGGTTTCCAAAACCCTTAGGGTCTCCGACATTCCACGCGGCGGTACGCAGTGGCACGTTGAGCACGGCATGCTTCGCATGCACATCGTCGCACTTTGACCGGCACCTCGGCGGCAGTGGTCCCACGCCTCAAGCGCTCATGCCAGGCGGCAATTCGTGCGCTGCGCCTTTTGTCCCAAGTGAATCCGATACCCAGCGGTATCCAATGAGCAAGAGCGGGCCCACAATCTCGTACCAGGCGACCGTTCGAAGGGACGCCTGGCCCTCAGGCAGAGGGGCAATCACGTTGAAGTACAGGAACGTCACCAGCCCGCCCAAGGAGTTGATCGTGATCAGAGCGATGTTTGTTTTGCGCTGAATCACGCGAAACGCGGGAATCGCTTCTCTCATGGCTGCCTCTCTTGGAATCATCACTATGGCTTGCACTGAGGGCTTTCAGAGGGTCTACTCAGACTGACTTGAGCCTGCGCTTGAGTTCCTGGTACTTTTCGCGCAAGAACTTTTCGTGAAAGCCAGGCCCCAAACACGCTTCGTAGACGGCTACTGCCAGGTCATACCGTCCCTGTTTTTCGGCCAGCTCCGACATGGTGGTGATGCGCTCCCACTTACGGGTACCCATCGCTTTGGCCATAGGGATAAATCTGTCAAACATCTGCTGCTTTTGGTAGAACATCCCCAGCATGGTCAAAGCTTCTTCCGCCTGGTAGTCCAGTTCCAGCTCGCGCAACTCGTTCCATTGCTCTTGCAGAATGGATTCGACGAGTGGAACTTCGTGCGAGGCGAGGCCGGCGAAGAAGATGGGTTTTCCAGCATTGGTGCCGCCATAGTCTTCCCAGATTATCAGCTCGATCAGGTCCTGGAGCAAGATCTCCAGCGGCATGTCGAGCGCGGCTCGATCGAACTGCAAGTACTCTTCAAATACTGTCTGGTACAGGTCGCCGACCGCGCCGTACGAATCGTCCACCATGTCCATGTTTTCCGCAACGACGGCCAAGAAGGCCCGGTAGAGGGCGAAAAGCTCTGCCAGTGAGGCGTGCTCCGCTCGCTTTCTGAGAGATGCGGACAATTTGCTTTCCAGGGCGAACGACTGGCCCGCCTTGTACCAGCCGGACGTTTTATACCGCCTCTCCAGCATGTCGGCATATTCTTGGGGAGAAACGGGGAAATGCTTCCAGTGTCCGCGCATGGCCTGTGCTTTGCGTTTTCTCCGAGGTGTGTGAATCATCCAGGGGCTTCTTTCATGGTCCTGGTATCCCATTTCGAGGACTTTGCGTTTGGCTTTGCGGTGCTGCTTTTTCAGGAAGGCTGGATCGGCCTCTGCCAGAATGTCCTCAACGGTCAATCCTGCCCGGTCGAGGGTTTGGCGCAACAGGCGCAGATGATTCAAAAGCTCTTCGGCCTTGTATCGTCGAAAAGAGTACCCAGCCTTTTCGGCACGAAGGTGGTCACACATTTTGTCCCAGTCGCCTTCAAACTCGCGGGTCAGAACATCGGCTATCCACAAGTCCCAGTAGGTGACCTTGAGCGGTTTTTTGACATTGGGAGGTAGGATTTCACGGTAAAGATCGTTCCCGTATCGAATTTCTCGGCGGCGTCTGGCTGTCATGGTTCTCCTCCTCGCAAGGTGCGGTGCGGCAGCGTTTGAAACAGATGCTCGGCCTGGCGTTCGGCTTCGTGCTACTGGGCGCAAATCTCGGCTAGGTTTCGTCCAGGCCTGCATCATGCAGGCGGCGGCGCAGGCCGGATCGCCTGCGATACTGCTCGTAGATGTGATTCAATCGCTGCTGAAAGGTCTCCTCCTGCCCCTGATACCTTGCCAGCTCGCGCAACTTGAGCAAAAGCTGAACTGCTTCACCATAAGCCTTGGCCTGGCTTTGCTGGATCAGCGTATCCACTTCCTCCCACGTTTGGGCTTCGCGCTGGGCCAGCGCTTCCAGTTCACGCACGCGCCTGGCCTCGGCCTCCTCGGCTCGTCGTCTCCGTTCTCGCTCTCGTCGCTCTTCGGCTTCCCCCAGAAGCTGCCCCACCGTGCGTTGGGGGCGCATCTCTGGCTCTGGCAGGGGCGCAACCTGGCGCAATCGCCGATTCAGCTCGACCGAAAGGTGCGCTTCTCCCTGGGCCAGGCGTAGGAGAAAGCCGTCGCGCTCCCCCTCAGGGAGCAGGGCCATCGCGCCGCGCAGCCAGCCTTTGGGTGCCGTTCCTCGGTCGCTGCTCGCCTCGGCCGCTACCTGGATCAGGAGCTCGTCTATCTCGAAGAAGTCAATAAGGGTGCGGAGCGCGGGCGACAGCGTGCATGCGAAGCATGCCTTCAACCCCGCTGGCACAGGTGGCTCGGTGACCGAGTCAAGCAGGTCTTCCATCTCCAGCGTCTTGAGCCAGGCCAGGTATAGCGACCGGTAGTCGCCCCGCAAGATGTCGTCTCGCAGCCCGATCATGGCCGAAAGCCAGCCCTCGCCTTCTATCCAGTCGCCGCCCTCCTCGTCGTGGAACTGGATGTCCAGGGTGACGTACTCACCCACGGTCGAGCAGGAGATGAAGTCCTCAACGATGGGTGGTTGGCAATAGGCTCGCACCCCTTCGAGATCGAGGAGCGATTTGGGAAAGCGGAACATGAGTTGACGGCTGCCCCAGTTGGCCATGTACAGCATGGCATCGTAGTACTGCGTGAGGATCGTGGCCGGGTCCCCAGGGAAGTCGCTCCAGTGGTAGACGAACGCGGCCCGCCTGGGATGCGGGTCCACGCGGCTGGAAAGCCGGGCAACAGCCTGCTGTTCCTCTTCGGTCAAGGGCCGGTCAATGGCTCGGAACTCGTAATACTGATACTCGCTCATACCACTATCCTCCTCCAATCAATGCTGAGCTAATCGAGTTCTGCTGGCAACTTCCCCCGACACGCTCCGCGCGTGAACGCGCGCTGCGGCAGTGTTCGGCATTAGGTGGAAGGCAGAAGCGTTACTGTCCGTCGCGCCAGGCGACGCTCGCGGCCCTCCCAGTCGGGGATATAGCAACTCATCAGTGCATGGAATCCCTTGCCGTGAGCTGGGATTCTCAGGTGGACCAACTCATGGCAGATGACGTAATCCACCAAGTCTGAGGGAAGCTGTACCAAGTCCGCGCTCAGGGTCAGCGTGCCGTTAGTGGAGCAAGATGCCCACTTGTTCCGCATAGCCCGGACTTGCACTCGCTTGATCTGTACGCCGATACGCTCCGACCATGCTGACACCAATGCCTTCAGGTCTTCCGCCGAGACTTTCGAAGTCTCACAGATGGCTCGACTGAGCTCGCCGAAGTCTTCGGAAGTCTGAAGCTTCTGCAGGCCAGCCTTGATGAAGGCTTGCACGCGAGGGCTATCGGCGTCCAGGTCGGCCGGGATGAGCACCTGAATGCCGACGGGCGTCACCTGCATGGCCAGCGTTCGGCGATTTTGCGAGACTATCTTCACGGGTCGGAGGCTTCCGAGGTCTCTCGTCTGATGATTCATGATTCCACCACGCGATACATCCTGAGCAGGTTGTCCACTGTCTCTCTGAGAGCTTTGGCTCGTCGGGCGTCAGCTTGCATCTCGGTCGCCCCCTCACTGATCGCTCTCTGCAGGGGTAGTCTCAGCAGCTTGTACATTTCCGCCCGCACCGTGCGTCCCAGCCCGGCATTGTAGGGCCAGCCAGGGTGCTCGGCTAGAATGCGATAGGCGGTCTGGGCAGCGGTGTCCGGATTGACCACGCCTTGCCCCTTGAGCACCCAATAGAGCGCAAATTCCCCACGTGACAGGTCGCTTTCGGCCTGCTGCGTCTCGGCTGTGACCGCTTCCTCGGCCAAGTCGCCAAGTTGCTCCAGGGCGGCCTCCACGCTGATCTGTCGGTCCCGCAGACGCTGGATGACCACCTCGACCCGTTCACTGATGGAGATCAGGTAGGGCTGCTCCTGCTGGTATTGCTCAATGTGGATGATTAAGCTGCGATAGAGGTTGGTGACCTTGACCCTGTCGCTGACGTTGTCCGCCTGGACCACGTTGGCGATGTCCCGGTTGATGGGGTAGAGGGGCAGCGTATCCACCACGGGCGCCGCTTCCACGTGCTTCCGAATGAGGGCATCGGTCTTGCGCAGCAGCTCCCGCTGAATGCGTCGCCTCTCGGCCTCGGGGTTGAAGTAATTGTAGATCACCTGGTAGACCTGCACGACGAGGGCGTAGTCGTCCAGGTGGTCGCGCAGAAAGGGATCGGGGGAGAGGATTTCGTAGGCTGTTTGCAATTCCTTGAACGGGCTAACGAAGGATTCCCGCAATGCCGTACTTGTCCTGATAGCCGTCAGGGTCGGGCCGTCCGAAGGTCTCGAAGGTGCCCCGCCCTATGATGCCCCGATCAATGGGCGTGCCAGTGAAGCCGAAGTAGAAGGCATTGGGCAGCGCGGCCCGCATGTAGGTAGCCAGGTCGCCCTCTTGGCTGCGATGGGCTTCGTCTATCAGCACCACCATGTTCTGGCGGGTATTGAGGTGTTTGGGGATGCGGTCGAACTTGTGGATGGTGGTGACGATGAGCCCTCGGTAGTCGGAGGCCAGCAGATCCCGCAGGAGCCTCTTGCTATCGGCCCGCACCACAGCCGGGAAGCCGAAGGCCTCCAGGTTCTGGACCATCTGTGTCTCCAACTCCCGGCGGTCCACCACTGCCAGCAGGGTGGGGTTTTCCAGTGATGGCAGCCGGCGCAGTTTGTGGGCGGCGACGATCATGGTCAGTATCTTGCCGGAGCCCTGAGTGTGCCAGATGAGGCCAGTTTCGGCCTCGTCCGTCTCCACCCGTCGCACTATGCGTTCGGTAGCTCGAATCTGGTGGGGGCGCAGCACGAACTTGTGGGTCTCATCGTCGGCGCGGAAGAAGATGACGTAGTCGCGCAGGATGCGCAGCAGGTGCTCGCGGTCGAAGAGGGTCTTGCTGAGGTTCTCCAGGCCATAGTCCTTGCCGTTGGCCTTCCAGCGGTAGAAGGCTTTGAGGCTATCGTTCCAGGTGGCCCCGTAGTGGATGCGCACGTCGCAGGCGGCGAAGAATTGTACGAACTTGAGCAGTTCGGGGATGCGGTCGGTGTAGGTGTGCTGCACCTGGTCGAAGGCTTCCAGTTCGGCTTCGGGCACGGTGGGGCTTTTGTTCTCGATGAGGGCCACGGGGAAGCCGTTGACGAACAGCATCATGTCCGCCCGTCGTCGGTCCCGATCCTCGAAGGTGAACTCCTGGGTGAAGGTGAAGCGGTTGTTGGCGGGCGTGTCGAAGTCAACCAGCGTCAGGTTGAGCTCCCGCTTTTCGGCTTCGCTGTAGACGGTCTTGTGGCCGCGCAGGTAGTGGAGGAACTCCTCGTTGCCGGCGATGCTGGGCTGCACCCCACGCACTCGGCGCAGCACGTCGTCCACGTTGGTTTCTGTGACGAGACCGGCATTGAGGGTGGTGAGTTGCTGGCGAGCGATGGGTGCGAGGAAAGGCTCGCGGTCGTCACCGTTCCGCGTATTCTTGATTTCGTCCGGCGGCAGGTAGTCCCAGCCGATGCCAATGAGGTGGTTGACCAGGGCGTCCTGCACGTCGCATTTTTCGCTGAGGCGGGTCATTGGCCCTCACCCTCCCCCCGACCCCCTCCAGCCCCCACCCCAGCCCTCCCCCAACTTTGGGGGAGGGAGCTTTGGGAGAGGGGAGACAAGCTATCTCGATAGCCGCCAATACGTTTTCGACATCTTTAGCACTTGTTCGTTGCGGAAGCGGATGACGCGATAGCCGTGCTGTTCGAATTGTTCTGTGCGGGCTGCGTCGCGCTCTGGTTGCAGGTCGTGGATGTCGCCGTCTATTTCCACCACCAGGCAGCGCGCGGCGCAGTAGAAGTCGGCGATGAATGGGCCTAGCGGGAGTTGCCGTCGGAATTTCAACTCGTGCAATTGCTTGTTCCGCAGGCGACTCCAGAGTAACTTCTCAGCCGGGGTCATCTCTTGGCGGAGTTCGCGGGCACGCTGCTGGATCTGGGCTGGGGTACGGATACGTTTCCTCTGGCGCTTCATGACTCTGGCTTCTTCCCTCTCTCCTCTCCTGGGTTTGGGAGAGGAGAGGGGGCCAGGGGGAGAGGAGAGGGCCAAGGTCAAGAGCTGATTCTTTGCGGAGTTCCCTTGAATAATCGGAGAGTGTCCCTTCTTCCAGGTCGAGCAGATAGGCCATGTCGGCGGCGCGGTAGCAGATTTGCGTGACCAGGTTTTCGATCTTCTCCTCGTCCGTCAGTCCTTCCTCAATGGCGCTCTGAATCGAGTAGCGAACGCCGCGCCGGAAGGATTCTGCGGGGGTGGGCGCGTCTATGATGCTCTTGGCCCGCCGGTAGGACTCTCGCCAAAACTCGACACGATCTTCCGAAACCTCAAGGGACTGGGCCAAACGAGCGTTGTCCCAGTCCCCTCGCTCGGCTCTCTCCAGAGTGTCCACATCCCCCCTTCCCCCTCTCCCCGAACTTTGGGAGAGGGGGAAGGGGGTTGGGGGGTTGGGGGTGAGGGCATAGACTTGAACAACGCCTCCAGCACCGCCAGCCAAGCTTTACTCAACCAAACCTAGCCAGGCCGCCATCACACTGTCGAAATCGCCAATAAAGGCCCACCAGTTGGTCAGGGGGCGACCGCGGTAGGTCAGGCCGTTGTTTGCGCCAGGCAGGTTCTGCATCCAGTAGATGAACCAAGTCAGGCTGTCACTGTTCCAGCGGGTGCAGTTGATTTGCTTTTTGGGGCCGGTGCCCTCAGGAGTCCAGTCTTCGATGTCCGTCCAGACGTATTTGGGATTGTCCCAGTTGTAATCGTACTCGCCGTTGGGTGGGTAGTGGGCCCAGCCGCAGCGCCACGCGCCCGGCTGGCCGACAAATTTGTCCCAGAAAAGAGGGTAGTCAATATGCTTCAGCACACTCTCGATCTGGTGAATGTGATCTTCCACCGCCTCGGACGGGCCGCGCTCGTAGTTGTAATGGTAGACGGTGTAGGTTTGGCTCAGCACCGGCAGATCCGTCGGGTCACAGTCGCTGTTGCTGATGTCACCGTACGGCCCTGCCATGTTCGACTCCCAAAGGTCTATGACGCCGCCGTGATAGCCCCACAGCCAGACCTCTTTGACGCCCCTCTCTTCTACCCAGTGCCGAATGTCCACCCGCTCCATGATGGCGTGATAGTCCGTCATCGGGACCTGGTGACCGGGCTTGCCGTAAGTAGGCAACGGCTCCAGGAATTCGAGGGTGTCCACGATCTGGTAGCTCAGACTGGGCCGGGCCGTGGGGTCCTTGTAGCCGTGATAGGTGCTGCCGGTTTCCAGGGCTTGAATCACCTGCTCTGTCGCCTCGACCGTGTGGTGGCGAATGTCTTCGAGAGGCGCGTCCACGTTGCCGGTCACGGTGACGTCAATCTGGCCGTTTTCCACCGGGAAGTAGCGAATGACCAGGACGGGAACCGTAAAAGACCGATGGGTTGAGGGGAGTGAGGCACCCAGGCGCCTGCTCAGACGGCTAATCCACCGGCGTAACCAGATTGTCATAATTCCACCTCCTTTACCGGCAAGTGGCCGGTCATCAAGTGTACCGCTCCCCCAACGTTCGATCCAGCCAGCGTGGTTGATCTCCTGGCTATAGAGTGTGTGTCCCCCGCTCAACTCTAGCTTCTTGGCGCCCAAGCACAGTATACCAGATTTTACCTTGTTTGGCAATACGCGAAACGCCGTCAGGTATATTTCAGTTTGGGGGCGCACTCTATTGAGTGCACACAAGCCTTGAGCCGATTTGACAGAAACGAGAAAGTGTGGTACAATATCCAACGTAGGACGCAGTAAGCTGTTGTTTGAAGTTCAAATGATGAACAGCCCGAGCTTCTTATGATCTCGGGCGTTTTCTTTGTACAGCCGTGGCCCAATCGGCGCGAGCTGGTAAGCACGACGAAGAACAATCTGCTCCGACCTACAACATTTCACAGGGAAGGAGGTATACCAGCTAATGTCTGAAAGAACCCAGGGTACGGTTAAGTGGTTCAACGGTGGCAAGGGCTACGGCTTCATTGAGCGCGAAGGTGGCGATGATGTGTTCGTTCACTTCTCGGCCATCCAGGGCGACGGTTTTCGCAACCTGGACGAAGGCGACAAGGTGGAGTTCACTGTCGAGAGCAGCCCGAAGGGCCCTCAGGCCGCCAACGTGGTGAGGCTCTAAGCCTAAGAGAACCGCAATAACACACAAGCCCCGGCGAGGATCGTCATCGCCGGGGCTTGCCTTTTTTAGGTGTGTGGCTAGCGCGTGGAGTCCCCAACTCGTCAGAGTTTGTCGCAGCGCCCCCCACAAGTTGGGGATTCCGACACTGTGACCCCGCGAAATCCTAAAGAGCCTTACTTCAGAAAGCGGCGAGGGGAGCTATTCTCCCACCACAACCGGCTGGCTCAGAGTCTCCCCTTTCCATTCCGGCTTGTAATAGGAGTACACTTGGGAGGTCACTCCCTTGGCCCTCACGGGGTAGCTGGCCAGGGCCTGGAACTGGAACTGGATCTCGTCCCCCGGCGCCATGTCCTCAATGTAGAAGATGACCTTGCGGGCCGCGACGTCGTATCGCTTGATCCGCGGCTCGGCTTCCACCACTTGCTGGATGCTCTCCTCGACGGGCACGAAGCCGGTGGGAACCGAGATGTCCAGGACGCTCATCCCCGCCTCGATGGGCAGGGGTGGATCGAACTCTACTTCCACCCCGATCTTGATGCGGTCGTTGACCTCCACCTGGTGGGTGTCGTAGTCCACGTTGATGTGGAAGACCTCTGCCCCCTTCTCCGCCTCGGGAAGATTGTAGCGCAGCACCAGTTGGGCCACAGCCTGGCCCTCCCCCTCTACTGAGATGGCCACGTCTTCATCCACTGGAAGCTGCACTAGTTGCAGAACGTCGTAGTTTTCAGGGCTGATGTGCAGTTGCTCCATTGTTTCCTCAGCCTGGACTTCCACGACCAGGTCCACGTCGGCTCGGCTGCCAGCGGCGAAGACGGTGAGGGCCTGGATGCCGACCACCGTGTCCTGGGTGGAGTTGAACCCGCCAAAGGCGTTGCGCTGGGTGACCAACCATCGGGCGGCTCTGCTGGCGTTGAATTGATCGCCGTGCTCAAGCAGCGCCAGGAGCGCATAGCCCGTGGCCTCCACAGCCACGCTCCCGTGCAACTCTCCGGCGCCGGCTGCGGCCCAGCGAAGCCCGTCCTCGTTCTCGCTGGCCATGTCCATGAGCTTACCATAGGCCATGTCGCGGCCAGGGTTCTCACCGAGCTCCAGGGCATAGGCCACCAGAGCCATGGTGTAAGGGTCGTTGATCGTCGGGAGCTCCTCCTGCAAGTAGATGAGAGCCGCTCGCGAGGCTTCCTTTTCGCCGGCTTCCAGGAGGGCGATGGCAATGTAGGCTGTGAGGGTGGTCTTGCCCGTCAAGCCTCCCATCATCTCCTGGTGGCAGACGAAGCCCACAGGGTCAAAGGATCCGTCGGCGTTCTGGTGCTGGATGATCCACGCTTGGGCGGAGCTGAGAATCTGGGGGTCCACGTACATCAGCCCCCTGGCCTGGGCGAAGGTCTTGAGCACGAAAGCGGTGAGGAAAAGGCTGCCCTCCGGATCACTCTGGCCGAAGGCGGAGAAGCTCGCGTCGGAGCGCCGGAAGGTCAACTGGCGCTGGTAGCCGGTGGTCATGAGGAGCTCGGCCTTGGCCATTACCTCAGGCTTCACTTGCCCGGTCTCCTCCAGGTACTTGGAGATGAACACGTCGGGAGCCAGGCCCATCATATTCTGCTCGCCACAGCCGAAGGGCATGATGAGCAGGCCCTCCAGGCCCTCAATGGTCTGGGCCAGGTAGCTGGCGGTCACGGCCAGGTATGCGCGGGCCGAGCCCTCCACGATACCAGTGGGCAGCGCCGTGCTGAGCACGGCGGAAGACTTCGCTTCGGAGGACGGGGCAGAGAGCACCAGGTTCGTGACCTCCTCTCGCTGCACCCCCTCCGGCTCCACGATGAGGTCCTTGATCACTGCGTCGGCGGCCTGGGTGCTGCGGGCGGTGATCTTGACCTTCTGGTTGCCCAGGCTACTCGGGCGGATGTCGAAGGAGACGCCCCCGATGTCGCCGGCGGGGATGGTGATCACCTTGGTGGCCTCATCGCGCAGCTCGAACCACTCCGCTCCCTCGATCTCGACGTAGATCTCCTGGGGCTCCTCCAGGTAGTTGTACAGGGCGACCCTCACCGGAAACTCCTCGCCTCGGATGCAGGAGTAAGGCAGATCCACCTTGAGGAAGAAGGGCTGGAACACCCTGAGCTGGTCCTCCGCTACGCCCAGGCCCTTCTCTTTGGAGATGCCCACGGCGCGCAGTTGCCAGGTGGTGATGGTGTCGGGGGCGACCACAGGGAGGGAGCCACTGCCGTCGGGATCGGTGTCGAAAGCGGTCCAGATCCACGTCTCAGGGAAGAACTGGCGCACCCGCTGTACCTCGGCCAGGCCCGTGGGAGCGGCACCGGGGGCAGGAGTGGGCATCGGCGCCTCAGCGGCCTTCATTTCCACCACGACCTCCTTTTCGACCACTACTGGGCCTCTATCATCACCTCCACCCCACCCCGTCCTTTCGTATTCCTTCCCTGTGGGGAGCTTCCTGTTGGTCAGCACTACCATGCCGGCTTCTTCAAAGGTCTCGTAGGCGCCAGGCGCGACGATCTTGGGAATCCAACGGGCCTCGTGCAACTCCACCTGGGGTTCCATGTAGAGCTTTTCCAACTCCGCGAAGACCTGTTGCAGGTTGAGGCGGTTCTCGGCCAGGATGTACACCGAGCGATCCACCACTGCCAGCCCCACCCTGCACTGGCCCTCGGCCTGCACCTGGATCTCCAGCTCATCAGCGGGGCTGACCTCATCGCTGCTGAAAGAAGCCGAGAGCTGGTGGGGATAGTTTCCCTCGACGTCGAAGGGCAGCCAGTCCGCGGCCACCTCGCTGTTGGGGAGGATCTGGTAGACCAGCAGCTTGGAGGAAGGGGCCATGAGGGGGGTGAGCTGGAAGGAAATCGTGTCTGAGCGGGTGTAGTCGGTGAAGACCGCCCTGCCCCGCGAGAGCACTTCGTAGTAGAATGCAGCGGCTTCTCTGGTGGAGTGCACCTTGAACTCGGCCTGATCGCCCAAAGCCAGCGGGCCGCTGCTTATCTGCTCCAGGTGGATGAAGTGGCCAGAGGGAGAGTAGCCTGCCTGCACCATCTTCCAGGCGTAGGCATCGCCAGACCAGGCGTTGGCTTCCATAGCGATAGCGCCGCTGGGAGGAGTAACCTTGACCAGGGCCTTCCCCTTTTCTGTCTGGACTCTCTGAGTCTTCTGGTCGAACTGCTGGAAGTCCTCATCGAGATAGGCGATGGAGAGTTCTACCTGAGCGTCCAGTGGTTGGTTGTCCGGCGTCTCCGTCACCAGGAGGAAGTTGAAGGGCAGGCCCGGCTTGAAGGAGGATCCCTCCGGAATGAGCTGCAGCGAGAACTCGCTGGGGGCGATGGTGAGGAGGCGAGTGGTCTTCTCCTCGTAGCCAGTGGCCTTCTCCTGCACAGCCACGTCAAGCTGAACGTTCCCCATGCCGCGCTGGCCCGGAACGCCGGCCACGTAGCCTACGGCGGGAATCTCGAAGGAGGCCTGGCCGTCAATATCGGCCGTGACGCGGGCGAATTCCTCCCATTGGCCCACATAGCGGAGGGCCGTGACCACCAACTCTCCCACCACCTTCTTGCCGAAGCTATACTCGGCGGCGACGGTTCCCGCGACGGGCTCTTGCGGAAGGAACCACTCCTTCGGAAGCTCCACCTTGACCTCGTACTTGGGGAGAACGTACTTCTCGACCTTGACGTCCACCTGCGCCTTTTGCTCCCCGGCCACTGCGGTGATCTTCCACGTGCCGAGATTGGGCTCAGTCGAGAGCGGCAGCGAGAAGTGACCCATGCCATACTCGTCGGTCTCCACCTCTTTGCGGGCTACCTTGATGCCCTTGGCGTCCAAGACTTCAATAGTGACCCCGCTGGGCTTGGAAAGGAGCTCCGAGTCCAGGGTGATGATGCGGGCTTCGATCTGCTGGCCGGGCTTGTAGATCGGCTTGTCCGTCTCCAGGAAGATGAGGAGACCCTCCATGACCTGCACCTGTGCCTTGTCCTCGAAGCCTGGCCCGGACACCACCAGGTCATACTGGCCAGGTTGCGATGGCACCTGGAACTGGATGGTCTCCTTGCCTGAGATGAACTCCTTCGTCCGCACCAGCTCATCGCCTTCCTTCTGGAGGCTGACCTCCACCCAGCCCGACGCCGGTCGGTCTTCCGCCCACAGGGAGAGGCTGACAGATTGCCTCTCCCCGGTGTACATTTGGGCCGGCACCAAAGCCATGTATGCGTTTGCGACCGGGATGGGGACGGGGTATCGGGCACAAGCCGCTAGAACTGCGACCAGTAGAACCCATGCTGCTGATTTGCGTAACATATTGCACCTCCTGAGTTGAAGTTAACGAGGCAATGAGGCAACGGGTCAATGAGGTAGTAGGCAACTCGTCACGTGTTACTCGTTGACTCATCACTCATTTCTGGTTATAAGACGCCGTACAGCTCCGTAGGGTTCCCCTGTTTCAGATCGTTGGCAGAAGCAAAAAGCCGCCTGTGCGTTTTGCGCAGGTGGCTTTTCATGTCGGATGAGAACTCAGTTGGACGCTTAACCTCGCTGAGTATAGGCCGTGGGCAGGAACTCTTTGCCCAGCAGCTCGCGGGCGATGATCATGCGCATGACGTTGACGGCACCCTCAGCGCCGATGGAGTAGGAGCGAATGGCCCGGACGCTCATCTCGATGGGGCACTCTTTGGTGTAGGCCATCGCGCCGAACCAGTTGGAGACCTCGTCCATGATCTTGGAGCCCACCGCCGGCGCGCACAGCTTGGCCATAGCCGCCGCCAGAGCGATGTCGTGGTGGGTGGCAGTCTCCTGCTGGTACTTCTGATCCATCGTCCAGGCCGCCTTGTAGGTCGTCAGCCTGACGCCCTCCAGCTCGGTGTACAGATCGGCCAGGGGGAACTGGATGCCCTCGAAGCTGGCCAGCGGCCGGCCGAAAGCCTTCCGCTGCTTGATGTGGTCCATCCCCAGGTCTAGCACCGCCTGGGCCGCCCCCGCGCAGGTCGCGCCGATCAGGGTGCGCGCCGCCGAAAAGCCCTCCATGGCGTGGTAGAACCCCCGGTTGAGCTCGCCCACCTGGTGATGGGCCGGCAGGCGCACATCGTCCAGAGCAAAGCCACCGGTGGAGATGCCCATGCGCCCCATGTCCTCGAAGAAAGTGGGGCTGATGCCCTCCGTTCCCTTGAGGGGCACGGCGAAGAAGGTGAAAGCCTTGTGCCCGGCTGCCGGGTCGGGATCGGTGCGGGCCAGCATCAGGTGGATGCCACCCCAGTCCAGCGACTCCCGCACGCCGCTGATGAATACTTTCTCGCCATTGAATACCCACTCGTCGTCGTCCTGCACCGCGCGGGTGAGGCAGCCCCCCAGGATGTCGGACCCGCCGGCGGGCTCGGTGGTGGCGATGCCCAGAAACGCCTCGCCCCGCGTCACTTTAGGCAGGTACTCCTCTTTGAGCTCGGGAGTGCCGTATTGATAGAAGATGAAGCCCCACGCGGCCTCCACCAGATAGAGCACCGGGATGGCCAGGCTGATGTCGGCCCGGCCCAGTTCCTCGGCGGCGATGGTGGCCAGCGTCCAGTCTATCCCCGCGCCGCCGTACTCCTCTCCCACCAGCGGGGCCAGCAGGCCCATCTCGGCCATTCCTTTGATGATCTCAGGGGGGATGCGCTCCGTGGTGTCAATCTCGCGCACGCGGGGAGCGATCTCTTTCTGCGCAAAGTCGCGTACCGCCCGTCGCCACAGGCGTTGTTCCTCAGTCCAATTGAAATCCATACTTACTCCTCCCGAGGCAGTTGCCTCTCTATCGTAATACTGTTTTCAAACAACGACCCGGCCAGTGGTCGGTCGGGTTCTTAAGCCATGATTTCAGTCACTTCGGTGGTTTTCTCAGAGGGGTGTCTAGCGTGGAGTTGCAGCAGAGCGAAGGCGCCAGCAGCTACCAGGCCTATCAGTCCGGCGGCGTACCAGACCCAGCGCGGGTCGGCGTTGTCCATGATCAGTCCCGCCAGGAGAGGCCCTACGGTGAATGGGATTAGCCAACTGAAACCGTATAAGGCCATGTATCGTCCTCGCATGTCCTCAGGCGCAAAGCGGGCCACCATTGCCTGGGCGGTCGGAGCGGTCATCATCTCGCCGATGGTGATGATGGCCATCGCCACCAGGAACAGGGCGTAGGCTGAGACGAAACCGTACATCCCGAATCCAATGGCATACAGCAGCGTGCCTATGGCCATCATGCTCAATGGCCGGTACTTGCTGATTTGGCGCGTGACATAAAACTGGAACAGGACGACCATCGCCGCGTTGAGGCTCAGGACGTACCCAAAGCCCTGTTCGGAGACGGAGTGGGTATCCCGCAGATAGACAGCCAGGGTGCTGTTCATCTGCATGTAGACCAGCGTCATCAGGATGCAAGCCCCGATAAACAGGACGAACGTGGTGTCCCGCAATACGTCGCGGTAGCCGCCGAATGTCTGGGCCATCGTCTGCTCAGGTTCGCCCTCGCGCGGAGCGGGCTTGGTCTCCTGTATCACCAGCACCACGATGCCGGCCGTGATCAGGCTTAACACTGCGTCGCAGATGAACAAGGACAGGTAGGACCGGGCGGCCAGCAATCCTCCAATGGCCGGACCGATGGTGACAGCGAGGTTGGCCACCACGCGCAGGATGCCGAATCCCTGGGTGCGCTTTTCGTCCGGCAGCAGGTCGGCCACCATCGCCTGCTGCGCCGGGCCGCCAGCGTTGGCAAAGAGGCCCACGACCAGCGCGCTGCCAAAGAAAAGCTCGATGGAGTTCACCACCCCCATCAGCAGGCTGCTCAACGCACTGGCGACCAGCCCAAAGATCAGCATCCCCTTCCGCCCCAGGCGATCGGTCAGCGCACCGCCGAACATGCCACCCCCCACGCTGGCGATGGAGAACAGTCCAAATATGACGCCGACCTCCGTCATGCCCACACCGAATCTTCTGGTGATGTAGAGGGTGAAGAAGGGGAACATGAGCGCCCCGCCCAGCCGGTCAATGAACATGGCCACGATGAGCGTCCAGAACTGGCGGGGGTATTCGTCATAGATTTGCCGGAGGTGCTTCAGATATTCTAGTAGGGGCATTTTTCCAGTGGAGCGAAGTGTAGCACGATAATACTTAGATGTCAAATGAAATTGCCCTTTCGGACTTTCTTGTCTGAGAAAAGGGGGCGTAAACGTGAGGCCTGGCACGTGGATTTGCCTATTAGAGAATCTGGTAGTATAATTATCGCTCGACGCTAGGGGAGATTGGCCTGGCCAGAGTGTTGTTCTAACACAACTGAACTGTGCAATTGCCAGAATCTACACGAAGGGGTGAATAGTATCGTAATGGCAGATTCGGTCTGTTGGGAGCCCTTCCGGGATTTGATCGCTCTTAGACAAGCGATGGGGCGATTCTTTGAGAAGGGCTTCATGCGTTCTGACGCTGACTGGCTGGCTCCCTGGAGTGATGAAGCTTTGACGGTGGAAACTCATGCATGAAAACGAGCAGGATGTCACAATCGAGGCGGGGCGGGACAATGCCTCTCCGGCAGCCCTGGTGATAGGGGGTGGGATAGCTGGTATCCAGGCCGCGCTGGACATCGCCGATGCCGGCTTCAAAGTGTATCTGGTGGAAAGGGAGCCCAGCATCGGCGGGCGCATGTCCCAACTGGACAAGACCTTCCCTACCTTGGATTGTTCGGCCTGTATCCTAACTCCCAAAATGGTTGACGTGGCCCGGCATCCTAACATCGTGCTCTTGACCTACTCAGAGGTGGAGGCGGTGGAAGGGGCGGCGGGTCGTTTTCGCGTGCGGGTGCGCAAGAAGGCCCGCAGCGTGGACATGGATAGGTGTACGAGTTGCGGGCTCTGCGCCGAGAACTGTATCATCCGCTACGATCCCTACGTGGAGAAGGTCGGCAGGGGCGGGGAGGGATAGGGGATGGAGACGGGTGTGATTGAGCATGTCCTGGACAGGCACCAACACGACAAGACGGCCATCATCGCCGTGTTGCAGGATATCCAGGACGAGGTGAATTATCTGCCTGAGGATGCTCTGCGCTACGTGGCCCGAGCTCTGGACATCCCCCTTTCCAAAGTGATCAGCCTGGCCACTTTCTACAAAGCCTTCAGCCTGAAGCCCAGGGGCAAGCACGTGATCCACGTCTGCATGGGGACGGCCTGCCACGTGCGGGGGGCGGTGCGGGTGCTGGAGGCTATCGAACGCAATCTGGGTATCCAGGCTGGAGAGACGGACGAGAACTTGCAGTTTACTCTGGAGACGGTCAACTGTTTGGGGGCGTGTGCCCTGGGCCCCGTGGTGGTCATAGATGGCGTGTACCATGGCCAGATGACCTCATCCAGGACTGAAACTTTGTTGAAGAGAGTGAAGGCGCGGGATGCTGCCTGATCGTGGGTTGATAGGTTAAGGTAGAGTTGAGTGGTGAAGCAGATTACCAGTACTGAGGAATTCGAAGGACTAAGGGAAAGAATCAAGCAAAGCCGCAGGCCAGACCAGCAGCGCATCACCATCAGCGACGGCACTTGCTGTCGGGCCTATGGGTCATTGCCGGTGGTGAGGGCCTTCCAGGATGAGCTCCAGCAGCGGGGACTTCAGGATCAGGTGGAGGTCAAGGCCACCGGTTGCCACGGTTTCTGTGACATCGAGCCTATTGTGATCGTAGACCCAGGGGGAATCCTGTACCAACGGGTCAAGCCGGACGATGTGCCGGAGATTATTGAGCAGACGGTGTTGCACGACGAGGTCATCGAACGGCTGCTGCACGTGGACCCAGTCACAGGGCAGCGGGTCACCTATGAGCACGAGGTGCCCTTCTATCGCAAGCAGCGACGGGAGATCTTTCAGGTCAGCCGTTTTATAGACCCAACCGACATTGACGATTACATTGCCCAGGGAGGCTACGCGGCACTGGTCAAGGTTCTTTCGACGATGGAGCCAGAGACGGTCATTGAGGTGGTCAAAAAGGCGGGGCTGCGCGGGCGCGGCGGCGGTGGGTTCCCCACCGGTCGCAAGTGGGCAAGTTGCCGCCAGGCCCCTGGCGACGTGAGGTATGTGATCTGCAACGCCGATGAGGGAGACCCAGGGGCTTACATGGACCGGGGCCTGCTGGAGGGGAATCCCCATAGCATTCTGGAGGGGATGATCATTGGCGCTTACGCCGTCGGCGCGCACGAAGGATACTTCTATGTCCGCCACGAGTACCCGCTGGCTGTACATAACGTAGGCATTGCCATTGAGCAGGCCCGTGAGTACGGATTTCTGGGGCGAGATATTCTGGGCTCTGGGTTTGATTTCGATATCGAGATCCGGCGTGGGGGTGGCGCTTTTGTGTGCGGGGAGTCCAGCGCCCTGATGCGCTCTCTGGAGGGCGATGTGGGGGAACCCCGTCCGAAGTACTTGCACGCTACGGAGAAGGGCCTGTGGGACAGCCCCACCGCGTTGAACAACGTCGAGACCTGGTCCAATGTCCCCTTGCTGATAAACAAGGGCTGGGAGTGGTATGCCGGCATCGGTACCGAGGGCAGCAAGGGCACCAAGATATTCTCCCTGGTGGGCAAGATAAACACCACCGGCCTGGTGGAAGTGCCGATGGGCATCACCCTGCGGGAGATCATCTACAATATCGGGGGCGGCATTCCCGACGGCAAGAAGTTCAAGGCTGTGCAGACAGGAGGGCCGTCGGGAGGGTGCCTGCCGGAGAGCCTGCTGGACTTGCCCGTGGACTACGATGAGCTGACCAAGGCCGGCTCCATGATGGGCTCCGGCGGGATGATCGTCATGGACGAGACCACCTGCATGGTGGACGTGGCCCGTTACTTTCTCAACTTCCTACGTGAGGAGTCCTGTGGCAAGTGCGTCCCCTGTCGTGAGGGGATTGAGCGCAGCCTGGAGATCTTGAACCGCATCTGCGACGGGGAGGGCACGCCAGAGGACATCCCCCTGCTGGAGGAGCTGGCGGAGTTTCTACAGGGCTTCGCCCTATGCGCCCTGGGCCGCACCGCGCCCAACCCGGTGCTGTCCACCCTGCGCTACTTCCGCGACGAGTACGAGGCCCACATCTTTGACAAGAAGTGTCCAGCCGGCGTGTGTCGGGCGCTGATCGAGTACTACATTGACCCTGAGGCTTGCACTGGTTGTGGGGCCTGTGTCCGGCCATGCCCTGAGGGAGCCATCAGCGGCGAGAAGAAGCAGCTCCACACCATCAATACGGAGTTGTGCATCAAGTGCGGGGTCTGTCGCGACACTTGCCGCTTTGACGCGGTTCATGTTCGGTAGAGGGACAGAATGATTCGCGTAGTTATAGACGGACGAGAAATCGAGGTCGAGCAGGATACCACTATCCTGGAAGCAGCGGAAAAGCTGAACATTCCCATCCCGACCCTGTGTTATCACAAGGCCCTGGAGCCCTACGGCGTCTGTCGGCTGTGCACGGTGGAAGTGATGCACCGGGGACGTGCGCGGTTGGTCACGGCCTGCAACTATCCCATCCGCGACGAGATCGAGGTCTTCACCGCCTCCGAGAAAGTGCTGAAGGGGCGGCGGATGATCGTGGAGTTGTTGCTGGCCCGCTGCCCTGAAGTCCCCTTGCTCCAGCAGTTGGCGGCCGAACTGGGTATCGAGAAGCCCCGTTTCCCCCTTATGGAGGACGACTGCATCCTGTGTGGGCTGTGCGTGCGGGTGTGCCAGGAGTTGGTGGGGGTCAGCGCCATCAGCTTTGTGGGACGAGGGGTGGAGCGGGAGGTGGCCGCGCCTTTCTATCAGATCTCTGAAGACTGCATCGCCTGTGGGGCCTGCGCCTTCGTCTGCCCCACGGGGGCCATCAAGCTGGAGGATGTAACCGATAAGCAGCCACGGCCGCTGCTCCTGGATTTCGACATGGGCCTCCAGGGGCGAGGCAATATCTACACCCCCTTCCCCCAGGCCGTGCCCAACGTGCCGGTCATTGACCGAGAGCACTGTCTGTATTTCCTGACCGGCAACTGCCGCACCTGCGAGCATTTCTGCCCGGCCGACGCCATTGACTACGACCAAGAGGACGAGATCGTGGAGCTGGATGTGGGAACCATCGTGGTAGCCACCGGCTACGACCAGTTCGATGCCCACATCAAACCGGAGCTGGGCTACGGAAGATACCCCAACGTCATCACCGCCCTCGAGTTTGAGCGCCTGGCCTCGGCCTCCGGCCCCACGGCGGGGAAGATCACTCTCAACGGCAGGGAGCCGAAGGACGTGGTGTTCATCCAGTGCGTGGGCTCGCGGGACCAGACCGTGGGCAACGAGTACTGCTCGCGGGTGTGCTGCATGTACACCGCCAAGCAGGCCCACCTGGTCGAGGAGAGAATACCGAAGGCCAACGTGACGATATTCTACATGGACGTGCGGGCCTTTGGCAAGGGTTTCGAGGAGTTCTACGACCGGGTGAAGCGCGAGGGGGTAATGTACCGTCGGGGCAGCGTGTCGGAGATCTACAAACGTGGGGACAGGGTGGTGGTGCGAGCGGAGGACACGATTCTGGGCGAGCCTCTGGAAATGGAGGCCGACCTGGTTGTCCTGGCAACGGGCGTCGTGCCGCGGGCGGATGTGGAAGACGTAGCGGGGCTGCTGGATCTGGAGCGCTCGTCCGACGGTTTCTTCGCCGAAGCCCATCCCAAGATGCGCCCGGTGGACACCACCAGAGACGGCGTCTATTTGGCCGGCTGCTGCCAGGGCCCCAAGGACATCCCCGACACCGTGGCCCAGGCCAAAGCCGCCGCCTCGTCAGCGATTGTGATATTGCGGCAAGAGAAAAGAAAACTCGAAACCCAGAACTCCAAACCCGAAACTCAAACAGGAGTGCTAGATGGTAGCTTCAAATAGAGCTGGGTCCGTCTTAATTGTAGGAGCCGGCATCAGCGGCATGGGGTCGGCCCAACTGCTGGCACAGATGGGGTACAAAGTGTATCTGTTGGACAGCGCGCCAGGGATCGGTGGCTCGATGCATCTGCTGGACCGCACTTTCCCCACCGACTCGTGCGGCATCTGTATCATGCTGCCCGATCAGCCAGCCTATTGCCCCACCCTGGAGTGCGGGATGAATCCCAATATTGAGATCCTGCCCTGCGCCGAGGTGGAATCGCTGGAGGGAGAGGCTGGCGATTTCCGGGCCTCGATCTTGCACCGACCACGCTACGTTGATATTGACAAGTGCAACAATTGTGGCCTCTGCCCCGAGGTCTGCCCTGTGGAGCGACCCAGCGACTACGAAGGCCATCTGCACAAGGTGAAAGCCATTTATCGGCCGCCCACGCGCGCCGTGCCCGATGCCTATGTGATAGACATGGACTACTGCACGAGGTGCGGCAAGTGCGTCGAGGTCTGCCCCACGGATGCCATTGATCTGGGGATGGTCGAGCAACATTCTGAGATCGGAGTTGGCGCGGTCATTCTAAGCCCTGGCTACCAGGCTTTCGACGCGCGCATCAAGGGCGAGTTCGGCTATGGCTACTACGACAACGTTCTGACCAGCATCGAATTCGAGCGCATGGTCAGCCTGGCTGGCTCAACCCAGGCCCACCTGGTGCGGCCCTCCGACGGGGCGGCTCCCGGCAGCGTGGCCTTCGTTCAATGCGTTGGCTCGCGGGATGAGTCTATCGGTTATCCCTATTGCTCGTCGGTGTGCTGCATGTACACCGCCAAGCAACTGGCGGCGGCCAAGGAGATAGACGCCGATCTGGAGGCCACGGTGTTCTTCATGGACATCCGCACCTTCGGCAAGGACTTCGAGCGCTATTTCAACCGCGTGGAGGCCCTGCCTGGGGTGGCCTATCGCCGCTGCATGGTCTCCTCCATCAAAGAAGTGCCCCAGACCCACGACCTGCGGGTGGCCTTTGCGACCGAGGATGGCACGCTTCTCGAAGAGGACTTCGGGATGGTGGTCCTCTCTGTGGGACTGGCCCCGCCCGAGGGATTTCAGGCCCTGGTGAATAGGTTGGGCGTCGCGCTGAACGAGTCTGGCTTCTGCCTGACCGACCGCTTCGCGCCCCACGAGACGACGCGGCCTGGCGTGTTTGTGGGCGGAGCCTTCCGGGAGCCCAAGGACATCCCTGAGACCGTAGCCGAGGCCGCGGGGGTTTTGAGTTCCGTGTTTCGAGTTTCGGGTCTGGGAGTTGACTCGAAACTCGAAACGCAAGACTCGAAACTCACGCAAGTCGAGCGGGATGTCAGTGACGAGGAGCCCCGTGTGGGGGTGTTTGTTTGCACCTGTCGGGGCGAGGTTTCAGAGGTGGTGGATGTCGAGGCGGTGGCGGACTATGCGGGCCAGTTGAGCGATGTGGCCCTAGCCAGGGTTGTGGAGGATGCCTGTGGCGCGGATTTAGCTGCTATCAGAAAGGCAGTTGAGGAGCAGGGCCTCAATCGGGTGGTGATTGCGGGCTGTTCGCATCGTCTCTACCAGCCGGAGTTCGCCGCGCTCATGCGCCAGGCGGAATTGAACCCCAGCCTCCTGGAGCGGGCCGACATCCGCGAGGGCGTTGCCTGGGTGCACCGCGACTTGCCACAGCAGGCCACAGTCAAGGCTCAGGCTGCTGTGGAAATGGCTGTGACCAAATCCACCTTCCAATATTCAATCTCCAATATCCAATCCCCGATATCCAAAAGAGGACTGGTCATCGGCGGGGGACTAGCCGGCCTGACCGCTGCCCTGGAGCTAGCAGAGCTGGGCTTCGGGGTGGATTTGGTGGAGAGGGACGGGGAACTGGGCGGCGTTCTGCGCACCGCGCACTACACCTTGGAGGGTGGGAAGCCTCAGGAGCTGCTGGGCTCGCTTATCGAGCGGGTGAAGGCAAATGGCTTGGTCAATGTGTACCTCAACACAGAGCTGAGGGAACTCAGAGGAACTAAAGGGAACTTTCTCACTACACTGGCTTTGGCCGATGGCAGCGACGAAGTGTTGGAGCACGGTGCCATCATCGTAGCCGCCGGCGCTCAGCCCGCCACCACCGCCGAGTACCTCTGCGGTCAACACGAAAGCGTCCTCACTCAGAAGCAACTAGAGGCCCAAATATCCAATACCCAATACCCAATACCCAATATCCAAACAGTAGTGATGATCCAGTGTGTGGGCTCCCGCGACGACACCCGCCCCTATTGCAGCCGCGTCTGCTGCTCCCACGCCATCAAGAACGCTCTCAAGCTCAAGGAGCTGAATCCTGAGACCAGGGTGTACGTCCTCTATCGGGAGATCAGGACTTACGGCTTCCATGAGCTTTACTACCGGGAGGCGCGGGACAAGGGCGTGGTCTTTATCCGCTACGAGCTGCCCGACAAGCCCCGCGTCGAGGCTTCGTCCCGAGGCTCAGCCCGAGGGGCGGCGGGCGAGGGCCTGCGGGTGATCCTGCGCGAGCCCATCCTGGGCCAGGAGATCACCCTGGATGCTGACCTTTTGGTTCTCAGTACAGGGATAGCTCCCCATGGCAACGGGGCTCTGAGCCAGGTGTTGGGCGTCCCTCTGAACGAGGATGGCTTCTTCCAGGAAGCGCACCCTAAGATGCGACCCCTTGACTTCCTCAAGGAGGGCGTTTTCCTGTGTGGCCTGGCTCATTCGCCGCGTTTCATTGATGAGGCCATCTGTCAGGCCAAGGGCGCGGCCGTGCGTGCTGCGGCCTTGTTGAGTTTGCCACGCCTGGAGAGCAAAGATACCCTGGTAAAGGTGAATGCCAGGCTGTGCAGTTTTTGCGGGCTGTGCGTGGAGGCCTGCCCATACGAGGCGCGCTATCTGGATTACGACGAGCGCGTGGCCAAGGTGATCGAGGTGCTCTGCAAGGGCTGCGGCGTCTGCGCCATGGTCTGCCCCAACAAGGCGACGGCGCAGGTAGCTTTTGGGCCGAAGCAGATGTTGATGGCCGTGGATGCATTGATGGAGTAGAACCAGACCTGACAGGTTTCCAAAACCTGTCAGGTCTTGAAGGGGGAAGACCTAAATGGACGATTTCGAACCGCGTATCATCGCTTTTCTGTGTAACTGGTGCACCTATGCGGGGGCGGACCTGGCGGGCACCTCGCGCATTCAGTACCCGCCCAATATCCGCGTCATCCGCCTGATGTGTAGCGGCGGGCTGGACGTGACCTACGTCCTCAAAGCTCTGCTGGGTGGCGCCGACGGGGTGCTGATCGGCGGGTGTCACCCCGGCGACTGCCACTATCAGAGCGGCAACTACAAGGCCCGGCGGCGGGTGGCTATCCTGAAGAGCATCCTGGAGCAGATGGGCTTCGATGATGACCGGGTGTGGCTGCGCTGGATCAGTGCCAGCGAGGGGCAGTACTTCGCCGACACAGTCAAGGAGATGGTGGCCGGGCTCAAGGAGAAGGGGCCGAATCCGTTGCGCGAACTGTGGGGAACGTAAGACCGTGAAACGTAAAACGTGAAACGTGATGGGTTGGTGACTGATTCACGTTTTACGTTTCACGTTTGACGCCGTTCTACCGAAGGGGAGGTAGGAATCAGGATTATGACTACTACTTACAGACTTGAAGTAAAAGACGGCGCTCTGGAGACGATGACCGCTTTCTTGCGGGGGCTGCTGGAAAAGGGAATCGTTGACGCTTTGCTGGTGCCTCAGCGCACGCCGTCCGGCGACAACGTCGTCCAGACCTTGTTCACCGATCCGGCCAGGCTGGAGAACGTTGATCCCGTTGCGCCGGTGTTGCCGGTGAACTCCGCCAAGCTGGTGTCGGACCTGACAGAGACGGGAGCAGTGGGCCGGCTGGGGGCGGTGCTGCGCTCCTGCGAGGTCAGAGCCCTGATCGAGCTGGTCAAGCTCAAGCAAGCCAGCCTGGACAACGTGGTCCTCATCGGGGTGGATTGCCTGGGCACCTACGAGATGAATGACTACGCCGAGTCAGCGGCAAGCAGCAATGGCAATCTGTCCACCGATCTTCTAGCACAAGCCAAAGAGGGCCACCTGACACCCGACGAGGGCCATCAATTCCGGGTGGCCTGCCAGATGTGCGAGTATCCGGTTCCCCAGGGCGTTGACCTGGCCCTGGGCCTGATCGGGCTGGATACGGCCAGCGAAATCTTGATCACTGCCAGCGATGAGTTGGCCGAGAAGTTGGAGCTTAGCCCGACCGAGATGCCCGCCGCTCGGCAGGAAGCCGTGGATGGGCTGGTGGCCGAACGGACAGCAGAGCGCGACCGTCGCTTCGCCGAGTTTCGCCAGCGCGTGGCGGACATGCCCAGTCTGTTGGCCGAGTTCTCGCGCTGCATCCGCTGCCATAACTGCATGGTGGCTTGCCCCTTATGCTACTGCAAGGAGTGCATCTTCCGCACGGCCACCTTCGACCACGCCTCCGCGCAGTATTTCAGATGGGCCAACCGCAAGGGTTCCATCCGAATGCCCACCGACACCCTGATCTTCCAGTTGACGCGGCTCAACCACATGGTCAGCTCTTGCGTGGGATGCGGGATGTGCACCAGCGCCTGCCCCAATGACTTGCCAGTGGCCACCATTTTCCGCACGGTGGGGGAGAAGGTGCAGGCCCTGTTCGATTACGTGCCTGGCAGGAGTCTGGAGGATGAGCTACCGGTGGCCACCTTCCGCGAGGACGAGTTGACCAGTTTGGGGGAGAGAGAATGAAATCTCAAATCTCAAATCTCAGATCTCAAACTTCAAACTTCCAACCTCCAACCTCCAACTTTGCCTTGGAGGTGCAGAGGCGGAGCGGCGAGAACGTCTTCCGCTGCTACTATTGCCAGAAGTGCACGGTGGGCTGTCCCACTGCTTATGCCATGGACTACCAGCCGGCCCAAGTGTTGAAGATGATCCAACTGGGCATGAGGGAGCCGCTGCTGAAGAGTTCGGCGCCCTGGCTGTGCGTGGGGTGCGAGACCTGCGGCACTCGCTGTCCCAACGAGATTCGCCTGGCTCCAGTCATGGACACCCTCAAGTACATGGCCCTGGAGGTGGGCTATGCCCCGCCAGAGACTACTGTCTACGCCCTGCATCGTGCTTTCACGAACAGCATCAAGATCTTCGGGCGAGTGCACGAGACCACCATGTTGGCCGAATACGTGTTGAGGAGTAAAGACATCTTCTCCATTGTCCTCTCCAATATTGATGTGGCAGTCACTCTGCTTCTCAAGCGCAAGATACCGATTCTACCGGAACGAGTCAAAGGTCGGGGGCAGGTGAAAGAACTCTTCCGAAGAGCAGGGCAATAGCCAATATCCAATGACCAATGATGGAATGACCACCAGACCAAAGGAGACCGCCTTGAAGTACTCATACTATCCCGGCTGTACGGCGAGCACCACGGCTGTCGAATACGGCCTCTCCAGCGAGGCAGTATGCGAGGCGCTGGGCATAGAACTCATCGAACTGCAGGATTGGAACTGCTGCGGGGCGACTTCAGGTCACGCCCTGAGTCACGAACTGGCCACCTCGCTGCCGGGGCGCAACGTGGCCATTGCCCAGGCCGCTGGGCTGGACATGGCTATCCCGTGTCCAGCCTGCTACCAGCGCTGTCTGATCGCCGATCAGCGATTCAAAGAAGACGAGACCTGGCGGGCAGAGATGGAGGAACTGCTGGATTTTGAGTACACGGGGCAGGCGCGGCCTCGCAATCTGCTGGAAATCATGGGCCGAGACCTCGATTTGGATGAGATAGCCGCCAGGATCAAGAAACCCCTGGCGGGCCTGAAGCCGGTCAGCTACTACGGATGCGTGCTCGTCCGCCCGCCGGAGCTGACGGGCTGGGACGATCCTGAGCATCCGGTGATCATGGATCGTCTGCTGGAAGCGATGGGGGCCGAGCCGGTATCCTGGTCATACATAGTAGACTGCTGCGGGGCAAGCCTGACCCTGAACCGCAGCGACGTGGTGGTGACGCTGGTGAACAAGCTGGTGCAGGCGGCTGAAGAGGCGGGGGCGGACAGCATCGTTTCGGCTTGCGGGATGTGCCAGATCAACCTGGACACCCGGCAGAAGGGGCATCGCATGCCCATCTTCTATTTCACGGAACTGCTGGGCTTGGCCCTCGATCTGCCGGGCACCGATGGCTGGTTGAAGCGACATGCTATAGACCCCCGGCCCCTTCTTCGTTCGTTGGGGTTGGCTTAGCTGGAAGTTGGAAGTTGGACGTTGGAAGTTGGATTTCCAACCTCCAACCTCCAGTCTCTGATTTCTAATCTCCAAAAGGATCGTCATGCTAAGAACACGAAAATTCGTAAAACAATACGATCTGCTGGGATGCATCCAGTGTGGGCGATGTTCGGCGGGTTGTCCCATTTCGTTGACATCGCTTCTCAACGTCAGACGCATCATCTACGAAGCTCTGGTCCGTGATAAGCTGGACATCAAGCAGATGCCTGAGATATGGGACTGCACCACCTGCACCACCTGCACGTTGCGCTGTCCCAAGGGGCTAGACCCTGCCATGATCCTGGTCGGTATGAGGCGGGTATTGACTGAGGGGGGGCGCGTCAAGCCCACCATCCGCGATGCTCTGGAGAGCACTTTCAAATTCGGCAATCCCTGGGGGCGGGGCAAGGCCAAACGGTCGGAGTGGGCGCAGGGTCTGAACGTGAAGGATCTGACCGAGGGTGGCGAGGCGGAGATACTCTATTTCGTGGGCTGCACCCCGTCTTATGACGACCGAGTTCAGTCGGTGGCGCGGGCCATGGTCAAGGTATTCGACAAGGCAGGGGTTGACTTCGGGATACTGGGGAACGAGGAGATTTGCTGTGGGAGCGAGATGCGCAGGCTGGGGGAGGAGGGGCTGTTCGAGTTCCTGGTGGAGGACAACCTGGAGCTCTTCAAGCAGTACGGTGTCAATCGGATAGTGACTACTTCGCCCCATTGCTACAACAGCTTCAAGACCGAGTACGAGGGTCTGGATTTCGAAGTTCAACACTACACTCAGTTCTTGGCCGACTTGATCGAACGTGGGGAGCTTGCTTTCTCAGGAGAGGTGAACAAGGTGGTGACTTATCAGGACCCGTGCTACCTGGGGAAGCAGAACGGGGTGTACGACGAGCCGCGGGCAATACTCCGGAGCATCCCTGGTCTGAAGTTTGTGGATTTCGACCGGTCGAGGGAGCGGAGCGTGTGCTGTGAGGGAGGAGGGGGAAGGATGTGGGTGGAGGCCAGTGGCGATGGCGAGCGGCTGGCGGAAGTCCGCGTCAAGGATGCCCTGGAGCTGGGCGCGGAGGTCATCGCCACGGCTTGTCCCTTCTGCATGCTGACCCTGGAAGATGCGGTCAAGACCACGGGGGCCGAGGACTCAATCGAGGTGCTGGACATCGTGGAACTAGTGGCTCAGGCCATCAATACCTAATATCCAATGCCCAAAATACCCAATACCAATAACCAGTGAGTAGGGAGGAAGAACTATGGACATAGTAGTTTGCGTAAAGCACGTGCCCGACACGACGGAGGCGGAGGTCGCCATCCGCGACGACGGAAGGGGCATCAAGCAGGAGGGGCTGGTCTTCGACATCAACGAGGCGGATAACTACGCCGTCGAAGAGGCACTGCTTCTCAAAGAGGAGTTCGGCGGTGCGATCACGGTGCTGACTGCGGGTCCGGAAGCGGCTGACGAGACGCTGCGCATGTGTCTGGCCAAGGGTGCGGATCAGGCGATGCGGCTGACCGATGAGCGATTCGAGGGATCCGACAGTTTTGCCACAGCTCGCATCCTGTCCGGAGCCATCAAGGACATGGATTGCGACCTGGTGCTGACCGGCTGCATGGCCGACGACGACTGGTCTGCTCAGGTGGGCGTCACCCTAGCGGAGATGCTGGGCATTCCCCACGCCGCGCTGGTGGTGAGCACTGAGTTGGAAGACGATGAGGAGAGCATGACGGTGCACCGTGAGCTGGAGGGTGGTCTGCACGAGGCGTTGGAGATCGAGCTGCCAGCCCTGTTGACCATCCAGACGGGCATCAACGAGCCGCGCTACGCCTCTATCTTCGGCATCAGGAAGGCCATGAAGAAGAAGATCGAGGTGCTGGACCTGGATGACCTCGATCTGGCGGAGGAGGCGGTGGGTGAAGCAGGATCCAAGACCAGCCTGGTCAAGCTGTTCATCCCGGTGGTGACGGCCCAGGCAACGATTCTGGAGGGCTCTCCGGAGGAGGTATCCAGCGAACTGGCCACCATTTTCAAAAACGAGGGGGTGATCTAATGGGTGAGATATTCGTTCTGGCAGAGCACAGACGCGGCGAGTTGCGGGATGTCACCTTCGAGATGCTGAGCAAGGGACAGGAACTGGCTGCAGCCATAAACGCTCCCCTGGCGGCGGTGCTCCTGGGTCATAACGTGGACGGTTTTGCCACAGAGCTGACCAAGCACGCCAACCAGGTTTTGTACATCGCCGATGAGCAACTAGAGCACTTCAACTCCGATGCTTATCAGCAAGTGTTGGCTCATCTGATCACCCAGCGCAAGCCGAGCCTGGTATTGATGGGGCACAGTGCCTGCGGCATGGACCTGGCCCCCAGCCTGGCAACCCAACTGGACTTGCCTCTGGTCACCGACTGCGTGGGGCTGGAGTTCGAGGACGGGCAACTGCTGGCGATGCGGGAGATGTACGGGGGCAAGGTGAGCGCCAAGATTGCCTTCGGCCAGGCCGACACCTATGTGGCCACTGCGCGGCAGGCGGCTTTCACCTTCGAAGAGAGCGAGCCCCTGGGCGGTGAAGTCATTGCCGTGGACTCTCCGTTGACCGGGGAGATCGAGTACCGAAGGTTCCTCGAATACGTGGAAGCCGCCGTGGGTGACGTGGACATCACCCAGGCCGATGTGGTGGTGGCTGCGGGACGGGGTATCAAAGACGTGGAAAACATGGCCCTGGTCGAGAAGCTAGCCGAGTCTCTGGGTGGGGTAGTGGCTGGCTCCCGTCCCGTGGTGGACGCTGGCTGGCTGCCGCCCGATCGCCAGGTGGGCCAATCGGGCAAGACGGTGAAGCCGAAGCTCTTCGTGGCGGTGGGCATCAGCGGCGCCTCGCAGCACGTGGTCGGTATGAGGGCCTCGGACATCATCGTAGCCATCAACAAAGATCCTGACGCGCCCATCTTCAAGGTGGCTCATTACGGCATCGTGGACGATCTTTTCAAGGTTGTGCCGGCGTTGACAGCGCAGTTGGGTGGCCAATAGCCAATACCCAACATCCAATATCGGGTATCAGATATTGGATATTGGAGATTAGATACTGACGATGAAATCACGAGTTGGGGTGTATGTTTGCCATTGTGGGATTAATATCGCGGCCACGGTGGATGTGGAGGCGGTGGCTACCTTTGCCCAAGCGCTTCCCAACGTGGTGGTGGCTAAGGATTACACCTACATGTGTTCCGATCCTGGGCAGGAACTCATCAAGGACGACATCCGGGAGCATGGGCTGACCCACGTGGTGGTGGCTTCCTGCTCTCCTCGCATGCACGAGCCGACCTTCCGCGGAGTGGTGGAGGAAGAGGGAATCAATCCTTATTGCTTCGAGATGGCCAACATTCGGGAGCAGTGTTCCTGGGTACACCAGGATAGGCAGTGGGCTACCGAGAAGGCGAAGCAGATTGTGGCCTCCGCAGTGGCCAAGGCCGCTCTGCTGCAGCCGCTGGAGGAGAGGGAGGTAGGCGTCACCCCGGCGGCGTTGGTCATCGGTGGGGGGATAGCGGGCATCGAAGCTGCCCTCGACATCGCCAACGCGGGCTTCAAGGTCTACCTGGTGGAGAAGGAGCCAACCATCGGCGGACGGATGGCTCAGCTCAACAGGACTTATCCTACCCTGGAGAGCTGCCTGGAGCTGTTGGGCCCCAGGATGATGGCGGTGGCGGAGCACCCCAACATTGAGCTTCTGACCTCTTCGGAGGTAGTGGGCATCGAGGGCTACATCGGCAACTTCCAGGTCAAGGTCAGGCAAGGGCCCAGGGAGGAGCTTATCGAGTTTGATGTAGGCTCGATTGTGGTGGCCATTGGCTATGATCATTTCGATGCCCGGATCAAGCCTGAGCTGGGCTATGGCCGGTATCCTAACGTCGTCACTGCGCCTGAATTCGAGCGTCTGTCCTCGCCCGCCGGCCCCACGGCGGGGAAGATCACCCTCAACGGCAAGGAGCCGAAGAACGTGGTGTTCATCCAGTGTGTGGGTTCGAGGGATGAAACCGTGGGCAACGAATACTGCTCGCGGGTGTGCTGCATGTACACTGCCAAGCAGGCACACCTGGTCAGAGAGAAACTGCCCAAGGCCAACGTGACCGTCTTCTATATGGACGTGCGGGCCTTTGGCAAAGGGTTCGAGGAGTTTTACGATCAGGTGAGGCGTGAGGGAGTGCGCTACCGTCGCGGCAGCGTGTCGGAGATCTACAAGCGGGGGGATAAGGTGGTCGTGCGGGCGGAGGACACTCTGCTGGGTGAGCCGCTGGAGGTGGAAGCGGACCTGGTGGTGCTGGCTACGGGAGTCGTTCCCCGCTCCGGCGCCCAGGCAATCGCCGAGCTGCTGAAGTTGCCCCGCTCCCCCGATGGCTTCTTTGCCGAGGCCCATCCCAAGCTGAGGCCGGTGGACACCGTCAACGATGGCATCTACCTGGCCGGCTGCTGCCAGGGGCCCAAGGACATCCCCGACACCATCGCTCAGGCCAAGGCCGCTGCCTCGTCGGCCATGATCCCCTTGTCGCGGGGCAGGGTGAGGGTCGAGTCCATGACCGGCGTGGTCGAGGTGGAGCTCTGTGCCGGCTGCGGCATCTGCGAGAGCTTATGCACTTATGGAGCGCTGACCCGTGACGCCAGGAGGGGGATCATGACCGTGAACAAGGTGCTATGCAAGGGGTGTGCAGCCTGCGCGGCCGCCTGCCCCTCCGGCACGATGACGGTCAGCCATTTCACCCACGACCAGATCCTGGCCCAGATCGAGGCCATGTTGGAGTAGAAGGCCCACGGACGCTAGAGCGTTGGTTTGACAAAAGGGTGTACAAGGTTTATAATTGTTATAAATCTTGTAATTCTCCAGGGAGGGATTTGCTATGGAGCGGAGCATCGGCGCCACCGATCTGCGGCAACGGTTGACCGATGTCTTACAGGCGGTGCGAGAGCGAGGTGAAACCTACATCGTCGAGACCTTCGGCCGGCCCCAGGTGGCTATCATCAATCTGGACGAATATCAACGAATCCAGTGTTTTCGGCGGGAGCGAGAAGCGTTCTTCGATTGGTTGGAGTCCACCTCTGCCCGCAACGCCGAGCGCAACGTGGGCCTGAGCGATGAGGAGGTGCTGGCCATCATCGAGCAAGCCCGTGAAGAAGTCGCCGCCCTTCGGCAAGCTCAGGACACCGCTGCTGGGGGATAAGCCATGCTGCGCGTGGTTATTGACACCAGTTCATTGGTCAGTTATGTGTTGACTCAGGGCGAACTGATGCGCCGAGTCGTGTCCCACTGGCGAGCTGGCGCTTTTACTTTGCTATCTTCTCCGGCCACGCGGGCTGAATTGGCCGACGTGTTGGCCCGGCCGGCCATCCGACAGTTAGCCACGGCTCCGCTGGACGAGTTCGTGCGGGGTCTGGAACGCTTCTCGGAGCACGTGCCAGGGATTCTGCATCTGTCCGGTGCTTGTCGGGATCCAAAGGACGACAAGTTTCTGGCCTGCGCAGTGGAGGGAGGGGCTCATTACCTGGTTAGTAGCGACTTCGATCTGCTGGAGGTGCGCGGCTACAGGGGCGTGGCTATTGTCAATCCGGGCCAGTTCCTGCTGGCGCTGGAGTTGTACCCGATGGAAGCGAGAGCGTTAGCGGCCCGTTTCGGCCGCGACGTGCTGGAAGACATCCAGGCCACCGTGCCCTTGGAGACAGAGACAGCAGCGCGAGTAGCGGAGGCGCTGACAACGTTGAACGAAGATTAAAGGGGTAACTTATGGCTCGTCTACACGAACATCAGGGAAAAGCGCTCCTCAAGGCGCACAAAATTCCCGTGCCCCGTGGCGGGGTGGCCTCGTCCCCCGACGAGGCGCGGCGCATCGCGGCGGAGATCGGTGGCGAGGTGATGGTCAAGGCCCAGGCCTGGATCACCGGCCGGGCGGGGATGGGCGGCATCAAGCGGGTGACCACTCCCGATGAGGCGGCGGCGGCAGCCAGCGGGATGCTGGGCATGAGGGTCAAGGGCTTCACCGTGGACCAGGTGCTGGTCGAGGAGCGGCTGGACATCGCCCGCGAGTTCTATGTCGGCGTCATCGTGGACGACCGCGCCCAGGCTCCGCTGGTGCTGTTCTCCAGTGTGGGTGGCACCGGCATTGAGGAGATCGCCGCCGAGCACCCGGAGGCCGTGGCCCAGACCCACGTGGACATCGAGTCCGGGCTGATGGCCTACCAGGCCCGCAACCTGGTTCGCCGGGCGGGACTGTCGGGCAGGCTGCAACGCGACATCGGCGGAATCATCGCCAGTTTGTACAGAGTAGCCCGCACCTACGAGGCCCGCGCTGCTGAGATCAACCCACTGGTGCAAACCACCGACGGCAAGCTGTACGCTGCCGATTGCCGCATCACGGTGGATGATTACGCCGTCTTTCGCCACGCGGACCTGGGAATCACCTTTGCCCGCGAGCTGGACCGTCCACCCACCGAATTGGAACGGATCGCCTACGACGTGGAGGCCAACGACTACCGGGGCACGTTCTACTTCATACAGATGGCGGAGGGTTTCGAGAAGGGGCAGGGGTACGTCGGCTTCCACGGGGCGGGGGGCGGCGGCTCGATGATGAGTATGGATGCTGTGCTCAACCAGGGGTTTAAGCTGGCGACCTACGTGGACACCAGCGGCAACCCCCCAGCCAGCAAGGTCTATCGCGCGGCGCGGATCATCCTTTCGTCCGGCCCCATTGATGGCTACTTCGGTTCCGGATCGGGGGTGGCCAGCCAGGAGCAGTTCCACTCAGCGCGTGGGCTGGTCAAGGCCTTCCTGGAGGAGCAGATTGACGTCCCGGTGGTCATTCGCCTGGGCGGCAACGCCGAAGACAAGGCGGTTGAGATCCTGGAGCGGCTCAACGGCCGCGTGTCTGCGCCGGTGGAGGGCTATAAAAAGGACGACTCGCCCGACTTCTGCGCCCAACGGCTGCGGGCGCTTATCGGGGAGGGAAAGCTGGCCGAGGTGGCCCCGCCGGCACCACGTCCAGAACCTGAGGAGCCCTACACCTTCGAGACCGTCACCGATGGTGTGGTCAGATTTGACCACGCCGTGTGCCGCACCTGCGAGAGCAAAATCTGCGTCCAGGAGTGCGCGCGGCAGATCCTCAAGCTGGAGGATGGCGTGCCGGTGCTCAACATCACCCGCGAGGAGGCTAGGAAAGGCCGTTGTGTGGAGTGTCTGGCCTGTGAAGTGGAGTGCTTCTTCGAGGGGGCGGGTGGCGGGCGCGTGGATTTGCCAATTCCGGGGTTGGAGGAGTATCGGACAAAAGCGGGCACAAGGTAATGAAAGGCGAGGGGAAGGCCAACTGTGTATTTTGTTTACATTGACGAATCTGGCAACACTGGGCGCGATCCGGTTCAGCGGTTTTTCGTCTTGGCGGCGTTAGTGGCCAGGATTGAGGATTGCATGCGTGCTCAAGACCAACTTACGGATCTGAAGCTCAAGTTCTTCCCCTCCATCCTACCCGAAAATATCGAGATTAAGGGGCGGTCTCTCTTGCAGGGCAAGGCATTCTTCGAAAATGTCCGCCAGGAAGTACGAGATGCTCTGTTGAACGAGATCTATGATCTGCTCCGCCAGTTGCCATTGTGGTTATTCGCTGCTGTGGTGGACAAAGCTCACCCAGCACTTCAGCGACTGAATCTCTTGCCAGATGATGTGTATCGGTTTGCTTACAAAAACCTACCGGGTCGAGTGGATGCGTTCTTGTCTGCGGAGAGGGGTTCGGGCCTTGTCCTGATTGATTCCAGGGCCACGTCCATTCGCAGCAACTTAAAAGATGCCCGTCTTATAGCGATCCATCGGGAATACTTGCAGGGTCAGAGGAAGGCCAGAGGAGGTTCGCAACTGGTAGAGTACCCGGTTTTTGTGCAGTCCGAGTTCTTTGCAGCCGTGCAGCTAGCCGACGTCTGTGCCTATGAGTTGTTCCGCGCCTACCAAACAATACCGGCAGCCAGAACGCTGGACGAATTAAACCCAGAAGGGCTTGAGGGCCTGGGAGTAATTCTCAAAATCCTGGCACGCTCAGAGGGGTTAGACCTATTGCCGTAAACGAGTTGCGCCCCCGGCGCTAGCACCGAGGGCGCGTGACTCTTTCTAGCAGGCGGCTGCATTTCAGCACCCTATTTGCTCCATCCAGTTGCAGAGCACCTTACACCAATATTATAGCAGAATTTCTACTCAATGTCAAGGAGATTCAATGTCCATCTTAATTGACCAAACCAAGCGCGTGCTGGTGCAGGGCATCACTGGCCGAGAGGGGATGGCTCGCGCCAAGCTGATGAAGGAATACGGCACCGACGTCGTGGCTGGGGTGACGCCGGGCAAGGGCGGCCAGGAGGTGTTGGACGTGCCCGTGTTCGATACCATTGAGGAGGCTTGGGAGGAGGCCGGTCCCCTTGACATCAGTGTGCTGTTCATCCCCGCGCCGCTGGTCAAGGGCGCGGCGCTAGAGGCCATTGACGCCGGCGTCAAGCTGTTGGTCATCGTCCCCGACCGCGTACCCATTTACGACGTGCTGACCATCTCCAAGCGCGCCAAACAAAAGGATGCCAGGTTCGTCGGCCCCAACACCCTGGGCGTGCTCAGCCCCGACAAGGGCGTGCTGGGCATGATGGGAGGCCGAGCGGTGTCGGCCCGCGAATGGTTCTTCCAGGGGCCGGTGGGCATCACTTCGCGTAGTGGGGGCATCACCTCCTCGATGGCCTACTATCTGGCCAGGGAGGGCATCGGCGCGACGACGCTGGTGCACGTCGGCGGGGACGCGGTGGTGGGCCTGCCCCATCCTGAGGTGGTCAGGCTGTTCGAGCAGGATCCCGACACCAAGGCGGTGGTCATGTTCGGCGAGATCGGCACCTCGCAGGAGGAGCAGGTGGCCGACCTGATCGAGGCTGGCGAGTTCACCAAGCCCCTCATCGCCTTCATCGGCGGGAAGGCGGCCAAGTCCGGCACGCGCTTCTCCCACGCCGGGGCCATCGTCGAGGGCGGGCGCGGCACCCACGAAGGCAAGGTCGAGCGCCTGCGGCAGGTGGGGGCCACGGTGGTGGATTCCTTCGGCGATCTGCCCCGGGTTACGAAGAGGGTACTCAAAGAAATCGGTGTGTTGTAACAACTACTTTGCTCGACCTGGATCGCCAGATCCAGGCCCAAAGCGGGGATTTGGCAATCCCCTTAGAGCAAGCTTACAGGAGAAGGGAAATGTCTGAGGAAACCTGGAAAACTGCTATCACCAAGATCGAGCCGAACAAGGTGGCCGTTCGTGGCCGCCGCATTGACGAATTGATGGGGCAGGTGCCTTTCAGCCACGTGGTCTACCTGGTGCTGCGGGGCGAGCTGCCCTCCGAGGCTCATGGCAAGATGATGGACGCTCTCCTGGTGTCCAGCGTAGATCACGGGGCGACCCCGCCCTCCGCGCTGGCGGCCCGCACGGTTGCCTCCGGCGGTGCGCCACTGACCACGGCGGTGGCGGCCGGCATCATGACCGTCAACCGGCATCACGGCGGGGCCATCGAGGGCTGCATGCGCGTGCTACTGGACCTGGTGGCCTACAAACACGAACAGGGACTAGACGCGGCTACGGCTGCTCGCCAGAAGATGGCCGAATTCCGCGCTCAGAAGATCCGCGTGCCCGGCTACGGCCACCGTGTTCATACCGACGATCCGCGCACCAAGAAACTGTTCGCCGTCGCCGAAGAGGTGGAGCTGGCTGGCGAGTACGTGGAGATGGCCCACGCCCTGAGGGCAGCGATCAAGGACAGCCTGGGCAGGGATCTGCCCATGAACGTGGACGGGGCCATCGCCGCTGTGCTGTGCGAGATGGGCTTCCCGCCGGAGATGGGCAACGGCCTGTTCGCCATTGCGCGGATGGCCGGGTTGGTGGCCCACGTCACGGAGGAGCAGACCCGCGAGCGCCCCATGCGCCGCATTCACCCTACGGCTCACGAGTATGACGGACCGGTGGAATTAGAAATTAGAGGTTAGAGATTAGAGGTTGGAGGAGGCGACGATGCGAGAGAGACTGCTGGAGCTGATCCCTGAGTTCGATTTGATCCAGGACGCTGATTTGCGCGAGAAGTGTCTCAAGGCCTGGGAAGCGGCAATGGAAGAGAGCGGCTGGACGCCGGATGGGCTGGCGCGGATGCCCTTCACCCTGCTCATTAACCCTTGCCCGGCTTCCTACATTGACCATATCCGCGCAGTGACGCTGAGCGCGGTCCGGGCCGCCGAGGTCTTCGCGCAAATCTACGGCGACCGGGTGCCGGTGAACATGGACCTGCTCGTCGCGGGCGGGCTATTGCACGATATCGGCAAGTTGCTGGAGTACGAGAACCGCGATGACGGGGTGACGGTGCAGACATACGCCGGGAAACTCCTGCGCCATCCCTTCACCGGCATGGAACTGGCGGCCCGCTTCGGATTGCCAGTTGAGGTGCAGCACATGATCGCCGCCCACGCCGGCGAGGGAGACAAAGTGAAGCGCACCACGGAAGCGACACTGGTCAACCACGCCGACTTCATGAGTTTCCACAGCATCCAGCGCATGATGCTGAAGAAGGAACTGGCCGCGAGAATGGAGTGAGCCATGGCAGGGAAGACCATCATTGAGAAGATCGTTCAGGCCCACAGTCGGGAATCGGTCGAGCCGGGCAAGATCGTTTGGATGGACCTGGACGTGCGCACCGCCCGCGATTTCGCCGGAGCCAACGTGGTGCAGAACTACCGCAACCACTACGGCGACGCGCCGCTGGACGACGTGAGCAAGACTTTTTTCACCTTCGACTGCGTTGTGCCGGCCAACAACATCCCTTATGCCAACAACCAACACATCTGTCGGCTTTGGGCCCGCGAGAAGGGGATCAAGGTCTACGACGTGGACGCGGGCATCGGATCGCACGTGGCCATCGAGGAGGGGCTGGCCGTGCCAGGATGTACCTTCGTGGGCACCGACAGCCACCTCAACATCCTGGGCGCGGTGGGGGCTTTCGGCCAGGGGATGGGTGATCAGGACATCGCCTTCGCCTTCAAGACGGGCAAGACCTGGTTCGAGGTGCCGCCCACGATGAAGGTCATCGTCGAGGGTGAGGTTGTGTATCCGTGCACGGCGCGGGATTTGACCCTGGCCGTGCTGGGCCAGTTGGGCTCCAGCGGCGCGCTGGGCCGGGCGGTGGAGTTCTACGGCCCGGCTATTGATGCCCTGGACCTGTCCGAGCGGATCACCCTGGCCAGCCAGTTGACCGAGATGGGAGGTATCATTGGCTTTATTCCGCCCTCTGAGGAAGTGCTGGCCTACATCCGTGCGCGCGCAGCAGACGAAGTTTCTGGGGTGTACGCCGACCCCGATGCTGAGTACATCGAGACCGTCGTGGTGGACATCACCGACCTCGAACCCCTCATCGCCTGCCCGCCCAATCCGGCCAACGTCAAGCCAGTGCGCGAGGTGGCTGGGACGCGGGTGGATTCGGTGTTCCTGGGCTCGTGCACCAATGGCCGCTTCGAGGACTTCGTGGCCGTGGCCGAGGTGGTGAAGGGCCAGCGTATCCAGCCGTGGATGATGGCCTCAGTCGTGCCTGCCACCCGCCAGGTTTACGCGCGCATGTTGCGTGAGGGGTTGATCGAAACGCTGTTCGATGCCGGGTTGATCATCAGCAGCCCTGGCTGCGGCGGCTGCGCTTCGGGCCAGATCGGCATGACTGGCCGGGGACAGGTGCAGGTCAGCACCAGCAACCGCAACTTTACCGGCAAGCAGGGTGCGGGCGACACTTACCTGGCCAGCCCGATCACGGCGGCGTGGACTGCACTCAAGGGCGAGATCACCGTGCCGGAGGCATGAACATGAAAGATACAGGCATGCTTCGCATGCACATCAAAGGCCGTCTCTGGGTACTCACCGACCAGGACGGCAAGCTGTACGACGACATTGACACCGACATGATCTTCCACAACAGCCACCTGCATATAACCGACGTGAAGGAGATGGGCCAGTACGCGCTGGGCAACCTGGAGGGCTGGGAGGATTTCGCTGAGAAGGCCCAGCCGGGCGACCTGCTCATGGCTGGCAGGAACTTCGGCGCCGGGTCATCCCGGCAGCAGGCGGTAGATTGCTTCCGGGCGCTGGGCATCGGCGCAATCGTGACCGAGAGCTTTGGCGCGATCTACAAGCGCAACGCCATCAACAGCGGCTTTCCCATCGTCTCACTGCCTGAGCTCACCGAACGGGCTGGCGAATTCAAGACCGGCGCTGAGTTGGAAGTGGACTTTGAGACCGGCCAGTTGACACTCGGTGGCGAAAAGGCCCTCCAGGCCATGCCCTTTTCCCAGGTGCAGATGGACATTTTTCAGGCTGGTAACCTCTTCGCCTACGGCAAGTCACTGGGGAGGTGAGAAGGAAATGCACGAGAACCCGATTGACCCTGCTTTTTTCGATCTGGAGATCTACGCCATTTATCGAGCCATCTGGGAGAACTGGGGCGACGGGGCCTGGAAGGTGGTCTGGCGGGCGGGGGAGGTGCTCTTCGATGAGGTGCACGAGCGGCTGGAGTTGGACACCACCACGCCGCTGGCGGCTATGGAGGGGCTGGCAGAGTACCTGGTAGGCGTGGGCTACTTTGCTGACCTGCGGGTGCAGCAGACGGCGGAGGACGAGTTGGAGTACGAAATGTTCGAACCCGTCATCCTGCCTGGCGCCGAGCGGATCATCGCCGAAGGGGGCGTGCCGGCGCACATCTCCACCGCGCTGATGTTCGCCGGCCTGCGCAAGCTCTTCGGCCTGCGGGCGGAAATGGTGGGCGATCCGGTGTTCACCGCCGACGGGCGGGCGATTGAACGATGGAAGCTGATGGCGGAAAACCTCGCTAAGGAGTAGAGAATGGGACATACTTTCGTTGAAAAAGTGCTGGCCCGCAAGGCAGGGCTGGACAGCGTTGTGCCGGGGCAGATCGTCACCGTTCGGCCTGACAAGCTGCTGACGCACGACAACACGGCGGCCATCTCCAAGAAGTTCCGCCAGATCGGCGTCGAACGGATGGCCGATCCCGACATCAGCGTCATCGTGCTGGACCACGTGGTGCCGGCAGCCAACGAAACCTACGCCATCAACCACAAGATCATCCGCGAGTTCGTCGTTGAGCAGGGCATCTCGTCCTTCTACGACATCGGCGAGGGCATCTGCCACCAGGTTTTGCCAGAAAAGGGGCACGCCTGGCCTGGCGCGGTCATCGTCGGCAGCGACTCGCACACACCGACTTATGGAGCGTTCGGCTCCTTCTCCGCCGGCATCGGACGTACGGAAGCTGCGGCGGTGATGGCCACCGGCCAGATCTGGCTGCGCGTGCCAGAGAGCCTGCGGATCGTCGTCAACGGGACACTGCCGGAGCGGGTGTCGGCCAAGGACGTGATCCTCCACATCATAGGTGACCTGCGCGCCGACGGGGCCAACTATTGCTCAGTGGAGTTCGCCGGTGAGACCGTCCGAGAGATGAGCATCGCCAGCCGCATGGTGCTGACCAACATGGCCGCCGAGATGGGGGCCAAGAACGGGGTCGTCGAACCGGACGAGAAAACGTGGGCGTGGCTCAACAGGAACCAGGTTTTTCGGAAAGAACCTGGTTTCTCACCCACCTACTATGAGGAGGTTCACGCCGACCCGGACGCGATCTACGAGCGGGTCATCACCTACGGCGTGAGCGGGCTTGCCCCGCAGGTGGCAAAGCCGCACATGGTGGACAACGTGGTTCCGGTCACCGAGGTGGCCGGCACGCCGATCAACCAGGCCCTGGTGGGCACCTGCACCAACGGCCGTCTGGAGGACTTGGCGGCGGCGGCCGAGATCCTGCGTGGCAAGCGCATCGCTCCCAACGTGCGCCTGCTGGTTTTGCCCGCCTCGCGGGAGGTGCTACTGGCTGCCATCCAGCAGGGCATCATCAGCGATCTGGTGGCTGCTGGTGCGACGCTGCTCAATCCAGGTTGTGGGCCTTGCCTGGGGGCGCACGAGGGCTGCATGGCCCCCGGCGAGGTGACCATCTCGACGGCCAACCGCAACTTCAAAGGTCGGATGGGCTCTAAGGAGGCGTTCATCTACCTGGGCAGCCCGGCCACCGTGGCTGCTTCGGCCCTCACTAGCGTCATCACTGATCCACGATAGGTGCAGAGTATCCAATGGTCGTTTCCCCTTCTCCAGTTTGGGCCTTCGCTGATGAAACTGGCGATGTGGGGCGTGCCCCAGGTTCGTCGCGCTATCTGATCGTCGCCATCGTGCTTACTCGTAATCCCTGGCCGCTCAGAAAGGCCGTAACCAAAACCCGCAAGCATCTGCGCAAGAAACTGCGGAATGTTCCCGAGCTGAAAGCCTGGCACACGCCCAAAAAAGTAGTGGCGCGCCTGTTGCGGTACATCGCTGAACTCGACGTGGAAATCGTGGCTGTCGTCCTGGACAAGCACACAGCCTCCGTCCATCCTGAATCCGAAGACCGGTATCGGCTGACCTGCGCCGAAGCCGTCTGGCATTGCGTCGAACGGTACACTTGGCTCAAACTGGCCATTGACCGGCGATACACCAACGAAATCTTGCGGGACAAGCTGGAACAGAGCATCTTCGTTAGAGCTGCCAGTGCTTCGGAGAGGACAACGGTGGGGTTGATCCGGATAGAGCATTTGGACTCGACTCAGGAAAAGGGGATTCAGGCAGCAGATGCCGTGGTCTGGAGCCTGGGCCAGAAGTACGAGCGGGGAGACGATGAGCTGTACAACATCATCAAGGACAAGATCATCGTCGAAGAGGTCTTGAGGGAATAGAAAAACGGGCTCACCCTGGGGGCCGATTCTCACCGTTCACGCCCGAAGGCAGGCCCTTACGGCCACGACGGAGTATCACCGACTTACATCGGAGCAGCCCGATCCAGGACTTACGAGTCCCGCTTTCCAACCCTATTATACAAGATAACCCTCTATTTGTCAAGGAGAATGGCTATGGAGACGAAAATCACCGGTCGCGTGTGGAAGTACGGCGACGATGTCAACACCGACGTCATCTTCCCCGGCAAGTACACCTACAGCATCTCCGATCCAAAGGAGATGGCCCAACACGCGCTGGAAGACTTGGATCCGACCTTTGTGGCTAACGTGCAGCCCGGCGACATCATCGTCGCTGGCAAGAACTGGGGCTGTGGCAGTTCGCGTGAGCAGGCGGTGACCTGCCTCAAGGAAGCCGGTGTGGGGGCGATTGTGGCTCGCAGCTTCGCCCGCATCTACTTCCGCAACTGCATCAACGCTGGTCTGCCCATTGTCACCTGCGATGCTGTGGAGGCGGTGGAGGCAGGCGATGAGGTCGCGATTGACTTCGCCGCCGGCGCCGTTATCACCCCACGGGGCGAGTACGCCTTCCCGCCGCTGTCGCCTTCGGTTATGGACATACTCGAGGATGGTGGATTGATCCCCCATGTGCGCAAGCAGTTGGGGATTGAAGAATAGACAAGGAGAAGTGAAATGGCAAAGTACAGAATAGCCTGGATGCCGGGCGACGGCATCGGGGTGGACGTGATGGATGCGGCCAAGATCGTGCTGGATGCCATCGCTCCTTCGGCAAGCTCAGGACACCGCCTGGACGCGGAGTACATTCCCGCCGACATCGGGTGGGAGTATTGGTGCAAAGAGGGCGATGCGCTGCCGCAGCGTACAGTTGATACCCTCAAAACCTGTGACTGTGCGTTGTTTGCCGCCATCACCTCCAAGCCCAAGGAGGAATCGCAGAAAGAACTGATTCCTGAGCTTCAGGGCAAGGGCTTGGTCTACCGCAGCCCCATCGTGCGCATGCGCCAACTGTTCAATCTGTACGTGAACCTGCGGCCCTGTAAGGCCTTCAAGGGGAATCCTTTGAACTACCGCGACGACCTTAACCTGGTGGTCTTTCGTGAGAACACTCAGGGCCTCTACGCCGGCGTAGAGTTTCACCCCTTGCCAGAGGAGGTGTGGGCAACGCTGGAGGCGCACAGTCCTGGAATGGCTGCCTTCCGGGGTGTGTCATTGGAGGACATTGCTCTGTCATGCCGCATCTTCACCCGCCAGGGTTGTCAGCGTATCGTCCGCCAGGCCTTCGAATACGCCAGGCGGCACGGCTACCCCACAGTTACTCTGGTCGAGAAGCCCAACGTGATCCGCGAGACCAGTGGGCTGATGGTGCGCGAGGCGCGGAAGATCGCTGAGGAGTACCCCGGCATCGAGCTGTGGGAGACCAACGTGGATGCCATGGCCATGTGGCTGGTCAAGAACCCCCAGGGCTACGGGGTGATCGTATCCAGCAACATGTTCGGCGACATCGTCTCCGACCTGGCGGCGCAGTTGGTGGGCGGGCTGGGCTTCGCCGCCAGCGGCAACATCGGCGACGACTTCGCCATCTTTGAGCCGACCCACGGCTCAGCGCCCAAATACGCCGGGCAGTACAAAGTCAACCCCACGGCCATGCTCCTGGCGGTTAAGCTGATGCTGGATTGGCTGGGGGAAACCGAGACGGCGCAGGCCCTGGAGCAGGCCATCGCCGACGTAATCGCCGAGGGGAAAGTGCGCACCTATGATCTGGGCGGCAGCAACACCACTCTGGAAGTCGCCAAGGCTGTGGCCGCCAGGCTGTAGAAGCGCAGCAGTTGCTCCCCACTAGCAAAGCAACGCCCTTGTGAGCACCTCTCACGAGGGCGATTTGGTTGTCACAGAGCGCTTCTATAGGGATGATTGTGGCGACAAGCCAGCAGGTCAAGGCAATTGAAACGTACACCAACCTGATCCTGTCAAGTCAAATGAAAATGTTACCGGAAGGCAATCGTTCAGTCAAAAGATAA
>CAYMKL010000016.1:33305-78461 GCA_964390805.1 uncultured Anaerolineae bacterium | reverse complement strand
CCCGTGTGCTCATGGGCTTGTTTCTGCCCTTCCCACGAAAATAGGTTTGAGCGACTCAGGTTATCGTTCACGTAGTCGTAGACCTCGTCCTCTATCCAGGTCGCCGTGGCCTCCATCAGCCAGTCCTCCTCCCAGGCATCATAGCCGAACTGGATGGAGTGGTTGAATTCGTGAGCTGCTGTTACCCTCATACAATCGAGAGGAGTGCAGGGGAAATTATGGTAATCGTTCTCCAGGCTGAGAAAGGAGTGCCAGGCGTTGAGTTCTATGACCTGTGGTGAGTTCTCGTTGTCCCCAGATTGGACGCCCTGGTCAGCTTCGCCATCGCCTGCGGTGTAGCCGTAGTATTGCATGTCCTCGACGTAGACATCGTAATCAGGATTCCCGTCCACCGTCTGGTCCGAAGGCGGCTGTAACCAGCCCATGGCATCCAGTTCCGCCGCCCAGACGTTTTCCAGCTCCACCCCCATCATATCAATATAGTCAGGAACTCCGTTGCCGTTACTATCGGTAGGATCAACTGCATCATTGCCGGAATCGGTGTAGTGAATCTGGAAATGGGTCGTATCATAAGTAAACTCAGGCCCGCTGAGGGAGGGCCTGGACAGAAGGGCGCGATAAGCGGCCAGTTTCTCCTTTGCTTGAGGGCTCAGCGTGCCCCAGTTTCTCTTGACTTCTCTTAAGATGGAAGTGGCGCACTTGCCCGGTGTGCTGCTCTGGTACTCGATGGGCAGCCTCTGGGGGTCGAAGATGGAGTACACCTTGTAGAGGAGGGAGGTCTCGTAGTTGATTCTCCCCTTTTGATACGCCTCCTCGATGAGGATTGCACTTGGCGGTGGCGGATCGCTGGCCTGAGTTGGCGAGGACATGCTTGTAAGAGAGATTCCCACCACTACGAGCAAGAACGCCGCAGCTATTGTCATCCGAGTTGCGTTGCTCCCTGTTTGTGCTTTCACGGTTACGTGTCGGTTCTCCAGGTTGAATTAGGAACACAGATGGGCAGGATTTGCGGATTCTTCCTCAGCTCAAGCCTCTTGATCCGTTAATCCTGCCAATCCGTTGTTCTCCCCACTGCGACGACACCTGACTGATTCACAAAGGGAAAGCCACCTACCTCTGTAGAGAGTTCGATGGCTTTCCCTGGCTCTCAGCTACTTCAATCCTCTACTGGGCAGAGCCTTTGAATATCACGGGCAGGTACACGATGCGAACAACAGGCGAGATGGCGATGGCATACTCGACCTCGGTCTGGATCTGCGCCTGGGCATACTCGCTCAAGGCTCGCGTTGGTCTGTGTCGCTCAGGGAAATCCCGGGGGAAGTTCTGGCCACCGAAAGCTTCAATAGCATCGTAACTCTCAGCATAGTTGGCCGGCCCCCAAGTCCCACCCGGACTGTTCGTCTCCACAGCGTAGTACATGTCATGGGAGACATTGCCTGCATCATTGTGCACATCGTGCGAGTGACCAGGTATGGGGTAGTGCGTAATCAGCGAGCCATCCAGTACCCGCCCTGGCCAACCTGCCTCGGCGCTGTTCTTAATGGGATTGCTGAAGAAGACGAGATTGTTGCGCGAATCCACCCCTGCCATAGTGACGAAGTGGCCGCCCGTGCGAACCCAACGCTGGTTCTCAGAATCCCACGTCCAGAAGCCCAGGAGCAGGATGACGTCCTCGCACCGCTCTACCTCGTACTCGACCCACTTAAAACTGGGCTGCGGCATCAGTGTGACCTCGTAGTTCTCATCCAGGCCACGGTCCGACAGGTACTGGTTGACGGCATCATACATGTCGGACACGTAAGTACCTGAATGCTGGATACCGGTTCGCTGCCCGTCGGTGTCCATCAGCCAGGCCAGGTCCTCAACGAACGGGGGCAGGTTCCTTGGATCGTGGTCATCCCAAACGTCGGGGTTGTACGATGTGACCAGGCCGTAGTTGTCATTGATAGTAGGCGGGGGCACCGGGTTGGGCTCCATCTTGGAATCGAACCACCACAGGCAGTTGGCAGCGGCCAGCGGGCCACAGTAGGTCCAGCTTTCCGGCTCGGAGAACCACCATGCATCCTGCCTCTGGTCGAAATCGGGCATCCCACTGGGAGCGTAGTCAACCCAGTCTCCTGGTTTCCAGTATGGTGTCGGCGTGGATGTGGCGGTAGGAGTAAGAGTGTGCGTAGGCGTGCTAGTGGGTGTCGGCGTCTTGGTCGGAGTCGAGGTCTCAGTGGGCGTAGAAGTCATAGTGGACGTAGGAGTGTTCGTAGGCGTGTTGGTGAGAGTCGGCGTCTTGGTCGGGGTTGAGGTCTCAGTAGGCGTAGGAGTCTTCGTAGGCGTGCTAGTGGGTGTAGATGTCGTAGTTGGAGTCGAGGTCTCAGTGGGCGTAGAAGTCATAGTGGGTGTAGGAGTGTGCGTAGGCGTGTCAGTCGGTGTCGGTGTCGTAGTCGGAGTCAAGACCTCAGTTACTAGTGCCCGAAGGGTGCCGTCGTCTACGTAGGCCCCTTCGGCGCGATTGTTGGCCGCGCTACTTCTAAAGAAGAAGCCGATCCAGACCTGGGGTTGACCCGTCACATCGCCCAGAGTGTAGACATTGGTCAAGTCGAAGCTGGTATGCTTCCAACCGTCGGAATCCCCGCTTGCGGCACCGCCATAGAAGTCGAGGCCATTAATGGAGGCGCTCCACAAAAGGCTATCCTGCTCCAACTCAGTCAGGTTCCAGCGGTAGAAAAGCAACTCGGCATCGGTGGCGTTGCTCAAATCGAAGGGACCGTAGATCATGTACGAGTAGGCATCATTGGGATAGTAGTCCCCGCACTGCAAGCCACCACCGTCAACTCCACCGCCCACGCCCCAGGCGCTATAGTCCCCGCCGTAGGATCTACAGGCACTCTTGGCCCATTTGTAGTCGCCAGTTCCATTCTCGTCCACACGCCAGCCAGCGCCGGGGAAGTCTCCTTCGAAGTCCTCGGTCATGATGTTGTTCCAACCGTTAGCACTAGCGGCAATCTGTATAGGGCTATCCCAAACTATGCCCGAAGTGTCCAGGAACATATAGCCTGGCTTAACTTCCGATGAGGGCGTCGCCGCTGGCTCGGGCGGCTCAGCAAGAGCTGGCAGATTGAGCACCGCCGTCAGCAGCACTGCTCCCAAAACCAGGGAGATTCCCCCAACCCTGAACCAGGGCCTAGCAACGATTCGGTGGGTTTTCATCATCAACTGGATCAACTGGGCTTTTCAGGTTGCCTCTGGCCCCGCTTCGGCCTTCTACGGAGTGTAGCTCTTCAGGATCACGGGCAGATACACTATGCCCGGAGGAGCAGGCGGTCTGTAGGTGCTGCCACCGACGTCCTGCCCGCCTATCTGCTCCCTCACTTCCAGCTCTGGCTCGCCCCCCGGCGGGACCTCCAACCTGAGGGTGATCACCGTTTTCTCATTGGGACCCAAGGGCAACCTGCCGATGACGGCGTCTATTGACCCCATTGCCGCCGACAAGCCTGGGCCAGAAGCGTTAGTACTAACGTCGAGCTGCACAGACGTGGTGCCGGGAACAACCTCCCCTCCCTCCAGATCACCGCCAGAATCCTGCCACTGGTCGAAGACCTCCTCATCCTCAAAGTCCACAAAGGCTGTCGACCCAGGCGGGATGTCTTCCCCGTTAACGGTGACGTCAGCGTGCGTCGAACTGCCCTGGGGGTTGCCGATGACGACGTCGTTGTCCGACCAGCCCACTTCGTCCTCGATGACCTGTAGGTTCCGCTGGCACAGGTTGTTATCGAAAGGCACCAACCACTTATGGGTGACAGGGTCCAGACTGGCATAGATTTCCGCATAGAAGCAGGTGTGCCCTCCTATCGTCGGCTGCCACTGGAAGTTGACCGTCTGCACCTGTCCCGCCGGCAGGCTGGCGATGTTCTGCGTACCGATGTATTGCCAGTCCCCAGGCGCAATCGCTGCCGCGCCCTTGGCCCAGTACAGGTCAACGTTGACGTTCGTCATCAGGGCATTGCCTCGGTTGCGCACCTTCACGTAGACGTAGTTAGTCTGACCGGCTTGAGGGTTCTCATGCTGCTCTATCCCATCCGCTTGGCGCCTGTTCCAGATGTCGGGACTCTCCCACCAGGCTTCACCATTGGGGTTGGAGGGCACAGATCCGTCGTCTGCGGGATGGTCCTTGCAGTAGACGTCGTGGAGGGTAGGCTTGACCGTGACACAGGCTGGCGGGTAGACCAGAGTAGCTTCGTGGCCGTTGGAGTTGGTGTAGGTAGCTATCGCTGATTCGTTGAAGCATAGCTCGCCTCCTGGAGTGTCCTCCGGGACATGCACCCGATAGCCAAAGGTCTTTGTCTCATCCCTCCCCAACACCGGGATCTCCCAGATGATGACGCCATTGACCCAGTCCACGTAGCTAGGCGCTGGCAAGCCGAAGAAGGAGCCGGGAACCAGTTCCACGTTAGGGGAGAGGGTATCGGTCAGGATCACGTTGGTAGCCGGCATCCCTGTGATGGTGCCGGCGATCTGCTCGTAGATGTGCTCTAATTCGTCGCTCGTCGGCGCGTAGAAGTAGTCGCCGGGAGAGGACGCCAAACCCTTCAGCTCTGCCTCATCTATGTCCGTTCCCAGGCCTATGGTGAAGATCCTCGTCCCCTTGGCCTTGGCCGCATCTGCCGCCGGCCCAGGGACGGGGCCCACGTTGTGCTTGCCATCGCTCAGGATGATCATCACCGGCTTGTTATTGGGATCGTGGCGGACGCTCTCCAGCTCTGCCTGGGCCTCATTAATGCCCTCGGTGATATTGGTGTTCCCGCTGGCGCTGAGGGCACTGATGGCCGACCTGACAGTCCCCGCCGATTGGCTCAACTGATGGTTGAGCATGGCTGAGCTGGAATAGGACACCAGGCCCACCTGATCAGCTCCCGGATGCAAGTCCAGTCTATCAACGAAGGCCTTGGCTGCGACTTTGGCATCGCCTATCGGTTGATAATCGCTGATGAGGGGATCCCATCCATCGTCGTCCATTGAGCCGGAGCGGTCAATGACCAGCATCACGTCGGCGTGCCTCTCGAGGACGGGGCAGTCACCATGGCCGGTGATGGTCAGCACTACCGCTGCATCTTCCCCGGCCTTCATCTGCTCTGGGCCCTTCTTAGTGCCGTCCACGGTGCAGACTGGCGAGATGGCGATGGCATACTCGACCTCGGTCTGGATCTGCGCCTGGGCATACTCGCTCAAGGCTCGCGTTGGTCTGTGTCGCTCAGGGAAATCCCGGGGGAAGTTCTGGCCACCGAAAGCTTCAATAGCATCGTAACTCTCAGCATAGTTGGCCGGCCCCCAAGTCCCACCCGGACTGTTCGTCTCCACAGCGTAGTACATGTCATGGGAGACATTGCCTGCATCATTGTGCACATCGTGCGAGTGACCAGGTATGGGGTAGTGCGTAATCAGCGAGCCATCCAGTACCCGCCCTGGCCAACCTGCCTCGGCGCTGTTCTTAATGGGATTGCTGAAGAAGACGAGATTGTTGCGCGAATCCACCCCTGCCATAGTGACGAAGTGGCCGCCCGTGCGAACCCAACGCTGGTTCTCAGAATCCCACGTCCAGAAGCCCAGGAGCAGGATGACGTCCTCGCACCGCTCTACCTCGTACTCGACCCACTTAAAACTGGGCTGCGGCATCAGTGTGACCTCGTAGTTCTCATCCAGGCCACGGTCCGACAGGTACTGGTTGACGGCATCATACATGTCGGACACGTAAGTCCCAAGTCCATGATTGGGATTACCAGTCCGCTGCCCGTCGGTGTCCATCAGCCAGGCCAGGTCTTCAACGAACGGGGCCACATTCCTCGGATCGTGGTCATCCCAAACGTAGGGGTTGTACGAGTTGACCATGTCGTAGTTGTCGTTGATCGCTGGTGGGGGCACCGGGTTGGGCTCCATCTTGGAGTCGAACCACCACAGGCAGTTGGCCACCGCCGCCGGACCAGAGTAGGACCAATTGTCTATGTCGTAGTTGTACCATTCATTATCCTGCCTCTGGTCAAAGTCGGGCATCCCGTTGGGAGCGTAGTCAACCCAGTCACCGGGCTTGAAGTAGGGTGTCGCCGTGGGTGTAACGGTAGGAGTAGGCGTGTTCGTGGGAGTGCTAGTGGGCGTTGGGGTACGAGTGGGTGTTGGTGTCCTGGTCGGTGTTCTGGTGGGCGTCGGCGTATGGGTGGGAGTAGGGATATCCTCAGGCGAGATGGCGATGGCAAACTCGACCTCAGTCTGGACAGTCGCCAGGGCATACTCGCTCAAGTCCCGGCTCGGCCTGTACCGCTCAGGGAAGTTTCTGGGGTAGTTACGACCAAAGGAAGTCTCAATACTCTCAACGTAGTAGTCGGCCGGGCCCCAAACCCCACCCGGGCTATTGGTATCCACAACATGGTATATGTCATGGGAGATGTTGCCTGCATCATTGTGCACATCGTGCGAGTGACCAGGTATAGGGTAGTGCGAGATCAATATGCCATTTTTCACCCGCCCTGGCCAACCCTCCTCAGCCCTATTCTCCCGAGGATCACTGAAGGCGATGAGGCGATTGTGCGAATCCACCCCCGCTGAAGTGACGTAGTGACCGCCCAAGCGCTCCCACTCCTGACGCTCGGCGTTCCATCTCCAGAAGCCCAGGAGCAGGATGACGTCCTCACACCGCTCTATTTCGTACTCTACCCAGTCAAAGGGAGGCTGCTCATACGCCGTAACCGAGTAGTTGTAGTTCAAGCCTTTTAAGGCCAGATATTCCTGAACGGCGTAGTACATGTTCCACGGGTCGGTGCCCGCTTTGTCCGGGTCAGGGCCACTCCGCTGCCCATCGGTGTCCATTAGCCAGGCCAAGTGCTCGACGAATGGTTGCACGTTCAGCGGATCATGGTCATCCAACTGGCCGGGGCTGTACGATTCGACCATGGGATAGTGGTCGTTGATGGCCGGTGGATGCACCGGGTAGGGTTCCATCTTGGAGTCGAACCACCACAGGCAGTTGGCCACCGACACCGGCCCGCCGTAAGACCACTCATGATCCCAGGGATCCCACCATTCATATTGTCTCTGGTCGAAGTCGGGCATCCCGTTGGGAGCGTAGTCCGGCCAGTCGCCGGGCTTCCAGTAGGGTGTCGTGGTGGGGGTAGGCGTTGCGGTGGGAGTAGGGGTCCTGGTAGGCGTCCTGGTGGGCGTCCTGGTCGGTGTTCTGGTAGGCGTCCTGGTGGGCGTCCTGGTCGGTGTTCTGGTGGCCGTCGCAGTCACCGTCACGGTCTCCCCGCACGTCCGGTCAACCTCAATGGGTATCTCATGGTAGTCATTCTGGGTCTCACTACAGGTGTCATAGATGAAGATCTGGATGGTGTAGTCGCCTTCGGGGGCATTGGACGGTATGGTCAGGTTAGCGATGACGTCGTTGTTCGTACTGGGGCCGGTGAGGGTTCTGGTATCCGTCCAGCTAGCTCTGGTAACGTTGTTAGGGTCAACGATGTTAACCTCGATCCGCACCTCCTGACTTGCCAACGTCGTGCGCAGTATCATCTGCACGTACACCGGCCAGCCAGGCTGGTAGCAAGTTCTATCGGAGGCAGCCGAGTAGATGGACGCCGCCCCTCCGCCGCCACCCAGCACCAACTGACCCCAGTCAATACTCACACACCAGCAGCCGTCGTACTCATCTATCAGCACTTCCACCAGGTTGTTTCCCTCATTGACCCAGGAAGGGTCAACGTTGAAGTGCGAAGTGCTCCAGGTTTGGTTCCATCCGGTCAAGGTGCCGACAAAATGCCCGTTGAAGTAGACCCTGTCTCGTTCCACTGGCCCATCAGGATTCTGTGGATCCCCCTCCTCGTCAACGTCCCAGGCATAGAGGTTGAGCGCCGCGCTTGTGGGGGTTGATGGCAGGGAATCAACGACGATATTGAACTCGATGGGCGCTAAGGGGTTCGTAAGGTCCGGGCACAGGGCCTTGTCGCGCTCGTTGTAAATACACTCATCGTTCGCAGGATACATATCCCCGTCGGCGTATCCATAGTGCTGGTTATTCTCGTTGTCCGTTCCTTGGATATATGAGTTTTCCGACGCTCCAGGGCAGTCCCCACCGGTTGTTGCCCGAAGGGTGATGTCGTCTACGTAGGCTCCCTCCGCGTAATTGCTGGCCGAGTCACTGACAAAGAAGAAGCCGATCCAGACCTGGGACTGGCCGGTCAAGTCGCCCAGAGTGTAGACATTGGTCAAGTCGAAGCTGGTATACTGCCAACCGCCAGAATCTCCGCTGGCGACGGTGCCATAGAAGTTGGAGCCGTTAATAGAAGCCCCCCACAAAAGGTAATCAGGACCTAACTCGGTCAGATTCCAACGGTAGAAAAGGAGCTCGGCAGCGGTGGCGCTGCTCAAATCGAAGGGGCCGTAGAGCATGTACGAGTTGGCACCACTGGGATAGTAGGAGCCGCACTGCAAGCTACTACCGTTAACCCCACCGCCCACACCCCAGGCGCTATAGGACCCGCTATAGGGTCTACAGGTTCTCTTGGCCCATTTGTAGTCGTTAGTTCCCATCTCGCCTAAAGTCCAGTTGCCGCTAGGCCAGGTTCCTTCGAAGCCCTCGGTCATGATGGTGGTCCAGCCGTTGGCACTACTGGCGACTTCTATGGGGCTATTCCAGACTATGCCAGAAGTGTCCAGGAACACCTGGCCTGGCTTGACTCCCGATGATGGCGTAGCCGCTGGCTCAGGCTCATCTCGCCAGGCATCCGCCTGCTGAGAATACGGAGGCATCGCCGGTGGCTCGGGTGGCTCAGCCGCCGCCGGTAAATTGAGCACTGCCGTCAGCAGCACTGCTCCCAGAACCAAGGAAATGCTTCCAATCCTGAACCAAGTCTTGGCGAAGATTCGATCGCTTTTCATTTTTTCCTCCTTTGTCGCTTGCCGGTGAATTCACTAAAGATGTCGAACAGAGATGCCCGACATCAAACGAATAATGGTCTCTGGGAATTGGAGACACTGCGTCATTATTGACGGTAGTTTATCACATAACTTCTGAGATGTCAAAACGGATTGCACCAGGAGTTCGCGAGGGACGTTCTTGGGGGAGTAGGGGCAACCGGACGGTTGCCCCTACCGGCTAGGAATGGTTTTTCAGAATTAGCGGTAGAAAGACCTTGTATGGCATCGTGGGAGTGGTCGTCGGCGTAGGCGTGGGCGCACCTGCGGCGAAAGTTAGCAGGCTGTAGTAGTACGCCAGGCCCAAGCTATCTGAGCCATTATAGACCCACACCGTCCACCGGTACGGGTGTCCGTATTCCATCCCAGACACCAGAGATTCGAGGGTATACGAATCGGTATCGCCCAGGTCACTGCTTGTCCATTCGAAGCCTGTGTCAGGGTCATAGATATAAAGGCGGTAAGTGTCGCCCGGCAGCTCGCGGCGTGCCCAGCGGAAGGTGACGGGCAAGTTACGGGTAACATCATTAGGTGGATCGAGCAAGGATACATTGGCGATGTCGAAATCGCCCCCGTGGACTACGCTACCAGCCGCGTAGGTGGTGATGTCGGGGCCTAGCCAGTACCAAAGATAGCTATCCCCCATGCCGCTGTTGTCATAGCGTACATAGTACGTCTGGCCTGATCCTAGACTCGGCGCCCCAACGAAATCGTAGCGCCCATCGCCGCCGGTGGTCGTGGTGGCAGCGGTGGACCAAGTGCTGCCATTGTAGAAGCGCAAGTTGAGCCCCACGCCTGATGCTGGCGCCCCATTGTGGGTAACCTGACCATGAATCCCCTCAGCACCGGCGGGCGGGGTTGTCGTTGGGGTCGGGGTACCTGTAGCGAAGGTTATACTGCTATAGTAGTACGCCAGGCCCAAGCTATCTGAGCCATTGTAGACCCACACCGTCCACCGGTACGGGTGTCCGTATTCCATCCCAGACACCAGAGATTCGAGGGTATACGAATCGGTATCGCCCAGGTCACTGCTTGTCCATTCGAAGCCTGTGTCAGGGTCATAGATATAAAGGCGGTAAGTGTCGCCCGGCAGCTCGCGGCGTGCCCAGCGGAAGGTGACGGGCAAGTTACGGGTAACATCATTAGGTGGATCGAGCAAGGATACATTGGCGATGTCGAAATCGCCCCCGTGGACTACGCTACCAGCCGCGTAGGTGGTGATGTCGGGGCCTAGCCAGTACCAAAGATAGCTATCCCCCATGCCGCTGTTGTCATAGCGTACATAGTACGTCTGGCCTGATCCTAGACTCGGCGCCCCAACGAAATCGTAGCGCCCATCGCCGCCGGTGGTCGTGGTGGCAGCGGTGGACCAAGTGCTGCCATTGTAGAAGCGCAAGTTGAGCCCCACGCCTGATGCTGGCGCCCCATTGTGGGTAACCTGACCATAAATCCCCTGCTGGGCGAAGGTGGCCTCACTCGGTCGCTGCTCCCCTGATCGCTCAGGGCCAGAAGACTGGCCGACCTCTGGCTTGGGAGTGACCTGCAACTTCTGCTCGCTGTCATCCCGATTGCTCAGATCGCTTTTCAGACCCTCGTTAGGGGTGAGAAGGCTCGGCTCCTTGTGCCCTAGTGGCGTAGGAGGCTCAGCCAAGGCTGGCAGATTGAAGATTGCCGCTACCAGCAACACTGCCCCCAGAAACAAACAGAGGCCCATAACCCTGAACCAAGGCTTAGCAAAGATTCGATGGCTTTTCATCACTCTTCACTCCTCCTCTTTTGTAATCTGCTGGTAACTTTACTAAAGATGTCGAGCAGAGGCGCCCAACATCAAACGAATAATGGTCTCTGAGAGTTGGGGACACTACCGCGTAGCTGTAGTTTAGCACATAGCTTCTGATATGTCAAAACCTATGGCGACAGAAATTTGATAGGGGGCATTTTGGCAGTAGGGGCAACCGTCAGGTTGCCCCTACCGGGGGATATTAGATCAGCGAGGGAGGAGCTGAGAAGGTTGCCTAACGCCTCCTCCAGGCAAGGGCAAGGCCCAGCAGAGGCAGCACCGCGCTGAGCGCCGCCCCAGGGCAGATCGGTTTCCCCTGGCCCTCTGCCGAAGCAGGGGCTGTGGTGGGAGTGGGCTCAGAAGATTGGACGATGGGAGTGGATTCAGGGGGACGGACGGTGGGCGTGGGTTCAGGGGCTAGAACGGAGGGTGACGGTTCCGTCGGCCCTTCGACTGGGCTCAGGACAGGCCTGGCGACTGGGCTCCCCTCGACTACGCTCGGGGTAGGCGCGACAGGCCCATAATCCCCTTCAGTCACCTCATAGGCCCGCCCCTCCGAGACGACGATGACGTGCTGGCCCAGGGCCAAGTACTTGCCCCACTCCGGCCGCGCCGCGAGGAGATCGAAATAGCCCTCGGTACCGAAACCTACTTTGGCCGTCTCCATCCGATCAGGCTCGAAAAGGGTGTCGGTCCACACCCCGTCGTGCAAGACGAAAGCCTTTTCGCCCACGTGCTTGACCTCGGCCATGGCTGGCGCCATCACCGTGTCCGCTCCGCGCAGGGATTGCTGGGCGACGCTCTTCTTCACCGCCTCTGCCCCGGAAGCCGGAGCCGGGGTGGCCATAACTTGGACCTCTTTCTCAACAAGGACCTCCCGTCCGGCCTCGGTTAGCGCCCTCTCTGTTTCTTCCACCAGGAAGGACGTGTAAGGGGTAATGATGCCGTAGCGCACACTGAGGCCCACGATCTCGTCCACTAATTCCCTACTCTCGCCGTGGAGCCGGATCTGGCTCAGAAGGTAGCCAATCTTGCGCGTGGCCCAGAGGCGAGGTATGAACGACTCGCCCCCCTCGCTCCGAAAATGGATGTCGTCATAGGCAAAACGCTGGAGACGGTCATTCACCTCGCCTTCGAGGGTGACAGTGGTGAAACCGCTCTGGCGATAGCGGCCCACCAGCACCAGTTGGGTGCCCGCGAAGAGATCGGGCAGAGGATAGGGATAGGTGTCCTCGATGTGCACCTCGCCGAAATCGAGATGGAGATCGGCCAGAAGCGGCGAGCTGACCTTGGCGTAGAAGGCCGAGACTTCCTCTTCGATAGACTGCCCCGGCCGCACGTAGGCGCTGGCCCCACGGTGGCTCTGGGCCAGAGTGTCCAGCAGGACGGTATTGACCTCATCGCCCACGCCGAAGGTGAAAATCCTGACCGATTCTGTGGCCGCCTGGGCGACGTTAGCGATGATCTGCTCCGTATCAACAACTCCTTCGGTAGCCAGGCCATCGGTGAGGAAGATGATGAGCGTGGGCCGCTCTCCTCCAGCCTGGGCCAAAGCTTCGAGCAAGGCGCGGTTGATATCGGTACCGCCCACAGCTTCCAGTTCCCGCACGAAGTACAGGGCCTCGTTTCGCTCATCGGCCGGCTGAAGCCTGGCGGCATACTGGCGCACGCCCGTGCTGAAAGCGATAACACTGAACCGGTCCTCGTCGTTCAAGTTGTCCAGCACAAACTCCAGAGCCCCCTTCGCCTGAGCCAGCTTCTCGCCTCGCATGCTGCCGGAGGTGTCAAGGACGAGGATGACATCTTTGGCCACCACCTCTCTCTCTTCCACCTCGACCTTGGGGGCGACGAGCAGGAGGAAGAAGCCGTCTTCACCAGGCTCGCGGTAGCTCAGCAGGTTGAGCCCGAAATCCTCATCCGAGATGGTATAATAGAGCTCGAAGTCGCGATCGGGAACCACGTCGTATTCCTCATAACCTACTGTGGCATTATAATCCCCGCGACGGTCCACCGCTACCGGGTGGCTGGCGGAGTAGATGGCCTTGATGGGTTCGTTGGAATGGATCTCGACACTGATAGCCACTTCTTCCAGAGGTCTGGCGGAAAAACGCTCGGTGTCTAGAGGATAAACGTACTTGACCAGTTCTCCCTCCATTGAGAGCACCTGGCTGTACTCCAGCTCGACGCGCCGTTCCCCGTTGGGGGGGATGGGGAAGATCCGCGCCTGGAAAGCGTTCCTTCCCACGTATTCCAGGAGGGCTGGGTCTCTGCGGCTGCGCACGATGTCCTCGTAGATGCGGCGGGCCTTGTCCTTATCGAGCATCTGGCCTTCCAGCTTCTCCCCATCCACCCACATGGAGAACTCCGAGATCGCCGCCTCCTCAGGCAGAGGGAAGATATAGGTGCCCTCCATCTCGTAGCGCGCTTCGTTGACAAAGACCTGATCTATGCGAGTGGTGGCCACCTGGTTCTCGATGGTTACCCTCACTCGATGGTACTTGATAGTCAGGTTGGGGACTTCGGTGATAGGGATGTGGGGGGGCGGTTTGGGGATAATGATGCCGTCGGCGTACGAGGTTTCCGCCGTGACTACGATCAATCCCAAAAGCACAACTGTAGCTAACAAAATTCTCATCTTCATCTTCGTGGCCTCCTTCTGGATGCAGTGTGCCAATTCACTTACTAGACGCAGCAAGGATGTAAAAGGTTCCCCAGCGTGTCAAGAACAACTGTGGGCTTTCGCAGCGAACGCAACCGCATGTTTCCTCAGCAGACGTACCCCGGCCATCACGCGGTCGAAGGTAGAGTTGCCGCCTTTGTCAACACGGTAAGCGTCGTGCAGCTCGCGGGGGCCGTCCAGACTGAGGCCAAGCAGAAAGTTATGTTCGCGGAAGAAGCGGCACCACTCCTCATTCAGGATGGTGCCGTTGGTCTGCAGCGTAAGGGCCCATTTGTCCAAAGTCCGACCACAAGGCCACTTGACATTTCTGCGATTTGCAGTATAATTGGTCAGACCAGCAGACCATCAGATAACTGACTAGCAGTCCGATTCTTTATCTCAACCGATGGGGAAAATGCCTAAAAAAGCCATCTTACAGCCTGTGGAACGTCAGCGCGTCTACGATTCCATAGTTGAGCAGATGCGCCAATTGATCGCCAACGGCACCTGGAGCCCTGGTCAGCGCTTGCCCTCCGAACGCGAGCTCACCGAGATGCTCCGCGTGGGTCGCACCTCCGTGCGCGAGGCCCTACGTATGCTTGAAGCTATGGGCTTCATCGAGATCCGTGCGGGTGACGGCAGCTACGTCAAAGACAACGTGGCCGTCCCCGGTCGCCTGCACAGCCTCATGAACCAGATCCAGGGCGACGAGTACATCGTGGACCTAATGGAGGCTCGCGAGCTGATCGAATCCCAGATCGCCTTCCTGGCTGCCGAGAGCGCGACACCCGATGACATCGCTGCCCTGGAAGCCATCGTAGATCAGCAGGCTGCCTGCATCGAGAGCGGTGGCAGCGCGGTAGAGGAGAACATCGGATTTCACATGCGTTTGGCCCAGGCGACGGGCAACCGCGTGCTGTTGGAACTACAACAGATCTTTGGCCATCTCGCCCACGAGACCATTGGCCAGTTGTTCCGCGTGCCGGGCCGACCGGAGGAGTCTATCCGTCAGCACCGAGCCATCATCAGGGCTGTCGAGGAGCGCCGCCCGGCTGAAGCCCACCGTCTGATGCTCGAGCACCTGCGCAGCCGCTACTCTCTCCCCAGGCACGACCACCAGGAGCAAACCTGACCATGGCTTCACAGTGGGGCGACCTATTCACCGCTGAATCCGACAGGTGATACCCAATTGCGTCCTACATGGCACGCTGCATCAATCCTTGCTGAGAGGGTAGCTTCATGCTCAAGCTGAAAGCTCGCTACTATCGCTGGTTCCCCGCCGAAGAGCACCTGGGACACGCAGAGGAGACACTGGTGCTCCATCCGGCTGAAACGGCTTTCGTCCTGGTGGATGTCTATTTGCCGGGCATGGGTGACGATGGTGGTGAGGCATCCCAGGGGAATGACAAGCCCCTCTCCCGAAAGGATTGCCGCCTGTGGCGTGACATCACTGTCGAGCACATTGGCCCTGCTGTGGCAGCGGCGCGGGCAGCGGGCCTGCCTGTGGTCTACGTGACGAACAGTGGCCCTCGCATTGCGCTAGGGCGCTCAGAATACGCCCATAAGCTGCGTCAGAGTCTGGACAATGAGATGGAAGAGGCTTTTCGCGAGGACACAGTGGATCCCCGTGAGTACCACTACGGTCCTTCCAGTCAGTTGCAGTTCCCCGAGGCCGTGGCTCCCCAGCCCAGCGATTTCTACGTGCGCAAACACGTCTACTCCGGTTTCTTCGCCACCCGCTTAGAGAGCCTTCTCCGTAACCTGAAGATCCACAATCTCATCTGCGTTGGTTTCCGTCTGGACGCCTGTCTGATGAGCACGATGCTGGATGCCCTCTACCGCAATTTCAAAGTGATCCTTCTACGCGACTGTGCCTTGGCCAGTGAGCTCCCTCATGAGATTGATGAGATGGCTTTCACCAGGCGGATGCTGCTCTGGTTCGAGGCTCTGGTGGGAGTTACAGTAGAGTCAACCGACTTCATCGCCGCCTGTGGTGCTATCCATGGAGAAGGGTCGGAAGAAGGAGGTGATGAAAGAACAGGATAACCAGGCATAGGTGCTGTATGGAGAGAGGACGCAGCTCCAGGCATACTGCGTCGCCCTGGCCTCAGAAGCGAGGCGAGGGTCAATCACTACAAGAAGAAGGAGGAAGATAATGAAAAGGTCATTTGTTCTGACGATTGCGTTGGCGCTTCTTCTCGCCGCCTGCGCCCAGCCCACCCCTATCGTGGTAGAGAAGCAGGTGCCCGTAGAGGTAGAGGTGATCAAGGAAGTAGTGGTCGAGAAGGAAGTGCCCGTCGCGGTCGAGAAGCAGGTGATCGTCGAGAAGGAGGTTCCGGTCACTGTCGAGGTGGAGAAGGAAGTGGTGGTCGAAAAACCCGTTGTGGAAACGGTGGTGATCGAGAAGCAGGTGGTGGTCGAGAAAGAAGTGATGGTGACGCCCACACCGGTGCCAGTGAAGATCACCGTGTGGACAGAGTTCACGGCCCCACCCAAGACCACGGGGATGGAAGAGTGGGTTGCCGGCTTCCAGGAGGAGTATCCCTGGATCACCGTCGAGCACCGAGGCATCAGCAACGAGGTTTGGGAGGATACCTTACACACAGCGATGCTAGGTGGGGAGCCGCCCGACGTGTTCGTTACCGAGTCGCGCGCCGAGTTGCTGGACTACGTGGATGCTGGCCTGATCCACGACCTGACCAACTGGTACGACGCACATGCGGATCGGTTCATACCGGGGACCGCCGAGGTCAACTCCGTGATCCGGGGCCGGCGTTACGCCATTCCGTGGGGCGTGCTCGTTCTGGACCTGCTCTGGTACAACCCCACGATCCTGAGCAAGTACGACCTCGACCCCACTACCGTCGAGACCTGGGATGATCTGATGGCCATGTTCGAGACGCTGAAGGAGAACGGGGAGATCCCCCTGGCCTTTGGTGGCGGGAGCGTTGGTTGGACCGGTGGTCACTGGGTAATGCACTTGCTCCAGAAGAACCTATCCCAGGATGACATCATGGCGTTGGCCAAACGGGAAAAGAAGTGGACAGACCCCGACGTGGTTGATGCCCTGAGTCATTTCGAAGAGATGGTTGAGAAGGGATACATGGCCCTGGGTGCAGCCGCCGACGACCGTAACGTGGGCCGAGCCCTCTACTTCCAGGAAGAAGGTGCGTTCTGGCAGGCCGGTTCCTGGCACCTGTATCAGAAAGGCGGCGATCTGGCTCCGCCAGATTGGGAGTTCGAGTTCATCCCCATCCCCAGCCTAAGCGGTGACGACGTCGCGCTCGCCGGTGGCAATGTGCAATGGACTGTCGCCAGCAAATCGAAGCACGCTGACGAAGCGGTGATGTTCGTGGAGTACATCACCCGCCTGGAGAACGCTGCGCTGTGGGTCGAGTTAGCACAGGAATTCCTGGCTGTCAAAGGCGCGGTGAATGATAAGACCGCCGGATCGGAGATGGTCGCCATCGCCGCATACCTGGAATCTGCAACCGTAGTTGACCTGCTAGAGCTCTACATCCCTGGGCCGGTGCGCAACGACGGCCACTGGGCAGGGTCCACTGGTATCCTCTCTGGACAGATCAACACTGAAGAGTGGGCACAGTTGATCGAAGAGATACACGAGGCAGAGGGCGTCTTGTCGCTGGAGTAGTGCCTGTTGTTCGCAAGGGGCTTCCTTTTGCCTGGCTCTTCCCAGAGCCGCTGAAGGAAGCCCTATTCTTTGGGCCGATGTACTACCTTGACAATGTTAACTTCGCCTGCGTCAGACCTCCGAGGTCTGTGAAACAGCTCTAGGATGGCGAAATCGTAGCTTTTGCAGGCATTTCGACGGGTGCAATCACCCATTGGAGACCTCGGAGGTCTAAGCTTAACATTGTCGAACTACTCAGGCTCCCGCTGGATTGCCAAATCCAGCGGTTTGGCAGGCGAAATGCAGGACTCTTGCGCACTGAGGCTTGGATCTGGCGATCCAAGCCGAGCAGGCTGAGTAATTACGGGCCGATAACGTTTGGTTGTCGTTCAAGAGGTTTTGAGGGGTTGGTCAATGGACACTGACTCTGGAAATGTGCTGCCGGCCAGGCGTCGCCTAAGAATGCGGATTACTAATCAACGTAGCCTGACTGCATACCTGTTGCTGCTGCCCGGACTTGTCTTCTACATCCCCTTTCACTTCTTGCCTATCTTGGGAGTGTTCTTTTTCAGCCTATTCGACTGGAAGGGCTACAGTTTCGCGACGATGAAGTGGGTAGGGCTGGGCAACTATGCCGCGCTGATGGACGACAGGTTCTTCTGGGGAGCGCTGAAACACAATTTTCACTTCGTCGTCGTGGTGATCGTGGTGCAAACGGTGTCTGCCTTGGCTTTGGCGCTCATTCTGGAACAGAAGTTCCATCTATCCACTTTCTTCCGTGGAGTGTATTTCATGCCCACCGTCCTTTCCCTGGTGGTGGTGGGTATCTTGTTCTCTTTGATTCTATCGCCATCCCAAGGTCTGGTGAATGTTCTCCTGCGGACTATCGGCCTGAGCGACGTACAGCCAGTGTGGCTGGGTGACCCCACACTGGCGTTCTATGTATTGGTGTTTGTCCATATCTGGAAGGATTTTGGCCTCAGTATGTTCATCTTCATTGCCGGGTTGGAAGCGATCCCAGATGAGTTGTTCGACGCGGCCAAAGTGGACGGTGCCACCTCTTGGGATATTATCTGGCGCATTATCCTTCCGCTTCTGCGCGAAACGACCACCACGGTAGTCGTCCTGATCACTATTGTCTGCTTCAAACTCTTTGATCTGGTCATAGTCATGACCGGGGGAGGGCCCTTTTTCGCTACAGAGGTGCTTTCTGTGCGCATGTATTTTCAAGCCTTCAAACACAGCCGAATGGGTTACGGTTCGGCCTATGCGATGGTCTTGTTTGTCATCACCTTTGCTGTCAGTGGGCTGCAGTTGTGGCTGCGGGGTCGAGGCACGAAGGTTGAGTACTAAGCCCAACAGGGGGTAGCCTGTGAAGTCCAAAAAGCTACGAAAGATATTGCCATCGTTGTTCTATTACACCATCTGCCTGTTGATCCTGGTGGTTGTGGCCTACCCGGTGCTGTGGATGCTACTGGGATCGCTGAAGGAGACTTGGGAGATACTCTCACACCCGTTTTCCCTGCCACTTCGCCCCACCCTCAACAACTACGTTGAAGCCTGGCAGGTCGCCAAATTTGGCCGGGCGTTCCTCAATAGCATCTTCGTGACTTCCATCTCTCTGGCTGGTATCCTGCTCATCTCGACCATGGCTGGGTACGTCTTCGCCAAGCTCGATTTCCCAGGCAAAACCTTCTTGTTCTACTTCTGGCTGGCCGGGATGATGGTGCCCCCCCACGTCTCGCTCCTTCCGAATTTCGTCATATTCGACCGCCTGCATCTGATTAACAACTATCTCTCCCTATTCCTTATCTACTTCAGCTCCACGTCCTTCGGTGTGTTTGTCATGCGTTCTTTCTTTCTAACGGTACCGACCGAGATCCTGGAGGCAGCGCGCATTGATGGCTGCTCCGAGTTCAGCGTCTTCTGGCGGGTGGCACTGCAGTTAGCTCGCGGTGGCCTGACCGTCATTGCCATCTTCTATTTCGTCTTCCTGTGGAACGACTTCATGTATCCGCTGACTTTTCTGCGAAGCCCTCAGCTTAACACCATCCCCCTGGCGTTGATGGTCTTCAAAGACATCTGGGCCGCAGACTGGGGGCCTATGCTGGCGGCGCTGAGCATGGCCTCATTGCCTCCCATTATCTTCTACTTCTTCTTCCAGAAGCAGTTCATCCGGGGCATGACCGCGGGCGCTTTGAAAGGATAAGAAAGGTGGAAGTCAGTCGAGACCGCATCAAGTCACTAATGGACCAGGTACGGGAGATCCACGAGAGCCCGGAGAACCAGGCACGGGCTCTCTACTGGCAGATCGTCCCGCACGAGCGCTGGGAACCGGCGCTGATCCGCACCCTGCCGCGCCCCCCCTCTTTCCCCCCCAACCCTTCGACAAGCTCAGGACACCGCTTTGGGGGGGATGAAAGGGGGGGAGACAAAATCCCCTTTGTGGTTGAGCCTGCTCTGACAATGTGGTCCGAAATCCTGGGCTTCGACATCGAAGCCTATTGGCACGATCCCCTCACCTATCTGACCGCTCAACTGGAGATGAAGGTCTACCATGCGCGGCACTTCAAGGATGACACCTTCATTGACAAGAGCTTTCGCCTCCTGTTCGCCATGTTGTTGGAAGGATCCGTATTGGGCGTGCCCTACGGATTCTCAGACGAGGGGTACCCGTGGATAGACTACACGAGCCCTCCCATTGGGGACGAACAGGATCTAAATGCTCTGGAGATGCCCGATTTCTTCCAGGGCGGCATCATGCCTTCAGTGCACCGCTTCTACTCCGAAATGAGAGAGGCGCTGGACGACGACTTTCTGGTCAGGTTCCCCGACTGGATCATGGGGCCCTTCGGTGTGGCATGTGAACTGAGAGGTTTCGAGCAGTTTCTCATGGACCTCATCCTGAATCAGGAGCTCGCCCAACAGCTCTTGCGCTTCATCGTCGAGGCCCGCAAATCGTGGCAACGACAATGCGATGGCTTCCTGGGCATCGAGAGGACTCGCGGCGTGCTGGGGAACGATGACGTGTATTGTCCGAACCTCTCGCCTGCTCTCTACCGAGACCTGGTGCTGCCTTTGGAGGTGGAGCTTGGCGAGCACTACAGCGGTATCTCCTATTGGCATAGCTGCGGTGATACGACGAAGCTCCTCGACGACATCGCTTGCATCCCGGTGATGGACCTCTTCCATTGCGGGCCGTGGACCGATGTGGCTGAGGCCTGTCGGGTGATGGGTAGTCGGGGGGTGCCACTGGAGGTCTGCGTGGAACCGGTGGACAAGGTGCAAAGAGCCTCGACTGCGGAACAACGACATTACCTTCAGGACATCGCCGCCCAGATTCCGGACAACGTGGCTTGCTACATCAAAGTTGATTCCCTGGAAATCATTCGTGATTTGCCGACGGAACTGGCTGCCATCCAAAGCTGGGTGGACGTAGCGCGAGAGGTGTTGGGCTGATGAAGCAAATCGAGCTCAACGGCCTTTGGCAATTAGGCGAGAGCGCGCCCGGCGCCGGTGACGCGCAAGGCTGGTATCGAACGGGGGTTCCCGCCGACCAGGCTATTCCGGCCCAGGTGCCGGGCGACGTGCATCTCGACCTTCTCCGCGACGGCCGTATCGCAGAGCCCCTCTTCGGCAAGAACGCGCTGGACTGCCGCTGGGTGGAGGCTCGCGACTGGTGGTACAGCCGCAGTTTCACCGTTGACGACGTCTTCCTGGCTGACACCGACCGTGTCGAACTGCACGCCGCCGGCCTCGACCTCACGGCCGAAATCTGGCTCAACGGCCAGCCTGTGGGACATCACAACAACCAGTTCATCCCAGCCACCTTCGACGTCACCGACGCCGTCCGGCCGGGGGAGAACCTGCTGGTCGTCCGCCTGGATGTGGGCCTTCGGGCAGCCCCCAGCGACCGCCGGCGCTATGTCCACATCAGCAGCTTGCCCGCCAGCGGCCTGCCCCGTATGTGGATGCGCAAGGCCCAGTTCTCCTTCGGCTGGGACTGGGCGCCCCGCCTGCTGACGTGTGGCATCTGGCGGCCGATAGCGTTGCGCGCCTATCAATGCCTGGCCATTCGGGACGTCTTTCTCGCCTCGCACCTGGACGGGGCGGGGACGCCCCTTGGTAGCACTCAAGAAGATGAGACGGCCCGGGTGAGGGTGCAGGCGGAGATCGAGAGCTTCGCTGAGGACGAGCACGTGACCCGCCTGACGCTTGAGCTTCGAGGCGATGAGGCCCACTCCCGTGAGCTTGAAGTGACCTTGCAGCCAGGGATCAACCTTGTGGAGACCGAATTGTTGGTGCCGAATCCCACCCTCTGGTGGCCTCGGCCCCTGGGCGAACCCTTCCTCTACGACTTTTCTCTGGAAGCGTCAGAGCGAGGCAGAACGCTGGATCGTTACGAGACGCAGTTCGGCATCCGGGAGATCAGCCTCGCTCAGGAGCCGTTGCCAGGCGACGAGGCCGCTTGCGCTTACGAGGGCACCTCTTTCACCATCCAGGTGAACGGTCAGCCGATTTTCTGCCAGGGGGCCAACTGGGTGCCGGCCGATTCCATCCCCGCCCGGGTGAGCCGGGAGAAGTACGAGGCACTGATTACCGCCGCTGAGGAAGCCAATTTCAACATGTTCCGCATCTGGGGCGGTGGGATCTACGAAGATCCGTATTTCTACCAGTTGTGCGACCAGGCCGGGATCATGGTCTGGCAGGACTTCATGTTCGCCTGCTCCCTCTATCCAGACGATGCCGCCGGGTTCTGCGCCGAGGTGCAGCACGAGGCGGAAACAATCGTCAGGCAGTTGCGCAACCACCCCTGCCTGGCGCTGTGGTGCGGCAACAACGAGAACGATTGGATCTACGACCGGCGGGTCCATGCCGGGTGGGAGATGCCGACGTTTTACGGGCGCAAGCTCTATCACGAAATCCTGCCCGAAGTCTGCGCCCGACTGGATCCCACCCGCCCCTACTGGCCTTCCAGCCCCTACGGAGGGGACGACCACAACAGCGAACTGGTCGGCGACCGACACCACTGGGACGTGCCCATCAACCTGAAAGACCCGATTGAGCGGGTGGACTTTCGCCGTTGGGGGACGGAACGGGGCAAGTTCATCAGCGAGTACGGCATGCTCTCTCCACCTGTTGAGGACAGCCTGCGCCGCTTCCTGCCCTCTGACGAGCTTCACGTGGGCTCGCCTGCCTGGGACTTCCACAACAACCAGTTCGAGAAGGACAACCTGGCTACCTGTCTGCGACTGTACTGGCGGGAGCCTGAGACGCTTTCCCTAACAGAGTATCTCCTGGCCACCCAGATCATTCAGGCTGAGGCCCTGAAGTACTCGTTGGAGCACTTCCGCCACCGCAAGTTTGCCACCAGCGGGGCCTTGTTCTGGATGTATTCCGACTGCTGGGGAGCTATCGGCTGGTCTATTGTGGACTACTACTTGAACAAGAAGCCCGCTTTCTACTACGTCCGCCGGGCCCTGGCGCCTCTCCTGGTCTCCTTTCACGAAGAAGAACACGGCTTGACACTCTGGCTGACCAATGGTACACTCCAAAGCTACGAATGTCTGGTGGAGTATGGCGTGTTGGATCTGACAGACTCGACCAGGCAGGTGGAGATGCTAGAGACGGTCAGCTCTGCCAACAGCGCCCGACGGATGACAAGCATACCCCTGCCACCCGCTTCCCGTGAGCAGGGCGGACGTCTCGTGCCCTTTGCCCATCTCCTGGTAGGCGGCCAGCCTGTGAGCCGCAACCGATGGTTCTTGACGGGCTTCAGGTTCAAAGATCTGTGCCTGCCTACGGCTGAGATCGTCCACACGTTAGAGCAGGTCGGGGATCAGGAGTTCCGTCTGCAACTGGAAACCACGGCCTTCACGTGGGCGGTGAGGCTACAGGTTCCTCCTGGCGTGTGGGTCGAGGACAACTACTTCGACTTGCTACCAGGAGAGCGACGTGAAATCGTGCTTCGTGGCTCCGCGGCCGATGTAGCCAAGCTAAAGGTCACATCCATGAACACTGTGTTGCAGGCTCGTTGCTGAAGAAACCAGGGTTTTGCACCCAAAAGCGAGGCATCATCATTGTCGCAGTCACTTTGCTCAGTCAGAATACTGTCTATTGCAGAGAAAAACCTGGTTTCTTGTCGAACACATGATCAACTTGAGGTTGTCCACTCACAAACTGAGGAGAGAAAGACGATGAAACTAGCCATCTCAGGCACCGGGGACTTTTACGAGGGCGCTTCGATCACCATGTTGTTAGGGGTGGCCCGGCGCCACCAGATTGATCACGTCGAGCTGTGGTTTCCCAAGAACACCCGGGTGGAGGGCCTGGAGCGCAGCATTGCCCTCATTCGAGAAGCCGGCGTCAACGTGATAGCCGTGTCCACCTGGACCCACCTCTATCTGCCAGGGGACGTCGCTGTCCAGCAGTCCCTGCTCCTGGAAGGGATCGAGGTGGCCCACCGCCTGGGAGCCAGGATGGCCAACACCTACTTCGGGCACGGGCCAGTGCGAGAAGACAACGTCGATGGTCAGGCCATTGCCAGCTACATTGAGAACCTGCAACCCTGCCTGGAGCAAGCAGCCGCTCTGGGTGTGACCTTGTGCCTGGAAAACGAGTTCGACGTGTTGGGAGATGATCCTCAGGCCAGCGACATCACCCGCCGCCCTGAGCGGATTCGGGAGCTGGTGGAGCGGATCAATTCGCCTTACTTCAGGCTTACATTTGACGCCTGCAACTTCTATTTCGCTGGCGTAGAGCCCTACCCCTACGCCTACGAGGTTCTGCAGGATTACATCGGCTACGTGCACCTCAAGGATGGGGCGCGGTATGATCAGAATCGCCACGGCGACCAGGTGCTACGCTTCACCGATCACAGCGGTGAGTACGTCTGCCTTCCCCTGGGCCAGGGGGCCATCAACTATCATGGGCTTCTGAGCCGCTTAGAGGCAGATGGGTATGCCGGCTTCTTGACCCTGGAACCCCACGTGGAGGCGGAGCGCGTGGCGGAGACCTATGAGCAGACGTTGGCCTATTTGGAGACAACGGACGTGAAACGTGAAGCGTGAAACGTCAAACGTCAAACGTAGAATGTTCAGGAGGAGTTCTATGCGTGCAGCAGTGATTGAAAAACCTTATACCCTGGTGGTCAAGGAGGTGGAGAAACCCACCTGTGGCGACGACGAAATCTTGTTCAAGATCCATCGGGCTGCCATCTGCAACATGTCCGACTGGGAGGTCTATGCGGGCACATCGTCCATTATTGACTACATCGGCGGCTACCCGCACATCCTGGGGCACGAGCAGAGCGGTGAGGTCGTTGAGGTGGGCAAGGACGTGACCGGCTTCGCCGAGGGTGATCGCGTCACCGCCTATTGGAAAGGGACGGGGGCTTTTGCGGAGTACAACACCTTGAACCCCAGCAAGCTCGCCGTCGTCAAACTGGACGACCGGGTCTCGTACGACGAAGGAGCCTTGTTGGAGTTGGCCGGGGGTGGGGCGATGCGGAATGTCTACGGGTCGGCCATGCGCCCGACCGACACGGTGGCTGTGATCGGGCTAGGGCCAGCGGGGCTCTATACGGGCATGGTGGCCAAGCTGTTTGGCGCCAGGGCCTGGGTCGCCCTCGACGTGGTGGACTTCCGTTTGCAAAAGGCGTTGGAACTGGGGGCAGCGGCCGTCTTTAACCCCCTGGAGATGGAGCACGAGGAGATCGCCCAGGCGATCCACGAGCGGTTTGGGGAAGTGGACATTGTCTTCGAGACGATGGGCGTGGATCGCTCGCCGGACCAGAGCGGCCTGGACCTGGCCATTCGCATCGTCAAGCCAGGTGGCGACGTGCGCCTGTTCACCTTTGCCCCTGGCCGGCACCAGTTCTCCATTGGCGACGCCCTGATGAAGGGGGTGAACCTCGTCGGCCGCAAAGTCACCATTGAGAAGTCGCGGCACCTGCTCGATCTGGCGCAGCAGTGGGTGGCAGAAGAACGGTACCCAATCGAGAAAACCATCACCCATCACGTCCCCCTGGAAGATACTGAGGAGGGGTTGAAGCTTGTCCACGAGCACCCTGAGGAAGCGCTCAAAGTGGTGATTGATATATGCTGAATCCGCCGTATTGAACATGCTCATCATAGGAGAGAAGATCAACACCATTAACCCTCAAGTGCGGCGGGCCGTTGAGGAACGCGATGCGGACTTCATCAAGGACCTGGCTGAAGCGCAGGCCAAGGCTGGCGCGGATGTTATTGACGTGAACGTCGGCAGCCAGCCAGACGTGGAGCCTGCTAACATGCGCTGGGCAGTGGAAGTGATACAGGAGGCCGTGGACATCCCTCTCGCCATAGACAGCCCTTATCCTGAGACTGTTCGCATTGGGTTGCAGGTCTGTCGCAACCGAGAACGGGCCTGGGCCAACTCCATCACCCTGGAAAAGGCACGGCTGGAGGGGCTTCTGCCGACTGTAGCTGAGTATGGCTGCCGGGTCGTCGGCCTCTGCATGGACGAACATGGGGTCCCGCCTACTGCGACCGCGCGCCTGGAGGTGGCAAAGCGACTGGTGGACGCGGTGGAACGCCGAGGTGTGCCTCTGGACAGACTCTATCTGGATGCCCTGGTAGAGCCTATCAGCGTGAAGCCTATGGCGGCGCTGGTCAGCGTGGAAACCGTACGGGCGATACGCTCTGCGCTGCCCGGCGTGAAGACGGTCATCTGTTTGAGCGCCATCTCGTTCGGTCTCCCGGCCCGACGATTGTTGAATCGCACTTACCTGCCGCTGCTGCTTCACGCCGGCGTGGACGCCGTCTTCCTGGATCCTTTGGATAACCAACTGAGGGCTGCATTGAAGGCCGCCCAAGCCCTCTTGGGACACGACGCGCATGGCCTGGGATACATCGCTGCCCACAGGTCGAAGCGGCTACAGTAGTACGTCAACTCACGAGGAATGAAATGAGATGAGCTTTCGCGAGGCATTGCATTCGAATGGGTTTGTGGTGACTATGGACGCCATGCCGCCCAAAGGGACGGACCTCTCGCGTATGCTACGTTCTCTGGAAGGTGCGCGAGGTCGGGTGGATGGCGTCAACGTGACCGAGATGCCCAGCGCCGCCATGCGGTTGGGCTCGCTGCCCGTCTGCCACATCCTTCTGGAAAACGGCTTTGAGCCTATCCTGCAAATGACGTGTCGTGATCGCAACCGGCTAGCCCTGCAATCCGACCTGTTGGGGGCTGCTGTGTTGGGCATCGAGAACGTGCTCATTCTGGGCGGGGACGACGTTGCCCTCAGCGATCATCCAGCAGCCAAGGGGGTCTTTGACCTGGACACCATTCGCCTCCTGGCTGCGGCGCGGGGGCTGGAGCGCGGTGTAGACATGGCAGGACACGCTTTGCGGGGAAGCCCGCGCTTCTGCCTGGGAGCCTCGGTGAACCCTAGCGCCCCTTCCGTGGAGGAGGAGATCGAGGAGATGGAGGCCAAAGCGGAAGCCGGCGCCGAGTTTTTCCAGAGCCAGCCGGTCTATGATCTGGAAGCGTTTAGCAGTTTTATGGAACGCGCCCGACACGTATGCGTCCCCGTCCTGGCAGGGGTATTCCTGCTCAAATCGGCACGAATGGCACGCTACATGAACGATCACGTGCCGGAGGTTTTCGTGCCCTCATGGGTCATTCAGGATCTGGAATGTGCCGCCGATCCCATTGAGAAGAGCCTGGAAATCGCTGTCCATACCCTCCAGGCGTTGCACCGCAGTGGCGGCAACCTCTGTGCCGGCGTGCACATCATGACCGTTCACTGGGAGGACGTAGTCCCAGCGCTGCTGGATGCCGCTGGCCTGTGATAGGTCTGGGTGGGAAAGGTAGTGGTTGACATATGAGCACCAATTCCGGTGAGCTATCACACACGTTGCACGGGGCGATGCTTGGTTGTGGACACGTCGCGCTGTTTCACCTGCGAGCGTGGGCTCAGATTGAAGAGGCAGAGATCGTGGCCCTGACCAACCGCACCGTCGGGAAGGCCAAGGCCCGGGCGCGGGAGTTTGGCATCTCTTTGGAACACGTGTACGGCGACTACCGGGAATTGCTTGACAAAGAGGACCTCGATTTCGTGGACATTGCCACTGCCCCCCACATTCACCGCCAGCAGGTAGAGGCAGCCGCAGCCTATGGATTGCACATCTTGTGTCAGAAACCTTTCGCTCCGACTCTCGGAGATGCTAGGGCCATGCTGGCAGCCTGTGATCGGGCCGGTGTCTTGTTCTCGATCAACGAGAACTGGCGCTGGCGCAGTTGGTACCGGGAAGTCAAGCGCCTGCTGGACGAGGGGGCTGTAGGCCAGCCCCGCTACGCCCGCATCGCTCGCCACAGCAACGTGACGCTGCCCCGCCCCGATGGCAGCCTCCCGCCCCTGTTCGTCAACCAGGCCTACACTGCTGAGATGAACAGGCTGATCCTTTACGAGTGGGGCATCCACCTCATTGACGTCCTGCGCTTCCTGTTTGGCGAGGTGACCAGCGTCTATGCGCGGATGGACAAGGTGAGTCCCCTTTGCAAGGGCGAGGACCGGGCACTATTGACCCTTGAGATGGGCGATGTCACGGGCCTTATTGACATCAGTTGGGCCACGGTTCGGGGAGAAGCACGGTTTAGCCAATTGGAACAGGTGACTATCGAAGGGGATGAAGGCACCATCGAGCTGCTGCCGGATCAAGGGGATGTCCTGCAGGTAACGACCAAGAGCGAGACGTGGCAGCGCCCCGCCTTCGATGTCACGCCCGAGGAAGCCTACCAGGCCAGCTACACCGCGGCTCAGCGTCACTTCATAGAATGTCTGCGAGAGGGACGGGCGCCCGAGACGACGGCCAGCGATAATATCAAGACGCTGGCGGCCACTTTTGCCGCCTATGAATCGGCGGCCAAGAATCAAGTGATCCTCTTGTGAGATGACGATGTCTCTCGATTCCAGAGATGTGGATCTAAGCGGGCTGATTGATACGCACATCCACACCGCGCCCGATGTCCGTCCCCGTGCCCTGGACGACATTGATGCCGCACGGCAGGCCGCCGAGGCCGGCATGAGGGCCATCGTCCTCAAGTCCCACGTCACCTGCACTGCCGACCGGGCAACTCTGGCCCAGAGAGTGGTGCCAGGGATACAGGTCCGCGGTGGGCTGGTCCTGAACGACGCCGTGGGCGGGCTGAATCCGGTTGCAGTGGAGGTGGCTCTGGACTTGGGCGCCCGCATTATCTGGATGCCCACCATTTCGGCGCACAATCACATCGTGAAACGTGGCGGACCACCGTCGGGTATCCGTTTGTTGACAGAGGACGGTGAACTTCAGCCAGTGCTGTTCGACGTATTTGACCTCGTCAAGCAGCATAATGCAGTCCTGGCCACGGGTCACGTGTCGGTGCAGGAGATCGTGGCACTGGTGCGGGCGGCCAGGGCAGCCGGCGTGCGCAAGATGGTGGTCACTCATCCCGAGGTACCGTGGGTGGACATGCCGGCCGGCATCCAAGGGGAGCTGCGCGACCTGGGCGCAACCTTCGAACGCTGCTACGTGTCCTCGCTGCCGGTGGGTGGGAACGTGCCTTTTGCCCGCATCGTCTCTGACATCCGGCAGGTGGGCGTGGAGTCCACGGTGTTGGCGACGGACTTCGGCATGGCTGCGCTTCCCCCACCAGTGGAGGGGATGCGCACCTACGTCGCTGCGCTGCTGGCCGAAGGCTTTTCGGAGCAAGACATCCAGTTGATGGCTGGCGAAACCCCGGCCAGGTTGCTGGGGCTTGACTGAAGGAGAAAGACAGAGAAGAGAATGACTCTCTCGCTTGATACCCTGAAACAGATGTACCGCACCATGTGGACCATCCGACGCTTCGAGGAGGCGGCTGGCAAGCTCTACCAGAAGGGCCTCCTCAAGGGCGGCATCCACCCTTCCATCGGCCAGGAGGGAGTGGCTGTTGGAGTGTGCACTGCCCTGCGCCGCGACGACTGGATCACCAGCACCCACCGTGGGCACGGCCACCACATCGCCAAGGGCGCCAACCTGGGCAGGCTGATGGCCGAGATCATGGGTAAGGAGACGGGTTACTGCCGAGGGCGGGGAGGCAGCATGCACGTGGCCGCTTTCGACGCCCAGGGTTTGGGCGGCAGCCTGGGTGCTTACCCCATCGTCGCCTCAGGAGTCCCGATAGGGGTGGGGGCCGCGCTGTCGGCGGCAATGCAAGGGCTGGATCGGGTCGTGGTCTCCTTCTTCGGCGACGGCGCGCTGGGACAGGGGACGCTCCACGAATCCCTCAACCTGGCCGCCGTATGGAAGCTGCCCCTGATCTTTCTCTGCGAGAACAATCTCTACGCCGTCTCAACCCCTGTGAGCGAGACCATTGCGGTGCGGGATCGGACGGCCCTGGCCGCAGCTTACGGGATGCCCGGCCTATTGGTAGACGGCCAGGATGCGCTGGCCGTCTATGAGGCAACTCGAGCCGCCGTCGAGCGAGCGCGGGCCGGTGGCGGCCCCAGCTTCGTCGAGTGCCAGACCTATCGCTTCGAGGGGCACTACTTCGGCGAACCCCAGGTGTATCGCACGCGGGAGGAGGTGGAGGAGGCTCGACGCTCCCGCGACCCCATCGTCCGGCTGGGGGCCGTGCTTATCGAGGAACACGGGGTGACTGAGGACGAGCTGCGGGCTCTGGAAACCGAAGCTTCGCAGGCTGTCGAGGCATCCCTCGAGTTCGCCCACAAGAGCCCCGACCCGCCGCCGGAAGAATACCGGGAGTACGTCTATGCCTGAGTTCACCTACCAGCAGGCCATCCGACAGGCTCTACGTGAGGAGATGGCCCGCGATCCGACAGTCTTCATCATGGGGGAGGACGTAGGTTTGCATGGCGGAGCCTTCGGCGTCACCAAAGGACTGTTCGAGGAATTCGGCCCTCAGCGGGTGCGGAACACCCCCATCTCCGAGAACACCATTGTCGGGGCGGGTCTGGGGGCGGCGCTGACGGGCATGCGGCCTGTGGTCGAGATCATGTTCGCCGACTTCGCTGCCCTGGCCTTCGACCAGATCGTCAACCAGGCAGCCAAAGTGCGCTACATGTTCGGCGGACAGTGCAAAGCGCCGCTGGTGATCCGTCTGCCCCAGGGCGGGCTATCCTGGAAAAGCGCCGCCGCCCATCATGCCCAGAGCCTGGAGGCATGGTACGTCCACACGCCTGGCCTCGTCGTCGTCTTCCCCTCCACGCCCCACGACGCCAAAGGGTTGCTCAAGGCCGCCATCCGCGATGACAATCCGGTTGTCTACATTGAGCACAAGGCGTTGTACAGTTTCACCGGCCAGGACTTCGGCGAGCTCAGTCGAGCCGCGCCTGACGGGGAATACATCATCCCCCTGGGCCAGGCCGACGTCAAACGAACGGGACGGGATGCGACGGTGGTGGCTGCTGGCTACATGGTCCACTTCGCACTGGAGGCAGCCGACAAGCTGGCCAAAGAGGGCATCGAGGTCGAAATCATTGACCCACGCACCCTCAAGCCCCTGGATGAGGAAGCCCTCTATGCCTCGGTGCGCAAGACCCACCGCGCCGTCGTGGTGCAAGAGGCATGTAAGACGGCGGGGGTGGCGGCCGAGTGGGGGATGCTCATCTACGAGAACTGCTTCGACTGGCTGGACGCGCCGGTCGTGCGGGTGGCTGGTGAGGACGTGCCCATCCCCTACGCCAACTCGCTGGAGAGCCGCGTCTGGCCTCGCGCCGACGACATTGCACAGGCTGTGCGAAAAGTCATGTACGCTGGGGAGTGAATCCATGGCCCTGGAAGTTTTCATGCCCAAGCTGACCCACGACATGCAGGCTGGGCTCCTGGTCGAGTGGTACAAGAGGGAGGGCGATGAGGTTCAAAAGGGAGAGCCCCTCTTCGCCGTTGAGACAGACAAGGCCACGGTTGAGGTTGAGGCCGAGGCGGCGGGGGTGCTGCGCGGCCTGCGCTTCGAGCCTGGCAATGAAGTGCCGGTGGGTGCGGTGATGGGCTGGATTGCCGCACCAGGCGAGGATGTGTCTCTGGCAGGGCCCTTGCCCAAACCCGCCACAACGCCCACCCCACCCAGATTGCTATCCAGGGGCGTCCCCGCCCCGCCCTCCAGGGCTGGGGCTGTTTCGCTCACTGAGGCATCCGGAATCCCCTCACCACAGGCTGGCGGAAGGATCGTGGCCTCACCCCTGGCCAAGCGCCTGGCGCGGGAGCACGGCGTTGATCTGAGACAGATTGAGGGGCGCGGTCCCCACGGTCGGATCACCCAGGCTGACGTGCAGGCCCATCTGGACCAACTCGTCGAAGTCCCAGCCCCGGCTGCGCCGCCAGGGGAGGTGCCTTACGACGTCGTCGCCCTCTCCCGCTTGCGCCAGACCACAGGCGAGCGCATGTCGGCCAGCGTCCGCACAGCCCCCCACTTCGACCTGGAGGTCGAGGTGGATATGACCGAAGCCGGCCGCTGGCGGGCTCAGTACATTGAGGGAACCGGAGCCGAGGTTTCCTACACCACACTGCTGGTCAAAATCGTGGCCCGCGCCCTGCGGAAACATCCCCAGGTCAACGCCGCTTTCATAGACGGGCAGCTTCGGGTCTACCGGGAGGTCAACGTGGCGGTGGCCATGGCCGTTGAGGAGGGGCTGCTGACACCAGTCATTCGCCGTGCGGACGAGATGAGCTTGCGCCAGATCCAGGAGGTCCTGACACTGCTGCGAGAGAAAGCCGAGGGGCTGAGATTCACACCAGACGAACTCAGCGGCGGCACCTTCACCGTGTCCAATCTGGGCATGTACGGGATGGATGCCTTTCGCGCCATCATCAACCCACCACAGGCCGGTATCCTGGCCGTAGGACGCATCGTCGAGCGGCCCGTTGGGGTAGCTGGCCAGATCGCCCTGCGGCCAATGGTGCGCATGATCCTTTCGGTGGATCACCGCGTGCTAGACGGAGCTACCGCTGCCCCCTTCCTGGTCGGGGTCAGAACCCTGCTGGAGAACCCCTACCTCCTTCTGTAGCGCCGGGATACGAATTCAGGATCAGAGACTATGAGCATCATTCTTCCAGAAGAACATCGCCAGCGTGCAGCGCAGTTGCGGGCGGACATGGCCGCCGAGAAGCTCGACGCGCTTCTGATTTACAGTTGGAAGCGCGGCCAGGTGCGCTATATCTCCGGCTATCACCCCAACTACGTCGCCAACGTGGCTATGGTGGCCCTGCCTTGTGAGGGATCACCGGCGCTGCTCATCCGCTTTCCCTTTGACCTGGAGAGAGCACGCCGCGAGAGCTGGATCGAAGATGTCACTGCCAGTGGCAACCTGCTGAACCTGGCCATTGACAGCGCCGCTGCGCTCCGCCAGCGAAGGCTATCCAGCGGCCGCCTCGGCCTGGTGACCGGCGACCATATTATGGACGAGATGCCTCACAGCCTCTACATGCGACTGGAAAGGGAGCTCCCCAGGGCCACGCTGGTTGGGGCGGGACACCTCTTCCGCAAGGCGCGGCAACTGAAGAGCCCGGCGGAGTTCGAACTACTTCGCGCATCGGCCAGGTTGGTTGATGCTGGAGCGGAGGCTGCCCGGCGGGCCCTGGCACCCGGTTGCAGCGAGTTCGAGGTGATCGCTGCAGCCGAGGCGGCCGTCCGGAAACTGGGCGCCGAAGAGCACCTGGCCGTCATCGCCTCCAAAGGCGTCTCCGAGCTCATCGGCCCGCCTGAGGATAAGCCCATCGAGGCTGGCGACAACGTGATCTTCGAGCTCGCTGCTCAGAAAAGCGGCTACTGGACACAGGTCGCTCGCGTGTTCTACGTTGATGGGCCAACGCCAGATCAGCAGGCCATCTATCAGGCCACCTTCAGCGCCTACGAGGCCGGCGTCGCTGCCGCTCGTCCGGGCAACACCTGTGCCGACGTGGCGGCTGCCGCCCGGCTGGTGCTGGAACGAGCCGGCTATGGCGACTACATCGAACAGGATTTCGGCCACGGCATTGGCCTGGACCTGCCGGAGCCACCCAACATCGAAGCGGAAGACGAAACACCCATCGAGCCGGGCATGGTGCTGGTCATTCACCCGGCCGTGCGCGTCCCGGAGGTCGGCGGTGCGTTCATCGGCGGCACCGTGCTGATCGGGGCCGATGGGCCAGAGCCGATCCACAGCATTTCGGCTTTTAGAGAAGATGGAGGAACATCCCAATGACAACAACCATTCGCTTCCTGGGAATCGCCGCCTTTGAAATCACCAACTCCAAGGGGCAGGTGATTCTCATTGATCCCTTTCTGGATGAGAACCCGGTCAGCCCGGTCAAAGCCAACGATCTGGAGCGCGTTGACCTGGTGTTGGTTACCCATTTGGCCTACGACCATCTTGGGGAGGCAGCCGCCATTTCACAGCGCTTCAACTGCCCGGTGGTCTGCGGCCCTGAGGTGAAGGTGTTTCTGGAGCAGCAGGGCGCTGACCCCCAGTTGATGCGCACAGTCCCCTGGGGTGGGCAGGTCAATCCGCGAGGCATCCGCGTACGGGCCGTCGAATGTCGCCACACCTCGTTCCGCCAGGCGCCGGATGGTCAGTATCTATGCGGCCAGCCTCTTGGGTTCATCCTATACGCTGACCCTGGCGTACGCATCTATCACTCCGGCGACAGCGCCATCTTCAGCGACCTGAAGCTCATCGGCGAGCTCTACAGGCCCAACATCGGTCTGCTCTGCGCCTGCGAGGTGGAGCGCGAATACCTGGAGCTGTTGGGGCTGCAAGACCATTACGGCAACGAGATGAACGGTGACGAAGGTGCTCTGGCTGCCATCTGGATGGGTCTCGAATACGCCATCATTTGCCATTATCTCGATCCTGAAGGCCGGGAGGACGTCAGAAAGTTCTTCAACATCCTGGAGAGCCGGCACTCCGATGAGGGGCCGCTGGTGAAACCTCTGGCCTTGCGGCCGGGGGAGGTCTTCGAATACCAGAGTCGCGAGGAGTGAGCAACGAAAATGAAACTGAAAGGCAAAGTGGCCATCGTCGCTGGCGGAGGGATGGGCATTGGTCGCGCAACCGCCCTGCTCTTCGCCCAGGAGGGCGCCAGGGTGGTGGTCGGCGACCTCAACGGGGAAGCCGTCCAGCAAACCGTGGACATCATTCGGGCTGACGGAGGTGAGGCTGCCTTCGTACAGGCCGATTTGTCATGTTGGGAGGACGTCCAACGCTTGGTGAACACCGCCCTGGAAACCTACGGCGGCATACACGTCCTCTTCACCAGTGTCGGCATCTACGCGCGGGCGAAGGTAGCCGACACAGACGAAGCCCTGTGGGACCGGATGATGGCCGTCAACGTGAAGAGCGCCTTCCTGCTCTGCAAAGCCGTCATCCCGCACATGCAGACCGCAGCCGCTTCATCATGTGTACGTAGCGGCGGAGGCTCGATCATCCTGTCCTCTTCGTCCGTCGGCTGGCATGACTCAGCGCCCAACATCGCCGCCTACGCCACCAGCAAATTCGCCATCACCGGACTGACGAAGTCCGCCGCCTGCGACTACCTGCACGACCACATCCGCGTCAATTGCATTTGCCCCGGCCCAACCGACACCCCCATGATCCGCAGCGGTCGCACGCCGCAAGAACTGAAGGCGTTTGTCGAGAGCCTGCCCATCAAGCGGCTGGCGGACCCAGAAGAGATCGCCCGTGCGGTGCTCTTCCTGGCGTCCGACGACAGCGCGTACATCACCGGCGTCGCCTTCCCCACCGATGGAGGACAGACAGCCCACATCTGATGACCCCTCAATTGCTACCAAGGGGCGTCCCCGCCCCGCTGCTGAAACCACAGCCGATCCGCAAAGACGAACTGCTGGCGACCTTGCCGCACGAGTGGCCGGGAGCCGATCTGCGAGCGCGTATCCGGGAAGCCACCTTGGCTTCAGGGCGGAAGGTCGTCGTGCTGGACGACGACCCCACCGGCGCTCAGACAGTGCACAGTCTGCCCGTGCTGACGGAATGGACTCGTGAGGCCCTGGCCGCAGCCTGGGATGAGGCAGACCGGTGTCCTGATGGTTCGACAGGCTCACCACGACGGCTTGTCGAAGGGACGACCTTCTACGTGCTGACGAACTCGCGCCGCTATCCGTTGGAGGAAGCCAGCGCCATGAACCAGGAGATCGCCCACAACCTGGCGGCGGTGGCCCGTGCTCGTGGCATGGAGCCCGTTGTGGTGAGCCGCAGCGATTCGACTTTGCGGGGTCACTATCCCGGCGAGGTGCTGGCTCTGCGCCAGACGCTGGAAGCGGAATTGGGGATGTGCTACGATGGGCTGGTCATCATCCCCTTTTTCCTCGAGGGCGGTCGCTTCACCATCGCCGACGTTCACTGGGTGCAGGAAGGGGAATGGCTGACGCCAGCCGCCCAGACCGAATTCGCCCGAGATCCCACCTTCGGCTATTGCCACTCCAACCTGCGGGAGTGGGTGGAGGAGAAGACCAGGGGGCTAGTACTGGCCGATTCAGTATTGAGTATTGGTTTACGGGAGATCCGAGAAGGCGGCCCCGAAGCGATCACGAGCCTGCTGGCCGAGGTAAAGGACAGAGGCGTAGTGGTCGTCAATGCCGCTACTTACCGGGACCTGGAGGTCTTTGTCTGGGGGCTGATGCAGGCGGAGAGCCAGGGCAAGCGCTTCCTCTTTCGCACAGCAGCCTCTTTCGTCAAGGTCCGTGGCGGTGTGCCCGACCGGGGGCTGTTGACCCACGCAGAACTCTACCCGACAGGGCGGGACAGTGAGACAGGGGGGCTGACCGTCATCGGCTCCTACGTGCAGCGCACTACAGAGCAGTTGGATGAAGCGCTGAAGCTCAAGGGGGCGATGGGTTTGGAGTTGCGCGTCGCTCACGTGCTGGATGCGCCACGCCGCGCCGTGGAGATCGAGCAGGTGCTGAACCAGGTCGAGAGGGGGTTGCGGCAGGGGCAGGATGTGATGCTCTATACCAGCCGGGAGTTGATTGTCCCAGATGACATGTCGCAGTTGAATGTGGCGCAGCAGGTATCAGAGGCGTTGGTCGAAGTGCTGCGACGGCTATCTATCCGACCAGCCTACCTCATTGGCAAAGGGGGGATCACTTCCAGCGACTTGGCCACGGACGCGCTGGGAATACGCAAGGCCCAGGTGTTGGGTCAGATTGTGCCCGGCGTACCCGTGTGGCGGCTGGGGCCGGAGAGCAAGTATCCCGGCTTGCCCTACGTGGTCTTCCCAGGCAACGTGGGCGGGCCTGATGCGCTGGTCCAGGTGATCCAGGTACTTCTTTCTAGCGGGAGCGGTGGGATTTGACACAATCGCAAGATGCCTATACAATTTGCACAGTTCATTATCGCATCGCAAAACGAGGAGGATACCAAATGGCAAACGAAAGGCTATTCGAGGACATGACCAACGCAGTCATCGCTGGTGTGCCAGACAAGGCATGCCAGTTGGCCAACGAAGTACTGCGCGCAGGGATTGATCCGCTGGCAGCCATCCAGCAGGGCTTCAAGCCGGGCATGGACATCGTTGGCGAGGGCTTCGCCAAGGGGGAGCTGTTCATCCCTGATCTGATGATGAGCAGCAGGGCCATGACAGAGGGCATCTCTGTCCTGGAGCCGGAGCTTTTGAAGCGCAAACAAGAGCTCAAGACGCTGGGCAAAGTGGTCATCGGCACTGTGCAGGGGGACATCCACGAAATCGGCAAGACGCTGGTGGCCACCATGCTGAGCGCCAACGGCTTCCAGGTGCACGACCTGGGCGTGGACGTCTCGCCCCAGCGATTCGTTGACGCCGTGCGCGAGGTGAATGCCGACGTGGTGGGCCTCTCCGCGCTGCTCACCACCACCATGCTCAACCAGGAAGCCGTGATCCTGACCCTCAAAGAAGCTGGCCTGCGCGACCAGGTCAAGGTCATCATCGGCGGCGTGCCCACCAGCCCCGAGTGGGCCGACGAGATCGGAGCGGATGCCTACGCGGAAAATGCCACCGAGGCGGTTGAGGTGGTCAAAGGGCTGGTGCAGGCGTAGGCCACGCAAAACGTAAAACGTAAAACGTGAAACGTGAAGAGATGGAGAGTGTGGGGAGGATTTACGCTTTACGTTTCACGTTTCACGAGAACCCAAGGAGCGAATCAATGCGTATACCCATTCTGCAACGACTAGCCTCTGGCGAGGTCTTGATCGCCGATGGCGCTACAGGCACCATGCTACAGGCGGCCGGGTTGCCCGCGGGGACGCCGGGCGAGACGTGGGTGCTGGAGCGGCCTGAGGTGATCATGAAATTGCACCGCACCTACGTGGAGGCGGGCTCTGGCATCATCCTCACCACCACCTTCGGCGGCACGCGGGCGCGCCTGAAGGCGGCGGGGCTTGAGATTCAGGTGGCTGAGATCAATCGCCGCGCCGCAGAGTTGGCCCGCCAGGTGGCCGGCGATGATCTCTACATCGGCGGCGACATCGGCCCTACGGGGGAGCTAATGGTCCCGCTTGGCTCGCTGACCTACGAGGCCGCCCTTGAGATCTTCGCCGAGCAGGCCCAGGCGCTGGCGGCAGGGGGCGCGGATTGCATCTACATCGAGACCATGAGCGACCTCAACGAAGCGAAGGCCGCCGTCGAGGGGGCGCGGCAGGGGTGCGATCTACCCGTCTTCTGCACCTTCAGCTTCGACACCCACGGCCGCACCAGCATGGGGGTCAGCCCGACGCAGGCGGCCCAGGCCATGGCCAATTTGGGCGTGCCAGCCATCGGCGCCAACTGCGGCCACGCACCCGAGGAGGTGCTGGACATCCTGCCCCAGATGCGCGAGGCCGTGCCCGATGCTGGAGCGATAGCCCTGATCGCCAAGCCCAACGCCGGCGTGCCGCGCATGATCAAGCGCCAGGTGGTGTACGACGCCACGCCGGAGAGGATGGCCGACCTGGCCAGCCGCTACGTGGAGCTAGGCGCCCGCATCGTCGGCGCCTGCTGCGGCTCTTCGCCCGCCCACATCGCGGCCATACGTGAGGCCGTGAGCCATGATGCATAAGAGGATGATTATGAGAGCAAATTATCAAGTGAACGCTACCGCGCAATTCCGCGTGCTGTCCGATGATCAAATCGAGGAGATTTTCCACTCCGCTCTCGATGTTCTGGAGCGAGTGGGGGCACGGGTTTACGGGGAGGAGGGGCTGGCCCTGCTGCACAATGCCGGCTGCCTGGTCAGCGACAACGACCTGGTCCGCATCCCATCCTGGCTGGTCAAGGATGCGCTGAACACCGCGCCGCAACGGATCGTTGTCGCCGGGCGGGACCGCAACAAGCGCATCATCCTGGAGAAGAACAAAATCTACTTCGGCACCGGCTCTGACTGCCCTTCCCTTATAGACCCCTACACCGACGAGGTGCGCAGTTATACCTATCAAGACATCTACAACGCAGCCAGGATCAGCGATGCCCTGCCCCACATCAACTTCCACATGTCACTGGGCCTGACCTCTGGCGTGCCTGTGCTCACCTACGACCGCCACCAATTCCTGGCCATGATGCAGGGCACGTCCAAGCCGCTGGTCATTACCACCGTAGACAAAGAGGGGTTGGCCGACCAGTATCGGATGGCCTGCGAAGTGCTGGGCGGGCCAGAGGAGTTCGCCAAAGCACCCCTCTGCGTCGTCTACATCGAGCCCAGCTCCCCTCTGACCCATTCCGTCGAGGCAGTGGAGAAGATCCTGTACGCGGCGGAGAAGGGCATCCCCGCCATCTACACGCCCGGCATGATGTGTGGAGCCACAGCGCCGATGACGCTGGCCGGCTCGATGGTGCAGTGCCTGGCCGAGTGCCTGGGGGGAGTGGTGCTGGCCCAACTCAAGCGCAAGGGCGCGGCAGTCATCATTGGCGGCGTAGAGACCATCATAGACATGAGCACGTCCATCATGTCCTACGGCGCGCCAGAGATGGTGCTGCTCAGCGCGGCCATGACCGAGGTCGCCAAGTGGCTGGGACTGCCCATGTTTTCCACCGCTGGCTGTTCGGACGCCAAAGTCCTCGACCAGCAGGCGGCCATCGAAGCGGCCATGTCCGTGACCGTCGCCGCACTATCGGGCGCCAACCTGATTCACGACGTCGGTTACCTGGAATCGGGCCTGCTGGGCTCCTTCGACATGCTGGTCATGTCCAACGAGGTCATCGGCATGGCCAAGCGCATCCTGAGCGGTGTCACCGTGACCCCTGAGACGTTGGCAGTGGACGTCATCGAGCGGGTAGGGCCTGGCGGCCACTACCTGACAGAAGAGCACACGCGCCAGCACTTCAAGACCGAGCTGTGGTTCCCGACCCTGATGGACCGGCAGCAGCGCCGGGGGTGGGAGGCCAGCGGCAAGAAGACCATGGCCGAGCGGGTGCGAGCCAAGGTGAAGGACATCCTCGAGCATCACCAGCCACTGCCTATTCCTGCAGAGGTGGAAGAGAGGCTGAAGGAGCTCGTCGCTGAGGCCGACGAACGACACAAGAGACAGGCATAGGAAAAGCCCAGGCTGGAGTCCCAAACGGCTCGACTGGGCTTGCCGAAGTCTCGTTCGGGTTTGTTGCATCACCCCAGCAAATTGGGGACTTCAATGCTTGGAGAAAGGAGCATATGGAAAACGGAAATGATTTGGTAGCTCAGTTCATCGCCGACGCGACGTGGGACGCGCTCCCCGCGCCGGTGCAACGTAAGGCTCGCATGGCCCTGCTGGACATCCTGGGAGCCACGCTGGTGGGCACGCAGACTCCCATCAGCCGCATCACAACCGATTATGCTACCGAAACCTGGCCGGGCGACGAGGCCACCATCCTGCTGCACGGCCAGCGGGCCTCGGCCATCGGCGCTGCCTTCGCCAACGGCTACGCGGCCAACGGCATAGACATTGACGATTGCGCCCTGTACACTAAAGGACATCCCGGCGCACAGATCTTCCCCACCGCGCTGGCCCTGGCCGAGAAGCTGGGGCTGGGCGGCCCGCAGATGATGACGGCCATGGTCGTCGGCTACGAGGTGGCGCACCGTACCGCTCGTATCTGGCATGACCACCACGCCGTCTACCAGGCGTGCGGCTCGTGGGGATCGGTGGCCTGCGCTGCTGTGGCCTGCCATCTGCTAGGCCAATCGGCACCTCTGCCGCCTGAGCAGATCAAGCATGCCCTGGGCATCGCCGAGTACCACGCCCCCAACCTGCCGATGATGCGGGACATTGACCACCCGGCCATGGTCAAGCATGGCATCGGCTGGGGGGCGATGAACGGCATCGTCTCCGCCCAGCTTGCCCAGCGCGGCTTCACCGGCATCCCCAGCATCCTGGGCTTCGAGCGCTACCGCGACTGGGTGGCCGACGTCGGTCAGCACTACATCATGGTGGACGGGGTGATCTTTAAAGAGTATGCCTGCTGCGCCTGGGATCACCCCACTCTGGACGCGGCGCGGGGGCTGCTCCGTCAGCACGATCTCGAAGTCAGTGACATCGCCCACATTCGCGTGGAAGGGTTCCACCAGACAGTGCGGCTAGGGACGAAGCTGCCCACCACCACCGAGGGGGCACAGTTCAACCTGGCTTGGCCGTTGGCGGTGTTTCTCCTCGACGGCGAGATTGGCCCAGATCAGATACTTGAGCGTCGCTTCGACGACGAGCGAGTGCGAGCATTAGCTAACAAGATCGAGTTGGTAGAGTCGGACGAGCTCAATGAGCTACACAGGCGCGCAGTGAGGGGGGAGCCCGGCGGTAAGTACGCTGCTGTCGTGACCATCACGCTGAAGGACGGGCAGCAGCTTACTTCGGGCATGGTGGAGGGCGGCATCAGGTTTCCCCAGGGGTGGGACGAGAGCCGCGTGGAGGAGAAGTTCCGCTGGCTGGTGGGTCACATACTGGAAGAGGCCCGCATCGAGTCGCTGGTGGATATGGTGTGGCACTTCCAAGATGTGGGCGATGTGCGAGAGCTAACGCGGTTGGTATGGTCAGCAAATCCTGGCTCGTGCACTTGACAAGGTGAAAATAGGAGTATATAATAATGCTCAGGTTAGAAATTCCCCCTCATGCTACTCAGACTTACAACAAGTATCAGACTATTCGGGAGGTAAACTGAACGACTGCCTTTTTGAGAAGTTCTCTTTGAGAAGAGTGCAGTCGTATCTTTGAAAGGAGTGTCAATAAAAATGATGAAGAGACTTTCTTGGATTTGGATACTGGTGCTCATTGCTCTGGTCGCTGGCTGCGGAGGGGGTGGGCCTGCCGAGCCTTCTCCAGGGGCAAAGACGGTTGAGGCTGAACCCAGCCCGGAGGCCACAATGCCCGCCGTGGTCGAGATATTGCCTACTCCTACGCCGAAACCGGCTCCAGCAACACCAACCTATACGCCGGTTCCCCCCTCTCCGACTCCTGAGCCTACTTCCACACCTGTCCCTACCGACACGCCTGAGCCTACCGACACGCCTGCGCCTACTTCCACACCGGTCCCTACCGTGGAAGGCGAGACGCCTGTTCCTACTGAGGTGCCCCCTACCCCAACCCCGGTCCCGCCGACCAACACACCTACGCCGCCTCCTACAGCTACTCCACGTCCTCCAACTCCTACGCCTCAAAAGGTAACAGTGCCCATGATCGCCATCCCTGCTGGGGAGTTCACCATGGGGAGCGCAAACGAGGTTGAGCGGCCACCGCACGCGGTCTCCGTAGATGCCTTCGAGATTGACCAGTTTGAGGTCACCAACGAGGACTTCGAGAAGTTCGTCGCGGAAACAGGGTATGTCACCGATGCGGAACAGGCAGGCGAGACGTCTTGGCGGTACTACTATGCTGGGGACAAGGCCAATCACCCTATAGTGAAGGTGACCTGGAATGATGCCAAAGCCTTCTGCGAATGGGCAGAGAAGAGGCTGCCTACCGAGGCAGAGTGGGAGAAAGCGGCGCGGGGCACCGATAGCTTCACTTATCCCTGGGGGAACGATTGGGACGTGAACAAAGTGAACGCCGAGGAGTCGGGCTACCGGGGAACCACCATTGTGGGGAGCTTCCCGGGCGGGGCCAGTCCCTATGGGGTGATGGACATGGCAGGCAACGTAGCCGAATGGACCAGCGACTGGTTCCAGCCGTATCCAGGGTATCCGGGTGGCGACGGCGAGGCCCAATACTTCGGCGAGAAGTACCGCGTGATCCGAGGGGGCGGGTGGTTCAGCGACCAGAATTTGGTGCGCACCACCGAGCGGAGTGCTAGCTCCGTGACCGCGGCCAACGACGACATCGGCTTCCGCTGCGTGAGATAGCTTATAAACATTCATGAAGCTCCCCAGTTGGGAACACGCCTACATCCCGTCGCCCAAATTGCACGATTATTTGCTATCAAAGACACATCCCGTCGGCAAGTGGAAGGCCAGGTTCTTTCGTGCCCTTGGATTTAACGAAACAAACTTGGACATGTTGGAGCAACGCTTGATAGCCATTGCTCATTCCGAGGATGTCCAGGATGTCGTACCGTCGGCATACGGCACGAAATATGCTATCGAAGGCTCGCTCCAAACTCCGGCTGGTAGCTTTGTGCAAGTGCGGACGGTATGGATCATCGAGATAGAGCGAGATCGTCCACGCTTCGTGACTGCGCATCCGGTATAAGCAAGTGATCAGGAGATGCAACATGATTCGTGAATTAGATACAGTTGTCCTTACGCATGACATTGACCAATACGGCCTGAAACAAGGCGATATAGGGGCAGTGGTGCACTGTTACAGAGATGGTATGGCCTTCGAGGTAGAGTTTTTGACCGCTGACGGCAGGACAATTGCATTACTCACGCTTAATCCAGCGGGTATTCGACTATCTGGCGGCAGAGAAGTTCTGCACGTTCGGGAATTGGCGCGAGTGGCAGCATAGTTCCAGCTGAGAAAAACCTTCTTGAAAGCCGACCTAGCAGTTGTTGCAGATGAAATCGCCCGCGGGATAGTGCCTGCGCGATGAGCTTCAACGATACGAGGAAAGTTGACGGATTGATAAGGAGGCGCCTATCGCAAGAAAATGTAGGTAAGCAGTAAGCAAGTAGGATTGTCCCATTATCTCAAAAACTCAAGGAGGAGCTAACAAATGTTTAGGAGAACATGCATCAATCTGGTTCTGGTGCTCGCCATGCTACTGACCCTGGGGTTGAGCGTGGCCAGTGCCGCTCCGCCGGCTCAGGAGGAGCTGAGCTACACCATCAAGCTAGGCGACACCTTGTGGGCCCTGGGCGAGAAGTACCTCGGCTCTGGCTTTGCCTGGCCGGCGATCATGGCTGCCACTAACCAGAAGAACATCGAAGACTCGACCTTTGCTTACATCAAGAACGCCGACGTCATCCATCCGGGATGGAAGCTGGCGGTGCCCAGTGAGGCAGATGCCGAAGCGTTCATGGCGGCTTATGACCCCAACAAACCAGCGCTGCTGTTCGGTACGAGGGCCAGCGGTCAGCTCGTCGTCGGCAGTTGGTGGACAGCCGGCGGTGAGGCCGAGGGCCTCAACGGGATGTTCAGGATCTACAGGGAGAAATACCCCGACGTCGAGATCGTCAACGCTTCTGTGGCCGGCGGCGCGGGCACCAACTTCAAGGCGGGGCTCAAGACCCGCCTCATCGGTGGCGAGACGGAGGATACCTTCCAGTTGCATGCCGGTCTGGAGGTGGAAAACTACAGCCCCGAGCAGTATCTCCAGCCCATTGACGACGTCTATGCCTCCGCGGGACTTGAGGCAGCTTTCCCGGCGGACCTGCTGACGCTGCTCAAGGCCTACGGTGGTCACTATTGGGGCGTCCCGGTCAACATCCACCGCTCCAACGTGCTGTGGTACAACAAAGCAACGTTTGAGGCCAACGGTCTGACGCCACCGACCACCTTCGAGGAGTTCAAGACTGTGGCCGAGGCGCTGAAGGCCGCAGGCATCACGCCCTTCGTATTGGGCACCAATGAAGGCTGGGAAGCAGGGCACATCTTTGAGGACATCCTGGCCGGCACCCTGGGCGTTGATAAGTACAACGGTCTGTGGACTGGTGACACCCCGTGGACCGGTGCAGACGTTGCCCAGGCGCTGGAAAACTTCAAGATGATGTTTGGCTATGCCAATGCCGATCACTCAGCTCACACCTGGTCCACCGCCGGCGAGTTCCTGATCGCGGGCACGGGCGGCATGATGATCATGGGCGACTGGACCGATGGCTGGTTCACGTCCAAGGGCTTCACCGGCTACGGCTGGGCGCCCCCGCCGGGCACCCAGGGCATCTTCGTTGCGCTGTCCGACAGCTTCGCTATGCCGAAGGCTGCCGTGAACGTGGAGAACGCTCGCAACTGGCTCAAGGTCTGCGGTTCTCGGGAGGGTCAGGAAGCCTTCAACCCGCAGAAAGGCTCCATCTGCGCCCGCACCGATTGTGACCCATCGTTGTTCAACGCCTACCTGCAATCGGCTATGGTTGACTGGAGTCAAGACGCCATCGTGCCCAGCGTGGCTCACGGGGCAGCAGCCTACGAATCCTGGGCCACGGACTACAAGGACGTACTCACTCTGTTCGCTGCTTCTGGTGATGTAGCCGCAGCCCAGGCTGGCTTGCAGCAAGCCTGCGTGGATGCTGGCATTTGCCAGTAAGCATCACTCCAGCGAGGCAGCCCAACTTTTCGGGCTGCCTCGTTCCTTGTTTTTGCCCTTTGGGATTGCGCGGGGCCACAGTGCCATAGGGTTGGAGTCCCCAACGGCTCGACTGAGCTCGCCGAAGTCTTGTTGGGATACGGTGCGACCACCCTCAACAAGGTGCAACCTGCGGTTGCCTGGGACTCCGGTCCGCTATTCACGCCAACTTCCGAAGATCCGTTGTTGGGCGGCGCTTTGGTTGTCATTGAGTAGATTGGGTGCAGTCACAATGAACTGAGAAAGGAGTACAGCAATGAACAAGCGGAAGCTATTACAGAAGACGTTCGGTTTGATGTTGATCATGTTGATACTTGCTGGGTGCGGGGGAGCGCAAGCCGAGCCAACGCCCACGCCAGTTCCACCGACGGCCACACCCATACCGCCCACACCAACGCCAGTCCCGCCGACCGCAACCCCAATCCCACCAACGGATACACCCATCCTACCCACAGACACCCCAGTCCCACCGACGGCCACACCCATACCGCCCACC
>CAYMKL010000016.1:4048-33205 GCA_964390805.1 uncultured Anaerolineae bacterium | reverse complement strand
CATCCTACCCACAGACACCCCAGTCCCACCGACGGCCACACCCATACCGCCCACCTCCACGCCTGTGCCGCCTACCCCAACACCCATACCGCCCACCCCGACACCCATACCGCCCACCTCCACGCCTATACCGCCTACCCCAACACCCATACCGCTCACCTCCACCCCAGTCCCACCGACGGCCACACCCATACCGCCCACCCCCACGCCAATCCCTCCGACAGCCACACCTACCCCGGTTCCCATCTCTCACGTGTATGCTTTCGGCGACAGCTATTCAGACAACGGCAATGCTAAACAACTCGCGCCGTCTTGGCCATGGCATGCGTATTGGGAAGGGCGCCCTTCCAATGGCCCAGTAGCTGTCGAGGTACTTGCCAGCCGCCTGAACGTCGAACTGACCGATTACGCCGTGGCCGGCGCCAAGAGTGATACCAGCAACGTGAACCCATCACTCACAAACACTGGCGCCTTGGCACAGGTCGAGAAGTTCAAAACCGAGCTAGACGGACAAGGCGCCGATCCTAATGCGCTGTACTTCGTACTGGTCGGGACGAATGACTTTAACGAAGGCTTGGACGGCGTCCCCAGTGACAATCCGACTCTAACTGATCATACAGTGGACAACATCGCTACTTTGATCACACAACTAGCCCAACTCGGGGCCAAGCGATTTCTGGTGGTCAACTCAACCGATATCGCCGTAGAGCCATATGTGATTACAATGGGCCGGTCAGATCAGGCCGCTGAGTTTGTGGCGCTCATGAACTCTAAACTACCCAGCCGTTTGGACGAGCTCGAGGCGCAATTGGAAATCGAGATCACGTCATTCGACCATGTCGCACTCAGCTCCAAGGTTCGAGAGAATCCATCCGACTATGGACTGAGCAATCTAACAGATGCGTGCCAGCCGGTGTTCTTTGGAGTGAAATCTGCATGCGCTTCGCCGGACCAATATTACTTCTGGGATGAAGCACATCCCACGCGACGTGTTCATCAGATATTTGGGGAAGCATGGGCCGCACTCTTTGGCAAATAGATCTACGCTACGGATCGCCCTAATGTGCCGCCCAACAAGCGCATGAAGCCGACACGCTGATCGAGGATTCTATTTTTGCCTGTTTTGGTTTTGCAGCGTTTTGGGTTTATGGGCGGTGTTACTGCGAAACCCGCGTGCGGCTTATGCGCGGTCCGTTTTCAGACCTTTTAGATGGAGAGACCTATGCGACGTTTGAATTGGGAGCGGGTTGTCTCAGTCCTGCTGATCTCGCCAGCGGTGGTTGCCATCGCTATCTTTGTGTACGGCTTCATCGGCTGGACTGCCTACTCATCGCTGACCAAGTGGGACAAACTCCTCCCCGACTTCACCCTGGTCGGGCTAAGCAATTATCGGAAGCTGTTTGCCAACCAACGTTTTCAGATTGACCTGCGCAACACCGTGGTGTTCACGGTGATATTCCTGATTTCCTGTCTCATCATCGGGTTTGTGCTGGCCTTCTTGCTGGACCAGCGCGTCAGGGGTGAGGGAATCTTCCGCAGCATTTACCTGTTCCCGATGTCCATTTCCTTCATCGTCACCGGTGTGGTCTGGCGCTGGTTGCTCAACCCCGGCAGCGAGGAGTTGGGCAGCACGGGGATCAATGCCCTGTTCGACATGGTCGGGCTGGGCTTCCTAAAGACGGGATGGTACACCGATCCCAAAATCGGGATCATGGCCGTGGCCATCGCCGCCACCTGGCAGATGTCAGGCTACACTATGGCCATGTACCTGGCTGGTTTGCGCGCCATACCCGAAGAGCTGCGCGAGGCAGCGCGGGTGGATGGCGCCTCGGAGGTGCAGATCGTCCGGCACATTATTCTGCCCCTCTTGCAACCGATCACCCTCAGCGCTGTCATCGTCCTGGGGCACATCTCGCTCAAGATCTATGACCTCATTGTGGCTATGACAGGGCCCGGCATCGGCTTTGCCACCGATGTCCCCGCCTATTACATGTGGGATACCACTTTCAGGGGCAACCATTTCGCTCGGGGGGCGGCGATCGCCATTGTCCTGCTGATCATGGTCGCCGTCCTCATCGTCCCATATCTGGTATGGAGCACCCGCACGGAGGCCGAAATATGACCACCCAAACACGCAAACTGCGTGGAAGCAAGAAATCACCGATACGTTGGCAGCGTGTGGTACTCTACGCCGTCCTGGTTGCCTTCGCCATCTTTTACCTGATGCCGGTGTACGTCCTGATCGCCACCGGTTTGAAGAGCTTTGCTGAGGCGAATCTGTACCGCATGTGGGACCTGCCGCAAGGGCTGCATTTTGACAGCTATGTCAAGGCCTGGTTCGGCAGCGAGGCGGAGGGGTTCCGTGGGCTCAACGTGAACTTCATGAACAGCGTCTACCTCACCGTTCCGGCCACCATCCTTTCAGCCATGTGGGGCTCGATCAACGGCTACATCCTGTCCAAGTGGAAGTTTCGGGGTTCGGACGTGCTCTTCCCACTGCTCCTGTTTGGGATGTTCATTCCCTATCAGAGCATCCTCATCCCGCTGGTGCAGACCCTTCAGAAGATTAATCTCTTCGGAGTGAAATTCTACGGCTCCATTCCGGGCCTGATTCTAGCTCACGTGATCTATGGCATCCCCATCACCACCTTGATCTTCCGCAACTACTATGCTGCCATACCCACGGAGTTGGTCGAAGCGGCTCGGATTGATGGGGCCAATATCTTCGGCATTTACCGGCACGTATTATTTCCCCTATCCGTGCCGGGCTTCGTGGTGGTGATGATCTGGCAGTTTACCTCCATCTGGAACGATTTCCTGTTCGCCGCTACAGTTACCAGCAACCCTGCGACCCAGCCCATCACCGTCGGTCTGAATAACCTGGCGGGCAGCTACATCGTGGAGTGGAACGTGCAGATGGCCGGCGCGCTCATGACCGCGCTGCCAACCCTGCTGGTATACATTTTCCTGGGCCGCTACTTCATGCGCGGGTTGATGGCCGGGTCGCTGAAAGGGTAGAGAGGTACAACGGACGGGGAGGAACAACGGAAGGGAAGGATTTAACGGACTTCGTGAAATGGGACATCCTGGGATGCCCCATTTCCTTTTTTGGGGGAGTCTGTGGTATAATTTGCAGGACTGACTACATCGAATTGGGAAAGGAACGAATTACAAAGTGGAATACATCCAGAGGTATCTTGACGAAATAGGTCGGATTGTGCAAAACCTGCCCCAGGCCGAGATCGCTCACACCATTGACATCCTGACCCAGGCCAGAGCTGAGGGGAGGCGGATCTTTGTGATGGGCAACGGAGGCAGCGCGGCCATGGCCTCGCATTTTGCCTGCGACCTGGGCAAGGGGACGGTGCGGGAGGGGAAGACGCGCTTTAAGGTGATCTCCCTGAACGACAACGTCCCGCTGCTGACGGCCTACGCCAACGACTTTGGCTACGAGACAGTCTTCGCTGAACCGCTGGCCTCGCTGGCCGAACCGGGTGACGTGGCCATAGCCATCAGCTCCAGCGGCAACTCGACTAACGTGCTGCGAGCCATGGACGCAGCGCGGGAGCACGGCCTCACCACCATCGGCATCACGGGCTTCGAAGGCGGTAAGCTCAAAGAGAAGGTAGACGTGTGCGTGATCGTGCCCGCCGATTCTCGCCACCCCGACGCCATGCAGCACGTCGAGGATGGCCAATGGGTGGTTCTTCACACCATCTTCGTCGTCATACGCCAGGGGATGGAATAACCGTGGAACGGGAGCGACTTCTGCTGGCCCTGGACTTTGGCGGCACCAAGCTGGCGGCGGGCGTCGTTTCCACTTCCGAGCTGGCCACAGCCGGCGAGCGCCACTGGCGGGCTCACAGGATGGTCCCTTCGCCGCCCGGCAGCAACGCCCAGAGCGATCTGGAGATCATGATGGGGTTGGCACGAGACCTGCTGGCCAGCCCCCCCTCAGTCCCCCCCAATTCTGGGGGGGGAGCCCAGGCCCCTCTGGCTGCCGTGGGGGTCAGTTTCGGCGGACCGGTGGACGCGAGTCGGGGCCTGGTGCTGTTGTCTCACCATGTACCCGGCTGGGGTGAGGTACCCCTGCAGGAGTGGCTGGAGAAGCGACTGGGAGTGCCCGCCGCCGTGGACAACGACGCCAACGCTGGAGCTCTGGGCGAGCATCGCTTTGGCGCCGGCCAGGGCTATGACAGCCTGATGTACATCACAGTGAGCACCGGCGTCGGCGGGGGCTGGATCCTGAACGGGCAGCCCTGGCGCGGCGCAGACGGGATGGCCGGCGAGATCGGCCACACGGTCGTGGATCCAGACGGCCCGGTCTGCTTGTGTGGCAAGCGCGGGTGCGTCGAGCGGCTGGCCTCAGGGCCGTATATCGCGCAGCGGGCCTGCGAATGGCTGAAGGCGCAGCCAGACCGAGGCCATATCCTTCGCGCTCTGGCTGGGGACGCTCCAGAGGCGATCACCTCCAAACTAGTAGCCCAGGCAGCAACCCAAGGAGACGACTTAGCCTGGGAGGCCCTGGAAATCGCGGCCTGGGGGCTGGGGGTGGGCATCGGCAACGCGGCCAACCTGGTGAACCCGAAGTGCTTCGTGCTGGGCGGCGGCGTGACCAAAGCAGGCGAGCGATTCTGGGAAGTCGTGTGCCGCACCGCCCGCGCGACGGCCCTGCCAGAGGTTCACTTTGACGTGGTACCCGCCGCGCTGGGCGACGACGCGCCCCTGTGGGGAGCCATCGCTCTGGCAGAAGACCAGATCAGCACTTAGGGATCAGGGGTGGTTCACGAAGGGGAAAAACTCTGACACGAAATGAAATGAACACCTGTTGGCGTTAGTGCGCCTATCGAATCTCATGGAGGGACAGAACAATGAATAAGCCAGTAAACGCTTAGGGTCTTAGAAAAATACAAGCCCCGGCGATCACGATCCTCGCCGGGGCTTGTGTGTTGTTGTGGTTCTCTTAGGCTCAGAGCCTCACCACGTTGGCGGCCTGGGGGCCCTTGGGGCTGTCCTCGATAGTGAACTCCACATCGTCGCCTTCCTCCAGGTTGCGAAAACCCTCGCCCTGGATAGCCGAAAAGTGGACGAACACATCGTCGCCGCCTGCGCGCTGAATAAAGCCGTAGCCCTTTTGGCCACTAAACCACTTCACCTTACCGGTTACTCTCTCACTCACTGGCTGTCACGCCTCCTTCCCTTGTTGTGATATGTGTAGGGCGGAGTGAGTTTGTTCTTTGGTTCTGCTTGCCAGCCTGTGGTGATTACACCCTGAACTGCTGTACAACTCAATGAACCGCCCAACGCGGTAAGAAGCTCGTACGGTTCATCGTTTGAACTCCAAACAAAAACCTACTGCGTCCTACGCGCATTATCATAGCATATTTTTCTTCTTCTGTCAAATCAGCTTCATGACATTTCGGCCAAGGCCCAGTGTCCATACCCACGCCAACTCCCAAAGACTTTCGAGCTGAAGAATGCGGGACGGTTCGCATTTGTGCAAATGACGCCAGTAGGGTATAATCAGAGCAAGCAGGGCACCGTTCAACTCGTCCCTGGCGACGCCGTGGTGTTCTATCCCGACGGCGTCACCGATGCGGAGGATAGGACGGGGATGTTCTTCAGCCAGGAGAGGTTGCTGGCGGTAGTGGAAGCCAACCGGGGGCGGTCGGTTCAAGATGTGCAAGCGGCCCTGCTGGAAGTGAGAATTGAAATCGAAAAGGAGGAGGTGCAACGTGACTGACTCAACACTCAAAACCATGGGCCAACAATTTGGCCGCCGTTCCTGGGCAGAACCCTGGAAGATCAAAATGGTAGAGCCGATCCGACTGACCAGCCGGGAGGATCGGGAACGAGCTCTGAAACAGGCTGGCTACAACACCTTTCTGCTGCGCTCCGAGGACGTCTACATTGACCTGCTCACCGACAGCGGCACCAGCGCCATGAGTGACCGTCAGTGGGCCGGCATCATGATGGGCGACGAGGCCTACGCCGGCAGCAGGAATTTCTACCACCTGGAAGAGGCTGTGCAAACCTACTACGGCTATCGCTACGTGGTGCCTACTCACCAGGGCCGGGGTGCCGAGCACCTGATCAGCCAGGTGGAAATCGAGTCCGGTCAATATGTACCCGGCAACATGTACTTCACCACCACCCGTCTGCACCAGGAGCTGGCCGGTGGCGCTTTTGTGGACGTGATCATTGACGAAGCTCACGACCCCAGCAATCTGCATCCTTTCAAGGGTGACGTGGACCTGGACAAGCTAGAGGCGTTGATCAAACGAGTGGGAGCCGAAAAGATTGCCTACGTCAGCCTGGCAGGCACGGTGAACATGGCTGGAGGGCAGCCCGTCAGCATGGCCAACGTGCGGGCCCTACGAGAGATGTGCAACCGCTACGACATTCGCATCTACCTGGACGCCACCCGCATGGTCGAGAACGCCTTCTTCATCCAGGAGCGCGAAGATGGGTATGCGGACAAGTCCATTGCCGCCATTCTGAAGGAATTCTGCAGCTATACCGACGGCGCCTGGATGAGTGCCAAGAAGGACAACCTGGTCAACATCGGTGGCTGGCTGGCGGTCAACGACTACGACCTCTTCGACGCGCTCCGCAACATGGTGGTGATCTACGAGGGACTACACACTTATGGAGGAATGGCTGGGCGCGACATGGAAGCCCTGGCTATCGGTATCGCCGAGGCTGTAGAGGATGACCACGTGCGCTCCCGCGTGGGTCAGGTGCTCTATCTGGGCGACTTGTTGATAGACTGGGAGATCCCCATCGTGCGGCCGGTAGGCGGCCACGGCATTTTCCTGGACGCCAAAGGCTTCTACCCTCACATCCCCCAGGATCAATTCCCAGCCCAAGTCCTGACAGCTCAACTCTACCTGGATTCGGGGGTTCGGGGCATGGAACGGGGCATTGTCAGCGCGGGGCGGGATCCCAAGACCGGTGATCACCGCTACCCGGCCCTGGAGTTGACGCGGTTGGCCATTCCCCGTCGGGTCTACACCCAGGCGCACATGGACGTGGTCGCCGAGGGAATCAAAGCGGCGTACGACGGACGCGAGCAGGTGCGGGGCTTGCGGATGGTCTACGAGCCCCAATACCTGCGCTTCTTTCAGGCACGCTTTGAAGCCATTGCGTAAAGAGAGAACTAGGACGAAACGACTATGATTGATCCTGACTTTCCACTGATTGACCTGCATCGTCACTTAGATGGCAACGTGCGCCTGGAAACGATCCTGCGCCTGGGGCGCCGGCACAACCTGCCACTCCCCGCCTGGGATGTCGAAGGGCTGCGCCCCCACGTACAGGTGATGGGACCCCAACCCGGCGTCATGGCCTTTATCGCCAAATTCAAGTGGATGATGGCGGTACTGGTGGATTACGACGCCTGCCGCCGAGTAGCGTACGAGAACGTCGAGGATGCCCTACAGGAGGGTATTGATTACGTCGAGCTGCGCTTCAGTCCGTGGTTTATGGCGGAATCCCATGGCCTGGACCCAATGGGGGTAGTGGAAGCCGTCGCCGATGGTGTGGAGGCGGGGGCACGCGATTTTGGGGTGAAAGTGAACCTGATCGGGATTCTCAGCCGCACGTATGGGCCGGACGTCGCTTGGAAGGAGTTGGAAGCTCTGCTACAACACCGGGATCGGCTGGTGGGTCTGGACCTGGCGGGGGATGAGGCCAACCAAGCGGGGGACCTGTTTGTGGAACACCTACGGCGAGCACGAGATGCGAGTTGGCAGGTGACGATCCACGCGGGGGAAGTCGCGGGGCCGGAAAGCGTCTGGCAGGCCATTCGTGATTTAGAGGCCAGACGCATCGGCCACGCCGTTCGAGCCATCGAGGACCCGGCCTTATTGGACTACATGGACGAGCACCAGATCGGCATCGAGTCGAGCCTGACCAGCAATGTGCAGACCAGCACCGTGCCCGACTACGCCAGCCATCCGCTGCGAACCTTTCTGGAGCGGGGGCTGTTGGCGACGATCAACACCGATGATCCGGGCGTGAGCGGCATTGACCTGCGCCATGAATACGAGGTAGCGGCGCCAGCGGCGGGCCTGACAGCCGAGCACACACGTCAGGCCCAGCGCAACGCCCTGACCATTGCTTTTCTCTCAACCGAGGAAAAGGATGTGTTGGTGGATAAGGTGCAACGAGGACTTACGACATGGCCAAGATCAAGGAAGTAGTCAAGCGAACGGGGGCGGTTGTCCCTTTTAAGAAAGAGCGCATCACCAACGCCATCTATCGGGCGGCGGTGGCGGTGGGCGGCAGAGACCGGTCCGTCGCGGAGGGGCTGGCCGATCAGGTTGTGGCTATGCTGGAGGGGACCACGCCGCCAGGCCACATACCCGCCGTCGAGGACATCCAGGACGTCGTCGAGAAGGTGCTGATTGAGAACGGCCACGCCAGAACTGCCAAGGCCTACATTCTCTACCGTGAAGAACGAGCCCGTCGGCGACGGGAGCGAGCTGAGCGCCAGGCCCACCCCTCCGAGAATATCCCCTGGCGCAAGATTTGGGAGGTGCTGAACTGGGCCGTTGATCACGACCTCCACACCGTCGCGCGCTTGAACGAACGCATTGCGCGGGGCGAGTTCCCTGAGATCGTGCGGGAAACCGACCGAGCTTACAACGAGGACATCACCACCGCGTCGGAGATGATCGGAGAGCGGCAGGATAGAGTGAAAATCGTCATCATCGCCGGCCCCTCCTCCTCTGGCAAGACCACCACCACCATCAAGCTCAGCCATCTGCTGACGCAGATGGGCCTCAGACTGGCCCCGCTAACCGTTGACAATTACTTCTTCGATCTGGAGCTTCACCCCAAGGATGAGCACGGTGACTACGACTTTGAGACGCCCCAGGCCCTCGACCTGGAGCTCATCAACGAGCACCTGGTGCGCCTGATCGCCGGGGAGGAGGTACGGACCCCCTTCTATGATTTCAAGGCCGGCAAGCGACACGACGCCCAGACCCCGATGCGGGTCGGGCCGGGCGACATCATCCTCATTGACAGCCTGCACGGTCTGTACGCCGACATGACGAGGAGCGTGGACGACGAATCAAAGTTCAAACTGTACATCGAACCGCTGCTGCAGATGAAAGGCCCTGACGGGAAGTTCGTTCGCTGGACGGATCTGCGATTGATGCGCCGCATGGTCCGCGATGCCACTCACCGCGCCTACAAACCACGTCAAACGCTGGAACACTGGCACTACGTTCGCAGCAGCGAGATGCGCAACATTATCCCCTACGTCAACACGACCGACTACATCGTCAACAGCGGCCTGCCGTACGAGCTCCCTATCATGCAGGCCAGGCTATTCGGCCACTTCGAGGAGTGGGTGGAACAGTACAGGGACGATCCGCTGCGCAAGGATGCTTTCATGCGCGCCGAGCGCGTGTATAACCTCCTGAAATCCGTCACCCCAGTCGAGGACGATGGCCGGCCCACGAGCGCCTCAGCCATACCGCCCGACTCGTTGCTGCGGGAGTTCATCGGCGGCAGTTGCTACGAGTATTGATGACATTTTTGGAGAACACCCACATCGAAATCATCAATCCCCACGTCCCCCGCGGCCACGTCCGCCACGCTCTGTTCGATTTCGACGGCACAGTGTCGCTCATCCGCGAGGGCTGGCAGGGGGTGATGATTCCCATGATGGTCGAGGTGCTGCTGGAAACCCCGCCCTTCACTTCGACGGGAGGGTGTCCCGCGCTCAGTGCAAGCGACGAGGCTCAGGACAGGCGACACGAGTCCGAGGAGGAGCTTTGCGCCGTGGTCACCGAGTTCGTAGCCCAGTTGACGGGCAAGCAGACCATCTATCAGATGATCCAGCTTTGCCAAGAGGTGCGTCAGCGTGGGGGAGAGCCCCTGGCCCCGTTGGAGTACAAATGGATGTACCTGGATCGGCTGTGGGAGCGCATCAAGGGGCGCGTGGCTGGGCTGAAGGACGGCGAAATCGAGCCGGAGGAGATGATGGTGCCCGGGGCGGTACCAATGCTGGAGGCCCTGCGTGCCCGTGGCGTTTCCTGCTATCTGGCCTCAGGCACTGATGAGGTCTACGTGCTGGATGAGGCGGCGGCCCTGGGGCTGCCGCCGTACTTTGCCAGCGTTTACGGCGCACTGGACGATTACCAGAATTACTCCAAGAAGATGGTCATTGAGCGCATCCTCGACGAGAACCGTTTGAGCGGCCCCGAACTGGTGGCCTTTGGCGATGGCTACGTCGAGATCGAGGACACCAAGGCCGTGGGCGGAATCGCCGTGGGGGTCGCTTCCGATGAGGCCAATCGCCGGGGGACCAACGAGTGGAAGCGGCAGCGGCTGATTAAGGCCGGGGCCGACCTCATCATCCCCGATTTTCGCCAGTACGAGCAATTGGTGGCCTATCTTTTTGCGGAGGATTGACCGATGCCCTATCCTCTTTTCGACCGCAGCAAGCTGAAGCTCCGACCTCTGTCGGAGCGAGTGCACGACATGGCTTTGGCCGAGGTCTTGAACCTGGACGACGATATTCCACCTTTCGATGCCCCTGACCTGAGAAAGGTGGCTGAGCGTGTTGCGCAGGCGCATCAAGCCGGGTCTCAAGTGATCCTGATGATGGGCGCGCACGTCATCAAGCGCGGCCTGTCGCGCTTCGTCATTGATCTGATGGAGCGAGGCATCGTCACCCACGTTGGCATGAACGGCGCTGGCCCCATCCACGACTTCGAACTGGCCTTCACCGGAGCGACTACCGAGAGCGTGGCCCGCTACATCCGGGAGGGGCAGTTCGGATTGTGGGAGGAGACGGGCCGCATCAACGACGCCATCAAGCAGGGAGCACGCGACGGTCTTGGACTGGGCGAGGCGGTCGGGCGGATGATCGAGGAAAAGCGACTGCCACATGGTGACGCGAGCATCCTGGCGGCGGGCTACCGACTGCGGGTGCCAGTGACAGCGCACGTGGGCATTGGCTACGACATCATCCACGAGCACCCTAACTGCGATGGCGCGGCTCTGGGCGAGGCATCCTACTGCGACTTTTTGATCCTGGCCCACAGCGTCTCCAAGCTGCAAAACGGGGTGCTCTTGAACTTCGGCACGGCGGTGATGGGTCCGGAAGTCTTTCTCAAAGCCCTGGCCATGGCCCGCAACGTGGCCCGCCAGGAGGGGCGGCACATCAACCGCTTCACCACTGCTGTCTTCGACTTGGTACACCTAGACCCCGACTATCACACCGAGGCGTCCAAGTCCGATGCGCGCTACTACTTCCGGCCCTACAAGACCCTCCTGGTGCGCACCGTCCAGGACGGCGGCGAGAGTTTCTACATCCGCGGCGACCATCGGGCCACGCTGCCCAATCTGTATGGCCTCGTTACCGAGAGGAGATGATGGACGAAAGACGGCTCGATGAACTGCTGAACCGATTCCCCCACGTCCACGTGCTGGTGGTGGGCGACTTCTTTCTGGACAAGTACCTGGTCATTGACCGGCAGTTGAGCGAGGTCTCGCTGGAGACGGGACTGGAGGCCTATCAGGTCGTGGAGGCGCGGTGTAGCCCTGGAGCTGCTGGGACGGTCACTTCCAACCTGCGGGCTCTGGGAGTCAAGGTCGCGGCGTTGGGCGTCATAGGCGACGACGGTGAGGGTTACGAGCTGAAGCAGGGCCTGGCGGAGAGAGGAGTGGACATCGAGCCGCTCATCCAGCGAGCCGACCTCTTCACGCCGACTTACACCAAGCCCATGATGCGGGAATCCGACGGCCGGGAGCACGAGATTCAGCGGCTCGACATCAAGAACCGCGCCCCGCTGCCGTCGGACGCGGAGGAGCAAGTCATCGCCCGCCTGCGGCAACTGACGCACAAAGTGGACGCAGTGGTCATCGCCGACCAGGTACCGGAGCGCAATTGCGGCGTGATCACCGACCGGGTGCGGGAGGAGATAGGGCGACTGGCGGTCCGCTATCCCGACAAAACCTTCGCCGCCGACTCTCGCCAGCGCATCGGGCTCTTCCAGCACGTGGTCATCAAGCCCAACTGGCGCGAGGCGATCTTAGCCCTGCGGCCGGAGTGGGAAGGCGGGTTCACCCTGGAAACAGCCAGGGAGTGCGGCACGGAGCTCTTTCGCCGAAACCAAAAGCCGGTCTTCCTCACCGTCGGATCTCAAGGCATCCTCCTGTTCACTGAAGAGGGCTGCCGACACATTCCGGCCGTGCCAGTAGAGGGCAAAGTAGACATCGTTGGGGCGGGCGACAGTGTGATGGCCGGCGTCGTGTCAGCCCTGGGCAGCGGCGCCGAGCCAGAGGAAGCGGCCTTGTTGGGCAACCTTGTCGCCTCCGTCACCATCCAGCAGATAGGCACTACTGGTACGGCCTCGCCGGCGCAAGTGCGGGAGCGCTTTGATCGGATTTGGAGAATTCGCCGAGAAGGGGTATAATAGCCGCGAAACCCTGCAAGGGACAAAAACTCGAAAGGGGAGCGACAATGAGAATTCTGGTTACCGGAGGTGCTGGCTTTATCGGCTCGCACGTGGTGGACGCTTTGGTCGAAAGGGGGCACGAGGTGGTCGTGGTGGACGACCTCTCCACCGGGAAGCGCGAGTATCTTAACCCGCAGGCGAAGTTCTATCATCTCGACATCCGCGATGCCCAGGGCCTGGAGGAGGTCTTCGCCGCCGAACGACCTGAGATCGTCAACCACCAGGCGGCGCGGGCCAACGTGCGGGAATCCATGGAAAAGCCTGTCCTATACGCCGAGGTCAACGTCATTGGTTCGCTCAACTTGCTAGAACTGAGCCGGAAGTACGGCGTCGGCAAATTCATTTACGCCTCTACCGGTGGGGCCGTCTACGGCGAGCCGGAGTACCTTCCTGCCGACGAGTCTCACCCCATCAATCCGCTTGATCCCTATGGGGCCAGCAAGCATTTCCTGGAGCACTACCTCTACCTCTACGGCGCCAACCATGGCTTGCACTACATTGCCTTGCGCTACGCCAACGTCTATGGACCCCGGCAGGATCCTTACGGCGAGGCAGGGGTAGTCGCCATCTTCACCGGCCAGATGCTCCAAGGTGGGGAGCCCATCATAAACGGAAGCGGTGAGCAGGAGCGGGACTTCGTCTACGTCAGCGACATCGCCGAGGCCAACGTCAAGGCCATAGAAAGGGGCGAGGACCATATCTACAACATCGGTTGGGGAATCGGCACCTCCATAAGCGAGATCTTCGCCAAACTGAAGGAGATCACTGGCTATGAGAAAGAGGCCGTCCATGGCCCTCCAAAGCTAGGCGAGGTCTTCAAAATCTACCTGGATGCCAGCAAGGCCCAGCATGAGCTAGACTGGGCGCCGCGGGTCGGGTTGCACGAGGGGATGCGGAGGACGGTAGAGTATTTCAGAAATGCGCATAGGGATTAACGCCCTCTTCCTGGAGCGCCCTGCGACGGGCAGCGGGCAGTACACGCACAACTTGCTGGAGGCGCTGGCGAAGGTGGATCCAACGAATGAATACCTTTTGCTCAGCCCATGCCTAGCGCCCCGAATCTCCAAAATCCGCAATCCGCAATCCGCAATCCGCAATTTCAGCAAGCTCTGGTTCGAGCAAGTCTCTTTCCCCCGCACCTGTCGTCGCCCGGACATAGACCTGGCCCACGTTCCCTACTTCGCCTCGCCTTTCTTCCCAACGGTGCCAACAGTGGTCACCGTCCACGACCTCATCCCCCTCATCTTGCCCGCCTATCGTGGTTCACTCCTGGTGCGACTATACACTCGATTGGTGGCCGCCGCAGCCCGAAGGGCCGAGGCCATCATCACTGTCTCCCAGGCATCCAAGAGGGACATCGTGCGCTACCTGCACATCCCGCCAGAGCGCATCCACGTCACCTACGAGGCCGCTGGCGAGACATTCCAGCCCGTGGAGGACGAGGCCTGTCCTGAGCCAAGTCGAAGGGCCCAACTGGCTGCGATCCGCCGAAAGTATGCCCTGCCAGAGCGTTACCTTCTCTATCTGGGCGGCTTCGACCAGCGCAAGAACCTCTCCACTTTGCTCAGGGCCTTCGCTTTGCTGGTCAGTAGATGGCGGCAGGCCAGGCTGGTCATTGCCGGCAAGTTGCCTGGGCGGGACAGCCCTCTGTTTCCAGACCCCTGCCGCCTGGTCAGGGAATTGGGAGTGGAGGATAGGGTGATCTTCACCGGCTGGGTACATGAGGAGGACAAGCCGGCTCTTCTAAGCGGGGCGACGGCTTTCGTTTTTCCCTCGCTCTACGAGGGGTTCGGTTTGCCGCCTCTGGAAGCGATGGCCTGTGGCGCCCCTGTCATAACCTCCAACCATTCGTCGTTGCCGGAGGTGGTAGGCGAAGGTGGGATATTGGTCGAACCCACAGACGTGGAAGCCCTGGCCGAAGCCATGGAGATGCTCCTAATTGATGATGTTCTCAGGGCTAAACTACGGCAAAGAGCTTTGGACCAGGCGGCTAAGTTCAGTTGGAGGCAAACCGCGCTGGAGACGTTGGTTGTTTATCGGAAGGTGGTTGGCTGCTAGAGATGTTTAACAGTAATGGAGCTTGCTCGCCCGGAGCTGGAAGCTCCGGGCTGAAAGAACAAAGCCCTTCGGGCTGCAATCTAGCCCCTGAAGGGGGCTTTGTTCTTTCAGCGTCGAGCTTTAGCTCGGCGCTCAACCCCATTCTCCTGGGCCTCGGCCTGGGGCTGTATGCGAGCCGGGTCATCGCTGAGGCGACGACGACCGCCTGGCCCCGGCTGGCATCGCTGGCTTTGATAATCGTATGCAGCGTTGTCGGAATCGGCCTGGCCGCTCTAGGGCAACGCTACGGTCTGATGCTCACCCCTTTGGTGACACTATACGCCTACGTTCTGTATCTCCGCATTGAGCCTGCCCTCGCCTGGTCTGCGGCCTTCGTGGCCGTGACCGCCCTGCTCATCGCTAACGTCAAGGGCAAACGCTCCCTTCCTATGGAGTCCATCGTATTCATCCTGTGCCTCGGCCTGTATGTGCGCACGTTGGCCCCCACTGTCTTACCGTCGAATAGCGGCGAGTTCCAGTTCGTGGCCGATATTCTGGGCATTGCCCACCCACCTGGGTATCCACTTTACACCATGCTGGGCAAGCTTTTCACTTTGATCCCCGTCGGCGACGTAGCCTACAGGGTCAACCTGATGTCAGCTTTTTTCGCTGCTTTGACCCTGGCGCTGGTAAGCCGCACAGTGCGACGAGTTACCGATTCGGCTCTTGGGGGTGTGGTGGGCGCTCTGGTTCTGGGCACATCCACCACCTTTTGGGCGCAGGCCACAACTGCCAACACCCGCAGCCTGACGGCTTTCTTCGCTGCTTTGATGCTGTTCGCCCTCGTTAGTTATGCTAAGAAGCGAAAGGCAGTTTACCTCATTTTGTTCGCTCTAGCTTTCGGGCTGGGGATCACCCACCACGGCTCCTTGGTCTTTTTGATTCTCCCCTTCGTCGCCTTTCTATTAGTGACCGAACTCGAAACTCGAAACGGCTCGACTGAGCTCGCCGAAGTCTCGAAACCTTGTCCTGAGCTTGGTCGAAGGATCGAAACTTCATTGTTTACCAGGGTGCGTTCTCTCCGGAAGCCTCTTCTGGCTTTCCTCCTCTCGCTAGTCGTGCTCCTCTACCTTCCCATCAGAGGAATCCTGGGTACTCCCTTTGGCCCGTCCGACATCGCTACCCCAGCGGGATTCTTGAACCACGTCCTGGCGCGTGGGTTTCGGGGCGATATGTTCTACTTTGCCAGCTCCGGTCTCCTGCTCGAACGATTCAAGGTGCTGGCCAACATCCTGGACTTTCAGTTCGGCCTGGGGTTGCTCATAGCTGCTGCCGTGGGAGCCCTGATCATGCTGGGCAAAGATTGGCGGCTTTTGCTCCTCTGCGGTGGGACCGTAGCTGTTCAAGCCCTTGTCACCGTTACCTACCGCGCCCCGGAGACAGTGGAGTATTTGATACCCGCTTATGTACCTCTGGCTATCATCATTGGCCACGGCACGGCTGTGTTGGGCCACTGGAGCAGATTCAAAGCGCTTGTCCTGAGCAGAGTCGAAGGGCTTGATGCCTGCCTGGTGTCCTTCGTCATCTTGCTCGGTGTTATCCAATTGGCTCATCGTTATCCCAGCTTCGCCTGGCTGAGCGAGGATCGCTCCGCGCGCCAATATGCAGAAAGTGTGATGTCCGACGCCCCCTCCGACGCGCTGGTCCTGGCCAATTGGCATTGGGCCACCCCCCTCTGGTACCTGCAGTACAGCGAAGGCGCGCGACCGGATGTGGAGGTGAAATACGTTTATCCGGAGGGCGCCGAACCGATCTCTGCTACTTGGCTGCGGCGTATAGAGGACAACGTGGGAGAACGCCCCTTGATCGTCACCAACTATTATCAGGAGTTTGGCGCCACGCCATATCGCTTCACCCCTCTGGGCGAGGCCTTCCTGGTGCAAAGCGAGGTAGCCCCCCCTCAATCCCCCCCAACCCTTCGACCTTGCTCAGGGCAGGCCCTGGGGGGGAAGCCAGGCGACGTCGTCAGGCTCGACGCGACTTTCGGGGGGAAGATCCAGCTTCTGGGCTATCGTTTGCCGAAAGACAGTGTTCCGTCAGGCCACCCTCTATACTTGGACCTGTACTGGCAGCCCATGGTCGAGCTGGGTGGCAACTACTCCTTTTTCGTCCACCTGGTGGGTGATGGAGGGCGAGTTCTGGGACAGATGGACGTCACCCACGATATGGCTGGCTTCAAAACAGGGGAGGTCTCTGTTGATGGCTACGAGATACAGGTACTGCCCACGACTCCGTCAGGGTCTTACCAGCTTATCGCCGGCCTGTACATCACTCTCCCCAAAGGGGGTTGGCAACGCCTGACGACTAAGGAGGGCGCTGAGACCGTGCTACTGGCCGAAGTGGAGGTGATGCCACCAGCCCTGCGCCCTGTCACCCTACACCCCCTACACCAGCCCTTCGCCAACGGGTTGACCCTGATTGGGGTTGATCACGACACCAGCCTGGAGGACAGCCGGCGGGTCTACCTCCACTGGCATCGCGTTGGAACCGAAGACGGCGATTATGATGTGCTTTTGTATGCTAACGACACTGTGGTGACCAGCAGCCATCTGCCACGGGTTCCCCTGGGCACCTATCTAACTACGGCCCACGACTTGCCTCTGACAGCTATGACCTTGCAAGTAGAGCTGCGCTCGACCGACGACGTAATCAGCCAGTGCTTAGGTCCCTGGTACTGGCCGCGAGGAGGCCGTTTGGCCCTGCCAACCCCGTCCCCGCGAAGCCACTACGTGGACCTGGGAGGGGAGATGCTCCTGGCGGGCGTTGAATACCGGATGCTGCCAGGGGATACGGTGAGAGTGGGGCTACGCCTGGTGGCGAAAAAGCCCCTCCTCCGCGACTACGTGGTCTCCGTGCGCTTGACCGATGAGGCTGGGCGACTTCTCTCCCAGGACGATACCGTCCCCGCATTGGGGAGCATCCCCACTTTGAAGTGGATACGAGGATCATCTATCTTCGATGTCCATTCTGTGTCCGTTCCCGTCGGCGCCCAGGCCGGCTCCCTCAGACTGAGCTTGGTCGTCTACGATGCCTTCACCATGCGAAAACTGGGCGTCCTTGACGACCGACTGGCTAAGCTGGGTGCCAGCGTACCCCTTGCGCAACTGGAGCCTGGAGGGGATGGATAGCGAGGGAACTCCCCAATCCTTGGCATTTTATCACAGATTGCGATGAAAACCACGATTTGCGTGAAATCCAGAAAGATGCTATAATGTCACGTAATAGTCATAACGAGCCTCACGTTTCAGCATTCAGAAAGGAGCGTTAATATGAGCGAGGAAGTACTGCTTGAGCCGAAGGTCAATCCCAATCCGGCCTGGAAGGTGAACGCCAAGACCCGGCTGAGCGCATGTGACAATCGTCCTGGACTGAAGAAGCTTTACATCACGGTGCTGGACGACAAGGGCGAGCCCCTGAGTGGGATCAAGATGCGCTTCGACGTCGAGCCCTCCCAGGGCATCGCTTATGATCACCCCAACGTCTGGGGGATGACTGACGAGGACGGGTACCTGGAGTGGAACCACCTCGGCGTGCCCACCCGCTACGTGATCTGGATGGAGGATGATGAAACTCCCCTCGTGGAGAACATCCGCACCGACCTGGGGTACGAGTACTATCGTCCTGCAGGCACAACGGCCGGCGGTTGGAGACCCGTGAACAAACCTGGCGTCTACTCCTATCGGATCGAAATCCAGAGAAAGGGAGACGGCGGCTGAGGCCTTAGCCTGTCGTTGCAATCCCTGGCGCGTTGCTCTGAAGAAGAATAGGCACTTAGCGAAGCCTGGCGAAGGTTCCAAGATGTTCTCCCTCGCATGCTTGTGGAGCCAAACAGGCCATGGTTGGCTATAGCCCTGCGCGAGACCTTCGCAGGGCTTGGCGCGATAATCTACAAAACGGCGGCGTCCGAATGGGCGTCCGCCGTTTTTTTGCTATTGCATCAAAGATGTGTTAGAATCGGCTAGCACAATGCTAACGAGGAAGCGACTTTGACTGAGAAATTGGGCAGGACGATTGTAAGATCGGGATGGAAGCTCCTCTTGATTGGTCTGCTGGGATTGTTGGCCGTTCAACCCCTGCTGAAACCCTCTATGACCTGCAGCGATGACGGAGGCCTTTACCTCGTTCGCTTGGTGGAACTCGATCACTGCCTACGCCGGGGCACTCCCTGGCCCCGTTGGACCCCGGATCTGGTCTATGGCTATGGCTACCCCCTCTTCAACTTCTTTCCTCCCCTGTCCTTCTATCCAGCGGAGTTCTTTCACCTGCTGGGCTTCAGCTTCGCCCAAGCCTGGAACGCTGCCCTCGCACTCTACATCCTGCTCGCCGGAATGACCATGTACCTCTTCGTCAAAGACCTCTTCGGCGAGACGGCTGCTTGGGTGGCGGCGGTGGCGTACATGTATGCTCCTTATCAACTGTACAATGCTCTCAACCGGGGCAACCTCGGTGAGTCCCTGGCCCTGCCTCTGCTGCCCCTGATACTCTGGGCTTTTCGTCGCCTCCTCGTCAGGGGCAGAATCGGCTATCTGGTCTTGAGTGCCCTATCCTACGCTGCCCTGATCCTCACCCACAATGTCATCAGCCTGGTCTTCACCCCCTTTCTCCTCCTCTACGTTGTCGCCTTGTGGTTGCTGAAGATTCGTTCGCCGAAGGTCGTGGAGGTTTCCCGCGACCGAGGCGCAGGGGGCTCGGACTTCGGCGAGCTCAGTCGAGCCGTCGGGAGACCTTCGCCCAGCCTGAGAATACCGAGAGCGCTGTTGCTTGCCCTGGGTCTCAGTGCTTGCTTCTGGCTGCCAGCTTTCTTCGAGAAGCAGTGGGTTAAGATCCATCTGGCGTACACTCCGGCTGGCATGAACTATCGCTACAACTTCCTATCCCTGGGCGAACTCCTCTCTCCGCCAAGCCCTGTCCACACCTCTCTGATGAATCCCGCCCCTCCTCGCAGCCTGGGGCTGGTGCAGTTGGCCCTGGCCCTGTTGGCTATGGCCGGCTGGTGGAGCCTTAAGGACAGGGAAAAGCGTTTCAATGTCGTATTCTTCTCCCTCGTGCTAATCAGCTTGGTGTTCATGGTCCTTCCGCAGTCAGTGGCGGTCTGGGATCACCTGCCTCTGCTCGAATACGTTCAGTTTCCTTTTCGCTTCCTGGGCATAGCCAGCCTGGCCGCGGCTTTATTGGCTGGTGCAACGGTCCATCTGATCACTGATCGAGTCAGAACTACTTTGCCTTTCTTCGCTATCGTGCTGGTGGTGGAAGTTCTCATTATCACCTTCAGCCTGCCCTGGCTCTATCCGCGGTACTGCTATACCACCGACGGCCTGTCCATAGCCAACCTGGCTCAGTTGGAACGCAGCTTGGGTGTCATCGGAGCTACCTCCGCCGGCGAGTACCTCCCCATCTGGGTAAAGGAAGTGCCCACGGAATCCGGCCTGGAAACCATGTATCGCTCCGGAGCTCCCATTGAGCGACTGGAGCCGTCTTCCCTGCCCGAGGAGGCTGTGGTCAAATCAACAAAGTATGGCCTGACCTCGGCTGACATCCTGATAGAAACCCCTCAACCTTTCCGTGCGGTCTTCAACACCTTCTATTTCCCGGGCTGGCGAGTCTACGTGGATGGTCAGCAGGCGCCCATTGTCCCTACCGAGCCCTATGGGTTGATCAGCTTCGAGGTTCCCACAGGGGAGACTAACCTTCAAGTACGTTTTCAGGACACGCCTTTGCGTCTCGCCGCCAAAGTGCTTTCGGCCTTCATTGCCCTCATCATCGTGGCCTTGGTCATTTGGTCCTTGGTCAGGTGGTCAGGTGGTCGAGTAGTCGGCCACAATACGGAACACGCAATACGCGATACTCTGTGGGTCTTCCAGGGGGTCTTGGCCGCAGTTCTACTCCTGACCAAAGTGGCCTACCTTGACCGCCACGACAACTGGTTCAGGCGGGACGGCTTCGATGGAGCTCGAGTGGAGGGGGTGCAAGCGCCGCTTGAGGTCAACTTCGCTGGGGAGATGACGCTCCTCGGCTACAATCTTCGCCCTGCTACGGTTGAGGCCGGGGAGTCTTTTCGTCTGGACCTCTACTGGAGAGCGCAACGCAAGCTGGTCGCCGAATACAGCGCCTATGCCCGTCTAAAAGATGCCCAGTCCAGCCTCTGGAGCCCGAAGGATAGCCGTCGCCCTGGCGGGTATCGAGACTATCCTGCGACGACCACCTGGCCGCTGGACGAATACGCCCAGGACTCCTACCAGATACAGGTGCTGCCAGGCACGCCGCCCGGCCAATACGATCTGGTGGTCGGAGCTTTCTCCAAAGCCACTCTGGAAGAACTGGACGTTCTGGACGAACAGGGAGTCGCCGTGGGCCCCTCCCGGCCCATAGGCAAGTTGACGGTGGTGCGACCGAGGAAGCCGCCTTACATCGAAGAACTGGAGATACAATACCCCATACCTAGCAGTTTTGGGGGAGAACTGAAGCTAATAGGCTACGATATTGATCGCCTTGCCGTCCAGGCGGGAGAGGGAGTGCACCTGACCCTTTTCTGGCGAGGCCTGAAGGAGATGAGCCATAGTTACGCTGTTCTTCTTCAATTAATAGATGAGACGAGAGGGATTGTAGCAGACGAAACCTTCCCTGTTGCCAGCAATGTTTACCCCACAACACAGTGGCAGGCTGGAGAGGTGGTTCGCAGCCAACACTACTTTCCTGTTCCTGGGACGGCTTCAACGGGCAGACATCGCCTTCAGTTAGCAGTGATAGACCAGCAGGGAGTGCCGCTTGCGGCAGCAGTGGATTTGAGCGAGCTGGAGATCGAGGCGCCGGAACGCAGAATGACTCTCCCCAGCATCGAAAACCAAAGGGAGATCAACCTGGGCGATGAGGTAACCTTCCTGGGCTATGACCTGGATACCACAGTGGTCAAGCCCGGCGACGCTCTGCGCCTGGTTTTGTACTGGCAAGCCAGGCGGGAAATCACCGGTTGGTACAAGGTTTTCACCCATCTCTTGGACGACGAAGACCGCATCTGGGCGCAGAAAGATAGTGTGCCAGCGGGAGGGACGCGGCCAACAACGGGGTGGGTGAAAGGCGAGGTCATTGTGGATGAATACGAACTGGTGGTAAGCCCCGATGCCCCTGCTGGTGACTACATCCTAGAGGTTGGGATGTACGAAGAGGGCACAAATCTACGCTTGGGCGTGCTCAGCGAGGAGGAACAGATCGTGAGGGATCACATTCTGCTGGGGAAAGTGAGGGTTGAACCATAAACCCACGAGGCCTCCTTATTACAAACTGTTTACAATCCCCTCAAGACTTCCTAACACGATTGAGTTATAATACAGGCAAAAGTGAAAAGGAGGCAGTACCATGTTTACCCCGAAGAAACTCGTTCTACCGACCATAGTGGTTCTTTGCTTGCTGGCCTGGACATTGCCCGCATCAGGCCAATCTGGAGCCGACGCCCCGTCTCAAGTGCTCCACCTCCCCCACGACGTGGACCGCCTGCCGAACGGCCACACCCTGATCACCGATGGTGGCCAAGCTGGCGGCCTCACTGCCAGGGGAGGCGCACAGCCAGGGAGCGGCAGCAAGGTCATCGAAGTGGACGCGGATGGGAACGTCGTCTGGGTCTTCCCTTCGATACACCTACGGCTACTCAACGCGGGCGGCCAGGGCCTCAACTGGGCCCACAACGCCGACCGTTTGCCGGGACAAAGCGGAGTTTCGCACGGCAACACCCTGATCTCCGACACTGGCCACGACCGCGTCATTGAGATTGACGCCTTGGGCACCATCGTTTGGGACAGCGACAACGTCACCCTCAGCGATGGCTCAGGGCTAGACTATCCCAACGACGCCAACTGGTTGTCCAACGATCGTCTACTGATCACCGACCGCGATGACCACCGCGTCATTGAGATCGCTCGCGATGGCACCGTCGTGTGGCAGTTCGGTGAGACCGGCGTGCCGGGCAGCGACCTCAGCCACCTCGACGGCCCCCACAACGCTGACCGCCTCTCCAATGGCAACACCATCATCGCCGACTCCAACAACAACCGCATCCTCGAGATCGCCCCCGACGGCACCATCGTCTGGCAATACCCTCCTCCTGCTCCCTCGCACCCACAGCCAGGCGTGTCCGAGTGCTGGGAGAGCGAGCGCCGATTGAGTAGCGAAGCGTATCGAAATCAAGCGAGCGGCTCTGTGCATGACCCGCTTGGCCTCGATACGTCGCTCTGCTCCTACTCGGCCGGCGCTGGACTTGGGCCTTTCCTTGACTGGCCCCGCGACGCCGACAGGCTGTCCGACGGCAACACCCTGATCACCGACTCCCGCCACGACCGCATCATCGAGGTAACGCCAACCGGCCAGGTGGTCTGGGAATACGACGACCTCGAGCTGCCCTACGACGCCGACCGCCTGGACAACGGCAACACGCTCATCGGTGATTCCCGCCACAACCGCGTCATCGAGGTGGACGCTGCGGGCGCCATTGTCTGGCAGTACCCGCCGGCCCCGACCGGCGCCATCGCCGGCACGGTGCAAGACACGGGAGGCCAACCCGTCAGCGGGGCGACGGTGGCTGTCTTCGGCACCGCCCTCTCCGACACCACCAACGCCGACGGCCAGTACGCCATCAGCGATGTGCCAGTCGCCGCTCCGCGCTACATCGTGACTGCCTCTCAGACTGGCTACCATGATGCACAGGCGGGCGACATAGATGTGACCGAGGGGATGACCACCACCGTGGATTTTACCCTGGAAGCGGGGACCCAGGCGACAGAAACGCTCCATGCCATGGTAGGCTACGTAGTGTACCGCGATCCCAGCAGCGAGTTGTTGATTCCGCCCCCCACCGCGGTTCTAAGCCCCACCCTCTACCCGGCTGAGGTGCTGCCCTACCTGGAGCCAGGCCAGTATATCGAATCCGATGACCCGGCCATCGTGGCCGTAGCCCAATTCATCCTGGCTGGTCTGACGCCCGAACAACGGATGGAGCAGACCACCGTGGCCCACGCCGTGTACGCCTGGATGGTGCAGAACATCGCCTACGATCTGGTGAGCAACTACCCCGGCGACGTGACCTCCGGCAACTGGCAGACTACCAACGGGGCCTGGGGCCACTCCTTCGCCGACTGGCTGTATACGGCCAAAGAGGTGCTGGAGGAGGGCCGCAGCATCTGCATCGAGCACGCCCGCCTGGCCACGGCCTTGCTGCGCGCGGTGGGCATCCCCGCCCGGCCCGCTCCCCTCATGGCTCACCCAGTCACTCAGTGGTGGGTGCAGCTCCCGGCTCGTGGTGAGTTCAGCCGAACCAATGGCACTGGCTTCTGGGCCAACATGGACACTTCGTTGGGCCGCTCGAAATACGTGGAAACTGGCGACCTTTGGGCCGAGTTCCCCTCGAAGGAGGAGCACGACCTGGGCTTCTGGGCCATAGATGCCGACGCTCCCATCCACATGGACTGGTGGACGGACAACCCCTGCATCTGGACAGAGGACTACGGCAACAGCCGGCGCTATCCCGCCACCGCCGATGGCCTGGCGCAGGCCCAGGCCGGTCTGGACTACTTCGCCCAGACCGGCGAGTTGCCACCACCCAGTGGTTCGCCACCCCCAAACCAACCCTACTACAAGCTGAGCACTCGCGGCTTCGAGATAGACCTGACCAACGCCGGGAACCAGACACACTTCGAGGTCAGCTTCGCCTTGGCTATTGAGACCGACTACCTGGAGCGGATTGACGAGACCCATTGGACGAATCATCCCGACTGGGTGACCAGCGCCTACACCACCACGCAGAGTAGCGCCGAGACAGGGGAGAGCCTGGTCTGGTACGTGTTGGAGCTAGACCGGCCGTCCCCCCCGTCCATCCTCGCCAGCATCGTCATGCACAACGAAGAGCCACTCAGCGGGCAGTATCCCGACTTTGTCAATGACCAACCGGCTTTCTGGCAGCACCGGAACGCCCTGGGCCAGTTCGCGGACATGCTCCACGACATCGGCGTGATGTTCAACTACCAATCGGACTGGAACTTCTTGATGGCGACGGGACTATATGATACCGGCACGCCCGAAACCAACGGGGAGAACATCGTGCGCCACATCAAGGACCTGGGCTTCGAGGTAGACCCTCATGCCCATGAGAGCCAGTACAACTACGCCGATGTCGCCTATCTGATCGAGGAACTGGGTGTCACCCCCTCCCACATAGCGGGCGGCTTCATAGCTGCCCCGCCCGAAGATTCCAAGCTTGAATACCTCTGGCAGCCTCTCACGGCCACCTTGTCCTCCACCTACACCTGGCAGGCCGAGATCCTGTGGGGGGGCGCTACCTCCCTACATCAGAATGAGGAAGCCCTCTGGGCCTCCGGTGTCTGGAAGCCGAAGGACAACGAACACTTCATGGAGCACGACGACGCCGCACCGCTGCCCCACGTGGGTGGCTATGGCCGCGATTGCGAGCGGCTCGTCCAGAAGCAACAGGACGGCGAACTGGAGGAGGGCAAGATCCACACCTGCACCATTTTCGTAGGCCAAAACAAACTGCTGAACCCGGGCTTCATCCCAGGTTTTGCGCAACGAATCCAGGCCCTCGACGCCGCCGGTGACGTCCGCTGGGTGGGGCTGGCAGAGGTGATCGAGATCTGGCAGACGGAGTACGATTCAGAGCCCAACATAGTCCCCTATCTCACGCCGCAGTCGCGCGTTTACCTGCCCCTGATCCTCAAATCCTTCGTCACCCCCACACCGGAGCCAGAGACCTGTGATCCCATCACCCTGGTGGACAACGGCCTGTACTACGAAGGCAGCGACGACGAGTGCTGGCACAAGGAGGACCTGCCGTCTCCCCAGCCCTGGTTCGAGGAAACCATCCTGCCTGACGTCGGTTCGACGACCACGCCCCTCTACTTCGGGATAAGCGTGCACGTTGAGCCGCAGGCCATTTACATGGACGATGTCACGTACCAGCAGGATCGCGAACGGCTACGGCGCCTGGCCGAGATCGTGGGCGAGCACGGCGGCGTGCTGACAATCCAGACACAGACTCCCTTTGACGACAAGGCCCAGCAGTTGGGCGACACCATCTTCGCCGACCTGGCGGCGCAGGGACACGAGATCGCCCTGCACTTCCACGAGGACGCCCACATCCCCAACGCCGACGACCAGCCGGTCGAGGAGTGGGTGACGACGCTGGAAGAGGAGATTGATCTCATCGAGGAGTTGAGCGGCGTGGAAGTGCGAACCTGGAGCGGCGGCAACATCTACGACCACCTGTATGAGGCGGCGGAGCAGGTGGGGCTGGAGGTCAACATCAACTACAAGAACCCCCAGACCCAGCAATCGGACGAACGCTACACGGTACTCACCCCCTGGCGGCCGGCTAGCGCGGCCAGCGTCGAGGAGCGCACCACCCACGACCCGGACGGGGCGATCATCTACATCCCGTCGGGGGTGTTCCCTGCCCATTGTGACAAGCTGGAGGGCTTCCCGCGTCCTTACTGCCACGAAGCCTTTGACTACATGACCGTGGCCCTGGGTAACTCGCTGGACGCCGTGACCGAGGGCAAGGTCAATGCCTTCTACGGCACGCTGCACCCCAGCGACTTCTTCGGGCCGGGCAGCGATGAGGAGAAGCTACAGGTCTGGGACGAATGGCTGACAGCCATCGTGGATCCGTTGGTAGCCGATGGCCGCATCCAGTGGGCCACCATGTCCGACATCGCTGATGCCTTCATTGCCTGGGAGGAATCGTGTGGTGAGGCACAAAGGCAACGAGGCGATTAGGTAGCGTGCCCTCGTTAACGTGCTACTCGTTGCCTCATCACTCATTGACTCGTTACCCAGAAGCGAAGCAAGGAGATAACCATGAGAAAAAGACTACTCTTGCTGACCCTCATCCTTTTCGCCGCACTGCTCATGGTCCAGGCAGCGAGCCAGGCAGAGGCGAACACTCCCCCGATCACCCACAACGGCTCCGGCCTTCGCTACGGCGGCGAGGTGTTCTGGCCATTCACGGAAGACAATCTTTGGGACCCCAACATGTGGCAAGAAGACCTGCTGCCCCTGTTCCAGGAGCAACATCTCAGCTTCGCCCCCTGGGGTGGTGTGGACTGGTGCGCCATCCAATCCGAAGGCGACCCGGCCGACCCCGACACCTGGGATTGGACCCTGGTTGATACCGTGCTCCGCGTCTTCGCCGACTCAGGCCTCGAGCCCATCCTCCCCCATGTCGGCACGGGCGATTGCGAGTTCACCGCCGAGACCGAGATTGAGGACTCCGGCTCCTATCCGCCCCTGGAGGATCGCTGGGATGACTGGTATCGCTTCGTCGTGGCCCTGGCCGACCGCTACGACGGCACCCACCCCGACCCGGATAACCCCGGCCAGACCCTGCCCCAGGTGCGCTACTTCGAGCTGGTGGCCGAGAACGACCAGCCCCAGTTCTGGGGTGGCACGCCAGAGGAACTGTACGGCTTCGACGCCGATGGCAACCCCATCACCGCTACTGTGCAGGTCATCCCCGGCCTGACCCTGCCCAAAGCGCTGCTGCCCATCTTCTACGCCGGCATCCACCACGACCCCGGTCGCGAGGCATACGTCATCGCCGGCAGCCACACCACCATCTACGCCCTGGGCTCTCGCCTAGTGGAGCGCAAGCAGGAGGCACTCCAGGTGGACGGCGAGCTCAGCCCTGCCGATATTCAGGAATTGCTGGCTTACGCCCGCTCAATCTACACCTACTTCGAGGACCACGACACCAACCACCTGGTGGACTCCCCCAATCCCCGCCAGTTCCCCGACTACGAGGACCTGGAGCTCTGGTTGGAGCAGACCGCCCGCTACCGCACTTTCATTGACCCCTTCTTCGACGCCAACGCCTATTACGATATAGTGGGCCTGCACAACTTCCTGAGCTACCATGCCTTCGAGGATTACCTGGCCTACGTGCGGCAGGAGATGGCGGAGCACGGCATCTCTGACTACTCCATCTGGATCACCGAGTTGGGTCACGTGGACTCCGATCGAGCCTGCTGGCTGGCCATCTTCTGCGCCCCCACCCAGCCGGACGGACAGGAGACCGAGGCGGAGCACGCCCAGAGCATGGAGAAGAAGCTCGTCCTGGCCGCCCACTTCGGCGTCGAGCAGATCACCTATTCGGCCCTCATCGAGCTCCCCATCTCTCCCTGCGTGAGCACCCAGGCGGAGTCGCCTCACCCTTGCGTCCACATGGGCTTCTGGACGCCCTACGAGGTGGACGGTAGCCCGGTGGTCATCAGCGACACCATCGCCCTCGAAGCCGCTGATGCCCTGGCCTTTGCCTCCGGCATCTTCAACGCCGACTTCGCCTACCAGAGCCGCCGCGAGAATCTCTCGCCCCAGGCCAGGCTGTACGTGTTCGACGGCGACGATGGCGTGAATCACGTGGCTGTCGGCTGGTGCGAGGGGTGCGGGGCAGGGCAAGCCCACAACGTGGACGCCACTCTGGGCATCAGTCCCGGCACTCCCATCGCCGCCTACGACTACCTGGGCGACCTACTGGGTGATCCGCATAGCCACACCATCAACTTCACCGAGTCGCCCGTCTTCATCACCTGGGAGTCAGCCACGCCCACACCCCCGCCTATCCTGGTTAGCATCGTCATGCACAACGAGGAGCCGCCCCACTACCCTGACTTTGTCAACGACGAGCCGACCTTCTGGCAGCACCGCAACGCTCTCGTCCAGTTCGCGGACATGCTCTACGCCAATGACGTGATGTTCAACTACCAATCGGACTGGAACTTCCTGATGGCGGCGGGCATGTGCGACACCGGCACGCCCAGCACCAATGGCAAGAACGTCGTCCGCTACATCAAAGAGCACCTGGGTTTTGAGGTAGATCCCCACGCCCACGAGACCCAGTACAACTATGCCGACGTCGCCTACCTGATCGAGGCGCTGGGCGTTACTCCCTCCCATACGGTGGGCGGAATGATCGTGCACCCGCCGGAGAGCTCTATCCTGGAGCAGTTCTGGCAGCCCATCACGGGCCGCCGGTACCCCACCTACACCTGGCAGGCCAAGATCACGTGGGGCGGCGGCACCAGGTCACACAAAAACGAGGAGCCACTCTGGGCATCCGGCGTCTGGAAGCCGAAGGACAAGTATCACTTTCTCGAACACGACGACGCCGCGCCGCTACCCAACGTGGGCAACTACGGCGGCCAGTGGGGGAACCTCGATCGGCTGCTCCAACTGCAGCAGGACGGCGAGCTGGAAGACAAGATCCACACCTGCACTATCTCCGTGCGCCAGGACGATCTGGTGATCCCGGGGTTTATACAAGAGTTTGAGCAGCGGATTCAGGCGCGCGACGCCATGGGAGACATCCGCTGGGTGGGGCTGGCAGAGGTGATTGACATCTGGCAGACGGAGTATGACTCAGAGCCCAACATCCTGCGCTATGTCACGCCGCAGCCACGCGTTTACCTACCCCTGATCTTCAAATCCGTCGTCACCCCGATTACCACCCCGACGCCCATCGCCACACCATCGCCGACGCCCATCGCCACACCATCGCCGACGCCGACGCTAACGCTTACTCCGACGC
>CAYMKL010000016.1:0-3948 GCA_964390805.1 uncultured Anaerolineae bacterium | reverse complement strand
CCGACGCCCATCGCCACACCATCGCCGACGCCGACGCTAACGCTTACTCCGACGCCGACGCTAACGCTTACTCCGACACCGCCAGTCACCACCGAACCACCTACCCCCGCCGGCTACCTGGTCATCTCCTACAACGCCAACTACCTGCGGGGCTCGCCGGACAACGTGCAGCAGGCGACCGCTCAACAGTTCGTGCCGACGCTCAACCGCCACTTGGACCTGATAGACGGCCTGGATGGTTCGGCTACACTCACCACAGGCATGGCAGCCGACTACTACTTCACCGGCCTGGCCGCCGAGAAGCTGGCCGAGTGGTCCACCGAGACGGTCGCTCGTCTCTTGGATTCACCCTACGGTCTGCACTACCACGGCGCCAACCGCCCGCCCTACCCCCAACTGGTGGATCAGGTGCTGGGCCAGGACTGGGAACAGGACGTGGCCACCGTGCGCACCTACGAAGCCGACGGGGTCAATCCTGCCACTGGCGCGCACGTGGGAGGCATCACTGCCTTCCGCAACGTCTTCGGCCAGGACCCCTTCGCCACTGGCCGTTTCTTCGAGGCGTCCATCCTGGCGGTGAACGAGGAGATGGGCGTCAAAATGGCTGTGGGGCTGGGGGACAACGCAGGGGCCAGCCGCAACGACGCCTGGTTCCTGGGCGTCCTCAACCGTTCGGAGAGCCTGGCCCTTGGCCCTGCGCCGTTGGTGGACGCTGCTCTCAACGACCAGGGCGAGGAGTACCTGGCTCAAGTGCGGGCTCAACTGACCAGCCTCACCGATCCAGTGCCCATAGTTGCCTTCCTCATCCACGACCACGATTTCTTCAAGCATCCCCCGGCCGACCAGGAGAAGATCTGGGCCCTCTACGAGCAAGTGTTGGAGTTAACGCAAGACCTGGGCTTCCGTTCCGTTACCTTGCACGACGTCTACGCCCTAGCCGAAAACGGGCCGGCTCCCACTCTGGCCCAAGACGAGCTCCTCCAGGCAGCTCAGAGTCTTGTCCAGACGATGGAGGAGACAGGCTATCCGCCGGAGTACGTGGCTGTAGGACAAGTTGCCAACTTGTCCTACAGCCTGGCCGAGGTGTTCGAGGGGTTGGCGCGGGCTTTGGCGACGTACCATGAGACCGGCAGCTTGCCAACCAGCGTGGACACCCACGACCTGCTGGGCCCCACCGTCGTTTTCCACAGCAGCGTGACGACAGCTACCGTGCCAGCCGACGACGTGCTAGACGCCGCCGTCGCCATCTCTACGGCCATCACCGACCGGTTGCCGTCCCAGATAAGTGTGGGGGAGCAGTCCGTTGATCCAGCCGAGTTTCTGTACCTGATGGCCCAGGAGTACGCGGCCATAGCGCAGGGCGGACCGGCTCCGGTTACTCTGCGCTCTATCAGCGCCCTGCCGCTGGCCACGACCCAGAACTTCAGGGCAGACCCGCTGACCAAGTTGCAGTTCTGGACGTACAAGCCAGCAATCTTCACCGTTGGCTAGCTCGACAGCGCTACATTCGTATCATTCGTATCATTGCGAACTGCACCATAGCGCGTTCGCGCCACTCATTATGCAAGAGACCAGCCAGCGCCGGCCGAGTAGGAGCGAAGCGACGTATCGAGGCCAAGCGGGTCGTCGGCAGAGCCGCTCACTTGGTTTCGATACGCTACGCTACTCAACCGGCGCTCGCTCTCCGGGTTTTGCACACGACGGTGTTCTCTTATGTGGCCCATCACGGGCAAAGCAATCTCCGCCGGACTGGGTGAGAAGGGGATTGCAATCCATAGAAGGAGCTAGAGTCATGAAACTGCGAAGTAGATATGTCAGCCTGTTAGTGGTAGGCATGCTTTGCATGCACGTCATAGTCCTGGGCCTCTGGGCCGCGCCTCAGGTCGGAGCTCGGGGTAGAGCAGATGTAGTGGTAGACGTCAGCTTGCCGTCAGATAGCACCGGCATTCCTGACGGCACCCTGGCCGTGCGTATCTTCGCCCCGGCGTCAGCCGGGGACGCCCGCTACGCCGACGGCGCCCCCGGCCTGATCTTCGCGCCCGGCGGCACCGACGCCGGTACGCTCCGCCCGGCGTTGTCGCAGGCCGAGGACGTCATCCGCATCGTCTTCCTCTTCCCTGGCGGCACCGACCCTCTGGCAGGGCGCAGCAGCGACGGCATCTATGACCATCGCGGCGCAAATAGTATCGCCGCCCTACGAGACGTGATCCTCTACGCCGCCGGCGAGTTGACCGACTCCCTGGGCCGCACCATTGATGACGTGCTGCCGGTGTCTGTGCTCCACAATAACATCGGCCTGCTGGGTGGCTCTAACGGCGGCAACATCATCGTCACCGTCGCCGCCGAACACGGGCTTGACCTGGCTGGCCATCTGCGCTATGTCATCCAGTGGGAATCGCCCGTGTCCAGTCAGATCGCCACGGTGGACCTTGGTCGCGTCAGACTCGACTGCCCACCCGGTCCGCAGGCCAGTTTGCTTGCCGTCAACCCCCGCTATCAGAGCTACGGCCCACTGGTGCTGGGTGTGGACTACAGCCAACTGACCTACGACGCCAGCGACCCGCTGTATCCCGTCTTCTTCGATGGCACCGGCGATGGCCACTACACCACCGTGGTTGATCCAGGCAATGGCTGCCAAACCCCGGACCTAAATCTCAATGGCGACCTGGAGCTGAACGAGGACTTTCCGCTGTCAACGTTTTCGGACGGCGTGAAACAGTTCTACTCCGGCCCGGTCGCCCAGGCTCTGGCCAGCCAGAACGTTTTCGGCGGCGGTTGGCCAGCCGACGTGGCTACGCCACCTCAGGCCATCGCCTTCTGGAGCCTGCGAGAGGCAGTCCGTCAGTACCCCACTGCACTGACCAACATTCCCGGCCTGGAGGGTATGGTTCTGACCAGCGTGGTGGATCACGTCCAGACAGCCCCTGACCATCCCCACATCCACCAGGCTTTCGATGGCTGGGACGGAAACGGCGCCTGGGTCAAGATCAACCCCGCCCGCCACTACGTCCTGGAAGTAAACCCCGCCCTCAGCAGCCGCACCGACCTGCCCGACAACGTCGCCAACACCGCCCCGGCCGACTGGACCGACGCCAGCAGCTACGCCTTTCCCGATGGCCTGGACGAGGTCTACTTCGCCGCAGCAGTGCACGAGATGGCCGACCGCTCCCATACCACCAGCGTCACGCCGACGGCTACCGCCACAACCAGCACCTTGACGCCGACGCCAACCCCGACCCCTTCTCCAACGCCGACATTGTTGCCAACTCATATCTACCTGCCCCTGGTGATGAAGGCATGGCGTAGGCCCTGGCCTACTCCTGCCCCTACCCCGACTCCCTCGTCTACCCCTCTGACTACTGCAATTGACACTCATGCGCACCTCGATGGCAAATACTGGGAGTCTGGCCCTGGTGGCCCGTCTGTGGTGACTGACTTCGACTCAGCGGCGGCGATGGCCCTGGCGAAGATGGACGAGCTAGGCATCCAGAAGAGCCTGGTCATGCCTCCGCCCTTTTCGCCCGAAATGGTCAATTCTCCGCTGATGTATGACTGCACGGACCTGGCTGCGGTCGTCGAAAACAACCCCGAACGGTTTGGCTTTCTGGGCGGAGGGGGACTCCTGAACCCCATGATCCACGCCGTCCCCTCTGACCAGGTCACAGAGCAGACGCGACAGGAATTCGAGCAGAGAGCCACCGCAATCGCCGAGGCGGGCGCCGCTGGCTTCGGCGAGATGACGGCCCTGCATTTGTCGTTCTTTGACGAGCATCCCTTCCTGGAGACTCCACCCGATCACGAGCTGTTCCTGCTGCTGGCCGACGTCGCCGTGAGCTACGACATGCCCATTGACCTGCACATGGAAGCGGTTGTGAGCGACATGGAGTTGCGTCCCATATTCAGTAGACCGCAATCAAGTGGGAGCGGGAATGATAATTTCCAGCTTGA
>CAYMKL010000015.1:0-78476 GCA_964390805.1 uncultured Anaerolineae bacterium | reverse complement strand
AAAACGCACCTGGCTCAGGCCTTGGCCCATGAGGCCTGCCGCCGAGGCTACACGGCCCTCTATGTCAACACGTACAAGATGCTCCAGCACATCAACGGCGGCCGCGCTGATGGCACCCTGGAGCGGCGCTTCAAGACCTATCTCCGGCCTGACTTGTTGGTGCTCGACGACTTCGGCCTCAAACTCCTGCCTCCTCCGGCTCCAGAAGACCTCTACGACGTCATCAACGAGCGATACGAAAGAGGCAGTATCCTGCTCACCAGCAACCGGGCGACAAAGGAATGGCCGGACCTCTTTGGCAACTCGCTGCTGGCATCTGCTGGCTTGGACCGTCTGACCCATCGAGCCCACATCGTCGTCATCACCGGGCGAAGTTTCAGGGCTCACGGTCCCCACGGCATGGAACAGGGGGTGCATACTGAGTCTTCATAGCGACTTGGCAGGTGTATACCGTCTATCTGTTTTTCGTCAGGAGTTTCCCGTGCGTCATCCTTCGGAGTGGACCATCTTGGCCGAAAACCAATGGACCCTTATCGGGCGAAAATTGACAGTGAGAGAAGAATCATGGACATGCCCCGACACTGGCGGCTGAAGAAACAGCGATATAATCTGATGGGCACAGAGTGCGTCTCCTGTGGGGCTAAGCAGTTTCCACCCCGCCCCGTGTGCCCGGACTGCGATTCCAGAGAAGTGCAGCCCTTCACCTTCAGCGGCCAGGGCGAGGTCTACTCCTATTCAACCCTTTTCCAGGCCCCGCTTGGCTACGAGGGACTCATTCCTTACACTGTAGCATTGGTCAAGCTGAAAGAAGGGCCTCTGGTATCAGCCCAGTTGACGGACATGGATAACGATGAGGCCCAAGTGGGTATGAAGGTCGAGATGGTCACGCGGAAACTCCGAGAGTACGGTGAGGATGGCGTGATTGTTTACGGCTATAAGTTCAGACCGGTGATGAACGCTGCCGCATGAAGAGACAGTCGAGATGGAGTCAGAGGTTTGAAGGTGCCTTTCGATGGTGCCCTCAAACCTCTTTTTTACTCGCATGCCGCACTTCTGAAACAGGGTTTGGGCTACAATATGCAGTAGCTATTCAAGGCCTTGTCCACTATATGTTGCGTAGCTCAAATGAGCTAGTATTGACACGATTCACGACTACAACATATAGTGGTTCAGGAATCCAATACCACTAAATGTGGAGAGAAGTACGGAATACAGATCTTATTGAGTTCAGAACGCGGACGGGCAGGATTCACGGATTAGCCCTGGCAATGCGCAACCGATCCGTAAATCCTGCCGCTTGTCCTGAGCTTGTCGAAGGGATCCGCTGTTATTACGTTCTTGACTGAATGGGCTAGTTGTGGTATGATAGATACACTTTAATCGCCGTTGCCTTTTCCAAAGGAGGAAGCATCATGAAAAGGAATACGCTCGTCGTGGTGGCCTTAGCCCTGCTTCTGGTCGCGCTGATAGCGGGGTGCAAGCGGGCCAAACCCGCTGTCGTCTCCGATGTACAGGTAACCCCGTCAACAGCGGCCACTGTCGCAACGGGGCGCACAGTTGTCCCAGCTACATCGCCCAGCCCAACCTCTGAGGTCACTCCAGAAACCACACCCATGCCCAGTCCCGAAGCAGCTACTCCAACACCTCACACCGAAGCAACAACCGCGCCTACCGTCGCCCCGACCTCAACACCTGTTCCGACAACCGCCCCAACAGCAGCCCCGACGGCGGCCCCGACTGCAGTCCCAACGACGGCGCCTTCAGGCCAGAGAACTCACGTGGTGCAGCCGGGGGAGAATCTGTTCCGCATTGCTTTGCATTACGGTATGAGTTACGAAAGCGTCGCCGCGGCCAATGGAATCATCAACCCCGACCTCATCTACATCGGCCAGGCGTTGACCATCCCCGCCGCAGGAACAGCACCGACCGCGCCAGAGGGAACTCACGTGGTGCAGCCAGGCGAGAACCTGTTCCGCATTGCCCTCAAGTACGGCGTCACGGTAGAGGCCCTGGCGATAGCCAATGATATCAGTAATATCAGTCTTATCCACCCAGGGCAGAAGTTGCGTATCCCCTGAGCGTGGACACCATCCGCCTGGCGAACGGCAAGCTGACCGAGCGAGAGATTGTTGAGCACCCAGGAGCGGTGGCCACGGTCGCTTTGGACGACGATTCGCGACCGCGCTCACTTGACTTTTCAGTCTATTGAATCTAAAATATAAGCTCGAATGAAAGGGGCTGAACCTTTTGCCTCTCCTGCGTGTGTATAAGCAGGAGAGATCATCACTTGCCACTGTGCTAGCTAGGGGTACGTAGATGTCGCTCAGTGAAGACGGCCAATTGATCTCTCAAATCCGTCAGGGGAACATCCTGGCCCTGAAAGCCCTGTACGAGAAGTACAAAGTCCAAGTGTATCGCACGGCCCTGGCCATCACTCGTGATCGAGAGGCCTCAGAGGACATCCTCCAGGATTGCTTCTTGAGAGTCCATACTTACATAGACAGACTCGACGGCTCTCTCCCCCTGTCCCCCTGGCTACATCGAGTGACCGTGAACCTGAGCTATAACTGGGTCAACAAGAGGCGTCATTGGCTGCAGCCCTTGGAAGATGCCATTGACCACCTGGTAGCAAGCCCACGCACGTTGCCTGAGTCCATCCTGGAGCGGGGAGAGCTGCAGCGCATTATCCAGAAAGCCGTTGCTTCTTTAAGCTTCGAGCACAGGGTGGTGATTGTTCTGTTCTATCTGAATGGTTTTAGCTTGAACGAGATCGCTTACGTCCTGGATTGCCCAGTGGGTACAGTGAAGTCTCGCTTACATTATGCTCGTCAAAATCTGCGCCGCAAGTTGGAAAAGGATAGACAGTTGGCACCGGAGGTGGCCTATGAGTTCTCGTAGAGCCCAGCTTAGAGTGAAAGATCAACCCCTAGATGAAATTGATGCGCTGATCCGATGGGCTCTTGTGGACGAGCTGGCGGGCGAGGAGCCGTCGCCCCAAGTCTGGCAGAATATCCAGGCTGAGGTAATGGCGCGCTCCCGGGCCATGCCCAGTCAATCGGCAGTGGTGCGGCCTTGGCGACAGTTCGCCTCGGTACTGCAAGCTTGGACATTTGGCTTGGCCTCTTCCTTGGATACGAATTGGGATTCCAGGCTCACCCCACGAGAGCGCGCATATCTGGTTTGGAGGGAGAATCTTTTGCTATCCATGATGCCTCTGGCAACGGCGATAACCTACTGACGCAACAGGGTATCTGCAGGAGGATGAGTGTCTAGAAGAAGATGGATTTGGATACCCATAACCATAGCAGTCGTAGCCTGCTTGCTGGCAACCTGCGGCGGCGGCTTTCTCTTTCTATGGTACCAAGGTGAAGGAACCGAGTTCCTGGAGAGGCTTGCTCCGTCCAGCAGGTCCCAGCGAAGCATCAGGCCGACAGTTGAGGCCAGGCCACCGGTCCGACTCGGCGCCACGCTCAACTTGCCGGGAGGCGAACCCCCCACCCTGGACCCCGCCCTCACCCAGGACGCTACTTCAGCTACATACATAGTAGAGATTTTCAGCGGCTTAGTAACCCTTAATCAGGACTTGGAAGTAGCGCCCGACATCGCTGACAGTTGGGAATTGAGCGACGACGGTACGACCTACACTTTCCACCTCCGCGATGACGCCAAGTTCCACGACGACAAGCCAGTCACAGCCCAGGACTTCAAGTATTCCATCGAGCGGGCCTGCGAGCCGGCTACCGGATCGGTGGTGGCCGATACCTACCTGGGCGACATCGTCGGAGCACAGGCCAGGCTGCGCGGACAGGCCGACGAGGTCTCGGGTGTGGCGGTTGTTGACGATCACACCCTGGAGATCACCATTGACTCCCCCAAGGCCTACTTCCTCTCCAAGTTGACTTATCCCACCGCCTTTGTCGTAGATCAAGAGAACGTGGAAGGCCCAGTTCAGCCCTGGACCGACAAGCCCAACGGCACCGGCCCCTTCCGCCTGGCCGAGTACGAATTGGGCCTCAAGATCGTGCTGGAGCGGAACGAGGCATACTATGGCGCCCCCAAGCCGGCCTTGGAGCGGGTGAACTTCGTGCTGGCTGGAGGCTCGGCGATGACCATGTACGAGACCGGCGAGCTGGATGCGGTGCCCGTGGGCCTGGCCGACATCGAGCGAGTTCTAGACCCCTCCAACCCGCTGAACCAAGAGCTGTCCGTCACCCTCCCCATGCTGAGCATCTTCTACATTGGGTTCAATGTCGAAAAGCCCCCTTTCGATGACCAGAAAGTGCGTCAGGCCTTCAACTATGCCATTGACAAAGACAAATACGTGGAAGTAGTATGGAAGAAGATGCAACTTGAAGCAGAAGGCATCCTTCCTCCTGGCATGCCAGGATACAACGAGAATCTACAAGGCTACCCCTACGATCCAGAGAAAGCCCGCCAACTCATCGCCGAATCCAAATATGGCGATGCCAGCAATCTGCCGGAGATAACCCTCAACGTCTCCGGCGGAGGTGGGGCAGCGGCCAGGCAGGTATCAGCCATCGTGGAGATGTACAAGCAGAACCTGGGTGTGGATATCGCCATCCAGCAGACCGAGTGGGCGACTTATCTCTGGGATCTGAGAGCTCACCGCTACCAGATGTTCGGCTTGACCGCAGGCTGGATAGCTGACTACCCTGACCCCCAGGATTTTCTGGACATCCTGTTCCACAGCGAGAGCCGCAACAACGATACCGTGTACTCCAATCCCGAAGTTGACAGGCTCCTGGAGGCAGCACGGGGAGAGCAGGATTTTGAAAAGCGCGTGGAACTCTACCAACAGGCCGAAGAGATGATCCTGGAGGACGCCCCCATTGTCCCGCTGACCCACGATGCGGATTACTGGTTGACTAAACCCTACGTGGAGGGGATGATCTATCCACCGTCCATCATCCCCAAGCTGAAGTACGTCTCGATAAGCAAGTAGATGTACGGATACAAATGCGAATACTGCAATGGCATCGTGCAGGAGCAGGTGGTAGAACAAGAAGTCTTCAAACACCGAAACGGCTTCGTCATTCTGGAAAATGTGCCCATTGGCGTATGCGACAAGTGCGGCTGCCGCTACTACCACTCAACTCTGCTGCATTGGGTCGAGGAGATTGCTACGAGAAAGAAGTCGCCGAAGCGTATGGAGTTGGTGCCCGTCGCCACTTTTGCGTAAAGGTTGGAGGGAGAGTTAGATGGAGCCAATGGTTTTCCAGATTGATAGGAAGAAGCTGTCTTCCACAGGAAGAGAAATATACAACAGGATAGTAGCGGAACTGCAATCGGAGCACAAAGGGGATGTCGTCGCTATTGAAGTAGATAGTGGGGATTACTTTCTGGGTAGGACCGTGTTGGAGGCAGGCAACAGAGCCAGGAAAAAGCATCCCGATAAGGTGTTCTATTTCGCCAGGATTGGATTCCCGGCTGTCTACATCCGCAGATAGATTGGCGGTGCAACGGTGACCAGATATGTAGACGAATACCGACGATGTTGGGTTGAGATCTCCGTCGCCGGCGCCAGACAGGAGATGACCCTTTTGGCACTTGTTGATACCGGCTTTGATGGCTGGGTATGTTTACCGACGCCTATTGCCATTCAGCTCGGTTTGGAGTTGTTCGGATTACAGGTCGTGGAGTTAGGCGATGGCTCGGAAATCGAGGAACTGGTCTTTCGAGGGGAGGTTATTTTCAACCAGAAGAGAAGAGATGTGGACATCACCTTGACCAATTCGACAGATACACTGCTGGGGACGGGGCTACTCGAGGACAGCGTTTTGACGGTTGATTTTGTGGAACGAACTGTGGAAATCGTGCAGAAATGAAGAATGATCACTTACCTCATTCGCCGTCTGTTGTGGTTGCCCTTTTTGCTGCTGATCATTACTTTTATCACCTTCGCCCTGGGTCTGTACGGGCCAGGCGACCCAGTGCTGGTGATGCTGGGCCAACACGCCAACCCCGAGGCCGCAGATCGGGTCCGGCATGAGCTAGGGCTGGATCGGCCCTTCCTTGTCCAATACGCCGACTACATCTGGAAGGCGCTTCATGGCGACTTCGGCGAATCTCTGAAGTACCGAGGCCAGCCCGTGGGCCGGTTGATGGCCAAACGCCTGGCCGTGACCGTTCAGTTCAACGCGGTGGTCATGGCAGTGGGCACGGCGGTAGGCATCCCCCTGGGAATCCTGGCCGCTCTGAACCGTAACAATGCAATAGATTACCTGATCGTATCGCTCACGATAGCGGGCATTTCCCTTCCAGTCTTCGCCATCGCGCCCATGGCTATGTGGTTCCTGGCAGCCCGGCTTCATCTTCTGCCCTCTGGCGGATGGGAGGGCATCTTTAGCCGGCGCATCATTATGCCCACTCTGGTGCTGGCCATCGGCCCGGCGGCCGTCTTTGTGCGCCAGACGCGAGCCAATGTGCTGGAGGTGCTGGACCAGGACTACGTGCGCACGGCGAGGGCTAAGGGGCTGCGAGAATACACCGTGATTGTTGCCCACGCTCTGCGCAATGCCCTGATCCCGCTGTTCACCATCTTTGGACTGATGCTGGGCGGTCTGGTAGGGGGAGGCATCATCACCGAGGGCATCTTTGGCATCCCTGGCATCGGCCGACTGGTCTGGGACGCCTTCGGAGCGCGGGACTATCCGGTGATCATGGCCTATACGCTGCTCGTGGCAGCAGCCTACACGCTGGCCAACCTTTTCGTGGACGTCTGCTACCGCTTTGTTGATCCCCGTATTCGCTATGGCTAACTTCCACTTTCCATTTGGGCGGGAGTTCTGGCAAGGTTTCAGCCGTAACAAGCTGGCGGTGGTGGGGCTGGTGCTGGTCTTCGCGATGTTTTTCACCGGCATCTTCGCGCCCTGGCTGGCACCCTACTCCTACACCGATCAGAACCTCGACGCCGTAGAGCAGATGCCCAGCCTGGCTCACCTCCTGGGGACCGATGAGTTGGGCCGTGACCAGCTCAGCCGGATCATCTGGGGAGCGCGCACGGCGGTGATCATCGCGCCAACGGCGACCTTTTTCGGCGTGTCGCTGGGCCTTCTGTTCGGGCTGCTGGCCGGGTACTATCGGGGATGGGTGGAGACAGTGATCATGCGCCTGGCCGACATCCTGTTCGCCTTCCCCGGCATCCTGCTGGCCATACTGATCGCGGCCACTTTCCAGGGCCGTATCGAGGCCTGGCTGAAGGGGTTCGAGACACTGGAGGGGTTTGTCAAGGCTGGCTTTGCCCAGGTTCTGGTGGTCATCGTTGCTCTCAGCGCGGTGGGGTGGCCGGGTATGGCCCGCCTGGTCCGGGGGCAGGTGCTTTCTCTGCGCGAGGAGCAGTTCGTCGAGGCAGCCTGGGCCATCGGCGCCAAGCCGTGGCGGGTGATCAGACATCACATCTTGCCCAATGCCATAGCCCCCATCGTCGTTTCCGTCTCCATGAGCATGGGGGGTGCCATCATGGCCGAGGCAGGACTCAGCTTTATGGGCATCGGCATCCGTCCTCCGACGCCGAGCTGGGGCGCGCTGATTTATGATAACTATAGCTTTTGGCGCAGCCCAGCGGCTCCGGTGCTGCTGTGGTTGCCCGCGTTGATCGTCGGGGCGATGGTGGCCGCCTTTAACTTCGTCGGTGACGGACTCAATGAGGCCCTCAGCCCCGGCTGACGGCCTATCACGATCACAGATGTCATTGCCAGCGGAGCGAAGCAATCTCCCGCCTCCAATTGCCGTAAGCCTCGGCGACCAACAGTGGAGATTGCTTCGTCGCTCCGCTTCTCGCAATGACACTATAAACAGAGGAGGTATAGAAATGACATTATTGGAAGTAAAGGGCCTAAAGACCCGCTTCTTCACCGAAGACGGAGTGGTTCACGCCGTCAACGGCATCTCCTACGAGCTCGAGGAGGGAGAGGCACTGGGGATAGTGGGCGAATCTGGGTGCGGCAAAAGCGTGAGCGTCCTTTCTGTGATGCGTCTCATTCCTGAGCCTCCAGGCAAGATCGTTGGGGGTGAGGTGCTGTTCGAAGGACGGGACATGCTGAAGATGGACTCGGAAGATGTTCGGAAGGTTAGAGGAAACAGAATCGCCATGGTGTTCCAGGACCCCATGACCTCCCTCAACCCTGTCTTGACGATAGGACGGCAGATTGACGAGGCTCTGGAGCTACACATGGGCATGGACAAGCACCAAGCCCGCGAGCGCACCGTCGAGCTTCTGGAGTTGGTGGGCATCCCCGAGGCAGCCAGCCGCGCAGATGATTACCCCCACCAGTTCTCTGGTGGAATGCGTCAGAGGGTGATGATCGCCATGGGCCTCTCCTGCAACCCCCGAGTCCTCATCGCCGACGAGCCCACCACCGCCCTGGACGTCACCATCCAGGCTCAGATCACTGAGCTTGTGAAAAGGCTCAGGGATGACATAGGCATGGCCATCATTTGGATCACTCACGACCTGGGCGTGGTCGCAGGATTGGCCGAGAGGCTTATTGTCATGTACGCCGGCTACATCGTGGAGCGGGCCAGTGTCAAGGACGTCTATGGTGACCCCAGGCATCCCTACACCATTGGCCTGTTAGGGTCGCTGCCACGCCTGGACGAGATCCGTAAGCGAAGGCTGTTCTCCATGAGAGGGCTACCGCCGGACCTGATTGATTTGAAACCCGGCTGTCCTTTCGCGCCCCGCTGTGATTATGTCATTGATCGCTGCTGGGAGGAGACGCCACCTTTGGAGCCTGTAGCCATTAACCACGAAATAGCCTGTTGGGTAGACGTGAAAAGCTCGCAACCCAGCCAGCCTGCAAGTTAGGAGGAAACAATGACGACTGAAAACGAAATTCTACTCAGAGTGGAGAACCTAAAGAAGTACTTCCCTATCACACGGGGCGTGTTTCAAAGACACGTGGGCGACATCAAAGCTGTGGATGGTGTCACCTTTTTCGTCCGACGGGCCGAGACCCTAGGTCTGGTAGGGGAAAGCGGTTGCGGCAAGACAACCACAGGCCGCACCGTCTTGCAGCTCTACCGGCCTACCGATGGGGAGGTCTATTTTGAAGGACAAGAACTCAGCACGATGAAGGGAGAACACCTTAGGCGCATGCGCCGCCAGATGCAGATGATCTTCCAGGACCCTTATGCCTCTCTCAACCCCCGTATGACCATCGGCAGCATCGTCGGCGAGCCTCTGGAAGTGCACAACATCGCCAAAGGCAAGGAGAAAAGAGAAAGAGTCCAAGAGCTGCTTCGCGTGGTGGGTCTAAACCCCTATTTCGTCAATCGCTATCCTCACGAATTTTCCGGCGGACAACGGCAACGCATAGGTGTAGCTCGGGCCCTAGCCCTGAATCCCTCGTTCATAGTCTGCGACGAGCCGGTCTCGTCGGTAGACGTCTCCATCCAGGCTCAGATCGTTAACCTTTTGGAGGACCTGCAGGCCCAGTTCAATATGGCCTATCTCTTCATCGCCCACGACCTGAGTATGGTACGCCATATCAGCAACCGGGTGGCAGTGATGTACCTGGGAAAGATCGTGGAGCTCACCGGCCGCGCCGAGCTGTACGAGAATCCCCTCCATCCCTACACCCAGGCCCTGCTCTCGGCCGTGCCCATCCCAGACCCTGTGGTGGAGGAGAGGCGACAGCGCATCATCCTGGAGGGCGACGTGCCCAGTCCGGCCAATCCGCCTGAGGGGTGCAACTTCAGCAGCCGCTGCCCGGTGGTGATGGACATCTGCTACAAAGAAGATCCGGAATTCAAGGAAACAGGCAGCGAGCACTGGGCGGCCTGCCACCGGGTGGGGTGAAGGGGCGTTTGACTTTTCTCTCTTTTGTTGCTAAAATACAACCACAGTCTCAAGGGTGAACCTTTCGCCCTTCTTATGGGTATAATAGGCGAGGCAGCTTCTCTGAGTCTGTGACTTTCAACAACCGGAGGGAATGCACTAAGCCATTCCCTGGAGAGAACGGTTATCTCCAAATAACAAACAGCGGGAAAGGAGGTGGTACAACGGGAGATTGGAAAGATTGGGGTGGAGAGATCTTCCACCCAGAGGCTGATCTGCATACGGCAACACAAACAAACTAAAATAAAAGGAGGAAAGAGAAGTGTTTACCAACAAGAAGTGGTTTACTCTGATCGCCCTGGCGGCAGTAGCCGCCATGATACTCCCGGCCTGTGCTCCGCCGGCCACCCCTGAGGTGGTCGTGAAAGAGGTGCCCGTCGAGAAGGTGGTCGTCCAGACGGTAGTGGTCGAGAAAGAAGTGCCGGTCGAGAAAGAGGTGGTCAAGGAAGTAGAGAAAGAAGTGGTCAAGACCGTAGTGGTCGAGGTCGAGAAGGAAGTGGAAAAGGAAGTGGAAGTGGAAGTGGTGGTCACCGCCACGCCCATACCCCCAACGCCTGTGCCGCCCAAGGTGCAGTTGGAGGGGCTGTGGTACCCCCTCGGCACTGAGCCACCCACGCTGGACATCCAGTTGGCTACCGACACCACCTCGCACATGATCATCCATCAGTGCATTGACGGCCTCTTCGAGTACCGGGGCGATGGCTCCATCGAGCCTAGAGGCGCCACCGGCTTCACGGTCTCCGACGACGGCCTGGTGTACACTATCACCCTACGCAAGGACGCCGTCTGGTCCGATGGCGTGCCTGTCGTGGCCCAGCACTACGTGGACGGCGTCGTCCGGCTGATGCTGCCGGAGACGGCAGCCGAGTACGCCTGGCTGATGTACGACGTTGAGGGAGCGGAGGAGTTCAACACAGGCGAGATTGACGATCCTGAGCTGTTGGGTGTCAAGGCCCCGGACGACTACACCTTTGAAGTCACGCTCAAGGCGCCTACCCCTTACTTCGAGACCGTCCTGCCCTTCTCCACCTTCTACCCCGTGCGCCTGGACATCATCGAGGAGTACGGAGACCTGTGGACCGAGCCGGGTAACTACGTGAGCAGCGGCGCCTACCTGCTGGACTACTGGGATCACGAGGCTGAAGTAGGGCTGGTGAAGAACCCCACCTACTGGGACGCCGACAACGTCGAGATCGAGAAGATCACCTTCCCCATCATCGTAGAGAAGGCCACTTCGCTGGCTCTTTACGAAAACGATGAAACCCACACCACCGGCGAAGCCTGCTATCCGAGCGAGGACATGCCGCGCATCCTGGCCGACCCCGTCCTCAGCAAGGAACTGCGTGTACTGCCACGCCCTGGGGTGTACTACGTTGGGCTGAACGTCCTGGCGCCGCCCACGGACGAGGTGCTGGTGCGCAAGGCTCTAGCCTCAGCCATTGACCGCAAGGTCATCATCGAGAACGTGTTGAACACACCGTGGCGTACCCCTCTCTCGTGCACCACGCCGCCCAGGATCCTGGGCTACCAGGAGTGGGGCACCTGCGGCTACACCTTCAATCCTGGGACGGCTCAGTCCTACCTGGCCGAGGCCGGGTACCCAGACGGCGAAGGCTTCCCGACCTTGAGAATCTGGTTCAACCGAGGCAACGAGGACATCCTCGAGGCCGTGGCCGCCATGTGGACGGAGAACCTGAATATCCACGTGGAGCTTCGCACCAACGAGTGGGCCGTCTACCTGGACTACCTTGATCAGTGCAACAACAGCAAGGAAGAACTGGCCAAGTGCGAGTTCAACGCCTACCGCATGGGTTGGGTGATGGACTACGGCGATCCACAGAACCAGCTCCAGGTGGTCTTCGCACCTTCGTCAACCTTCCAGTACACCGGTTGGGAGAGCGAGCGGTTCGACGAGTTGATGGATCTGGCCGGGACCTCGTTCGACATCAAAGAGCGCGAGGCCTACTACTTCGAGGCCGATAAGATCCTGTGTGAGGATGAAGTGGCGATCATCCCCATCATGGGCTACGAACGGAACACTCTGGTCAAGGAGGGTGTCAACTTCGAGTATCCACCTTTCGGTTCGCCCCCGCTTTACCACTGGAGTCTGCAGTAAGCTAAGACCCCCGAGCTATGTAGCTCTCACTCCGAGAGCTACATAGCTCTTTTGCTATTATTTCTGTCTGGTGTCATTGCGAGGAGGCGGTTTTTGCCGACGAAGCAATCTCCAAGTCGCGACTTGGAGATTGCTTCGCTACGCTCGCAATGACACAGTCTTGGAGAGGAAGGAAACATGACCACCTATATCATCAGAAGGTTTATGTGGATGGTGCCCGTCTTATTGATGGTTACCATAGTCGTCTTTAGCGCCATGAAGCTGGTGCCGGGGGGGCCTTTTAGCTCCGAGGGCCGGCCGATGTCCCCGGAGATCCGGGCCAACTTTGAGGCCCGTTATCACCTCGACGAGCCAACCTGGAAGCAGTACATCCGCTACATGGTAGGCGATATCGTTGACACAGGTAACATACGAGATTTCGGACGACACGGCCTGTTGGGATTGGATTTTGGCCCCTCTTACAAGTATCGGGGGCGCACCATCAACAACGTGCTGTTCGATGGCGGGATAGCGAAAGCGGCCGTCTCGGTCTCGGCTCAGTTGGGCATCTTCGCCACCCTCATAGCCGTGGGCATAGGCATTCCCTTGGGCATCATCTCGGCTCTCAAACAGAACACCATGGTTGACTACGTTAGCATGTTCTTCGCCATGCTGGGCGTATCCATCCCCAACTTCGTGCTGGGGCTGATATTCATCTTGGCCATGCTCTGGCTGAACCAGCATGATCTGCCAGCCCTCCCCCTGGCCCGTTGGGGCACCAAGAGCGTCGGTGACTGGCTCAGACACATGGTCTTGCCGGCCATCACCCTGGGCACGGGAGGGTCGGCCCTCATCGCCCGTTTGACCCGAGCCAGCATGTTGGAGGTGATCCGTCAGGACTACGTCCGCACCGCCCGAGCCAAGGGCCTGCGGGAGCGAGCGGTGATCGTTGGCCATACCCTCAAGAATTCGCTGATCCCAGTGACCACGGTTCTGGGGCCCCTCATGGCCGCCTGGTTGACGGGCTCTTTCATCATCGAGCACGTCTTCTCGATACCGGGCATCGGGCGCTTCTTCGTCTCCAGCATTTCCGACCGTGACTACACGCTGATCATGGGCACCATGTTGGTCTATGCCGTGCTGCTGGTATTCATGAATATCCTGGTAGACATCTCTTACGCCTTCCTGGATCCGCGCATACGTTTTGACTAATCATCACCTGCCCCCTCCCCCTCTGAGGGGGAGGGCTGGGGTGGGGGTAAGGAGATACTATGACTGAAGCAGCAATGGCAGTTGAACGTCGAGACAGTAGAGCCTCGGAATGGGAATTTACGCGCCCGCCAGAGAGCCTGTGGCGAGATGCCTGGAAGCGGCTGCTGCGCAACAGAGCGGCCGTGGTAAGCGGCATCTTCCTCATCATCGTTGTCGTATTTGCCATCTTCGCCGACGATGCCATCATATCCTGGGCCCTGGGCCGTGAGAGCCGACCTCTGCTGGCCCCTTACGACTACCAGCAAGCTGATTTCTACAACACCAGGGCCGCCCCCAGCCTACAACGTACAGAGGAAGGTGGGTTTCCGCACATCATGGGCACCGACAAATATGGGCGCGATGTGTTCAGTCGGATCGTATTCGGCAGCCGCATATCTATGGCCGTAGGCGTTTTCTGCTCTCTGACAATCATGACCTTCGGCATGATCTATGGATCCATATCGGGCTATCTAGGCGGCAGCGTGGACACGCTGATGATGCGCTTCGTAGACATCCTGTACGGTCTTCCCACTCTGCTTTTCATCATCCTGATCATGGTCATCCTGGGCTCTACGGCCGGCTTCGCAGCTATACGCAACCTGGTACTGGGCATTGGGCTGGTGAGCTGGATGGGCATGTCGCGCCTGGTGCGTGGACAGTTCCTCTCCCTCCGGGAGAAGGAATTCGTAGAGGCGGCGCGCATGATCGGGGCCAGGGATGTGTCCATTATCGCCCGCCATATGTTGCCCAACAGTTTGGGACCCATCGTAGTGACCCTTACTCTGAACATGCCAGGGCTGATCATGTACGAGGCCGTCTTGAGCTTCATCGGCCTGGGTGTGCCGCCTCCCTTCCCCAGTTGGGGAACGATGATCAACGACGGCTGGCGGGCCATCAGGGCCAGCCCGCATCTGCTCATCTTCCCGGCGGTGACGCTCTCCCTGGTAATGCTGACTTTCAACTTCCTGGGCGACGGCCTGCGCGACGCCCTTGATCCACAGATGCGAGGTACCACGTAGGCAACGTGCAGAGCTCAAGTCTCAATAATACTCTCACAGGCGGGGAACCATGTTCTCCGCCTATGCATAAATGGAGGTAGTAAGACCTGACAGGTTTCCGAAGGTACTGTCTTGAGTTAGACTCGACATATCAGGAGCGCATTTACGCCGAAAAGTGTCCTGTGAAACCTGTCAGGTCTAAAATGGGAGCAGAACTATGGCGGCAGTGAGACAGATAGTGCAAAGTAAGAACCCCTGGCTACGACTACCTCTGGCCTCGGTGGCAGGGTTGATCCTGCTGGCCTTGGTGGTCACGGGCTGCGGAATAACCCGTACTACGACGCCCCGCGCTTCGGACCAGTGGAGCAACGGGAAACTGCTGGGCACGGCTATCCTGAAAAACCGGGGGGCCTTGCAGGTGGACGAGGCAGGGAATAGCTTCATGGTGTGGATCGGGCCTGAGCATGAGCTGCGCTTTGCCCGCCTGGACGAGCGTGCTGAGGTGGTGATCCAGGCCCCTCTGGATCTGCACAGCGCCTCCCCAATGAAGCCTCAACTTCTGATGGACACCACAGGCCAACTGCACCTTACCTGGCTGGACAGGGAGGAGCGAGGCACGCAGCTCTTCTATGCCCGTCTGTCGGCCGATGGCAAGGTGATCCAGGAAGCAACCGTCCTCTCGCCGCCCGAACAGCGGGTGTCCCACAGCTCAATGGTGCTTGATCCTGCCGGCCAGACCATAGAGCTCTTTTGGTCGGACAATGTGTACATTCGCTCTGGCTGCTACCATGCTGCGCTGGATTGGTCGGGAGCGGTCACAACCCCGGCAGAAATGCTGATCTCGAATGGGCTACTGCCGGCGGCCCAGATAGACCGCCAGGGCTTCGTGCACCTGGCCTGGAGAGTGGAGCCGGAGGCGGAAAAGCCTGAATTCTACTACGCTGTCTACGATCCCCAACGCCGAGCGATGGGTTCATACACCCTGGCGGGTGAACCTCTGGTCCAGATGGGCTTGCTGGGCGGGCCGACGGCCGGCGCCTCGTTCGACGGGCCGTGGTTGGGACTGGACGAGAGCTCGGTCTATCTGGCCTGGGTACTGGAGGTGCGCGAAAGAACAGAAGTCCGGGATTTCACCTTCTACCAGGCTTTCCCCCAGCCCGCCTTGAGCCGGCCCGAAGGCTCGGCGACGTTCGACTATTCGCCCCCCAAGGTCACGAGCGAGCCGGTTTACGTTCGTGGCGTTGACCCCAGTCTGACGGGCCAGCCACAATTCCTGAGCGGCCAGCCAGCGCGCCAGGTGTTGGCCTGCTTCACCCAGGCCCCCGGCCCAGGAAACATAGAGACGCTCCAGATCGCGGCCATTGACGTAGGGACAGAGCAGGTCGAAGGGCAAGAAATCGTCAATGCGAGCCGTGGCGCTTCGGTGCAGCCCAGCGTGGCCATTGACAGCCAGGGGAATCTTCACCTGGTATGGCTTGACACGGCCGGTTTCCAGAGCTACCACGTTGTCTATGCCAGCACCTCACCCCAGGCTAAAGAGACGCTCAATCGTATCACCGTCTATGAGGTCGTGGACAGAGTCCTCGGTGCGGTCATGAGCTTTTTCACCGCTATCTTCTTTGTACCTATTGTTTTGAATTGGGTACTCGTTCCCTTCGGATGGCTTATCCTTTTCGCTTTGACTACCAGGGAGTCCGAGATCTCGGACCCCCACGGCCGCAGGGCGCTTGGTGTGGCCATGATCATGCAACTGGGAATCAAGATCTTCCTCCTCTCCGATCTGTTGAGCCGGTCTCCGTTAGTCTCTATGTTATCTCCCTTACTGGGCCTTATCCTGGGGCGGTGGATCGTTCCAGTGCTTCTGGCTGCCCTGTCTGCGGGGGCGGTGTGGGCCTACCTGAAGCGCACGCGCAGCCAATCCATTTTCGTCGCCTACTTCATCTACGCCGCTGTTGACTCGCTCCTAACCCTGATCATCTACGTGACTCCTATCATGGGGTAAGTCGCGTTTCGAGTTTGGGGTTGCGAGTTTCGAGTCAAGTTGCAGCGCGAGACTCACAACTCGAAACAGGTACGGATTCATGAAGCACGTTGCTGCCGTCGGTGTCGTTTTCTGCCTCCTTGGCTGGCTGGGCACGGCCTGCCAGGCCCCCTCGTCACCCAGCACGAGCGCCCCGCCTCCGACCACTACCCTGCCCTCCGCTTCCACTCGGACGCCCACGCCTACGCCCGGCCCGCTGACAGATGCCGAGGCTATGGCACTGGTTAAAGAGGAAGCGACGGCTCGCGGAGTCGCTCCCCACACCTTGAGGATCACGATAGGGGGAGAGCCACGGTCAGCATCCATTCGCTACTCAAGCTCCTACACCGTGGACAGCAACGTGTTTCAAGTCCAGACGACACTTGTTGCCCTGGCTGCGGCGCGGGCCATAGCCAGGGTTCAACCTTCCATCAACGGCGGAATGAGCCTGGCTGTCATTCCTGCTGGAGAGAGCGAGGTGGGGCTTAGAGTGATCGTCATTGACTGGTCTAGCCTGGGGGCGTGGGCCAATGGCTCTATCTCCGATCAGGAATTTGTCAGCCAATGGACTGAGGGGAGCATAACCAGGGAATGAGGAGGTCAAATGCTCTTGCGCTTTATCGGACGGCTTGTTTCTATGCCCGTTCTTCTAGTCGCGCTGGTCTTCCTGGTGGCGCTGGCCGTAAACCTGGGACAGGAGGGAAACCTGGGTGCACTGCCATCGGCCGCCCCTTCCGCCGCCGGGTTTACCGCCGATTACTTGCAGGGCCTGGTCCGTGGCGACCTGGGGGTGATCGCGTCCGGCCGCCGCTCCATCGCCAGCACGCCCGTAACCACTGAGCTGGGCCGCGCTCTGCCAAAGTCCCTGGGGCTGATGGCCTTCGCGCTGACGCTGGCCGCGCTGGTGGGCCTCGTACTGGGAATTGGCGCCGCCCTCCGGCGAGACAGCCGCTCCTCCAAGCTGCTGCTCTTCGCCTCGGTGCTGGGCATCTCCACCCCCAGTTTCTTCGCCGCCATGCTGCTGATCTGGCTCGGCGTCTGGCTATACCAAACCACCAGCAGGCATTTTATCCCCATCTCCGGCTTTGGATGGGACTTACACCTACTCCTGCCTGCCCTGGTGCTGGCCGCCCGCCCTGCTGCTGCCGTGACACGCCTCAGTTTCAACGCCCTGGTGGAGATATTAGAGTCCGACTACATCCGCACCGCCACCGCCAAGGGCCTGAGGCCCCATCTGATCCTCCTGCGACACGTGCTGCGCAACGCGGGGGTGCCCGTCCTGACCACTGTGGGGGTCTCCCTTCGCTTCAGTCTGGCTGCCCTCCCCATTGTCGAGTATATCTTCAATTGGCCAGGGGTCGGTTTGCGTCTTCTGAAGAGCATTGAGACGCAAGACACTACTGCAGTGATCGGCATGACCCTGCCCCTCATCTTTCTCTTCATCCTGATTAATCTGCTGCTGGAGGTGCTCTATCCGCTAGTGGACCCCCGGCTGCGCGCCTCGGAGGTCGGTGCAGTATGAAACCTCTAACCTTCTGGCAGCGGTTGGGTCGGGCAGTGCGAGACTCCTACTTTGTCGTGGGCACCTTGTTGGTCGTCCTCCTCGTCCTGGCAGCCGTTCTGGGGCCAGAGGTGGCCCCCCACAACCCCTACCTGGTGAAGCGCATACAATGGATTGATGGCGAAGTGCACAAAGCGCCCTTCCCTCCCAGCACTCTCTACCCGTTGGGGACGGACGACCAGGGACGGGATCAGCTTTCCCTTCTCCTCTACGGAGCCAGAGTGACCCTGGTCATGGCCTTCGTGGCCACGGTTGTGCGGCTGCTGCTGGGCCTTATGCTCGGCACCTTCGCTGGCTGGTGGCCGGGGAGCCTCTTTGATCGAGCCGTAGCCGCCGTCACTGAGCTCCTGGCGGCCATCCCCGGCCTGATCTTGGCCATGCTGGTGGTCTTTGCCATCGGCGTCCGGCAAGGGCAAATCGCCTTCATCGTGGCCCTCTCGTTGGTCGGTTGGGGAGAGGTTGCCCAGATCGTGCGAGGCCACGTCCTGACCATCCGCAGCCGACTCTATATCATGGCCGCGCGGGCAGTGGGGCTTAGCTCGCCCAGCATCCTCAGCCGTCACGTCCTGCCCAACCTCCTGCCGACCCTGCTGGCCATGGCAGCACTGGAGATGGGAGCCGCGCTGTTGCTGCTGGGGGAACTGGGTTTCCTACACATCTTCATCGGCGGCGGGCGCACCGTCTCTGACGTGGCGAATTGGGGGGTGCTCCACTACTTTGATGTGCCCGATTGGGGGGCGATGCTGGGCTCCTCCTGGCGCTGGTTTCGCTCGTACCCCTGGTTTCCGATGGCTCCCGCGTTGGCCTTCTTCGCCGCCATCCTGGGCTTCAACTTTTTCGGCTATGGCCTGCAGCGATTCATCGAGCGGGGAAGGTTCCACCCCAGCGGCTGGTCGGTGCTCCGTTTCCTGCTGGTCGTTGCGCTGCTCCTCCTGGGCGCTCGCACTCTTCTGCAAAACGCCGGCATCGAGGCCCAGTTCTCAGAGCTGGCTCGCCAGTTCGACGTGAACCGAGCCTGGGATGACATCGCCTATCTTACCCAGCCCGAGCTGGAGGGACGGCCCACCGGCGGGACCGGCGCAGTCAAGGCTGCTGACTATATCGTCTCCCAGTTCGAGCAGGCGGGATTGACCACCCTGGCAGGATTAAGCCCCATCACGACCGATAATAGCTATTTCCAGACCTACACCGCCATCCGTGGGCGGATCACCGCCGCGCCGACCCTGGAAGTGTTGGACGCGGGAGGAGAACCGCAACTGCGACTCACTGACGGCATCTCATACGACCCCTGGCAAGCCTTCCACGCAGAGGGGAGCATCGAGGCGGAACTGGTGGTGGCAAGCGATGGCAGCCGTGGCCTGGTGATAGGGCTAAAAGGGGCAGTTCTGTTGGTGCTCGACGCGGAGGCGGAAGTGTACAACCCGTGGACCGGCTACATGCCCTTTGAGGCGGTCCTCCGCCTGGTGCCCGACGATGAGTTGGCACACGGAGACCAACCTCCGCCCTTTGAGCAAACCAGCTTTCTTGACGCAGAAAGCTTGCCTTCCTTTCCTAACCTCCTGATAGACGAATCCGCTGCCCGGCAGGTACTGGCACAGGCGGGGGTCGGTCTGGAGGAACTCCAGGCGGCGATGGAGGCGGGGGAACAGGTGATACTGCACACCGGTCTGCAGGTGCGGGTGACATACGGTCTGGTCTACGAGGAGGTGCCGGCCACCAACGTCGTCGGCTACAACCCCGGCATAGACTTGGAAAGCCGGGGGGAGCGCATCCTGGTGGTCGCTACCTACACCAACTCATCTTCGCGATATGGGAAAGTCTACCCCGGCGCAGACGAGAACGCCAGTGGGGTCGCCGTGATGTTAGAAACGGCCCGGTTGCTGCACGAACTGGAGTTTGTACCTAAGCGCACGGTGGCCTTTGCAGCTCTTGATGAGATGGGGGGAAGCGAGTTCGTCATCTACCCCGCCTTACCGACCGGGCGGTCGGATATCTGGACGGTGGTGATCCTCGACGGAGTGGGAGCGGGCGAACCGAAGTTGGCTCGGCTGGAAGGAGGCTCCGGCCTGGCCCGTGCCTTCGACCAGAGCGCCCGCCGTTTCGGGGTGCGTACAGAGGAACTGGACGAGTGGCGATTCTTCTTCGTCTCCAACACCAGCCGCATGAGGAGTGGTCCGCGGGCCCACGACTCCTATCAAGGCGTGGCTGTAACCCGGCTGGGAGACGATCTTTCCGGCACACCTGCCGACACGCTGGATCACCTGGACTCGAAACTACTGGCAGAAGCCGGTCAAGCGGTGGCCCACTTCGTGATGGTGCTCAGTCAACGCTAACAAGAGCGCCTGGCACCTTCCCGCTCTGCTCCAGCGGGGTCCCTTCGACAGGCTCAGGACAGGCGTCAGGTCTCGCTGCCCCGCCGCCGGATCTGGCGATCCGGCGAAAGCAGGGCAGGAGAGGTAGATCAGATGTGAAACCGTTAAGAGACGCACTGCAAATCTTGCGAGATAGCCGCCGGCTATACCTGGCCGTTAATCTCACCTACTATGGCCTGGTGGTGGTGGGCGCCATTATATCCCCGCTGGCAGGGGGCTTGTAAACTGGACATCGAAATCGAACGGGCACCTATCGCTTGCCTAGCGGCGGGGTGCTTTATTGATGGTAGCCGTCCTGTCCGTAGCGGTCACGGGGCGTGGAGCGATAGCGGTGGAAATCGGCGCTTGACTTTTCGTTTTTTTGTTGCTAAAATACGGCACTGTCTCAACAGTGAACCTCCTGCCCATCCCCTGGGTATAATAAGCGAGCAGCGCTTCTGAATTGGTGAGAAAACCAACTACTGGACTTTGGACAAACCCACGATGGCGACCAGAAACCCGTTTTCTCACGCCAAACTGCCATCCATGTTGACTTGAAACAAGCTGATTCAGTTAGATTTCGGTAACAGAATCATCAGAAAACGGGTTTCTTTAGCTTTGTCCAAAGTCCAACAACTAACAACATCGGACTATTCCCCGAAGAGAATGGCTATCTCCAATAGTGGACATCAGGAGGGGAGGTGGTAAAACGGGATCAGAAAGACACGGGTGGAAGGGTTTTCTGCCCACAAGTTGATTCGCGTCTTGCAACACAAACAAACCGAAAGGAGAGAAGAAAATGTTTAGCAACAAAAAACGGTTGACCTTGATCGCCCTGGTGGCAATCGCCGCCATGATGCTCCCGGCCTGCGCCCCGCCGACTCCTGAGGTGGTCGTCAAGGAGGTTCCCGTCGAGGTGAAGGTCGTCGAGACCGTGGTGGTCGAGAAGGAGGTGCCTGTCAAGGTCGAGAAAGAAGTGCCCATCGAGAAGAAGGTCGTCGAGACCGTGGTGGTCGAGAAGGAAGTGCCCGTAGAAAAAGAAGTGATCAAGGAAGTGGTGGTCACAGCCACCCCCGAGGTGGTCACTTTTGACCTGGCGCCAGATCCCACCACCCTCACGCTTGTAGATTTCGGCGATGTGGCCATGCTTGATCCCCACCTGGCTTACGAAGGCTCCAGCTACATGGCCATCAACAACATCATCGAAGGGCTGGTCTTCTACGACCGGGAGAGCGCCAGTGAGTTCGTGCCCTGGCTGGCCGAAGAGGTGCCCACCGTGGCGAACGGCGGCCTCTCAGCCAACGGCCTGACCTACACCTTCAACATCCGCAAGGGCATCAAGTTCCACAACGGCAACGATCTCACCGCCGAAGACGTGGCCTACTCCTGGGAGCGCGCGCTGCTCCAGTCGGGCCCCAACAGCGGCCAATGGATGATGATCGAGTCCATCATGGGCTACCCCTCGGGTGACATCACTGAAAAGATCGCCGACGGTGAGTATGCCGGCGACAAGGACGCGCTCATCGCCAACGCCACGCCAGAAGAGCTAGTGGCCGTGTGCGAGGAGGTCAAGTCTCACTTTGCTTATGACAACGACGAAGGGACCTTCACCGTAACCCTGGCACAGCCTTGGGGTCCGTTCCTGCCTATCATCGCCCGACCGTGGGCCTACGTCATCGACAAAGAGTGGACCATCGAGCAGGGCGACTGGGACGGCTCGTGCGACACCTGGCAGGATTTCTACGCGCCGGGCGCCGAGGACACCAAGCTGGGCAAGGTCATCAACGGCACCGGTCCCTACATCTTGGATCGCTGGACGCCGGATGAAGAGTGGGTGCTGGTGGTCAACGAGAACTACTGGCGTCAGGAGGGCGACGAGTTCTGGCCCGGCGGTCCCAGCGGCGTGGCCAAGATCAAGCGCATCGTCCACAAGACCGTGGCCGAGTGGGGCACCCGTTTTGCCATGCTCCAGACCGGCGACGCGGACTGGGTGAGCGTGCCCGATGCCAACCGGCCGCAGGCCGATGCCTGGGTGGGTGAGATGTGCGACGGCACGACCGAGGAATGTGCCCCCACCGATAATCCCGACGCGCCGCTGCGCATGTGGTACAACATGCCCACCACGAGCAGGACCGACCTCTTTGTGAACCACAACGTCAAGACCGACGAATCGGGCAGGAACCCCTACATCGGCAGTGGCCAGCTCGATGGCAACGGCATCCCGCCCGACTTTTTCTCCGATCTCGACGTGCGCAAGGCTTTTGCCTACTGCTTCGACTATGAGACTTACATCATGGACGGGCAGAACGGCGAGGGTGTGCGCAACAACGTCCCCATCATCACCAACATGCTGGGCTACAATCCCGATGGGCCAATGTACGAGTTCGACCTGGAAAAGTGCGAGGAACACCTGGCCAAGGCCTGGGGCGGCGTGCTGCCAGAAACGGGCTTCCGCTTCCAGGAAGTAACCAACACCGGCAACGTGATGCGCCAGACGGCAGCGGCCATCCTCCAGTCGAACCTACGGGCTATCAATCCCAAGTACCAGCTCGAGATCGTCACTCTGCCCTGGCCCACCTACCTGGCCTCCTTCCGCGCCGGGCAACTTCCCATCGCCATCAGCGCCTGGGGCGAGGATTATCACGACCCGCACAACTGGATGCAGCCCTATCTCATCGGCACCTACTCTGGGCGACAGAACTTCTCCGAGGAGTTCAAAGACATCTTCCGGCCGCTCATCGAGCAGGCCGTGGTGGAGCCGGATACCGCCAAGCGCGCCGAGCTCTACTACGAGCTTCAACAACTGCACTATGAAAATGTGCCGCAGGTCATCCTGTCGCAGGCCGGCACGCGCCGCTACGAGCAGCGCTGGCTCCAGGGCTACTTCTATAACCCCATCTACGGGGATGACCTCTCTTACTACTATCACTTGACCCTGGCCGGTGGCGAGTAGGTCAGGATACCGATTTGCTCTAAGCCTTATCGAGAGCTAGGGTGAATCCCTTCCGGCGGGGGCGTCATTATGCCCCCGCCGGAGATTTGGCTGATTCGAAGGGGTTATCGTGACTGCTTATATCATTCGACGTCTGCTGCAATTGCCTATCACCATGCTTGGCGTGACGCTGCTGATCTTTGCCATGTTGCAGTTGCTCACCCCGGTGGAGCGCTCGGCCTTATACGTCTCGAGCATCCCTCATCACGAGGGGGCCATTGATGCCATCATCCGCAAATATGGCCTGGATGACCCATTCTACGTGCAGTACTGGCGCTGGTTGGTGGGCCATAAAGACCCCGTCACTGGTGAGATCGAGGGCGGCGTGCTGCGGGGCGACCTGGGATTCTCCCGCACGGGCCGCCAGATGGTGAAAGATCTCATCGCCCAGCGCTTGCCGGCGACGGTCGAGTTGGCGCTGTGGAGCGCCTTTCCCATCATCGGCGTTGGCATCTTGTTGGGGGTCATTGCGGCTATCCATCACAACCGGTTCATAGACCAGGTGATCCGCGTGTTCGCCACCCTGGGCTGGTCGTTCCCCACTTTTGTCTTTGGCTTGCTGGTGTTGTTGATCTTTTACGCCAAATTGGAGTGGTTTCCGCCAGGACGTCTGTCGGATGCGGCCACTCAGGTGGTGTTGTCTCCAGAATTCAATCGCTATACCTCTATGAATACAATAGACGCGTTGCTCAACCTCCGGCTAGACGTCTTTTGGGACGCGTTTCGCCACCTGGTCCTGCCCATCATCACCCTCTCCTACGTCATCTGGGCGCGCATCCTGCGCGTGACGCGCTCTTCGATGCTCGAGACCATGCGGCAGGATTACATCACCACCGCTCGTTCCAAGGGCCTGTCGGAGAGGAAAGTGATTTATCGCCACGCCTTCCGAAACGCCCTCATCCCGGTGGTCACCATCGGGGGTATGATGGTGGTGAGCTTGCTGAACGGCGTGGTCGTCACGGAGGTCATCTTCAACTACCCCGGCATGGGATCAGCGGCGGCCAGGGCAGCCGGCAGCCTGGATGCACTGGCAGTGTTGGGCTTTGTGCTATTCGGCGGCCTGGCCCTGATGACGGCCAACCTGGTGGTGGACGTGCTATACGCCTTCATAGACCCTCGTATCCGCTATACCTAGTGACGCGCAAACTATGGAAAAACCTCTCTCCCCGGCAAAGACCCCTTCCTTTGACGAAACCGCTAGCTTTCACTTGCGCGAGCTTGGGTGGCTCGAAAAACTGGTGGGGCCAGAATGGTATCGCCTCATACGCGGCGTATTCACCAACCCGCTGTCTGTCGCCGGGCTGATCATCGTTGCATTCTTCATCCTCATGGCCGCCTTTGCCCCGATCCTGGCACCTCCCCTGGAGGTTTCGCCCGATCCCTATCTCATCCCCCGCGATGGCTTTTCACCTGAACCCAGACCGCCGGGCACGGTCTGGCAGCGCGAAATTCCAGAGATGCCTTTCTGGTACAGGACCCTCACGGGCAAAGATCAGTGGGTTCACTTGCTGGGCACTGCCAGCGGCCAGTTCGATATCTACTACGGCATCGTGTGGGGCACGCGAACGGCCCTGTTTGTGGGCGTGGTGATCACGGGGGTAACGGTGGTCATTGGTCTAGTCGTCGGCTCTGTTTCTGCTTTTTATGGCGGCTGGTTGGACGACCTGCTGATGCGCATCACCGAGATTTTTATGGCTTTCCCCTTCCTGCTGGCGGCGCTTACCTTATCGGCCATCCTGGTGCCGCACTTTGGCCGGGGTATCTGGCCGGCGACGATTGCCCTCATTACCTTTGGCTGGATGACCTACGCCCGCGTGCTGCGCGGCGAAATCCTGTCGGCCAAGGAGCACGACTATGTGCTGGCCGCCCGCCTCGTGGGGGCCAGGGATTCCCGGGTGCTCATACGCCACATCGTGCCTAATGCCATCTATCCCATCCTGGTTCTGGCTTCGATGCGCGTGGGCGATTACGTCCTTTCCTTTGCCACGCTGAGTTTCCTGGGGGTGGGCACAGAGCTGGGCTACGCCGACTGGGGACAAATCATCAGCTTTGCCCGGGATTGGATCCTGAGTCTGGATGTCCATTGGTACATCATTGTCTTCCCCGGCATGGCCTTGCTCCTCTTCGGCCTGGGCTGGAACCTGGTCGGCGACGCCATGCGAGACATCCTGGATCCGAAGTTGCGTGGCTCCCGGGGGTGACACGTGCTCCCTCCTGATCACGACATCCAGATACGACGCCTTTCTCTCAGGCTGGGTCTGCGTAACGGCTTACTCATTAGCCTGGCGCTGGCGCTGGGAGCCTGGGCTCCTGATGCCATTTCATTGAGCGCATCTCGCGTGCGATTGCTCTACCCGAGCCTGCTCCTCGGCTGCCTGGCGCTGCTACTGCTGGGCGGCCTGGCTGGCTGGCTGGCGGCGTGGCCTGGCAGTGCCTTCGCGGGTGGGGTGGTCTGGGCCTTGGCGGCTGGTCTCATGACCTGGACGATCGGCCACCTTCCGTACGAGGGTCGCAGCCTGGCCGCATGGCTGACCGACCGTCGTTCCTGGGGATTACCCGTTTACCCTTTTAGCCCTCCTGCCCAGGTACGCCTGGCGATGGCCGGCTTCTTCGTCGTGCTCTTGCTGACTATCCTGGGCCTCCTACAGGAATATCGGTTGGAAGGCATACCCGTGGGAATCAACACAGGTGGCCGCCTGGACAGCCGCGCCTGGTTTCTGCTGCTTCTTCCCCTACCCTTGGTGCTAGGCATCGGCCTCATCGCCGATAACCTGGTGAACAGCCCCCTGCGCGTTGCGCCAGGATTAGTCCACGAAGCCATCCGCACCGGCCGCACTTACCCCGGCGACCTGTTTGAACTCAGCCTGGAACGAGACGTCAATTACAACGCCATTTCCGGTGTCCGTGATCAAATGAGTGAGAGCTATTCTCTGCTCATCGGCGAAGTCAACCTGGGAGTGAGCAACACCATCTTTGTCGTGGCCCATTTTGACAATGGCGCCTGGGTGAACTGCCGGGTGGCAGCCGACCAACTCTCCTTTTGCTACGATGCCAGCCTGCCATACCGGCAGGGCTTCCCGGCTCTCCTCACCACCGGTGAAACGCCAGAGGATTGCCAGGAGTGTACCATCAAGGTAAGTGGCGAGCAGCGCGCCTGGCTCCTGGCGCGGAGCGATGACTTCGCCGGTTCACCCCACCTCGCCCGCCTGGCCCAGTGGGGCAGTTACGTCTTGATGCGCGCCGAATCACCTGACAGTGATTATGCTGTGGAGTGCCTCTTTAGCGGCATCAGCCCGGTGAAGCTGGAGCGTTGCCGGGAAGCGGAAACAAGGTCTTGAACTGCCTCGCTATGCGGCTCCCCTGCCGGCCGTGCTCAAGTTTGTCTGGGCATCTCCCAGAGTCTGGGTGTCTTGGTGATTTCCACGAGATTTGAACCTTGCTTGGGCCCGATTAGCAGGCAGGTGGTGAATTCAACATCGAGAACCTGATCAATCCCGAAGAAATCGAGGAGTTAATCGGACAATATGGCCCCGTAGAGCGACGCAGCTTTTCTCTGGAGCGAGGTAGGGAGCGCTGTGAGTACTGGCGACGGGTGTTGGCCGATAGACGCGGCGAAGTGATATTCGTCGTCGAGCGGACTGGAGGGCTGATCCTGCACAGCAAGGACACTTATCCCCCAGGCACCTATCGCCTACCCAGCGGTGGGGTGGGCTGGGGGGAGAGCGTTCTGAGCGCACTGCATCGAGAAGTTCGAGAGGAGATGGGACTGGAGATAGAGGTGGAGCGCTTCCTGGGCCTCCTCGAATACGAGATTCGGTGTAAAGAAGAGATGCTACCCTTCGTTTCTTATGTCTTCCTGGTAAGGGGAGGCAAGGGAGAGCTAATCCCTCAAGATGAGGAGGAGCACATCACTTCATTCCGCCAGGTGCCGGCGGCGGAACTGGCAGAGGTGGCTGATAGCCTGCGAGGGATAGAGGAGGATTGGCGGGACTGGGGCGAGTTTCGGGCCCTGGCCCACGATCTCGTGGTCGAGACCATAGGAGATGGCTGAGATGACAATGACGCTCCAGGAATTCGTTGAGCGGCGAGTATCGTCGCAACTACAGGAAGCGTTCGAGGAAATGGTGAGCACGGCCACCGGCAGCCGGCTGGCCGAATCTTCCGCCCGGCGAAGGGCGCGCTATATCCTTGATCCCACCGGCAAGCTGGGCAGCAGCGCGATGAGCATCAATCTGCTGAGGCTCGCCATCATTGGCAAGGACGCCCTCGGAAACAAGCCCTGGCTCATAAACTGCCTGGCCCACGAGGCTACGCACATAGAGCAGAAATACATCTCGGATTCGTTCGAGCAGGAGTACGTGGCCTTCACCACCGCCGCCCGGGTGATGACCGAGCTTGGCCTGCCAGATCCCTGGGGCTGGGATGCCCCAGAACTGCAGAGCCTCTCGCCGGAGCAGGCAGCGGACAAGATCATGGAGATGTACCCCACCCATCCCCTCTACGGCATGAACCCCGCCATCCCCGTGTATCAGGTTCGAGGGCTGAGGGGGTTCATTGAGCTGGCGAAGCAAGCCTGGGCCCTGCTTAGAGCGGCTTAAGGACACTTTGCCCGTGACTGCTCAGTCACCCTCCCGCAGGTTGCAGTGAGCGATGCTTTTGCTCCTGGAGGCACGGACTCAGAGCAGTGATTCTCGGTCAGATACGGCTCAAACCTGCGGGAGGGTGAGTAATCACCTTTACCCCATGATGACCTCAACCTGATGAGTTTTGTCATCCCCAAAAACAGGCACCACGGTGCCTACAACCTCATTGCCATCCACCTTGACCGACTTCACCCCTTTGCAGATGTGGTCGGGGTTCTTCACCTCGATCTCGTAGATAGCATTTCTGAATCTCCGAGTCACTCTGAAGCCATCCCACTTCCTGGGTATGCAAGGATTGACTTGCAGCCCATCGTAAGTCGGCCTGACACCCAGGATGTGCTGGGTACCCGCCTGATAAGCCCAGGAGGCGGTGCCGGTGAGCCAACTGTTGCGGGCTAATCCAAACTGGGGATGCTCGTCGCCCAGGATGTTCTGGGGATAGACGTAGGGCTCACATTCGAATTCATCTATCTTGTCGTTTTTGGCTACCGGGTTGATTTGGCTGTAGTATTCGAAGGCCCGGTCTCCGTTCCCGACCATCGTTTCGGCGACGATGACCCACGGGTTGGAATGCAGGAAGATGCCGCCATTTTCCTTTGCTCCGGGCGGGTAGGTGGTGATCCCTCCTTTTGCCGGATCGAAGCCATCGTATCCCGGCGTGCTCAGCTTGATGCCGTTGCGGGTGTTGAGCTGCCGGTACACAGCATCCAGGGCCGCCTTTGCCCGGCCCGGAGGGGCAAAGGCCGAAATGACCGGCCACGATTGCCCGTTGGCGTAGATCTGTCCCTCAGTGTTTCTGTGGGAACCAATGGGACTCCCATCGGCATCGAAATACCTCAGGTACCACTCGCCGTCCCAGGCATGTTCGTTGACCCGCTGCTTCATCGTTTCGTAGTACTCGGTGTACTTCGCGACAGATTCCTGATCGCCCAGATGCCGGGCCAGCTCCATCATCTCCAGCAGGGCCTTGCCGAAGAGGTTGGCCGCAAACAGGGACTCCGCCCCCTTCCGCAAGTTGACCGTATCATTCCAGTCGGCGAAGCCCAACAGCGGCAGCCCGTGGGGCCCCACATCGCTCCAGGTGAACTCAATGGCGCGGCGCAGATGGTCAAGCACCGTCCCTGATTCCAGGGGCTGTTCCTCTCTGTCCTTTTCATAATAAGGCAGCACCTCATCCAGAAAAGCGAAGTCCCCCGTTTCCTTGAGGTAGGCGGTGACGGCGAGCACGATCCACAGGTGGTCGTCGCTGTAATAGCCAGGGGACCCCTCGACTTCCCTGGAATGGCCCTCGTTGGCCACCATGGTCAAGGGGTTGAACTGGTGCATGGCGGAACCGTCCCGCTTTTGCACCTGCAGGAGCTTATGGATCAGCGCCTTGCCCTCTTGGGGTGCGCTGACCAGCACCCCCATCACGTCCTGGGAGCTGTCTCTGAAGCCGATGCCCCTGGCACCCAAGCCCAGTTGATAGAGCGAGAGGTATCTGGACCAGTTCAGTGTGGTGTGGCACTGCCTGGGGTTGTGGATGTTGAGCAGGCTGTTGGTGTTGGCATCGGGGGTCTCGACTTGCATCCTGGAGAGATAGGTGTCCCAGAAAGCAGCCAGCTCATCAATCGCCCGATCCACCTGCTCCGGATCTCGATAACGACGGATCGCAGGCAGAGCCCTCTCGACGTTTTCATCCTGGCCCAGTTGAGTGATCAGCCTGGCGGTCTCGCCGGGCCGAATGATTCCAAGGTGGTGGAGCAGGGCGGCGATGTTGTCCCCTCGCAGAGCTTCGTAGTCACTGAGCTCCTCCTGTTGCAGGCTCAGGGGATTGGCCCAGGTGCCGTATTCGTTGTCGCCCAAGAATCTGCTGCGGTCCGATTCGAAAGAGGAAAGCGGACGATTCGAGGTGAAGGTGTTGACCCGGGTGTTCTTGTTCATGAAAGCATATTGCGTCAGGATAAGCAGGCCGTCCTCATCAAGATACGCCTTGCTCTGCACTGTCTGGGGCACCCAGTCGGCGTTGGTGAACTGCTTGAGGGCGTCGAAGTGCGTGTATTCGACCACGGGGATGGCGTCAATCTCCAGGGGCTGATCGGAGACGTTGGTGATCTGAATGTCCCGGATCACCCGGCTGTCTCCCAGAGGGACGAAGACCGTCGCCTCCATCCTGATGCCGTAGAACTCGGAGACGATGCGGGTGTAGCCCAGCCCAACGTGACACTCGTAGAGGTCGTAGGAGTCCAACGTGGGGACGAAGTAGGGAGAGAAGACTCTGTACCCCTCCCCCTGTTTCAAACGCAGGTACAGCGCCTCCCCCTTGAATTCCGAACTGGGCAACTGGGGGATGTACTTGGTGATGCGATTGAGGGCCGGGTCCCCCTTGCAGATCAACGCCCCGCCGGTGTGATCCACAATCCCTCCAAAGGCCAGTGTCCCCACGTAGTTGATCCACTTGACCGGCATCTTAGGGTTGGTGATCACGTATTCCCGATGCTCGTCATCGAAGTATCCGTATTGCATGGCCCAACTCCCCATTATGTAAAGGTGCAACGCACTTCAGAAGTGCGTTGCACCTACCACCTAATCCACCACAGCATTAGCGGCGATGACTCTGCGATACCACTGCGCGCTGGTCTTCAATACGCGCTGCTGTGTCCGATAATCCACGTAAACCAGGCCGAAGCGCTTCGAGTAGCCGTGCGCCCACTCGAAGTTGTCCATCAGCGACCAGACGAAGTAGCCCCGCAACGGCACCCCTACGGCGATAGCCTTGGCCGCTTCGGTGAAGTGGTTCTTTAGATACGCCACCCGCGACGGATCATCCACCCGCCCATCGGCCCCGATCCGATCCGCGTAGGCTGCGCCGTTCTCGGTGACGTAGAGTGACGGGAAGCGGTAGTCAAAATGCAACCGTCCCAACAACTCGTAAAGACCCTCCGGGTAGACCTCCCATCCCATCTCGGTTCGCTCCGGGTTGGGGAAGACTGTGCGGGGGACGTTCTCGGCCTCGGGCACCACGCTGCTGCGCACTACGCCACGTGCATAGTAGTTCACCCCAAGGAAATCGAGGGGAGTTGCCATCGCTTCCAGATCACCTACCTGCACGAAGTCCATAGGGCGTCCGTAGTGCTGCACGACGTCAGCCGGGTAGCCCCTCGCTGAGAGCGGATCGAGAAACCAGCGGTTGACAACGCCATCCTGTTGCCAGGCTGCGGCCCGGTCGGCGGCGCTGGGGGAGGCCGGGGTCTGGCCGCCCAGGTTTAGCGCGATTCCCACTTGGGCTTCCGGGCTGTTGCGGCGGATAACGGGAACGGCCCAACCGTGGGCCAACAGCAAGTGATGCGCCGCTGCCAGCGCCTCGTCGAGATCGGAGTGACCAGGAGCGTGCCATCCCTTCAGATACCCCAATATGGCACTGATGTGAGGCTCGTTGAGCGTCATCCAGTGCCCTACCCGGTCCCCTAGCCTGCGAGAGGCCAGGTCGGCATATTCGACGAACGCCTCGGCAGTGGCCCGAGTCGGCCACCCGCCCTGATCCTGCAGGGCCTGCGGCAAGTCCCAGTGGTAGAGGGTGACGAAGGGCTCGATTCCCGCTTCGAGCAGCCCATCTACCAACTGGTCGTAGAAGTCCAACCCCGGTGGATTGACGCCCCCTCGCCCTTCTGGCAGCAGGCGAGGCCAGGCGATTGAGAAACGGTAAACTTGCAGCCCGATCTCCTTCATCAAGGCCACGTCCTCACGCCAGCGATGGTAGTGATCAGAAGCAACGTCGCCCGTATCGCCATTGGCCACCTTGCCGGGCGTGTGGCTGAAGCGATCCCAGATGCTCTCGCCCTTGCCGTCCTCGTCCCACGCCCCTTCGATCTGGTACGACGCGGTGGCCGCGCCCCAGATGAAATCAGGTGGAAATGAAGTGATTGTTGACATTAATCCGTATCTCCCCTTTCTTGAAATCTTTCTATCTAATCCAGCCCCAACGGGGCTTTGTAGACTGAGCCTGGGGCTCCGCTTCGCTCAAGCCCCAGGCGCACTGTTTTGTGAAATGGCGCTAGCAGTCTGTCGGAGAGACTTCTTTCCCTGTGACTCCGATTTGTGGTAAACTATGAGCCAACTCGGATGATTCCAATGCACTGATAGCAAGGAGTGATGCTCATGGCCCGCAGGTTCAAAAAGGTTGACTACGAAAAAGCTCTCGATCAAACCGTGACGATAAGGGAGTGCCTACAGCCTGACCACCTGGCGCGTTTCATCGTCGCTATCATTGCGTTGCTGGACTTGAGTGCCATTTACACCTGTTATGCGGCGGTGGGTGGCGAGGCCTACGCACCGGAGATTCTGTTGGGCTTGTTGTTCTACGGCTATGCCACCGGCGTGTTCAGTTCGCGCAAGATAGAGAGGGCGACGTACGAATCGATCCCTTTCCGCTTCATCGCGGGAGGATTGCACCCTGACCATGACACCATCGCCAACTTTCGGAAGACCTTTCTGCCGCAAATCATCGGCCTGTTTGTTCAAGTGCTGGTGGTGGCTTGTGAGATGGGCCTGCTAAACCTGGGCAACATCAGCCTGGATGGGAGCAAGATTCATGCCGATGCCTCCAAGAGCAAAGCAGTGAGCTATAAGCGCCTGCTGGAGTTAGAAACCCAGTTGCGCCGGGAAGTGGAAGGGTTGCTGGCGCTGGGCGAACAGGCCGACCAGGTCGAGTTGCCAGAGGGTCTGGTGGTCGAAGATGAGATTGCCTTTCGCACGGAACGGCTGGTGAACCTGGCCGAGGCCGAGGCTGTCTTGGAAGCCCGTGCACAAGAACGCTATGAGGCCGAACAAGCCGAGTATGAAGCCAAGATGCGAGCGCGGGAAGAGAAAGCCCGACAGACAGGCCGCAAGCCCCGTGGGCGAGTCCCGCAGCCGCCCACACCGGGGCCACGCGACAAGGATCAGTACAACTTCACCGACCCCGAGTCGCGCATCATGAAAAACAGCAACAACAACGGCTTCGACCAACACTACAATGTGCAAGTTGCTGTGGAGCAAGACAGCTTCTTGATCGTGTCCAACACACTGTCCAACCACCCCAACGACTATGCTGAGATGGAACCAACTTTGGATGCAGTTCCGCCTGAATTGGGCACGCCCCAGGCGGCGGCGATGGACAATGGCTACTTTAGCGAGGGCAACGTCATGGCCTGTGAAGAGCGAGACATTGAGCCCTACATCGCCACCGGGCGCGAACCGCATCACAGGTGTTGGAAGGACTACTTCGCCGAACTGCCCGCCCCTCCGCCGGAAGATGCCAGTCCCACGGTCAAGATGGCCTACAGTCTCCGAACTGAGATTGGCAAAGCTATCTACCGCTTGCGCAAGTGCACCGTGGAGCCGGTCATTGGCATCATCAAAGAAGTCTTGGGCTTCCGCCAATTCTCGCTGCGGGGGTTGGCAGCGGCTGCGGGCGAGTGGTGTCTGGTGTGTCTGGCCTTCAATCTGAAGCGGCTACACGTGTTGGTGGGCAGCTAAGCCAAGCCTCCTTTCTCCCACGGTGCTGACTGACCGGAGGGAGGGCAGTGTGAAAGCGCCAAAGAGCCGCTTGGCATCGAAAATGAAGGGGAACCGATGCCTGACCAGCCCTGGCGGGCGTGAGTCAAAGCGCCGAAAAGCCGCTTGGCGTTGAAAATGGCCTGGGTTGACAAGTGACATGGCAGTGATGCCAATGATTGGACCGCAATTATTGTCGATAATCATGTTGTGTCTGACCAATGGAGAGGCAGACTCGATTTCCTCTCCGACAGGCTGCTAGAGGCAGCTCACCCCTATATCGTTCCCTTCCAGCCGCCGGCCCGCCTCGTTCCAGACCTCTATGACCCGCTCCTGGCCGGGAAAGAGGTCGAAGTAATTATCGCTGAACTTGGTGCCCTCTACGGGCACGACCAGCTTGACGAAGTAGGCGTGCGTATCGGTGGCCACTCTGACCTCGTATGTCCCATTGTCCCTCTCGTTGATTTCCGCCTTCAAGTTGGGCTTCGGCCTGACCAAGTCCTTGACCTCCACGAAGAAGTGGCGGTTATCCGGGAACAAACCGCTTGGGGAGCGCACGGCCAAGTACTCCTGGCGAGGGTCTTCGACGCCTAGCTCATCGAAAGGGAAGTGCTTGACTTTGAGGGAGGCATTGGCCGGCACCTGAACCTCCAGCATCTCCTCGTACAGCTTGCCGCCAGAGAAACCGCCGTGGAAGACGGTCACCGTGTCGCTGAACTCTTCCAGGGTATCGTTGGTGATCCACAACGAGACGCCATCCACTTCCTCTTTGAAGGAAGCCAAAATGGGCGCGTAGACCCTCTTGGCGTAGAAGTAGCCGGCCTTGGGGAAGAGGTAGTAGTCCAACACGCTCCAACTGAGGCCCGGCCAGCAGTCATTCCACTGCCAGAAAAGGGTCCCGCTGCAGTGAAACTTCCGCCGCCGATAGTGCTCGATACCGAACTTCAGCCCTTCGGCCTGGCAAATCATGGAGAAGTCCAGGTATTCCTGCAGCGAGTCGGGCAGGTCGGTGTGGGCGAGCATCAACATATCCCCTTTGTCCCTGGGTTCGTCCTTGTTGCGGTAGAGCAACTCCGGGCTGTTGAAATGCAGGGCCGTGGTTGGCACGTTGCGTCGCAGCGTCTCCAACACCGGCGCGGCGTGCATGCCAAACTCGCTGATGAAGCGGGCCGGGTCCTCGGCGTAATGGCGGTAGGAGATGCCCTCCGGCGAGAGGTCTCGCTTCGGCTCCTGGCCGAAGCGGCGGGGGTACACAGCACCATGCCAGACCTGCCAGTTGTGGCGGTCTCCCTCCCGTTCGTCGTTGTGGTCGTTCCCGCCGTAGGGGCTGGAGGGCCAGTAGAGCCGCGTGCCGTCCAACTGCTCCACGATGGGCAGCAACAGCTCGTGGTAGATCCTCTTGCCCGGGAAGTCCCACCCCGGCCGCTGCCAGTTGACCATGTCGTCTATCCAGTCGTTCTCGTTGTTGCCACACCAGAGGGCCAGGCAGGGATGGTTACGCAGCCGCCGCACCACCGCCTCCGCCTCCCGCTCCACCTCGGCCAAAAAACGGGCGTCGTCGGGGTATAGCGCACAGGCGAACATGAAGTCCTGCCAAATGAGGATGCCCAGTTCATCGCAGAGACGGTAAAAGACGTCTTTCTCGTAGATGCCGCCTCCCCAGATCCGCAGCATGTTCACGTTGGCTTCGACAGCCAGCTCCAGGAGATCGCGATAGCGAGCCTCGTCCACCTGAGCCACGAAGGAATCGGCCGGGATCCAGTTGGCACCCTTGGCGAAGAACTTCACTCCATTGAGGACGAAAGTGAAGAACCTGGTGCCCGGCTCATCCGGGTCGGGCGACTGGTCCACCTCGATGGTGCGAATGCCCACCTGCTCGCAGTGGGTGTCCAGGGTCTTCCCGCCGGCTTGCAGGACGACCTCCAGCTCGTAGAGGGCCGGCTCCCCCAGGTCGTGGGTCCACCACAGGGCGGGATCAGGGATGGTGAGAGCCACCTCCGCCCGGCCGTTGACCAGCGGGACCCGGTCGGTTAGCCGTTGCTCGCCCCGGCTCAGGGTGATCTGCGCCTCCAGGTCCGGCACATCGGCCCATCGCTCGGCCTCGACGACAGCGGTGGCCTCTGCGGATTGGGAGCTGATGGCCCTGGTCTTGAAGAAGACCTCACCCAGGCGAGCGCCCACGTGGCGGCGCAGCGTCACTCCCTGCCATAAGCCCACGCTCACCAACCGTGGTGCCCAGTCCCAGCCGAAGTTGCACTGGGCCTTGCGCACCCAGGCCCGCTCAGGGTTACGGCCCCATTGCCCTTCGACCGGGCTCAGGACAGGCCCTTCGATCTCCCGCTGGCCGACGGATGCCACCACCGGATCGAGGCGCACGGCCAACGTGCTCCGCTCACCGGCTCGCAGATGCCTTGTCACGTCGAAAGTGGCGGCGATGAACATGTTCTGGTGACTGCCGATCTCAGCCCCGTTCAGGTAGATGGCGGCCAAGGTGTCCAGGCCATCGAAGGTCAGCAGGTACCTGGCCTCGGCGTCATCCTTGCCTGAGGGCGCTTCGAACGTCGTGCGATACCACCATTCCTGGCCTTCCACCCATTGGCAGCTTTCCACGTTCATGTTGTAGAAGGGCGGCGCAAGCCGTCCGATCTCCACCAGGGCCGTGTGTACATCTCCAGGCACAGAAGCGGGGTGCCAACTTGTATCGTCGTAGTCAGGCAGGTGTGCGCCTGCCGCCAGCCCCTGCCCCGGCGTGAAATCCTGTAACTTCCACTTTCCATCCAGATTCAGGATGATGGACTCAGACACGACTCATCCCCCCTTTCATTTGCTCTAGTCTATGAACGAGCTCTATACACGCTCTTGCAGTGTGGTAAGGCGTCTTCCAGATGCTGCCCTTTTCGCCTCTGCATTGGCCCTCAGTGGTGATCTCCTGGTGCCACTCGCCGTATTCCCTGTCGAACTGCCGGGCAAAAATCCATTGTTCGACATTGAGAAGAGCGTCTATGAAGCTTTCGTCGCCACTCAGGGCATAGGCATTGAGAAAGCCCACCACGGCCTCTGCCTGGACCCACCACACTTTTTGCTTTCCTGAGACCCTACCCCTCTCGTCACCTTCGTAAAAGACTCCCCCATTCTCCCGGTCGAGGCCGTTCCTTGCCACTCCCCTGGCAAGCGACAGGGAGGGCTCATAGAGAGAGCCCATGTCGCTGATCTCGCAAACATCGCCCGCTTCGGTCAGGAGCCAGGAAAGCTCTATGTCGTGTCCATAGGACACAGGCGAGGGGAGAGGCGTCCAGTCAGGCTCGAAGAACTGGAAAGCACATCCTCTCTTTATGTCAATGATGGTCTCCGCGCATAGGTCTATCAGCTCCTCAAGACGGCTCTTGACCATCGCATCCTGAGAAGCCCGGTATAGATTGGTGAAAGATTCCAGGAGGTGGACGTGAGTGTTCATGGTCTTTCGGTCACCACTCACCCCGTAGTCTGGATGCTGGGGAATGGGCTTCCACTTCTCTGAGAAGGATTCCCTGTAGCCCCTCCATTGGCTGTCGTGACCCAATCTGTCTAGCACGCCGAATGTCTCAAGGGCAAGCCTGAGGGCCTCCTCGCTTCCAAAGGCCAGGGAGTATTCGCTCAGTCCATAGATGGCGAAGCTCTGCCCATAGAGATGCTTCTGCTTGTTGAGGGGCAGGCCCTCCGCTGAGGCCAAGTAATACCAGCCGAGTCCTGCCGGGTCATAGAAGCGCTCCCGAAGAAAGCTGAACGAGCGGTCTGCCAACTCGTGATACGCTGGTTGCGGGTCAAGCCTGTAAGCGGCCGAGAAGGACCAGAGGAACCTGGCGTGCTGTACAAGACCTTTCGGAAGAGAGGGGATCGGGTTGCCTTTCCGGTCGAGGCCGCCGTAGAAGCCGCCATGCCGAGTATCCAGGCCATGCTTGATCCAGAAAGCCATGACCCCATCCGCCAGGTGGCGGAGATATCTGTCCCAAGAATCTATCACTTTCACGATTTTGCTACCCAATTGCCTATACTCCCTCTAGTCGCTCCGGCCTCAGCACGTCCGGCAGGCTGGCCCGCACGTTGGCGTAGACAGTCTCGTTGACCTCCACTCCCAGACTCTCCAGGGCCAGAAGAACCGCCCCTACCACCGGCTCAAACTCCGGGAGAACGATGGTGGCCCTGGGAGCTACTGTGTGCACCACTTGAGTAATCGTGTCAAGCAGCAGCGGCCCCTTGCCCTTGAACACGCTGCCGCCCAGCACCACCTCCACGTCGGTGGTTTCCAACCCCAACCGCTTGATGATGGCGTAGGCCGTGGTTCCCATCTCGGTTCCCACCCGCACCAGGAGATTCTGAGCCACCTGGTCTCCTTCATAGGCTGCCTCGAAGACGAGAGGCACCAGGGCGAGGAGGCGGCGTTGGTCAAACTGGCCGGGATAGTAGGCGAACTGGCTCTGGTAGAGCTGGGAGATCAGCTCCTCCACCGAAGGCAGCCCCAGGGCAGTGAGAACCATCTCCGTCAGCACGGTGGGTTGGCCGCGCCCGTCCCAGGCACGGCAGATGAGACGGATCACCTCCCGGGCGATGTCGCCGCCCCCACCCCAATCGCCCGACAGCGCCCCCAGGCCCGGCAGTTGGATCTCCTGTCCGTCGGGCCCGATGCCGCCCGCATTGAAGCCAGTGCCACAGATGACGGCCACACCCCAACTGCGCTTGAGGCCGGCTCGCAGGGCGACCATCGTATCGTTCTTGATGCGTACCTGCCACGCGAGACCCATTCCCTCGACGGCCGGGGTCAGGAGAGCATAATCCACGGGCAGGTCGGCCCCGGCCAGGCCGAAGAAACCGAAGTCCACAGGAGGAGACGTGCCGGCCTGAGCCAGGGCTTCCTCGGAGGATCGTCTGATCTCGGCCAGGGCCGGCTCCAGCCCGGCCACCTGGTGGTTGCCCGACCCACCCTGGCCAAACCCCAGGACGTGGCCGTTTGCGTCGGCGACCAGAGCGAAGGTCTTGGTTGCGCCACCATCTACGCCCAGAACGAGAGCCAGTGGCCCCACAATCGCTCTGAGGGGATTGTCAAATCCCCGCTTTTGGCCTGGATCTGGCGATCCAGGCTGAGCGAGTTTGGATCTAACGAGACTCATGTCTTCCCCCCGAACTGCGATAGGTAAGCTCGGTTGGCCTCCTTGATGGCCGCCCAGAGCCCCTGAGCCACGTCAAAGGAAGTCACCAATGGATGAGCCAGAAGAGCCTGCAAGGCCGCTTGCTCGTCCCCCTCCGCTCCGGCCAGGACGGTCAGCTCCTCGTAGGCCTTGACAGCCTGGGTCAGCACTCGTATCGCCGGAGGCATGGGGGCCACAGGGATCGCTCGGGCGCCGCTCCCGTTGATCACCGAGGGCAACTCCACAACGCATTCCGGAGGGAGATCGGGCAGGGCACCGTTGATGACACAGATCTTCAATCCACGCACTTCGCGTCTCCGCCGCAGCTCAGAGATGGCTGCCCCGCTGTCCTGTCCAGATGGTGAAAATGCGAAAAAGCGAGTGTGCAGGGTACCACACTCGCCATCGTTAGCGTGCTCAGGGCTACTGCCCTCCGCCAGATGGCCGGCATCAAGGCGCCAGACCTTCGCATTGGTCCTTCAGAGAGAATTCTCCTTAATGAAATCAACTAACTCATCGAGTTTCGCAAAGGCCAGACAGGTCACCGTGTCAGCCCCGCCGTAGTAGATGGCAATCCGACCGCTGGCGGCATCGGTCAGGGCGGCGCAGGGGAAAGCCACGTTGGGTACGTCGCCAACCTGCTCGTAGATTTCCTTGGGATGCAGCAGATACGGTTCGGTGCGGTAGAGCACCTTCCAGGGCTGGTGGATATCCAGCAGCGCAGCGCCCATCGAGTAGACGAAGCCATTACAGGAGGTCAGCACCCCGTGGTAGATCATCAGCCAGCCCTCGGTGGTTTCAATGGGGATGGGGCCGGCGCCAATCTTGGTGCTCTGCCAGCCGCCGGCGGGTCGCATGACCAATCGGTGCTTGCCCCAATAGGTCATGTCGGGGCTTTCGGAGTAGTAGATGTCCCCAAACGGTGTGTGTCCCCGATCGCTGGGGCGGCTGAGCATGGCGAAATTGCCATTGATTCGGCGCGGGAACAGGACGCCGTTGCGGTTGAAGGGCAAGAAGGCATTCTCCATCTGATAGAAAGTCTCGAAATCGTAGGTGTAAGCTACCCCGATGGTCGGCCAGCCCGCGAAGCTGTTGCACCAGGTGACGTAGTAACGATCCTCGATCCAGCAGACGCGCGGGTCGTAACCGTAGCCCCACTCCATCGGTTCGAAGCCTTCGGCGGGTTGGAACTGGATGCGCTCGTTGTCAATCTCCCAATTCAGCCCATCCTTGCTGCGTCCGGCGTGAAGCTGCATGACTCGGCGTTTGTCGTCGCAGCGAAAGACTCCGCGGAACTCACCCTTGGTTCGACTTCGCTCACCACAAGGATACGGCACCACTGCCGAGTTGAAGATGCTGTTGGATGAGGGGATCAGATCTCGCGGGATAACGGGATTCTTCGAGTAGCGCCAGACGACTTCGTTGCACTGAGGAGAGCGTTCTTCCCAGGGAATGTTGGGCAGTTCGGGACCAATGATCTCTGCCTTGGACATTCCCTACTCCCTCTCCGCATAGCGGCCACACGCCACGAAATGATCGCCCCCCACCTCTATCAGCGTGGGACTCTGTCTCTGACAACCTTCATTCTTGAATGCGGCTGGACACCTTTCGTAGTAGGCACAGCCACTGGTAAGCTCTGCCTGCTGTCCTCTTAGCTCGATCCCCGCCTCCTCCCATTTCCTATCCAGGCGTGGAACGGAAGCCATCAGCATCTTTGTATATGGATGCAGTGGATTGTCGTATAGCTTCTCTGTCGCGCCCATCTCCGCCACACGTCCCCGATAGAGAATCACCGCTCTCTCGCTGATGTAGTACCCCAGTGAGAGATCATGCGTGATGAAAAGGATAGATAGGCCCCGGGACTTGAGGTCTGCCAGCAAGTTGAGAACGTCTATTCGTCTGGATGCATCGAGCATACTGATAATCTCATCTGCCACGAGAAACTGAATGTCTAGCAGCAGCGCGCGGGCAATGAGAAAGCGTTGAAGCTGCCCACCGCTGAGCTGGTGGGGAAACTTATTCAAGACGTCATCAGGATTCAGACCCACAGCCTCCAATGTGCTCTCTACCTTGTCGTTCCATTCCCGGCCCCTCATCTCCGGATAAAACTCTTCCTGAATCATCCTGAAAACCCGATCCGCCTTGAAGATCGGGTTATACGAACTAAACGGATCCTGGAAAACACCCTGTACATTCCGATAGTACTCTTTAAGTTCGCCTCCTTCAAGGGTGGAAATGTCAACTCCGTTGAGTATAATCGCACCCGAGCTTATCGAGATGAGACGTAAGATCATTTTCCCGATGGTGGTCTTTCCGCTTCCGCTCTCACCAATTAAGGAGACTACTTCTCCATCCTTAACATCGAAGCTGACGTTGCTGACTGCGCGGAGTTCCTTCCCTCCGAACGTTCCAACCTTGTAGACCTTTGATACTCCGTCAAGCTTGAGCATTCGTTCCGAACTCCTTCCAGCAAGCAACGAAGTGGCCCTTTTCGATTTCGATGAACGGGGGCACATCCAGGCACCTGTCAAAAGCGACGGGACAACGTTCTCTGAAGCGACATCCGATCGGAGGGTCGAGCAGCAACGGAGGGCTGCCGGGAATGCCCATCAGCCGTTTCTCGGCATGCTTCACTCCGACTTTCGGTAAGGAGGCAATCAACAGCTTCGTATACGGATGCCGGGGGGAATTGATGACCACCTCGGTGGAGGCTTTCTCCGCCAACTGCCCTGCATACATGACCATGATGCTGTCAGCGATCTGATACAGAATCGAGATGTCATGGGTTATGAGAATCACGCTATGACAACATTCCCGGTCCCGAAATTCGACCAGCATCTCGGCGACAGCCTTCTGGCTGGCCACATCGAGCGCCGAGGTGATCTCGTCTGCGATGAGCAGTGACGGGTTCATCAACGTTGATAGAACCATCACCATTCTCTGCTTCATACCGCCCGACAGCTCTATGGGGTACATGTCCAGCACATCGTGGGACAACTCAACCAGATCCAGTCTCCTCTTTAGCTCAGGCAGCATGGTTCTGAAGCTGACCTTTCTGGATTCGAGAAGTTCTGATGTCATCTTCCCGATCTTCCGCGTCGGATTCATGGCGTTCATAGCGTACTGCGGTATGATGGATATCTTCTCGAACCTGAACTTGTTCATCCTCTCCATGTCCCAGACGGGCAGCTCCTCGTTGTCGAGGGTCACACGGCCCTCGACGAATCTCAGGGGCGGGGTCAAGCGGATCAGGCTGTTAGCCAGCGTGGTCTTTCCGCAGCCCGATTCGCCCGCCAGCCCCATGATTTCCCCACCCTCGACGGTGAATGTTGCGCCCTCCAGTGCCTTGACATCCCCATGCAGGGTTTGATAATAGACTCTGAGGTTCTCTACTTGTAAACCCATGTGTTCACATCTCCCTGAGCTTGGGGTTGAAGACTTCGTCCAGTCCAACGTTCATGACGTATAACGCTCCAACGATGGCCGTGATCGCAAGGCCCGGTGGAACAAACCACCACCACGAACCAAGCTGAAGAGCGCCCCAGAGGACCGCAATCTGCATCATCAGCCCAAGCGAAACCGCGTTTGTCGGGCCGAGTCCGATGAAATCCAGTGTGGCCGCATTCAGGATCGCTCCGCCAAACTGGAGGATGAAGGTCATGACCAGATAGGACATCATATTCGGCGCAATCTCTGTCAGGATAATCTTTGCTGATTTCATCCCGCTCATCCTGGCGAGATCAACGAACTCTCTGGTGCGCAAAGAAAAAGTCTGGGCCCGGATGGCTCTCGCCGCCCAGGGCCAGGCTGTAAACCCGATAAGGATGGACTCCATGAGAATGCTCCGCACCTCAAGATAGGCCGCAATAATGAGAAGCACTGCCGTCGTTGGAATGACCAGAACGATGTTCGTGAGTGCATTGAGTGTTTCATCCACAATCCCGCCGCGATAGCCGGCAGTGAAACCAACCAGTATTCCTATGAGGGTGCCAAGTCCTCCACCGATGACTCCTACGAGGAAGGTCGCCCGGAGGCCGTGTGCAAACTGTGCAAAGACATCCTGTCCAAAAAACGTCGTCCCAAACCAGTATTCGGATGATGGCGGTTCAGCACCACCAGGATTCACGTAAGCAAATGGTTTGTTATGCGTGAGCGCTGGGCCGATGAATGAGAGTACAAGGAAGAAAAGGACGATGATTAGCCCAACCCGCAGTTTCTTGTTTCTGAGGGCAAAGTAGAGCAACTCGTTTATCTTTTTATCTTTCTTCATGCGGTTTCACCTGTCATGCCTCTTCGCGTTCTCGGATCAATGATGACGTAAGCGATATCAATAGCGAAGTTGGCGATCAACACGCCGAGGATGATGAAGAGGAAGCATCCCTGGATGAGGAAGTAATCCTGATTCTGGATAGCAGCAAGAAGCAGGTAGCCGATTCCGGGGTACGAAAACACGACTTCTGTTACCAGGGCGCCAGCAACGATAACACCAAGGTCAAGCGATAGCCCGGTGATCTGAGGAAGGATGGCGTTTCTGAAGGCGTACTTTCTGACCAGTTTTCTGGGCGCTCCGAGTGCTTCGAGGTAGTGGGAATAATCCGCCTCGAGCTCGTAAATGATCATGTTCCTCATCCCAATCGCCCAACCACCAAACTTCACCAGGAAGAGAGAGGCAAAGGGTAAGAACCAGTGCTTCAGGACACTCCCGATGAAGGCCCACGAGAGATGGGGCGCCATCGCAAAGCTGTACGCACCGGCAATCGGGAAAATGTCCAGGACAATCCCAAAGAACCAGGCGAGCAAGATGCCGAGCCACATGTAGGGAGTCGCCGTGAGGACATAGCCGAGCGGCGATATGGTGTTATCAAGCCACTTGGATCGTGCCGCGTAAGCACCGAATTTGTTGCCCGCGTACCAGCTCAACAGGATCGAGGGAATCAGAAGAAAGAGGTCATAGGGTACGGCACGCATGAGTACCTTGACCACAGGCGTTGGAAACATATATACACTGATCCCAAGGTCACCATGGAACAGGGCGACCCAGAAGTTGAGGTACTGTTGCCAGATGGGGAGATCCAATCCAAAGGCTCTCGTGTAATAACCGCGCATCACCTCAAGAGCCTCAGCTCGCAGCATGGCCCTTGACAACATCGTCTGAACAGGATTGCCGGGCATGAAGCGCGGGATCAACCAGTCTATGGTCACCGCAAGGAAGAACGTGAGGATGTAAATGAGTAGTTTTCTCCCGAAATAGCGTCTCATACTAACACCTCCCTACGGGAAGGCTACAAGAACACCGCCCCTCCCCTCCCCCCTCAATCCCCCCAATCTTGGGGGGATTGAGGGGGGCGAAGGAGGGGCGGTGGTTGAACAGTCTTACCGTACCAACTCCGACCTGTTCACTCAACCAGCTCCAGCTCAATGAGCGTCAGGAGACCACCCATTGAGAAGTATGGATGCCAACTGCAGGGAAGGCGGCTGGGCTCGTTGTTTCCGTCTGTCGGCCAGTTCGTCCAGACCGCGCTGCTGTACTGGGCCCACATACCGTTGTACCAAAGCGGAATCATGGGCATGTCTGTCAACATTTTCTGTTGAATGGCTGAACAGGCGGCCTTCAGCCCCTCCACATCATCCATGGGGAACGCGGCCATTGCATCCACCAGATCGAACATCTCCTGGTCGTCGTACCGGCCAAAGTTGCCGCTGCCCATGATCTCTTTGATCGGGTGGTCGAACAAGAGGTTATACACCGTCCATGGGGTGTTGCTCAGGTCTGCCCAGTTGTTCAGCGTCATGTCGAACGTGCCGGTCGTGAGGGCAGTGTTCCACGCGCCATAGTCCGGGGTTGCCGCCTGGATGTTGATCCCTGCCTCTTGGGCGCTATTGGCGATGACCGCGATGGCCTCCATCCAGTCTGTCCATCCAAACGGGCAGGTAACCTCCAGTTCGATCGCGGAGCCATCCGTCGCTGTGTAGAAGCCATCGGCGCCCTTCGTGTATCCGGCGTCTTCCAGGATTGCTGCGGTTTGAGCCGGGTCATAATAGTAACCTAGCTCATCAACCACATCCTGGTCCACGTACTGGCTCAGAGTGGGCAGAAGAGCGGTCGGACTGGCAGCCTTGACCAGGTTGGCGTAGGCGACGTTGACGATGTCGTCGACCTTGATGGCGAAGGCAAGTGCCCTTCTGAAAGCCGGATCATCCATCGGCGGTTTCGTCGTATTCAAGAACAAAACGGCCGTATTGGCAGAGAGCATGTACGGGGGTCCCTCAAAGTACGTAGTCACGTAGCCCTTCTCTGACAGCGTGGCGATGCCCGGCAGGAAGTTGTTGCTCAGGTCGAGTTCGCCCTTGACAACCGCACCGAGAGCAACGTTGTTGCTGGCATAGCGAATGTCCACGATCCGCTTGGGAGCGGGTTTGCCAAACACGTCGATTCCCCACCAGTCCTCGTTTCTCACCCACACGTTTCTATCTTCGCTGTGTGCCTGATACGTGTAGGCCCCGGAGCCAACAGGATTCTCATTGGCTCCACTGGTGACCTCCTCTTCCGTTCTGTCCTCCCAAAGGTGCTTGGGAACGATCGCGTCATGCCAGAGGGCGTTGTCCCACTGCTGGTAGAGGGGATCGACAAAGTCGAACTGCAGGTTCTGATCGTCGACTACCGTTATGTTGTCCAATCCCATCACCGTCCACGCGTTGGCGATTGCGAGCGCAGGAAACTGCGTGCCCAGTTCGTAGGTGAAGGCAACGTCGGCAGCCGTCAACGGTTGGCCGTCCTGCCAGGTGAGGCCCTCTCTGAGCTCTAGCTCATAGGTATCGGCATCGCTCCATCCACCGCTCTCCGCGAGGAAGGGGACCAACTCACCGGTCAGCGGGGAGAACATGAACAGCGTTTCATAGATCAGCCCAACCGTTGCCGATGTGTTTGCTTTGCTCCAGGTGATGAAAGGGTTCCAGTCTGATGGTGGGCCCCACGCTGCTCCGCTGATGTAAAGGGTTTCGTTGCGGGGGTAAGCAACCACGACGGGCTTCGGTGTGACCTCGACGATAACCTCTTTCTCCACCACGACCTCGATGGTCTCCTTGACGACCTTCTCGACGACCTTCTCGACCTCGACCGGCACCTCTTTCTCGACCACCACGGTCTCGACCACCGGCTTCTCGATGACCTTTTCTTTCTCGACCACCACGGTCTGGACCACCGGCTTCTCGACCACCACCTCCCTCTCGATGATCTCGGGAGTAGGTGCGGCGCAGGCTGAGAGCACCAAGCTCAAAGCCACGAGCAGACTCGTAAAGAACAGAATTGACTTTCGCATTTCTTTTTCCTCCTTGACTTTGTGTGAAATGTCTAGTAAACTATGCCCCATGCGGACTTTGCTCCGCACAGGTCTCGCGTACAGGTCTTCTCTCTCTATGTCAGTTGGGGGTGAAGACCTGTATGCATCTTCTTTCCCATTTCTTCAAGTCTGCTCACCACCTCCTTTCATCATGGCCGACTCAAGGCGGAGCCGCAAGAGCCCCTGATCACCAACTCTGTGGGCAAGACAATCCTCTGAGCAGGGGCCTCTTCTCCCGGTGAAGTCTCCAGCACGCTCAGCAGCACCTCTACCGCCATGGAGCCCATGCGCTCAATCGGCTGACGCACGGTCGTCAGCGCTGGCTCGATCGCCGAGGCGATGGGTATGTCATCAAAGCTGACCAGAGCGATGTCTTGGGGAACCTGCCGATCCGCTTGACGGAGCGCCTTCAGAGCGCCGATAGCCATCATGTCGCTGGCGACGAAGACCGCGTTGGGGGAGGCAGGTAGCAACCGTTGCATGGCTACCGTACCGCTGGCCTCAGTATAGTCTCCCTCCACGATCAGCTCCTCCTCCACGGGAATACCGCGCGCTTCCAGCCCTTGACGGTAGCCGCTCAGACGATCCTGCCCGTGGACCATGTCCAGCCGGCCGGTGATGGTGGCGATGCGCCGGTGTCCCAGACGGATCAAGTGCTCGACCGCCATCCGTGCCCCGCTGACGTTGTCAGCGTCCACGTAATGGACGGGCTTGTCGGGATACCGCCCCACGGAAACGAACGGGATACGGTCGCGCAGCAAATCGGAGATGAGCGGATCGTCTAGCGAGGCCGAAGCCACGATTGCCCCCTCCAGGTAACCACTGCGTAGGATGCGCTGATATAACTCTTGCCGGTCACTATTGGCAGTAAACAAGGAGAGCATCAATTGATACTGGTGGGAGTTGCAGGCATCGGTGGCACCGCGCAACAAGAGGGAGAAGAAGGGGTCGGTGAAGAGCGTCGTCACAGCTTCGGGGATGACCATACCGACGATGTGGGTGCGGTTGGTGACCAGGCTGCGAGCGGCGGCATGGGGTTGATAGCCTACCTCTCGGATGACCTGCCAGACCTGCTCCCGCACCTCGGGGCGGACATTGGGCTGGTCGTTGACGACCCGGGAGACTGTAGAGCGGGAGACGCCAGCTAATTTGGCGACTTCTTCGAGGGTAGGCGACATCGGCTGCTCCTGGAAGCGCTCCCAACAAAATCCCAGAAAAAAAGCCGAAATATGTGCCAAAGAGGTGTTTGAAGCTACTTTCTTGGGAGCGCTCTCAACAATATTATATCACAGATTGGAAGCTTTGTCAATACCCAATTTTCGATACCGCCACTTTTCTTTTTCGCCAAGATAAGGTATAATCTACCACGCTGTGGACACAGCGTAGAAAAATCAATCGGAGTTGATATGCCAACTATTTTCCCCTTCACAGCTATCGTCGGCCAAGAGAAAATGAAGATGGCCCTCATCCTGAACGCCATCAGCCCCCAAATCGGCGGGGTGTTGATCCGCGGCGAGCGGGGCACGGCCAAGTCCACCGCAGCCCGGGCCCTGGCCGCCCTGCTGCCAGAGATCGAGGTGGTGGCCAATTGCCCCTTTTACTGCGATCCTGAGCAGCTTGAGACCCTCTGCGATGACTGCCGCGCTCGAGTTGAGCGGGGCGAGGAGCTACCCAGGGTCTATCGCCAAACTCGCTTCGTGGACTTGCCCGTCAGTGCCACCGAGGACCGCGTGGTGGGCACCCTGGACATTGAGCTGGCCATCAAACGCGGCGAGCGCCACTTCGAGCCGGGGGTGCTGGCTGCTGCCAACCGTGGCCTGCTTTATGTAGACGAGGTCAATCTACTCGATGATCACGTGGTTGACCTGCTGCTGGACTCGGCGGCGATGGGGGTGAACGTGGTGGAACGAGAAGGCATCTCCTTCTCCCACCCCGCCCGCTTCATTTTGGTGGGCACCATGAACCCCGAAGAAGGGGAGCTGCGCCCACAACTGCTGGACCGCTTCTCCCTCTGCGTAGAGATAAGGGGCATCGCCGATCCCCAAGCGCGGGTGAAGATCCTGGAGCACTGTGTCCAGTTCGAACAAGACCCCGAAGGCTTCCGCGAGGAATGGGAACCTCACGAGAGACAGCTCTCACACGAGATTGCCAAGGCCAGAGAGCTCCTGCCCGAGGTCCGATATGCCCCAGGGGATCTTCTGGCCATCGCGGAGCTGATGGCGAGTCTGTCGGTGGATGGGCACCGGGCCGACATCGTCATCCTCAAGGCGGCCCTGGCCCACGCCGCCTTCGCCGGACGACGTCGCATCAACGAAACCGACATCCTGGCAGCGGCAGAACTGGCCCTGCCCCATCGCCTGAAGAGGCAGCCTTTCGAGGAAGCGGAGCTGAAGTTCCAGGACTTGAAGGAGAAGCTGGCCCAGGTGAGCACGGAACTGGCCCCCCAGGACACAGCCCTCTCAACAGAGAGTGCCCCCGGCCCGGCCCAAGAGCATTCCAAGGATACTCCAGCCGGAGAGACGAATATGACGACTCCGCTCAAGGGCCACCAGGCGGATCCCGTGCCCCTCTCCTATATTCGGCAGGCGGACATGCCGGTGTCCATAGGTCCAGTCTTCAAACCCAGGCGCGTGGAAACTCCACTGGACCGGCTGACCAGGAACAAGGCGGGCAAGCGTAGCTTCACCAAGACCGAGCGCAAGCGGGGGCGCTACACCCAAAGCCGACCGGCCAACGGTCAGAGCGACGACATTGCCTTTGACGCTACCCTCCGATACGCCGCCCCCCACCAAATCCATCGTCAGAGCGGCAATCTGGCCCTGGCCATCGCCGATGAGGATTTGCAGCGCAAGGTGCGAGTACGACGGGCGGCCAACCTCGTCCTCTTCGTGGTTGACGCCAGTTGGTCCATGGCCGCGGCGGAGCGCATGGTGGCCACTAAAGGAGCCATCATGTCCCTCCTCAACGACGCCTATCAACGCCGGGACCAGGTGGGCCTCGTCGTATTCCAAAAAGACGAAGCCCGGTTAGTCCTGCCCCCTACCTCCAGCGTGGAGCTAGCCCAGAAAGCCCTCCAGGACATCCCTGTCGGGGGCAAGACTCCGCTCTCCAGCGGGCTACTCCTGGCCTATCGCGTGTGCCAGCGGGAGCTCCGCCGCAACCCCGAAGTGATGCCCTTGATGATCCTCTTGACCGATGGGGCAGGCAACGTCTCCATGACCGACCTCCCGGCTCAGGACGAGGCGCTCAAGGTGGCCGACTTCATCAAACGCGGCAACATCCGCTCAGCGGTCATCAACATGGAGCACTCATCTTTTGATCGCGGCTTGGCCCAGGACCTGGCCGATGCCCTGGACGCTCCCTGCTACACCTTGCAGGCACTCAAGGCGGAGGAGCTCTATCAGACCGTGCGGGGGGAGTTGAAAGGGGCTTAGAACACGGATGCGTAGGAGAAGGGGAAAAAATACATGGAGTAGACGTGGATCCTCCTCGACACGTGGAGGTTCTGGAGCCACGCACCACCATCCGCCCCGGCAGCAACACGGTCAAAGGAGCCGTCTTTGACGTAGACTCGATCACGGTGCCTACCATCACCCTGCAAGCGCAGGACCCGTCGAGCAACATCACGGACCTGACTTGCCCTGACCCCACTCCCGACGATGCGCACTGGGCGTGCGACTGGGATGCAGGGCTGGGTGTGTCCGATGGTGACCAATTCAAACTGCGCGTCCAGGCAACCAACCGGCTAGGGCATGCCAGCGATTGGACCGACTGGCTGACCCTGACGGTCAAGATGCACTGGGGGTCTGGGAGCTGTGGGTGTGCGACCGCTGGCCAAACGAAGATGCAGGCGTCTACAACCGCAGCCGTCTGATCCTATCCACCGACGCACTGGCAGCCAACACGCAGGCCAGGTGGAGCTACAGTCTGCCTGACGTCGAAGGCGTTGATGGCATCACGCGGACGCTTGCCCTCTACGGCCTGGACAGCGTGGGCAATCGCTCCACTGACCCCTTGAGCCTCACGTTGCGGGTGGACACTGTCCCGCCGGCCATCACCTACTTCACCCGTTCTAGCAACCTGGCGACTGGCGAGCCGTTCTTCATGACTGGCTCGGTCAGCGACGGCGGTGGCGTCAAAGCCATGCGCTTGAGCGGCCTTGCGCCCAATCACGATCACCTGGCCGCCGTCATCCCCCTGGACTATGATCCTTCAATCGGCTTGGGGCGCAACGGTGCAACGTGGCACTACAGCGACACCGGCCAATTCACCCAGCCTGGCGCCTACACCCTGTGGGTCGAAGCCATAGACCAGGCGAGCAACCGAGGCACGGCGGGGCCGTTTGCCGTGAACGTCCAAAGTGGGTCGGTCATTTACCTGCCGATGGTAGTGAAGGATCAATCTCTGACGCCAGACTGACGATAAACTGACGCCCGTATGCTATAATAGGGTTAGTAAAGGATAAAGAATACTTTTACTAACCTCCAAAATGGGACTAGGGTCTGGTCAACCCTAGTCCTTTACTTTTTCGGCCCTTGATCGCCGAAGGCTTCGCCCTGAGCTCAGCCGAACGGTCCCCGACCGAGGCGGTGTCTCGAGTCTATCGAAGGGCGAAAAGGGCTCGGTCAGAGATCTTCGCCCATCCAAGGAGAAAAACGGGAAGAGGGTTCAAGTAATCCCTGAGCCCTCTTCCTGCTGTGAAGTTGACTTCCTAGTCAAGGGTAAGCCTTCTCACCAGGCGTGTTTCCGCCACGCTCTTGGTCACACCAAGCGCGGTCAAAAGGGGAAAGATGACCATCAAGGCCACGATGGGTATCCAGGAAAGAAGCGCGGTGATGGTTCCCAGGAACGTGAACAGGCTGACGGCGAAGACAAGCGGTATCCATCGCTCATAGGGTCTTATTGCTTTTTCCACCAGCTCTACCAATGTCCTCTTAAACTGCTCCCTGAATCCGGCCATGATAGCGTCCGTCTCAGCCACTGACAGGCGTTCACCGGCCTCTTTCTCCATTTCATCCAGTACTCGCTCAAGCTGGCGCCTGAATTCGACCATGACGGCTTCCGCCTGGGCTGCCGGCAGGCGGTTACTGACCTCTTTTCCCATCTCATCCAGTACCCGTTCAAACTGATCTCTGAAGCTGGTCACGGCAGTTTCCCCCAAGTCTGTCGGTAGGAGCTCACCGACTTCTTTCTCTATCCTTTCCACAACTATCTCGACGAGAGCAGCGGGAATCGAGAAGCCTTCTCTTTTGATCTCAGCCGCGTAGCCAAAGTAGAAGCTGCCGCAGGCCACGATGAGGAGTGCCGTAATCAAGATGGGTTGGCCCTGGGAGATGGGTCTCACGGAGAAGCGCAGGCGATCATTGAGCTCCCGGTTGATTCTTTCGACGTAGATGAGCGACGCGACGAAGTACACCCCCGCCAGGAAGCCGCCGCTTGCCTTCAGCTCCCAACCCAGGAGCATCGCCAGGGCCGAGAGACCGAAAACGGCGAAGCAGGCCCAAAGGGGACGCACCAGGGCAGCGACCAGGCCGGCTGCTATGGCAAGCGCTCCCGTGGCCAGAAAGAAGCGCAGAGCAAGTCCCAGGATCTCCCTGGATGGTGATAGAATCAGTCCGTATGCCTGACCGATTCGCTCACAGACATCGCCGAAGTAATAGCTTGCGGCGATGAGCAAAACAGCGAAGAACACAATCTTTAGCCGTTTGTCCACTTATCGTCCCTCCTATGGAAGCCCCAAAACCTCCCTGTACCCCTGCATGTCCATCAACCCATGTCCAGAGATGTTGAAGGCCATGGTTCTGCTCTCTCCGGCCTCCTTGCACCTCAGCGCCTCGTCAATAGCGCAGGCAATGCTGTAGGCCGATTCGGGAGCAGGCAGATATCCTTCTGCTTGAATGAACATCCACTCTCAGGTTAACTTGTCTTCTCACCGTTGCGGCCTCCTTCTTCGAAAGATTTGCGCGACACTGCGCCGATCCATAGTTTATCACCTTCCGGTGAGTTAGTCAAAAGAGCAACGAAATGAAAGCCGCTCTTGCCCCAAACAGGCAGAGCGGCTTTCATTTGCGTCAGTGCCTTGTGCAACATCAGTATTGATGCGCAGCTACATGTCAGCTATCAGCTAGCAGCCCAGAACCCTGCGCAGCTCCTGACGGCGGATTTTGGCCAGTAGTGGTCGTCTCCTCGCGCTTCAGCGGCGCTACGAGGGTAACCTGAGTCCCATAACCGGATTTGGACTTGATCTTGAGTTGCCCGCTGACATGATCCAATCGCTCGCGGATGCTGAAGAGAGAGAGGGACACGGACATCGTTATCTAGCGGCTTGGGCTGACCATCGTCCTCGGAGCCAGCCAGGATGCCATGCCGGATCTGGATTCGTTCGGTAAGCCACTCCACATGCTCCTGGCTTGATCTTGCAGATAGCCAGGGTCTGGCCGACACGGTCATGCAAGGTCGGTGCTATGCGCCGCTGTTCCTGTTCCTCAGCTAATGATAACTGGGAAGCGAGAGGCTGTCGTCTTATCACTCTGATTGGATACACCCAATTGGTGCCCGTTCTCTATCGGTGCATCTTCAACGACGGCAGGTTGCCCGCGCTTTACTTCTAAGCACTCACTCTCTTCCAACCACATGTGACACGAGCTACATCTGTACTTGCCGCTATAGTAACCAAGAACGAACTTACAGTATGGGCATATCTTCACAGTCTGCCTCTTTCTTGCCAAGATGATTAGCTGCCGCACCAGCGCTTCCTGCGCTCGGCCCAAAGCCGTGGGTTGGATGTAATGTAAGTCTGCCAGCGACGCGCCAATGGCCTCAGCCCGGCAGTGCTCGAACGGTTTTGCGAGTAGAAGCGCGATGAACTCTTCGGTCAATCCGAGGAGGTGTTGATGCACTTCTGCTGCGCTCTGTGACACAAAACTGGTTTGCGCGATGGCTTTGTACCAACTCTCAGCAATGGCAAGGCGACGGCTGAGTAAGATCTGGTGAACCTGTGGCCTAACTTTCGTGTCCAGTCGCTTCCCTCCGAAGCTTCCGTGATACAAGCCCAATTCCAGAGGCCGCGGACGCACAAAAAGGCCCTCTAGTAGCGCCAGCTCTTCGGGCGAGCATGGCTAGGAGCCAAAAACACAGGAACCTTTCGCAAGTTCTCATTCACTGCCAGTGCTACAGCGACACTTAGAAGTAGGGAGATTAGCCTTGCCAGAATCGAAGCCCAACCGGCGACCACAGAAAGGCAAGTAGGGCACCGACGCAGCCGCGGGAGGATAGGATTTACAAGCATCCTGGGCCTTCAGCCATTCGCATAACTGCGCAGCGAACGCCTGGATAGACTCTACCTGGATAGCCAAGACAGCTTTGCGTTCCTCGTCGGTGAGGTCGAAGTCGGCCAGGAGAGTGCGGCGCCTACCATTCAGCAAATCGTGGCAGAACCTGGGGTCTGTCAGCGCGGTGCCAACTAAGGTATGAAGCGCCATTTGCGACATAGATCAGTCTCCTCTGTACCGAGATCAACGGGCTGGCTTAGCCACCGTCGCCGCAGCCCCCACCGCCGATGGGATTTGCATAGACTACGCCGGTACCGGTCAACAGCATCAGCGCCAGCGTCAGGCCGAGGAACAGGGCTCGGACCACCCGGGGGTCGCCAAGCTTCAGCAGACCAAATTGCATGTGTGCTTTCATTTTTCGTTACCTCCTTGGTTGTTCCTTTATCAGGCAACTCTATTATACTCGATGGGGGTAAACGTAGGGGTAAACGTGGACGACGAAAAGATGGAGAAGCAAAAATCCTGCTCCTTCATAGGGCAGGATGAGGACACAACACAGCAGGTGCGGATGTCGGTGGCAGATGAGTTAATCGAGGGGTAGCCCGTCGAGGATGCGACGGTACAGCGCGGTGGTCTCAGGAGAAGGAAGCGCACTCAATTCGCGCTCCAGAACCTCTGCGCAACGTTGGTACTGCGCCAGGGCCTCGCTCCGTCGCCCGGAGAGGGTGTAGGCGCGCATCAACTGGCGGTGGAACTTCTCTCGCAAATCATCCATCGCCAGCCCGCGGCGGAGCGTCTGGATGGCCTGGCGATACTGCCGCCGTGCCAACAGCCGTCCGGCCAGCTCGTCCAGCGCCTCCAGGTACCGCTCTCGCAGTCTCTCACGAATCAGGAGACACCAATCGGCGTAGCAGTCCTCCAGGAAATCACCCTGGCAGAGGGCAATGGCCTGTTGCAGCCGCTCTACCCGTCGCCCCGCCCCGCTCCCCTCCATCAGTCGCTCGAACTCGGCCACGTCGAACCAGTAGTCCAGATCCGGATGGATCCGGTAGCAGCCGTCGTCGAAATGGAGGGCGTCCCGGGCCAGCGCGCGCTTGAGGCGGAACTTGGTGGTGTGGAAAGTAGCCTTCACTTTGGGGGCGGGCAACTCCGGCCAGAGGACGGCGGCGATCTGGTCGCGCGACTGGGGGGAGTGAGTGAGCAGGTAGAAAAGCATCTGCCGGGTGGCCGCAGCCCCCCAGTCTGAGGAGGGGATTTCCACTCCTCCACGCTCCACACGCCCTCGGCCGAAGCCAAAAATGCGCAGGGGCTCCTCCTTGGCCTCCGTGGGGGATAATTGTTGGAGTACTGCCTGGGCAGTGTGCTCGAAATCGCGTGCCCGGGCCAGCAGCGCAGCCATCTCCTCACCGCCGGCCCCCTGCACGTGAGCGTGTTCCAGCAGAGGAAGCGCTCGCCGGCCCTCGACGACGAAGAGGTACTCCCGGCTGGGCGAGTCAGCCGTGGCGAGCACCTGCTGGAGCATCGTTAGCGCCTCCGCCTCCCGGCCGGCCCGGAACAACGCCCAGGCGGTGAAGAATTGGGCCCGGGCCAGCTCGCTGTTTGCCCCGATCCGCTGCAGTCGCTCACGGGCGCGGGCCAACTCCGCCAGCCCTGCCTCCACCTCCCCCACCTCGGCCCGCACCAGGCCCAGCGAGGCTCCGTACCGGCCGACCTGATAGTCTGAGCTCTGCCGCTCTGCCCGCTCCATCGCCTGCTCGATGGCCGCCTGTGCCAAAGAGTAGTCGCCCCGGCAGCGGTGCACCAGCCCCAACGCCTCCCGGCCGTAAGCGGAGAGGAAGCCGTCGCCGAGCTCGTCGGCGATGGCGAGTCCCTCCTCACAGGTCTCCACCGCCCGCTCGAGTGTACCCAGGTCGCGGTTCAGCTCGGCCAGGCTGAGCAGTGTCAGAGCCTCGCTACGGCGGTGGCCGGACTGGCGAGCCAGTTCCAGCGCCTCCTCGAAGAGGCGCAGCGCCTCACCGTACTCGCCGGTCAGGTAGAGGGAGAAGCCCAAGTCGTTGAGCGCGCCAGCCAGCACGGCAGGGTTGCCCAGCCGCCGCCGTGCCGCCACGGTCTGCTGCTGGACGGCGACCGCCTCTGGCCAGCGCCCCTGCCGCCACAGGCAGTCGGCCAGGTCGTTCTGGGTGGAGGCCTGAGCGTAATCACTCCCCTGTTCCAGACAGTGTGCGAATGCTTGCTGTAGGTGAGCCTCCCCCTCCTCCAGCCGGCCCAGTGCCAGGCAGGACCTCCCGAGGATGCGATGGGCTTCGTAGGCGATGGGCACGCCCGTTTCCTCGATCAGGGAAAGCACCTCCTGACCGAGGGCCAGGGCTTCCCGGGGCCGCCCCTGCTCCTGCCAAACGTGACTCCGCTGCAATAGTACGCAGGCCAAGCCGTGGGTATCTTCCCTAGCCCGGTAGCCGCGCCCCGCGACCTCCGTCAGCGCCAGCGCCTCCTCCCACCGCCCCAGCATGTCGGTGGCGCGGGATTGAAACAGCGCCAGGCGTGGAGCGCGCTCGCGCAGTGAGGCCGTGAGCAGTGTGCCCCATGCCGCTAGCGTCTCTAGGCGGCCAGCATAGAACATATCCTGGGCTGCCGCCTCCATCACCCGCGCCGCGTCCTCGTAGGCGGCCACGGTCAAGTAGTGGTGCACGGCCCCCTCAGGCTGCTCGTGTGTCTCAAACCAGCTGGCGGCACGGCGGTGCAGTTGGATCCATCGGGACTCCTCCTCCCGCCGCAGCCGTGCCTGCAGGTACTCCTGAAAGAGATGGTGGTAGCGATACCACTCTCCCTCCAGCCGGGTGACAAAGAGGTTGCGGTCCTCCAACAGTGTCAGGAAATGCTCAGCTTCTTCCAGGCCCAGCACCTCCTGGCACAGAGCTGGGCTCATTTCCTGGAGGGTAGAGGAAGCAGTGAGGAAAGACTGCACAGGAGCCTCCTGGTAGGCAAAGACCTCCTGGGCCAGGTACTCGTACACCGGCTGATCGGAGGTGCGGGCCCGCACCAGGCTCTCCAGGATGCCATGCCACATTGAATAGGCAGTGAGCAGGATGCCAGTAATCCAGCCCTCGGACTGGGATGCCAACTCTTCGGCCTCCCTCTTAGGAATGTGGAGGTTGTAGCTCTGCGCCAGGAGCCCCTGAATCTCGTCGGCACGGAAGCGCAGGTCCTCCTGACCTAGCCCGCCCACTTCCCCTTTGGCTGCGAGCTGGATGATGAATGGCAGTTCGGGCACGGTGCGGCTGGCGATGATGAGGAGGAACTGGTCTGTCTGGTAATTCAGGATACGAGCCAGGATGGCGCCTACCTCGGGGACCTCCCCCAGCCGATGGTAGTCGTCCAATACCAGCACGAACCAGCGGGGAATGACGTCCACTATCTCGTTGATCAGCACCTTGACCACACTGGGCGCGCCGTTGGTCAGGTCGGGGCTGGCAGCCAGCGCCTGGCGCGTGCGCTCGCCGAAGTCGGGGAAACGATGATGCAGGCTGAGGACCAGGTGCTCCAGAAAGACCCGGGGATCGTGGTCGCTCCGGTCCAGCGCATACCAGCAGACGGGATGCTCCAGGTCATGGGCGAGGTCCACCAGCAGGGTGGTCTTGCCGTAACCAGCCGGCGCGGAAACCAGGACGAGCTTGCGGTCCACCAAATCGTACAGGCGGTCGAGCAAGCGCTGGCGGGTCAACACGTTCTCCCGCCGTTGGGGGAGCAACACCTTGGCGATGAGCGTAGAAGTGTTCATAATCAGGGCCGAACATAGTATAGCAGATTTCGGCCTTTTGGCAAGCAAAAGCATGGGGAGCGTTACGGGTTTGGGAGAAAACAGTCAACCTAGGCCATCTATGATTCGCTCGATTTCAAATGAGATCTGGGCGTCTCACGCGGCCTCTGTGGGCACCGGACTATTATACAAAGTAGCTGTTGTGGCGAATCTGCCTTTTCCCTCAGAGCGCCCTTCTGGATAGCGCTGATAGCGGGTCTGGCTATGGCCACGTTTTTGCAAAGAGTTGCTACTTCTGGGAATGCCCTACAGGGATGATATAGAGGGGTTCGTGATCGGAGGGAAGGGAGAGGGCAGCCTGCACCTGGTCATCGTAGAAAGCGCCGATGGGCACCGCTCCCAGGTGCAGAGCCACGGCCTGGAGGAGGATGTTCTGGCAGGCGTGGCCCGCTTCCAGCTTGACGTAGCGTTCAGCCCGGTCTCCGTATTTTTGGGCCGTCCTTTCGTACACCGCAGCGATCACGAAGACCGCAGGAGCGTTTCTTATTGCATCTTGCTTCAGCGCCACTTCCCAGAGCTTGATTCGCACATCATCCTGAGACTCGATGATCACTTTGTGTCCCTGGGGCACGTAGTGGTAGAGACCGTTGGGAGTGGCCACGTAGACCTCCAGCGGGTAGAGAGCCCCGGCCGAGGGAGCTGTCCGCCCACCCCAGGCGGCCGTCAGCCCCTGAGCGGCCCAGAGAAGCTGGGAAATCTCCTCCAGAGTGAGCTCCTCTTCGGTAAAGCTCCGCACAGAGCGTCGCTGAACCAGAGCTTCCTCAAGAGAGCGCTCCCCTTTCAGCCTGGGCTCTGGCAAAGCCATCTCCTGCGGCGGCGGGGAGGCCGCCACCTCCCTGACCTGCTCGATGCCAGGGCCGCAACCGCCCAGGCTGAGACTGGCTACCACCGTCAGAGAAAGCATTGAGTAAGCAATAGATCGCATCTATTCTTCACCTCCCTCACCAACAGGTTGCTCCCCAATTCACTGCCACTATCATGATGTCCACGACGGTGATGATTCCATCGCCGTCGAGGTCGTACGTCGCGTCCCAGCCAGGATCCACATCGGTCGTATGCCACCGACTGGCCACCTCCATGATGTCCTCTATGTCCACATTGCAGTCCCGGTTGAAATCGTAGTCCGGAAAGTTTACCACGCCGATACTGCCATCCTGCGGCTGGGCGGTCACACCATCCTCGTTCAGCTCGATAGTGGTGATCTGCAAAGGCGAGGTATCACCCAACTCCCCTACCACGTCGAACACTAGGGTCAGCAGATGGCCGTCGTCGGTGATGGGTTGAGCGCCGGCCATTGCCATCTGCACCAAGCCTGGCTGGTTGAGGTTGCTCACAGTCATGAGGTCTTGAGCCGCGTCGCTAGCGGACGCCGAGGCGGCCGAGACAACCACTGGATCGTAACTCACGACGATGTCCGCGCCGTACACCTCGGCCTGATCGAGGACGATTTCCAGGGTAACGGTGATGCGCTCGCCGGGCTCGGCGTAGAGGTGCGGCAGGGCCAGGGACGCAGTGTTGGCGGCCTGAGCCTGGCCAGCACCTACTGACCAATTCCCCGACACATCCCCCAACAGCGTGGCCGTGAAGTCCGGCATCGTTTCATCCAGCCTGGAAATGACCAGAGATCGCTTTACACTTTTTCCGCGATTATGATCCAAACGGAGCGCAAAAGGCCCCCAAAATGGCCTCCAGAGGGGCAAAATGGCTGTTTATGTTCACTTGGGTCTGCACTCCACCAAAAAAGTGTAAAGTTGCTATTTTGGCGATTTGAAACGATGCCTGAAGTCCTGATCGGTAACATGGCCGCTCAGATCCGTGTAACTCCGACTGGACGGATCGAACTCCCAGACAACGCCCGCACCAGGGAAGGGCAGGGTGATCAAATCTGCCGCCTTCTGCAGGATGTAGGAGGCGTCCGTTGAAGTGATGCCGCCAGTCTTGTCCACGTCGCCCGCCGTGGCAGCGTAGCCGCCCAGGGTGATGAGGCCGGCCTCGTGCTGAAGGGTCAGGGAGGCGTCGTAGGCGCTGATGCCGTCCACGCCGTCGGACTTGCTGGGGGTCAGGGTGTAGTCGCCCGCCTCGACACCGCTCACAGTGTAGCCGCCATCCGCCTGGCTGAGGTCGGTGTAGACTTGGTCGCCCTCCAGGGTAAGCAGGACGCCCGGCACACCCGTGCTGTCCTGCCAGAAGCTCACTGTGCCTTCAAGGAAACCCCCTTCGTGCAGCGGAGAGGACATGGTGGCAATGGTCCCCACGGAGGCCTTGACGAACTCGGTGAAATAAGGTATGTTCAGGCTGCTGAGTTGATCATTAGTCGTGTGATAGTAGGGGGTGAAGTCTTGCCAATCCTCGATGGCCAGGATGGCATCATAACCGTAATCCCAGAAGGAGGCATGATCGCTGCGGTTGGTAGCGCCGGCAGTGATAATCTCAGGGACGAGATTGATGTCGTAGGTATCCACCACATCGGCGAACAGATTAGCGATGGCGATGGAGCCGGCCCCGGTTCCGGCGTGAAGCTCCATGATGGAGTCGGCGTCAGAGTCGTAGGCGATCATGTCCAGATTGAGCACGCCCAGAATATCGTCGCCCTCGTTGTAAGCATCCTGGGCATAGTAGTGGCTGCCATGGAGCCCCTGCTCTTCCCCGGTGAAGGTGACGAAGCGAACGGTATAGTCGAAGTCGTATTGGCTGAGGATGTCGGCGGCGATCATCACTGCCGTTACGCCGCTGGCATTGTCATCGGCCCCTGGAGCGTAATTGTACGGATTATTCGATATGCTGTCCACGTGAGCACAAACGATGTAGATGTCATCGGGATTGGTGAGCCCCGGCTTGGTGGCCACCACGTTGCGCCAGTTGTAGCCCCACCAATTGTAGTCATGATACGCCACCTGCAGGCCCAGGTTCCCGAAGTGCTCATAGACAAACTGCGTGGCCTTCTGTATGGGCGTACCGCTGTAGGAGTAACGGGTATAGATGGTGTACGGCTGTCCACCAATGGTGACCTGATTCTCGCCACTGAGATTGCCATCGTAGAGATAAACGGTGGCTGAGTCAACCTGGGCCATCATCTCTGCGATGAGCGGGTCGGGATCGCCCAGAGATGCATAGGCGGCAGCCTCAACCCTGGGGCTCAGACGGATGGGGCTATCGGGGAGCCACCTGATCTCCAGGCCCAGAGCAGGCAACGCCTCCACCTTGGTTGGCGAAGCCTGGATCAGGGCCCGCAAGCCGTCGAAGTGGAGGAGCCTGCCGTACCGTGGGATCAGGGACAACTGGTCAGGGTAGCGGGGATAGACGAGATAATACTCCCCTGGGACAAACTCCTCATCCAAGACACGGTAGGTCAAGCCCTGGCTCGCCAGAGGGGCCAGGTCGCCTTCGGCGGCCGCGGCGATGAGGTAATCTTCGTCCTCGGTGGTGAGGTGGGCATAGACGGCCAGCCCACTGGCCTCTACCCGCTGGAGGTCGCCCTCCGCTCTCAGGTCTATCTTGACCAGGGCAGATACCGGCCTCGGCCCCTGAGACATGGCAGAGCTGCCGCCGACAATCAACACGGCAATGATGAGCAGACTCCACTTTGCTGCGAGCTTCTTGTTCATTGAGACTCCTTCTAACGTGTTGCGTGTTCCATGTTCCGTTTTGCGCCATGCGCACCACGCATGACGTTTCACGTTTGACGTTTAATGTTTCACGTTCACGGCGCATATCTGAACGGATGGCGAGCCGCCTCTTTCTCATTGAGCAGCTCTTCGAGGGTCGGCCGGCCCTCGATGGCCTTGCGGATGGCAGCGCGCATGGCCTTGTAGTTGTTGAACTCGATGCGCTTGCGGTTGGCGGCGGCCGGGTGGACGAAGACGTTGGCGATCATGGCCAGATCGTCCAGAGCCCCCTGGGGGAGGCTGCCGTCCTCAATGCTGGCCTTGATGGCCAGGTTGATGCCACGGGCGGCGTCGTCGTAGACGTGACCGGCCTGCTTCGCGGTGCGCACCGTCACAGTGGGAACCAGCAGCGTGCGCGGTCGCTGGTTGATGATGCGCAGTTCGTGTGAAGGCCGGAGCTCTCCCAACGCCTTGGCGATGGCCCTGCCCACCGGCCCCTCTCTGACGCCCAGCAGCAGGTCAACGTGAGCCAGCTCAAAGAAGGGCGGCCCACAGAAACCCTCGCCGACGCACAAGGTGAAGTCCTCGACACTCGAAACTCCAAACGCCAAACTCGAAACCTCAACCTTACCCAGGTTCTCCAACTGAATGCGCAGCTCCTCGCGGTCCTCCCGCTCGAAGGCCCCGCCGGGCATGATGGGGTGGCGGGAGTCGCCCATATCCAGGCCCATCATCCGCAATCCCTCTTTGACCGCCTGGGTCGCCCCCTTGCGAATGATGATGCGCACCAGCTTCTGCACCCTGGCCTGCCAATCCTGAGCGGTAGCCATATCCCCCGCCTTCACAGCAGCATAGACCTTTTGCCAGATGTCGGGGATCAGGTTGGCGCTGGCCAGGATGCCCCCGTCGGCGCCAGCGGCCAGGGCAGCCATCATGATCTCATCGTGGCCGCAGAAGATGCCGATCTGCCCCTTGACCTTCTCGAAGAGAGCCATCAGGAAAGGCATATCGCCGCTGGAGTCCTTGATGCCCACCACGTTGTCCAGGTAAGCCATCCCCTCGGCCGTCCACCACTTGAAGTGGGTGCCCGCGCACTGGGGGATGTTGTAGAGGATGATGGGCAAGCCGACTTCGTTGACCGCCTCAAAGTGCTCGTAGACCTCGTTGAAAGTGGGCTTGAGGTAGAAGGGTGCGACCACCAGAGCCGCCGTGGTCCCGGCATCCCTGGCGTATTGGGTCAGGGCGACGGTATCCCTCGTGCTGGCACACCCCGTGCCAGCCACCACCGGCACCCTGCCCCCCACCTCATCAATGGCGATGTCAATCACCAGCCGCTTCTCCGCCTCCGACAGGTACACGAATTCGCCGGTAGTGCCCACCGGCACCACCCCATCCACGTGGGGCAGAACGTGGCGAATCAGAGCCCTGAATGCTTCCTCATCTACCTGGTCATCCCTGGTGAAGGGCGTGACCAGGGCAGGGAAGATGCCTTTGAACCAATCAGGTTTCTTTGACACAATGGCCTCCTCTATGCATATTTCCCCCTCCCTCAGAGGGAGGGGCCGGGGGAGGGTGAGCCTCAGCGATGCCGCCACCCCCACCCCAACCCTCCCCCTCACAGGGGGAGGGAGGTGCGTGCTCCCCCCTCCCTCAGAGGGAGGGGCCGGGGGAGGGTGAGTCTCAGCGAGCCAGTCACCCCCACCCCAACCCTCCCCCTATGAGGGGGAGGGAGCTGTCGCTACTTATAGGTGCTCACGAAGCGGGCGATGCTGCGGTCGTAGGTTCGCTCCACCTCTGGCGGGAACAGACAGCCGGGCAACTCGCCGTATCGCTTATGGTACATGATGCACTCACAGCATAGCCCCTTGCGGCTGCAAGGCTCGTAGGTGCAAGCGCATTTGGCCAGGTTCTTGTCTTGGTTACATTCTTTCATTATGTCACCTCCAATTCTTCCAGTCAATAATGAGGTAACGAGCACCTCGTTAACTCGTTACTCATGGCCTCGTTACTCACTTGATCGAATGCCCCTCTCTTCCTCCACGATGATCACCGCCTGACACCCAAACTTCCTACGCACGCCCGAACGCCTGCCCAATCGCCCCCACCATCGCCGCGTACACGTTCTTGTGCAGGGCGTGGCGATCCAGGGCCCTGGGATCTACCGTGGCCAGGACGATCATCACCTCATCATGTATGGCTGCCTCCGGGATCACCCCTCGCTCCAGAGCATCCACGATGGCCTTGGCCGCCGCTGCCTGGGTCGGGCCGTAGATCATGTTGGCTTGGCGCAAGTTCTTCTGCTCCAGCGTAGGCAGGATCAGCGTCGGTGGGCGCACAGTCAGGTTGGGCTCCAGGATGGTGGTCAGTGCCTCGCGGCGATGGAGGGGATAGGTCAGTTGATAGGCGTAGGCATCACCCAGCGGCCCCGCCTTCGGCCCGGCTACCAGGTCAAGCTGTACCCACTCCGCCCCCTGGCCCGCCGCCCCGCTGCCCAGCCTGAGCCCCGCCTCCCTGATGACCTCGGCCAACAAGCCAAGATCGCCGAACCGCTCCTCCAAAGCGTCACTCGAAACCCGAAACTCAGAACCCGAAACCTCAACCTTGCCCAGCTTCTCCAGCTCCATTCGGATCTCAGCTCGCGTCTCGTGGATCAACGCTCCGCCCGTGGGCTTTAGTGGTCGGCGCGGCCGCCCAACCTTGACGCCCATCATGTTGAGGGCCGCCTTGACCGCTACTCCCCCGCCGTGGCGGCAGAAGATGCGGGCCAGCTTCTGCACCCTCATCTGCCACTCTCTAGCGGTAGCCATATCGCCCTCCCGCACTGCCTGGAAGACTCGCTGCCAGACCTCAGGGAAGACGTTGGCGCTGGCCAGGATCATCCCTGAGCAGCCACCAGCCAGGGCGGGCAACACTACCTCGTCGTGGCCGATGAACACGTCAATGCGCCCCTGGACCATCTCCAGCACCTCCATGGTATAGGTCAGGTTGCCGGAGGAATCCTTCAGGCCCACGATGTTGTCAATGTCGGCCAGGTCCTCGACGACGGTGCGGGGCAGGTAGGCGCCCACCACCTGGGGGATGTTGTACAGTAGTATGGGAATGTCCACCGCCTTGGCGAGTTCGTAGAAATGCTGGTAGACGCCTTTGTCCGAAGGATGGAGATAGTAAGGCGTCACCACCAGGCACGCGCTGGCTCCGGCCTCCCTGGCGTTTTCCGCCAGCTCGATGGCCTGGCGGGTCGAGGGAGCTCCCGTGCCAGCGATAACGGGCTTGCCTCTCGATTCCTCGACAGCGATCTCAATCAGCCGCTTATGCTCCTCCACCGATAGATAGGGGAACTCGCCCGTGGTGCCGCAGGGCACCAATCCGTCCACGTGGTCAATCACCTGGCGGATGAGACCGCGAAACGCGCCCTCATCCACTTCCTCGTCCCTGTCGAAAGGCGTCACCAGGGCTGGAAAGACGCCGGGGAGAAAAGGTAACTTGCTTTGCTGTGATGCATTGTTCATGTGCGTTACTCCTTTTCGATCAAGGTGCCAGGCACTTGCGAATGGCCGATGAAAGTACCTGGCACCTGAACGCTTCCTGCCTACGGCTTCGGAATGGCCAAATCCGCAGGCCCTGGCTCCGACATGGTGGCCTCAGGGAAGTTCTCCTGGATGATCTCGTGGATGATTTGGGCGTACTTGACTTTCACCCGCGCCCAGTGGGCCAGCATCCCCTCATCCACCCACGGCTTGTAGAGAGCCCCTGGGCCGGCTGCGCACGCTGGGCCTGGCTCGATCTTGAAGTAGCACGGCGCACACAGGCGAGCCATCTCCGGGCCTTCGTAGATGCGGACGTAGCCGCCAAAGGACTCGGCGAGCATGATGTGAAGATCCATCGGGATGTCAATGGCCTGCCGGATGGAAGCGAACTGGGGCAGGCTGAGGTCGGCCACAGGGTTAAACGTGCCCGCCCCCAGCATTTGCAGCACCCTGCCACCCGCGGCCGAGGCATGGCCAGCATAGATGGAGACCTTAAAGATCACGTCTTCCGGGATGTCGCCGTTCTTCTTCATCTCGTTAAGGAGCCAGAGCAGCCCCTCGTCAATCACCAAGAACCCCCGGAAGCCTATGCCGATGCAAGTCATGATGTCGGTGATGACCTGCCGCAACTGGTCGGAGCCGCGAAAGCGCAGGCCGGAGAGCCCCCCCTCTGGAGTAACCAACTGCCGCCCCGTGTCCCAGGCAGAGCGAGGGCCAGGGGTCAGGATAACCTCCATCTTGGCGTCGGCGGCCATCTGAGCGAAGTCCTTCAGCTCCGCCTTGTCTAGCAGAGTGGCTCCCATCACCACCGAGATCAGGCGGTGGATGGGCATGTTCCGCTTCTGCGACTCGTCAATGACGGCCTCCAGCACCTTGGGTCGCTCCACGCCGGAGACCTCCATGCGGTACCAGGCTCCGTCGGGGAAGCGCTTCTGGCTGGTGGGAAGATCGTAGGCATCTCTGCCGGGAACGCCCACCCGCTCCATTGCTTGTGAAACCTTGTCCATCTTCATTGATGTTCCTCCCTCCTTTGGGTATTAGATATTGGGTATTTGGAATTGACTTGCTAGCCACTGTATCGAACACTGAAAGTTTCGTACTCGCCAGTGTGGTCTTCATAAGTTACATCAACGTCGTCCACGTGCGCACCGCGGGGACCCCGGCGGCACCAGGTTGCCAGCCGTTCGACAGCCCAGTCCTCCCCCTCGAAGACAGCCTCCACCCTCCCGTCCCACAGGTTTCTGACCCAGCCGGTCACGCCCAACTGGCGGGCCAGGTCGCGGGTCTCGGCCCGGAAGAAGACACCCTGCACCCAACCGCTGACGAAAACGTGGGCTCTTTTCTTAGCCATGTCTCATCTCCTCAGCGCTCCCCAACATCCCAAAGGACGGTCTCAATCGGGAACAAATCGCTATACGAATACACGTTGGTGACGTACCAGCCGTCAGCAAAAACTCCTCCTGGACCCGATACCTCAATGGACTCCGTCCCAGACCCCATGTAGGCCTGGACCTGCTCGAATAGGATACTGCCTACCTGGTCATAAATCCTTACCCTGATATCGTCGTTTTGCATATCAGAGTAGCTGAAAACCACGTAGACGGCGGTTGTCCCCGAGAGAAACTGAGTCACTGGCGGCCCATAGGGGGTGTCGCTCATGTGCACGGTACTCACCACAGGATTAGAGCCGTAGCCTTTGAAGACAAGCGGCAGATACACACGTGCGGTCACAGTTCCTGTAGGCGTGGCCGTTGGAGTCGGCGTGGGAGTGTCATTCTGCATAGATGTGCCCGTCGGAGTAGGCGTCGGCGTGCCAGTTGGAGTCGGCGTCGGCATGAGAGTCCCAGTTGGCGTGGGAGTCGGGGTGCTGATTGAAGTTGCAGTCGGTGTCGGCATTACGGTGCTGGTGGGGGTTGGGGAAACGTTCATGTGCTCTACAACGACTCCCAACGGTTGGGCCGCTCTGATGAAGGCCGTACCCAGCCAGTTTGTAGGTATCTCCTCAATATCTTCCAACCTTATGTGCAGAGCCTCCCCTGGCGCCAGCGCCTCGAAGTGCTGCAGGACGAGAAGACCACAGTCGCCTCTATACTCGATCCAAACAGAGACGCAATAATCGCCCGAGTTCTGGATAGAAAGCTGGGAGTTCTCGCCCTGGTACTCTTTCACCAGATAGAGAGCATAGTACTCATAGGGTGGCGTCCCCTCCATGGCCTCAGAGATGCCCATGTAGGAACTGTGAGAGCTGTTGGGGCCAAAACGCAAAACAACCACCGCCAGGGGCTGCCCAGTGCCCTGGTATTTGCTTCTCCACTGCATCCAGGCAGAAGTGTCGCCGACGGCGTCACCAGACGCCTGACAGGCTTCATCGAAGACATCCTTGTCTACCGAATAGATGATGGCTGCCTTAGCCTCGGTAGGGATAGCACCTCGCAGCGTCCAAACACCATTCTTGACGATTCTCTGACACGCATGTGCTGTTGGCCCAGGAGAGTTAGAGGGACACAAGCCCGAATACTCCCCCCAGAAGAAAACTATGGCCCCGGTATCATCATCTCCCACGTTCTGCGCCTGTATCCAGGTGCTCCAGTCATCCTCGACGTTGATGCTGGGAATCTGAATCTTCTTGCCGGGATAGGCAACCGAAACAGCGGTGCCTGTAGTCAGGCCTACCAACAAGCCCACGGCTAGCGCCAGGGTTAGAACAAAACACAACTTCTTCATCTCTCCACCTCCTTGCCCTATTCGAACTCAAACCCCTTCTCGATAAAAAGCTTCAAGCAAGCATCCACCATCAGACTGAATTCGATTCACCACAATGGTCTTGTTCTCGGATGATCCTGTTAAGAACATCCACCACCTTGCCATCCCACTGCTTGTCCGCCCCCTGTTGCAAGGTGACCAGGGCCCGCTCCCCTGTCATAGCCGGCCGGTAGGCCCGATCGGATGTCATGGCCTCGTAGGCATCGGCCACGGCCAGGATGCGAGCTTTGAGGGGAATGTCCTCTCCCGTCAATCCATCCGGATAGCCCTGGCCATTGTAGTGCTCGTGATGGTGCAGAATAACCGGCACCAGCTCGTATAGCGCAGCAGCCCTCTCCACGATGTTAGCACCAAGAGCAGGATGTCTGCGAATATCCCCCCATTCTCTCTCAGTCAGGGGGCCTGGCTTGCCCAGGATTTGCTCGCTGATGCCGATCTTGCCCACGTCATGCAGGAGGCCCGCATAGCGGATGAGTTCGATCTCCGCCTCGCTTAGCCCTAACTCCTGGGCGATGGCCGCTGCCAGCTCTGTGGTGCGTTGGGAATGGCCGCCAGTGTAAGTGTCCTTGGCATCTACGGCGGCGGCCAGGGCCGCGATGGTCTGAAGAAAGCTCTGCCGGAGTTCCTCGTACAGGCGGGCGTTTTCGATAGCCACGGCGGCCTGGGCGGCGATGCTCTGACAAAGCTGCACCTTCTCCGGGGTGAAGGGACTGCGCTCCCAGCTCCGTTCCTCTCCCAGAGAGATAACGCCCAGCACCCGTCCACCCACGATCAAGGGAACCAGAGCAGCCGATTGCACCCCATTGGTCAGGACCAATTCGCACTCCTCGTCCGACAGGGCCAACTCTGGCACGTCCTGGCGCAGGACGACCGGCCCGCCGGTCTCGATCACCCGCTTGTGCCAGGGAACCACCGCCAAGGGGCATTGCTGGCCGAAATCGCCCCCTCCTTCCTGTTCCCGAATAGGGTAGACAGCACGGATGACCAGGTTCTCCCCTGTCTCGTCCAGCAAGGTGATGCGACAGAAGGTGGCCACCAACGCGACGATTATCTGCTGGGCCACAGTCTTCAGGATCTGATCCAGGTCGAGGCTGGAGGAGATGGCGATGCTGGTGCCGAGGAGAAGGGCCAGGTCTTTGGCCCTTCCATTGGTTTCGGCGAAGAGGCGGGCGTTCTCGATAGCGATGGCCACCTGAGCAGCGATGGTGGACAGAAGCTGCCGGTCGTCCTCGTCGAAGGCATTGGGCTGGTAGCTCTGGACACCCATGACGCCCACCACCTGGTCCATGTACAAGAGGGGCACACCCAGCCAGGAGCGGGCCGGCATACCGACCACGATGGCCCCCACCGGGAACTCCTCTTTTTCCGCGTCCCTGATCAGGAGGGGTTGTTTCGACTGGACGATCCAACCACTCAGGCCGGCCCCGTCCGCCAATTTGCGGCTGAACTTCTCCACGGGCACCCCCTCATCAAGGGCCAACTCGAAAGATAGCTCCTCCCTATCTGCATCGTAGAGGGCGATGTAGAAGCTGGACACCTCCATCAAGCGGCTGACCTGTTCGCAGACCGACTTCAACACCTCATCCAGGCCGCGGGTGGAAGTGGTGGCGACGCCGATGTTGCACACACTGGTCATCTCCTCGGCCCAACGCTTCGTCTCCTCGTAGAGCCGGGCGTTCTCGATGATGACAGCCGCTTGGCTGGCGAAAATGGTTAGCAATTTAGAATCATCCTCTGCAAAGCCACCGGGCTTGTTGGAGGCATAGACCAGACCTGTGATCCTCCCCTCGTGGGTCATAGGGACGATGAGGAGGTTGAAGAGGTCAAAGCCTTCCACCCACTGGGAGAAGAAGTCTGGTATCTGGGTGACATCATTAGCCAGGAGAGACCCCTGGAGGCGGAAATTCCAGGCATCTCGGGCTGGCCCATCCACCTTGTAGCGGAAGGGTTGGACTATTTCGTCGGGTGCTCCATAGCCAGGGGGTTGGGCCCGCATCTCTCGAATTTGGTGGTCGTACGTGGCTATGATGCACACGTGGCAGCCGATCAGTCGGGCCATACGCTTGGTCAACTCACCGTACGTCTCTCGCACATCGGTCATGGAACTGAAGGCCTGAGAGAGCTCATGCAGTCCCGCTAGCTCGCCAATCCTCCGTTGGGCTTCCTCATACAGCCACGCATTCTCGATGGCGATCCCCGCCTGGCTAGCCAGGGCTTGTAGGGTGAAGAGGTCGCTCTCATCGAAAGCGTTGAGCTCCGCGCTCTGAACGTCTAGCGTTCCTATGACCTGGCCCTTAACCTTGATGGGAACGGCCAACTCAGATTTCGTATCTGCTATCTCCGCCAAGAGAAGGTACATGGGCTCTTTGGAAACATCGTTGGCCAATAGGGGCTTGCCAGTTCTCGCCACGCAGGCGTTGATTGATCTTGCCTCAACTGGAATCCGCGTGCCTTCGAGCATCCTTCCAGGTCCTGCCCCTGCTCTGGCCACCAACTCATGTGAGTCTTCGTCAAGCAGAAGGATGTAAACATAGCGACAGCCAAAGGCATCTTCCAACAGGTTGACAATCTGACGCAGCAACTCATCGCGTTCGAGGATAGAAGCGATTTGCCGCCCAATCTCGCCCACCGTGGCCAACTGGGTTGCCCGCCGCTTTAGCGCCTCCTCCGCCCGCTTGCGCTCGGTGATGTCCCAGAAGATACCCAAGATTCCAATTACATTTCCTTCATCATCAAAAACGGGCGTTTTGACGGTGTGAACTGAAAGCTCTTCACCGTCCTTAAGGTATTGCTCGTCCAATTCTTCGGCTGTTCCAGCCTGCATAATGCGCTTATCGTCGGCCCTGTATTTGTCGGCCAGTTCCTGGAGAAAGAATTCGTAATCGGTCTTTCCTACAAAATCCTCTGGTGCCATATTGAAATCACGCGCGTAGCTATGATTCACCACAACATAAACCGAGTTTCTGTCCTTATAAAATACCTTCTGGGGAATACTCTCAAGAAGATGCCTGTATTTGACTTCACTTTCGCGCAGCGCCTCCTCCGCCCGCACCCGTTCGGTGTCTGCCGCCTCCAATTCGGCGATCCGCTGGCGCATTTCTACCAATTCATTTCTGAGCTGCTCTTTGGTCTTATCTACATCTTTCATTTTGCGTACCTTTCAAGAGCTGCAAGCCCCCTTGAGCTAAGCCTTCTGATTGCCCCGTTTATGCTCGTACATCGCCCTATCCGCCTGAGCCACCAGTTCATCAATGGAACAGGGGCTTTCGGGGTCGTAGCGCGCCAGGCCCATACTTAACGACAGATCGTAGCGGCGGTCTCCTCTTGCATTGCAGGCCTCCAGGTTCGCTCGCAAACGAGCGGCAAGAATCTCGGCGGGGGCTCCATTGGTTTCTATCGCCAGAACCACAAACTCATCCCCGCCAAAACGAGCCACGATGTCCGACTCGCGCAAGGTTTCTTTGAGGACATTGGCGGCCTCAGTCAAGGCCCTGTCTCCTTCAGGGTGGCCAAAGGTATCATTGATCCGCTTCATGCCGTCAAGGTCGGCGAAAAGTAGCACCATCCTCCTCTTCGCCCGGTCGGCTGCCTTCAACTGCTGTTGGCCCAGGGTTAAGAATCCTCGACGGTTGTACAGGCCAGTGAGTTCGTCAATTAGCAACAAGGCACGCAGTGCCTCCTCCATCCGCACCCGCGCGGTGATGTCGGTGTAGACAACAACCGCCCCGATCAACTCATCCTCCATCAGGATGGGGGACCCGGCCACGATGACATCCACAGGGGAGCCATCTTTTCGATAACGGATGGTTTCTACGGGAGACAAACCCTCCCCGCTCATGACCATCTTCGTAAACCCGACCACCTCCTCGAAGGTATCGGTGCTGGTGACCAGGCAGTCGATATTTTGGCCGATCACCTCCTTTCGTGAATACTCGAACAACCTCTCTGCGCCCGCGTTCCATTCCACGATCCGATGGTGGGCATCCAGAGTAACGATGGCGTCGGGAGCGGCTCCCAGTACTCCTTCCAGGTACATCCGACGCTCTTCGATCTCTTCGAAGAAGCAGGCGTTGCGGATGGCAATAGCCGCCTGGGTGGCGAATAGGCCCAGCAGTTCAGCATCGGCTGGAGAGAAGGTGTCCGGTGGGTCCGCCAGCACGTTCAACACCCCCAGGAACTTCTCCCCCCAGCGAATCGGCATGCCCACGACGGCCTTGAGGGGGTAGCCCTCGTGGATAGCCGCCCGTCCTTCCCATTGCTGGTAGTCGTCCACGATGAGCGGCTCGCTGGTCTCCCACACCCTGCCGGAGAGCCCCTCTCCCCGCTGGAGGACGGACCCCATGGGCACCAAGTGGGGACCGACAGCCATCACCCACACCAGCACGTCCAGGTCTGGCCGGTACAAGTAGAGGCCGCCCGCGGTTCCCCCAACTAGTTCAACGGCCTGCGAGACGATTGAGTGGAGAAGGGAATCCAGGTCCAACTCGGCGATGAGTTCCAGGCCCACCTGTCGCAGCGCCTCCAACTGGACCGTGCGCTGCCGGAGCTCCTCCTCCGCCCGCTTGCGCTCGGTTTCTGATGTTTCCAATTTGGCGACCCGCTGGCGCGTTTCTACTAGTTCTTTTATGAGCTGCTCTTTGGTCTTGTCTTCATCTTTCATCATTGTGCACCTCCTAAGACAAGCAGCAATGCCAGGGAACTGCTACCCGTCATTCCAGAGTTTCAGCCTTCATAGCTGGAGTGTAGCACTGGTAATTGTCCCGCCCTTGGCCCTTGGCGCGGTACATGGCGATGTCGGCGTTCTTCATCAGAGTATCCTCATCATCACCGTCGTCGGGGTACAAGGCAATACCGATGCTGGTGCTGATATGGAGCTCGTGGCCATCAAACTCAGATGGCTGTCGAATGCCTTCCAGGATCTTCTGGGCAACACTGGCCGCATCTTCCAACTGAGCGATTTCTGGCAACAGCACCATGAATTCGTCGCCCCCCATGCGGGCGACAGTATCACTACTACGTAGAAGGTTGGTCAGACGGTCGCCGACAACTTGCAGCAACTGGTCTCCCACGCTGTGCCCCAGCGTATCGTTAACATCCTTGAAGTGATCCAGGTCGAGCAGCATCACGGCCAGCTTTTGGCGGTTGCGGCGGGCCTGCGCCATCACCAGTCTGAGGCGGTCATTGAGCAGCCGCCGGTTGGACAGGCCGGTCAGGGGATCGTGGTAAGCCAAGCGCTTGATGGTTTCCTCCGCCTGCTTGCGCGCAGTGATGTCTTCCAGGCTGCCCTCGTAGTAGAGCATCCGGCCTTCGGTATCTCGGACAGCCCGGACAGTATCTCGCACCCAGATAACGGTCCCGTCGCGGCGGTGCAATTGCATCTCAAAACCACGCACGACCCCTTCGCGCTCCAGCAGAGCACTCTCCTGGCTGCGGTCCTCAAGATCCACACACAAATCGGTCACGTTGACCGCCATCAAAGACTTCCCATCCGGGTAGCCGAGCATCGTCACCAGGGCCGGATTGGTATTGAGGATCTGCCCCGCCGGCGTAGCACGGTAAAGCCCTATGGGAACGCGGTCAACCAGACTGCGGTAGCGTTCTTCGCTCTCTCGCAGCGCCTCCTCCGCCCGCCTCTGCTCGGCCAGGACTCTTGACATGGGTATGCTAAATAGAACAAAGCATGCAATCACGACTGATCGCAGATAGAGCTCATAACGAGGCACATCAGTAATCAACAATCCCAACAGTGTCCCCTCTTTCAAAAAGATGTAATCCCAAACAGCATCAATCACCCAAGCAAACAGCCCAAAAGCAATTGAAACAACGACAACTTTATGTTCGATTTTCACAACTCCTCCTCCGTACACTGGCGCTCGGTGATCTCACGTGCAATTCATCTCCAGTAAACCGTTCGCCTCTGGAGTCTACAACGGACAACTCGAACTATGCGCGATTTCCCTGTTAGTGACATTGACTGATCACTGTTCACTGTTCACTGTTCACCGATCACTGTCAAATCATACTGCCGCCAGTACATCTGGCTGTAGAGGCCGCCACGGGCCAGGAGTTGGCGGTGATCGCCCACCTCGACAATGCGACCATCTTCCAGGGCGATGATCTTGTCCGCGTGGCGGATGGTGGACAGGCGATGGGCAATGACCAGGGCAGTGCGCCCCTCCAACACCTTCTCCAACGCCTGCTGGATCAGATACTCGGCCTCGGCGTCAACGGAAGAGGTGGCCTCGTCGAGGATGAGGATGCGGGGGTCGGTTAAGATGGCCCGCGCCAGCGCCAGGCGCTGCTTTTGCCCACCGGATAGCTTCACCCCCCGTTCGCCGATCTCGGTTTCATAACCCTGGGGCAGACTCACGATAAACTCGTGGGCGTAAGCCGCCTTTGCGGCAACGATCATCTCATCTTCGCTGGCATCCGGCTTGCCATAGATGATATTGTCGCGCACTGTCCCGCTGAACAAAAAGGTGTCCTGCAACACCACAGCAACCTGCCTGCGGAGGGAGGCCAGCTTGACCTCTCTGACATCGTAGCCCTCGACAGTGACCCGGCCACTGACGGGGTCGTAGAAGCGGGGGATCAGATTGGCGATGCTGGTCTTGCCCGCCCCGCTGGGCCCTACCAGAGCCACCACCTGTCCGGGCCGCATCTGGAAGCTGACCTCACGCAACACCTCCCGCTGCTCTGAGGCCGCTTCGCCTACAGTCGAAGAGTCGCCCGTGCCGTAGCGGAAGGAGACCCCCTCGAAGGCGATAGCTCCCTCGATAGAGGGCAGCTCGGTGGCATCGGGCACGTCCTCGATCTCTGGCACGGTATCCAGCAGTTCGAACACCCGCTCGCCGGCGGCGATGGCCTGCTGCACCATGTTGTCAACTTGAACCAGCCGGTTGATCGGTTCGTAGAAAGAGGCCACGTAGGAGATGAAAGCCACCAGTCCACCCAAAGTCAGCGCGTTATTCAAGACTCGATACGTACCGAAGCCCAGGACAATGACCATGCCCAGCGACGCCACAAAGCCTATGGCTGGGAAAAAGGTTGACCAATAGCGAATGCCCTTCACGCGCTCCTCATAGTAATGACTGCTGCGCTGGGTGAAGCGGTCAAGCTCGTGCCTCTCCTGGCCAAAGGCCTGGATCACCCGAATGCCAGAGATGTTGTCCTGCAGCTCGGCGTTGATGTCGCCCAGCCGGTCGCGTATCTGGCGGTAGATGGGTCGCACGCGAGTGTTGAAGACGCGCATCGTCGCGGCCAGAATGGGAACTGGGAACAAGGTCAAGAGAGCCAGTTGCCAGTCCAGGGCGAAGAGGATGACCGCCGTCCCCACCAGACGCAGCAGATCAACGATGAGGAATCCGACGGAGTGGGTGACGAAGTCCTCCAGGGCGTTCACATCGTTGGTGATGCGCGACATGATCTCGCCCGTCTGTTGACTCTCGAAGAAGGAGATGGACAGACGTTGCAGATAGTCGTAGAGGAGAACGCGGAGGTCGAGGATGAACCTCTCGCCCAGGACGTGTCTGAGATATAGATCACCGAAGCGCAGGAAATGGGTCAGGGCGTAGACGCCGATCAGCCCCAAAACAAGCACGGGCAAACGGCTCAACAGGCGCTTGCCGATGACATCGTCAATGATCCGCCTCTGGAAGAGAGGGGGCAGCAGATTGAGGGTGGTGAGGAACAGCAGGCAGATAGTGCTAATCACCACCCAGCGCCAATATGGTTTTAGATACTTTAACAGGCGGAGGAAGACTTTCATCTACGTTTCACGTTTTACTGCCGCCCAATCGGCCAGGAAGCGTTCGACGCCCACGTCGGTCAGGGGGTGCTGGATGGCCTTCGTCAGGACGGCGAGGGGCACGGTGGCAACATCGGCCCCCAGGAGGGCGGCCTCTGCGATGTGCGTGGGGTGGCGAATGCTGGCGACGATGATTTGAGCGTTGAGGCCGTAGGTTTCAAAGATCTCTACCGTGTCGGCTACCACCTCCATGCCGTCGTTGCCCGCATCGTCCAGTCGCCCCACGAAGATGGAAACGAAGGTGGCACCGGCCAGGGCAGCCAGGAGCGCCTGATTAATTGAGAAGACGAGAGTGGCGTTGGTGCGGATGCCCCAGGTGAGAGCCAGGCTTCGCCCTGAGGCTCTGCCCGAAGGGTCGTGAGCCAAGTCTGGGTCGGTGTCGCACTGGCCCTGCCAGGGGCAACCCTGGCAGATGCTCGCCGGGTCAACTTCCAACTCGAAAAGGGTGCTGATGGCCTGGAGCCCCTCCGCGGTGACAGGTATCTTGATCACCACGTGAGGCGACCACTGGGCGATCTCCAGGGCCTGTTCCACCATCTCGTCGGCCTCCAGCGCAGTAACCTCAGCGCTGACGGGCCCCTGCACGATGTAGCAGATCTCCTGCGTCACCTCTTTGTAATCACTGCGACCAGCCCTCATCATCAGACTGGGATTGGTGGTCACGCCACTGATGACCCCTAGCCTAGCCGCTTCGCGGATCTCCTCAATCCTGGCCGTATCCAGAAAAACCTCCACGCTTGACCTCCTGTGTCAGTGTTTGACGTTGTGGTGATAGCGCATCCCATGCCACCAATTATATCCTCTTTTGCTATTTGTCGCAACCCAAGAAAAGCTCAAAGTTCAAAGCTCAGAATCTGCGACCTGTGCGGTTAACCCTGAGCCTGCCGCAATTGACCAGACTTCGGAAGTCTCGAAAGCGCTCTGCCCAGCAATCCCTGGTGCAATTTCAAGCTAAATTCTGCCCTCAAAATGCCTGACGAAGACTTCCGAAGTCTTAACCGCACAGGTGGAAAATCTGGACTTTGGATTTTGAGCTTTGGATTTTGTCCCTGCTATGCAAAAAGCCCAAAACCTGGTATAATATGGATCAGAAGAAAACAAGGAGGTTCGACATGAGAAAGCAAAGGTTTCCATTGCCTGGCGGGAGAGTGCTGGTTGTCATCGTGGTGGTGTTCGTGGCTCTGATCCTGGCATCCTCTAGCTACGTCCAGGTCAGTTACGGCTCAGTAGGACTGGTCACTCGCTTCGGGGCAGTGACGGAGAGGATCATGCAGCCGGGTCTGAACTGGAAGATGCCCCTCATTGAGACAGTGGTGGGCTACCGCACCCAGGAGATCATCTACCAAACTGTCGGCGAGGCAGAGTCACGGGCTGCCTACGACGACTTCCCCACCGATACCACCACCGCGGATGGACAGCAGATCATCCTGAAGTATTCCATTCGCTTCCGCATTGACCCCCAGAAAGTGAGCTGGATCGCCAACAACATCGGCGACGAGCGGGACGTGGTGGAGAAGGTGGTCAAGTTCCACAGCCGCATCTTGGCCCGTAACATCCCCAAGGAGTACGCGGCCCTTGACCTTTACACGGGGAACATCCAGGCAGTCCAGGAACAATTCGAGGAGCAACTCGCGCCCCTTTTTGCCGAAAAGGGAATCCTCCTGGAAAGCTTTGGCCTGCGGAAGATCGAGTTCACCGAAGACTACAGGCAGGCCGTGGAGCAGAAACAGATCGAGGCCGAGAACATCATCACAGAGCAGCACCGGGCTGCGCAGGCAACCTATCAGGCTGAGGCTCGCGTTGAGATGGCCAAGGGTGAGGCCCAGTCCACCATCGAACAGGCCAAGGGCGACGCGGAAAAGGTGACGCTGCTGGCGGAGGCGGAGGCAGGGGCCATCCAGATCAAGGGTGAAGCCCTGGCGAAGTACCCGGCCATCATCCAACTGCGCTTTGTGGAATCCCTGAGCGACCCAGATGGCAAGGTCTCCTGGGGCATCATGCCGCCTGGCAGCTTCGTGCCCTTCCTCAATCTGACGCCCGGTGAGACCGTGCCCGGAACCACCGTCGCGCCCAGCACTGTGATCACTGAGACCACGCCGTAGGCTGGGAGGGAATCGTGGAAGAATTTACAGAAGAGCACCAGGAAGAGCCTGCATCCAAGGTGCAGTTTGTAGTCAATGTGATGTGGGAGCTGGTGATCACCGTCATGCCGGCTCTCCTGGTTGCGCTGTTCATCAACGTCTTCGTCGCTGAGGCGGCGCTGGTGGAACATGGCCCGAGCATGGAACCCAATTTGTATCGCGGCTATCGGGTGATGACCGAGAAGGTCTCCTATCTTGTTCACCCCCCACGCCGTGGAGATGTAGTCGTCGCCGATCGGCCGGGGAGCGAGGTGGCCCTGATCAAGCGGGTGGTGGCTCTGCCCGGCGAGACAGTTGAGGTGCGCGGCGGGCACACGTTTATCAACAGGCAGCAGATCGAGGAGCCGTGGGTGACCAACTTTGGCGGGCCGAGCTACCCGCCGACGGTGGTGCCGCCGGATCACGTTTTCATTCTGGGCGACAATCGCGGCAACTCGCGGGACTCCCGCGCCATCGGGCCGGTGCCAATAAATGCGATTAAGGGACACGCCTGGCTTGTCTACTGGCCGTTGGATCAGATCAAGTTGGTGCCGTAGGGCAACGAGTCAATGAGTCAAAGAGGCAACGAGTGAACAAGTAAGAACTGGAGCACAACCGGCAGATGGAGTACAAAGACTATTACAAAATCCTGGGCGTGGACAGGAACGCTGAGGAGAAAGAGATAAAGACGGCTTATCGCAAGCTGGCCCGCCAACATCATCCCGACGTGAACCCCGGCGACAAAGCTGCCGAGGAGCGCTTCAAGGACATCAACGAAGCCTATGAGGTCTTGTCCGATCCTGAGAAGCGCCACAAGTACGATCAGTTGGGGAGCAATTGGCAGCAGTGGCAGCGTATGGGCAGAGATCCTGGCCGCTTCGATTGGAGCCAGTGGGTCAGCGGAGCACAGCCTGGAGGCGGCCGCACCCGGGTGGAGTACAGAGACCTGGGTGACCTATTCGGCGGCAGAGACTTCTCCGATTTCTTCCAGAGCATCTTCGGCGGCATGGACGCCCCCCAAGCACGCCCCCGCCGAGGCCGAGACTTCACTCAGCCAGTGGAGATCACTTTGGAGAAAGCATTTCAAGGCACCACCCGGACGCTCCAGAAAGACGGACGACGCCTGGAGGTAAAGATCCCGCCAGGGGTCAGGACAGGTTCCAAGGTGCGGATGGCAGGCGAGGGCAGCCCCGGCATGTCCGGAGGTGCCAGTGGGGACCTCTACCTGGAAGTCACGGTTCTGCCTCATTCTACTTTCGAGCGACAGGGCGATGACCTGCACTGCGATATCCCCGTCAGCCTCTACACAGTTGTGCTGGGCGGGGAGGTCAAAGTACCCACCCTGAGCGGCGACGTGATGCTCAAGATCCCACCGGAGACCCAGGGCGGCCGAACTTTCCGCCTACAAGGAAAGGGCATGCCCAACCTGCGCAATCCCGAGAAACGCGGCGACCTTTACGCCAGCCTCAAGGTACAAGTGCCACAAAAGCTCAACAAAAGAGAAAAGGAACTCTTCCACGAACTGGCCAGCCTGCGCCAGGACAAGTAAACTCAACTGTTCGGCAAGGTCTCCTGACCGCAGCCTGGGCGGGGCTCGTCAGAGACCTTGGCCCAACAGAGGTCAGCCTGCGCCCGGATCAGTAGGAGAGATGATGCACAAAAAGCTATGCCTGTCTATCTTGATCATACTGTTGATGATAGCTCTGGCAGGTTGCAACCTGATTTCGCTCCTGGGCGTTAGTCAACAGGAACCCACCCCCGCCCCCACCCCTCCCCCTAC
>CAYMKL010000014.1:0-78532 GCA_964390805.1 uncultured Anaerolineae bacterium | reverse complement strand
CAAAAGCGACATTACCGCAACTGGTCAGCTACCCGCGAATCGGGAAACTTCTATAATGAATACACTATCCAGGGATCGGGAACGGTTGCCAGGAGGGTGCTATGTACTTCGTGGGGATAGACATAGGCGCGTTGACGGTCAAAGCGGTGGTATTGGACAGGGCTGGGGCGGTGGTGGCCAGTGATGTGGCCAGGTCCAGACACGATAGCCGCCAGGTGACGGCGCGGTTGGTGGAAGGGATGCTGGTTCGAGAGGGCATCGCCATCTCCTCCCCTGGTAGGGGGAGCAAGGGGGGCGTGAGCTATACAGTAGTCACTGGCTACGGGCGGGTGACGTATGATGCGGCGAATGAGGAGGTCTCGGAGATAACCTGTCACGCCAGAGGAGCGATACATCTCTTTCCCACCGCTCGCACCGTCATAGACATCGGTGGGCAGGACAGCAAAGTGATCAGAGTGCATCCCCGTGGATACGTCACCGACTTCGCCATGAACGACAAGTGCGCCGCCGGCACGGGCCGCTTCCTGGAGGTCATGGCCGACGCTCTGGAGGTGGGAGTCGAGGAATTGGGGGCTCTTTCCCAGCGGTCTCAGCGCCCGGTGACTATCTCCAGCACCTGCACCGTCTTCGCCGAGTCGGAGGTCATAGCCCAGATGAGCAGGGGGGCGCCCAAGGCCGACATTGTGGCTGGCATCCACGCGGCCATCGCCAGCCGGGTGGCTGGGCTGGCAGGGCAGGTGGGCCTGGAGGAAGCGGTGGTCATGACCGGCGGCGTAGCCCAGAACATCGGTGTGGTGAGGGCTTTAGATAAGGAGATTGGCTTGCCCATCTTCTTGCCGTCGGAGCCTCAGCTCGTTGGTGCGTTGGGGGCGGCGCTGCTGGCTAAGGAGAAGAGGACGTAGTGCGTGGCGTGAGCGTAAAATGTCAAACGTCAAACGTGGTTTTACGTTTCACGCTTCACGTTTTACTCGTCACGTTTTGTTGCCCCGAAAACTGGAAGATGGTATAATAAGAGCCGTACTCAGCAGAAGGAGGCAGATGCATGGACACGATCTACGAAGCTATCACCGAGGCTGTTCGTCGGAGCGAGGCCGTGACTGTGGCTACCATTGTCCAGACCAGAGGCTCGACGCCCCGCCAGGTGGGGACCAAAATGCTGATTCGCTCCGACGGCACAAGCATGGGCACCGTCGGGGGAGGGGCGCTGGAGGCAGCCATCATTGAGGCCGCCCAGGAAGCTTTGGGTGAAGGGAAGTCGCGCCTGGTGCACTACGGTTTGCGCGCCGATAAGCACAAGGAAGACCTGGGTGTCTGTGGGGGAGACCTGGACGTCTTTATTGACGTAATCGCCCCGCAGCTCACCCTGCTGCTCGTCGGGGCGGGCCACGTTGCCATCCCCTTGGCCGAGCTGGCACACTTTGTGGGATTCCGCACCGTGGTCTTCGACGACCGCGCTGAATATGCTAACCGGGGTCGCTTCCCCCAGGCCGAAGAGATCCTGGTCGAGGAGTTCGAGGCCGGCCTGGAAGCACTCGACATAACTCCAAGCACGTGGATCGTCATCGCCTCCCGCAGCCACGAGAGTGACGCGGCCGCGCTGAAGGTGGTGGTGGGATCCCCAGCAGCCTACATTGGGCTGCTGGGCAGCCGACGCAAGGTAAGCTTCACTTTTCAGTCTCTCCAGGAGCAGGGAGTAGGGGAGGAGCAGTTGGCGCAGGTGTATGCCCCGGTAGGCCTGGACCTGGGAGCGGAGACGCCTGAAGAGATAGCTCTCAGCATCATGGCCGAGATGATCATGCTGCGCCAGGGCGGCAAAGGCCAATCATTGAGTGCCAGGAAGGAATAGCTTCCCTTGGCCTATACCATCAACGCCACGGCCCAGCGCCACCTGAGGCGCAATTTCAGCTTTGGGGTGCTTAACGGTGTCTTCTTCAATCTCTTCAGCGCCCTGCTGGATCCCTCTTTGGTGCTGAGTTGGTTCGTCAGTCAACTGACGACCTCCAACTTTCTCATCGGCCTGATCGTGCCCATTCAGAATGGTGGCTGGTTTCTACCCCAGCTTGTGATGTCCAGCTATCTCCAAAGGCGCCAGCGAAAACTGCCCTTCTACGCTCGCATGGCTGGGGTAAGGGCGGTGATCTGGGGGCTGATGACCCTGGCCATTTTCCTCATCGAGGAGCCCACTGTGCTCCTGGTTGTCTTTTTCACCCTGCTTACCGCCTATAGTCTAGGGGCGGGCCTGGCTGGTCTCTGCTTTGTAGACTTTGTAGCTAAAGCTATCCCTCCCACGCGACGCGGAGCATTTTTCGCCTGGCGGCTCTTTCTGGGGGGGCTCTTGGCCCTTGGTGGGAGCTTGTTGGTCAGATACATCCTCGATGAGCGGCGCGGCTTCGCTTTCCCTGATAATTATGCCCTCCTCTTCTTGCTCTCCTTTTTTACCCTCTGCGTAGCTATGGGTTCCTTCATCCTGGTAGTGGAGCCCCTTGAACCAGTCAACGAGGAAAGGGTGCCCCTGGGCAGGCAATTCAGGCGGGCTTTGGATTTGCCGCGTCGAGACAAGAACTACCGTCGTTTCTTGACCATGCGCCTGCTGCTGATGGGGGCGGAGATAGCCACTCCTTTCTACATCGTCTATGCCAAACGGGCTCTCTCGCTGCCAGTGAGCATGGTGGGTGTCTATCTGACGGGAACCACCCTGGCCAGTTTCGCCTCCAATTTGCTGTGGGGCCGCATCAGCGACCGGCAGGGCAACAAGTTGCTCCTTGCCTTGTCCAACTTGCTGGGGCTGTTCATACCTCTAGCAGCTCTATTGATTGTGCCGCTGGCCAATCTGGGGCCTGGGCTGAAGGAGTTAGCTCCAGGTCTTTTCGCCCTCGTCTTTGTCCTGTCTGGTGCTTCTAAGTCGGGCGTCATGATTGGCAACATGAATTTTCTACTGGAGATTGCCCCGGCCGATAATCGCCCCCTCTACGTCGGCTTCACCAACACTATCGTGGGGATAGCTTTGTTGGCCTCGTCGGTGGGAGGCCTGATCGTTGACCTGGTAGGCTTTACCATGCTTTTCTCGTTGGCTCTGGCCTTCTACGCCCTGGCCCTTATCTTGACCTTGAGGTTGCAGGAGCCGAGGGGCGGGGCGCTACAACGGATTCAGAACTAAACGGATTGAGAGCACGAACTTGTTGCCTCGTTGCCTCGTTCCTCATTGACAGGAGATAGACCGATGCTTGAGAACATCTCAGTAGTGATCAAAGGTGGAGGCGACCTGGCTACTGGCGTGGTTCATCGCCTGCACCGGGTGGGGATGCCGGTGGTGGTCACGGAGTTGGCCCAGCCTACGGTCATCCGCCGGGCGGTGGCCGTGGCCTCTGCTGTCTATGAGAGACAGGTGGAGGTGGAGGGATTAGTGGCTCGGCTGGTCGAAAGCGATCAAGAAATACGCGCCGTTCTGGCTGTGGGCCTGGTTCCCGTGGTCATAGACCCGCGCGCAGAGGTGATAACTCGTTTGCGTCCCACTGTGGTGGTTGATGCCATCATGGCCAAGCGCAACACCGGAACCAGGATCACTGACGCTCCCATCGTCATCGGCCTGGGGCCGGGCTTCACCGCTGGCCTGGACGTCCACGCTGTGATCGAGACCAATCGCGGACACTATCTGGGGCGGGTCATCCTGTCGGGGAGCGCGGAACCGCACACCGGCGTGCCTGGTCCGACGGCGGGCTTCACCGCTGAGCGTGTGCTCCGCGCGCCCTGCGAGGGCACTCTCACGGGCAAGCGGCGCATCGGTGATTCAGTGGAAGCAGGCGAGGCAGTGGCCTCCGTCGCTGGCCAGCCCGTCGTGGCTAAAATACCGGGCGTGCTCAGGGGGCTGCTAGCCGATGGACTGCCCGTTAAGCCCGGCATGAAAGTGGGCGACGTAGACCCTCGGGGCGTGCGAGAGCACTGCTTCACCATCTCTGACAAGGCGCGGGCTATTGGCGGGGGGGTGCTGGAGGCCGTCCTGTGCCTGCTGAAATAGGGATTGGATATTGGAGATTAGTCCGTCCCTTGAATCCCACCATCCGTTGTCCCATTTGTCATCAAAGCCCGATAGTGATAAAATAACCCCATCTTCACTCACTGGACTTTGGACAAAACCACGATGGCGACCAGAAACCCGTTTTCTCACGCTAAACTACCGTCCATGTTGGCTTGAAACAGGTTGATTCAGCTAGATTTCGGTAACAGAGCCATCAGAAAACGGGTTTCTTCAGCTTTGTCCAAAGTCCAATCACTCACAAGGAATCAAGACTATGCAGAACGCAATGACTAGGTTAAAGGCAAACTGGGACTTCGGCGAGCTCAGTCGAGCCGCTCAGGTGGCGCTGGCGGTGGTGCTGTTGGTCGCTGCTGCCCTGCGCTGTTACAACATCACCTGGGACGACGGCAAGCTGACCCACCCGGATGAGCGCTCGACGGTGGCCTTCTACGCCCCGACGATGCACTTGCCTAAGGATTGGTCAACGGCTTTGGATCCCCGCCAGTCCACCTTCAACCCCTTCTGGGACCTCAATAGCCAGCATCGCCGAAGCTACACCTATGGCCACTTCCCCCTCTACGTGCTGACCATCACTGCCAACCTGGTGCACAACCTGGCGCCGGTGGCAGAGCGCGTCGGCGCTTCTCCAGAGACTGTGCAGACCCTGGCCACCGCCAACGGGTCGCCGGGCTTCGCCTACGTGGGTCGCTTCCTCATGGCCCTGGCCGACACCTTCACCGTCTACCTGGTCTACCTGATTGGCCGTCGTATCTACGGGCAGGCGGCGGGGCTGCTGGCGGCGGCTTTCTCCGCTTTCACCGTCACCCAGATCCAGCTCGCCCACTTCTTCGCCGTTGACCCTATCTCTACTACTTTCACCTTGCTGGCGCTGTACGGCGCCATACTGATGGTGGAACGCCGCACGCGGGGCGCGGCAGCCCTCACTGGCCTCGGCGCTGGCCTGGCCATCGCTTCCAAGTTCAGCGCCTTGCCGATCCTGGCTGCGCCGGTGGTGGCGGCCATGATCATGGTGTGGAAGCCGGGGCAAGATGGGCGAACTGACCGGACGGCTCGACTGAGCTCGCCGAAGTCCCAGGCTTTGCGGTATCTTCTGATGGCCTTCATCGCCGCCTTCCTGGTTTTTGCCATCACCTCACCCTTCGTCTTCCTCGACTGGGGCAGCTTTAAGCAGGCAGTGATTGTTGAGCAGGGAGCCATGGCCAGCGGTCGGGCGGATATGCCCTTCACTCGCCAGTACCGGGGCACTACCCCTTACCTCTATCACATCGAGCAGCAACTGCGCTGGGGGATGGGGTGGCCGTTGGGCATCGTCGCTTTCCTGGGTTTGGGCTGGGTGCTGGTGCGGGCCCTCCTGCGACGAGCCAGGCCGGGCGAGCTGATATTGCTCTCGTGGATCGTTCCCTACTTCGGCGTAACCGGTCTCTTCCTGGCCAAGTTCGTGCGCTACATGGTGCCGCTGGTGCCGTTGTTTATCGTCATGGGAGCCGGCACGCTGTGCCAGTTTCGGGTTTCGAGTTTCGCGTTTCGAGTTGCAAGCGGCGGATTGCGATTTCGCCTGTCGCCTCTTGCGATTCGCAATGCGCTAGTAGCTGTGATCTTGGGCGCGACTATCTTCTGGGCTCTAGCCTTCGTCTTTGGCGTCTATGGCACGGATCACTCCTGGATCATAGCCTCGCGTTGGATCTATGAGCACGTGCCCGACGGCTCGGTGCTGGCCTCGGAGCACTGGGACGATGACCTGCCCCTTGGTCTGCCTGAGCCGGGAGCCAACATCGGGGCGCACGGGTATCGGCTGGTCGAGCTGCCCATGTATGAGGATGATAACGAGAGCAAGTACCAACTACTTCGCTCTAAGTTGAGCGAGGCGGACTACGTCATCCTGTCCACCAATCGCCTCTACGGGGCTATCCCACGCCTGCCAGAGCGCTATCCCATGAGCACCAGGTACTACCAGCTTCTTTTCGCCGGGGAACTGGGGTTCGAGAAGGTGGCTGAGTTCGCCACCTACCCCCGTCTCGGCCCCTTCGTCTTCAATGACGATGCCGCCGACGAGAGCTTCACTGTCTACGATCACCCCAAGCCCATCGTCTTCCAGAAGGTGCGGGAGCTGAGCGCGATGGAGTGGGAATCCCTGCTGGGCGATAGCTGGGACGAGGCCATCCGCGGCTACGTGGGCGCGCTGACGCCCCTGGCTCGTTTCTGGGACACGACTTCTCGACCTGCGTCACGCCCCAGCGAATCCAAAGAGGGCGGCAGGCGTGCTAGAACGCTGCTGCTCGATCAGCCAGTGGATGAGTTGCCCGTCATTGACGACTTCCGTTGGAACGGCCTGGCCAACCGCTATCCTCTGTTCGCCGTCGTCTTCTGGTGGCTGGCGGTGGCGCTGGTGGGGCTGGTTGCCTGGCCGCTGACCTTCGTCATCTTCCGCCACCTGTCGGATCGGGGCTACATTTTGGCTAAGAGCCTGGGTCTCATCATCGTGGCCTACCTGGTGTGGATCTCGGCCAGCCTGCGCCTGCTGCAAAACAGCCTGTTTACCATCATACTGGCCCTGGCCCTTCTTGCCCTCCTCTCGTTCTATTTCTTCCGACGCCACAGAGAAGCGATGGTCGCTTTCTGGCGCGATAGGAGACGGCTGATTCTCATCAACGAGGTCCTCTTCGCGGCGGCGTTCCTGTTTTTCGTCGTCATCCGTATGCTCAATCCCGACCTGTGGCAGCCCTGGCTGGGCGGCGAGAAGCCCATGGAGTTCGCCTTCCTGAACGCCATCCTCAAGAGCCCCTATTTCCCGCCCTACGATCCCTACTACGCTGGGGGCTACATCAACTACTACTATTACGGCCAGTTCATCGTGGGCCTGGTGATCAAGCTGACGGGCGTCATGCCCTCGCTGGCCTTCAACCTGGCCATCCCGATGCTGTTTGCCCTGACGGTGGGGAACGTGTTCTGCATGGGGTATAACCTGGGGCGGGCGCGGAATCGCATCCTCACCGGACTGCTGGCGGCGGGTTTCGTGGCCGTGTTGGGCAACCTGGACGGGATGGTGCACCTGGCTGACCGGCTCGGTGCGATAGGCGGCTCTGGCTTCAGGAGCAACATCCCTGGACTGGAAGGGCTGGTGCGGGCCTGGCCGGGCCTGTTGAAGGTCATCCAGGGGCAGGCGCTGCCCTCGTTGGACTACTTTGGCCGCACGCGCGTTATCCCCGGCACCATTAGCGAGTTTCCCTACTTCAGCTTCCTCTTCGCCGATCTGCACCCCCACATGATAGGGATACCCTTCACCATCCTGGTGCTGGCTCTGGCGCTGGGTATCGTCCTGGACGGGAAGCGGCGAGAAGCGGCAGGCTGTGAACCCCTGGCGGCTGCTATTCGCTATCTGTCGCTCCCCATCTGCCTGGGTGCTCTGGCAGTGACCAACACCTGGGACTTGCCGACTTATCTGGGTCTCGTCGCGGTCGCCCTCCTCCTGCGGGAGAGGTTGGCTCACGGCAAATGGAAGCTGGCCTGGCCTGCATTCTTGACGATCGTCGTTGGCGGCTTGAGCCTGCTGCTCTACCGGCCCTTCTTCGCCCATTACCAGGCCCTCAGTGTTGGCCTGGGCCTGGCCCTCACCAGAGGGCGGACGGAGCTAGGGGCTTTCCTCGTCGTCTGGGGCCTCTTCCTGTTCATCGTCATCACCTTCTTGCTGGTGGAGCTGGTGGGACAGCGGGGCAGGCTGGGGGTGCTGCGCTTCGTGCGAGTGGTGTTAGCGCGGTGGGAGGTGCTGCCCCATCTGGCCGAGATCTACAAGGCTTTAGTGCATCGGCAGACGTCGAACTATCTTCTGGCCATCTACAGCCTGGGAGGGATGCTTCTGTTCATGGTGGTGTTGGCCGCCCTCAAGTTCTGGGTGCTGGCCTTCACGTTGCCCCTGATCGTTGGAGCTCTGTTGCTCCTGTTGCGCGACGATGCCTCGCCAGAGGAGCTTTTCGTCTCCCTGCTGGTCTTCACTAGCCTGCTAGTGGCGGCGGGCTGCGAGGTGGTCTATCTGAAGGATCACCTGGGTGGGGACCAGACCTGGTGGCGCATGAACACCATCTTCAAGTTCTACATCCAGGTGTGGGTGATGCTGGGCATCGCCGCGGCTGTGGCCTTGCCCCACCTCTGGGCCAGGCGAAGGCGCTGGCAATCGGCGGGCCAGCGGCGAGCCTGGACTGCTGCTCTGGTCGTGTTGTCCTTCGCCGGCCTGCTCTATCCCCTGGTCTACACTCCGGCGCGGGTGAACGACCGTTTCCCCGGCGACAGGCCACCCGTGGGCACCCTGGATGGCATGGCCTTCATGACCGTCGGCTCCTACACCTGGCCCGATAACAACCGCATCGAGCTGAAGTACGATTACGCAGCCCTGCAGTGGCTGATAGCCAACGTCAAGGGCACGCCCGTCGTCGCCGAGGCCGCCTTGCCTTACTATCGCGAGGGGGGCTTGCGCGTAGCCACCTACACGGGGCTGCCCACTTTCTTAGGCGCCCACCAGAACGAGCAGCGTTACGCTTCGCAGGTGGGAGAGCGCGATGGAAAGGCGCGTGACTTCTTCAGCACCCCCGACATCTCCCGCGCCCTCCAGCTCATCCGCGAGCTGCGCGTTTCCTACATCTACGTGGGCCAGTTGGAGCACGCTGTCTACGACACCGCCGGCCTGGCCAAGTTCGATGAGATGGTGCAGCGAGGGGAGTTGGAGGTGGTTTACGAGAACGAGAGGGTGAAGATCTATCAGGTGAGAGGATAAGGGCGGGCGTTGGAATCACTGACCGCGCTGAACAGCACTGAGGCCACTGAAAGCGGTGCTCCTCTCAGTGTCGTCAGTGTTCTCTCAGCAGCATCAGTGGTCAACCCCGCCGGCTTGGCCAAGTTCGACTAGATGCAGAAAGAGGAGTATCTGGATTTGGTTTACGAGAATGAAAAGGCAGAAGTCTACCGGGTGAGAGGCTAGAGCAGAGGAAGGCAACAATGTTTGTACCATATTGTTTCAAGATAGGTCGCGAGTGCCCCTTCGAGATTAAGGAAGAGAATGACTTTGCCTTCGTGCTGATGCCTTTTGCCTCGGAGTTTGATGAGATTTACCGACATGGGATTAAAGAAGCCTGGGAGGAGATGGGCTTTAGGTGTCTGAGGTCAGATGAGGACATTCACACCCATGACATCATGTGTCGGGCCATCTGTCAGAACATCCAGCGTGCTCGCTTCATTGTGGCTGACATGACGGGACGGAATCCCAATGTATTCTATGAGCTCGGCCTAGCCCACGCTTTTGGTAAGCCGGTCATTCTTATCACCCAGCGCGCTGAGGATGTCCCGTTCGATCTAAAGGCCATACTATACATTGACTATGGTGGTGACATCAAGAAACTGAACCAGAGACTAAAGGAGATGGTTGAAGGTTTATTGGTAACAGGGGTTGCTCCTGGTCCTCCACGAGGAGCACCAAAGGAGACTCCATCAGAAGGAAAGCTAGAAGAACTGCTTCCCTTAACGCTCAGCTATGAACGGATGTATATTTCTCGGGACATTCATAGATATCGGTTGGTCGCCAAGTTCACAAACACCCTCCCTGAGGCTCAAGAAGGATTCCGATTCGAGGTTCTGTTACCGGCAAGAGTTCTCAAAGAATCCAATGGATTTCATCTCGAAAAAGATGTGCAAATCGACCATGAGCTCTATTCTCCAGCGGTATACGAGTCTTCCCAGCGGGTGTTTCCAGGCCAGACTATCGAGATCTGTGGGAGGGGAACAGAAGTTTATCTTGAATATCAGATGGATCACAGTCTCTACTGGGATCTCAGTAGTAGACCCGTGCAGGTATTGTGGAGGATCTACTCCTCGAAAGCGCCTGTCGTAGAGGGCAAAGTTCCTTTCAAAGATTTACATTGCTTCTGATGAGCGACTACACCAGAGAAGAAATCTTAAAGCTAATCGAGGAGAATGGCGGGTCTGAAGGGCTTGACCTGTCAGGCAAGGACTTGTCGGGCATAGACCTGAACGAGAGGGCGATTGAGGTGGAGCTGGAGTGCAAAGAAGATGATAAGCAGAAAGGCGGTCATCACATCGAGTCTAACTGTAGCACTTTTGATACTGGGCGCTACTGGAATAGCCATGTTTGATAAAAGCGCCCTGGCCGCCATTGCTCTGGCTTCGTTCACTGCTACAGGAGGCGATGGCCAAGTTCTCATCGAGTGGGAGACGGCCAGCGAGATAGACAACATCGGCTTTAACCTATACCGTAGCACCAGTGAGGGCGGGACGTACGCCCGGATCAACGACTCACTCATCCCCAGCAAGGCGTTGGGCTCTGTGATAGGAGCCTATTACTGTTACACCGACAGCGATGTGATCAACGGCACTACTTACTACTACAAGCTAGAGGACGTGGACGTCCACGGCTCCAGTGAGTTCCACGGCCCCGTCTCGGCCACTCCGGGGGTCCAGGCGTCCTATCAAGTCCACCTTCCCGTCATCCTGAAGAACTACAGCGCGCCGACTCCTTGCCCTGATGGGTACGAGCCTGATGATACCTGGCAGCAGGCCAGATTGATTGGGGTCAACCAGGTGATACAGTCGCACAACTTCCACACCACCGATGACCGAGACTATGTAAGATTCGTTGCAGAAGCCGACAGCATCTATACCATCATAACACTGAACCTGAGCGCGGGTAACGATACGGTCCTCACTCTCTACGATACCGATGGCACTACACAGTTGGAATACGACGACGATGATCCATACAATCCTCCCGCCTCAAAGATAGTCTGGTTGTGCCCTACGACGGGAACTTATTTCGTCAAGGCAGCCCCCTTTGGTACGAGGATTGGCGGGTGCGATAAGACCTACGATCTTAAGATCACCAGTGCACCGTCCCCCACGCCTACAGCGACGCTAACCCCGTCGCCTGCCCCGTGCGACGATCTCTGTGAACCCAACAACTCCTTCTCGACTGCATTCCCGATAGGATCCGGTGAGACGTACTCTGCCTGCATAAACCCGGCTCAGGACGTGGACTGTTTCAGGTTCAATATCCAGACCTTGGATCCTATCACGGCGAAGCTAACGATTGAAGACCCTGAGAGTCTCCGCTGTGCTCTTGCTCTATACTTCTACGACGACGACGATGATGTTTGGGATATCCTGGGCATGACGGGGAACACGCAGGGCGAGGTGTCTGTCACTATTGTCCACGATCCTGAACAAACGGGGAAGTACGGCGTGAAAGTGGCCGGCATCCCAGGTTACTTCGACCCTAGCAAGCCCTATGAATTGAGGGTTGTTTTCGACGAGGCCCCGACGCCTACTCCCTCACCCACTTCGACGCCGACCGCCACGCCAACGCCGATTCCCGTGACGGTGCGAATAGAGCCCACCCAATCAACAGTGAAGGTGGGCGAGAGCTTCACCGTCTCAGTGATGATTGACGAGGTCAGCGACCTGGGCGGCTTCGAGTTTGACCTGTTGTACGCCCGCACCACCGTCATGGTGGACAGCGTAATGGTGGGTGGCTTGTTGGGGAGTACCGGGCCGATGGTCATCCCCGTCGGTCCCATCACTAATCGTGGCACCCCTATGCTGAGAAACACAATTGTAGCGAACAGCACCGCTGGCCGTGACTGCTCTGGCCCCAGCCCCGTCATTTCCGAAGGATACAACCTGGACAGCGACGGCACCTGTGGCTTCGCAGGGGAGGGCGACCTCCCCAACACCGACCCCTTGCTCGGCCCGCTGCAGGACAACGGCGGCCCTACCCTCACCCACGCGCTCCTGGCCGGCAGCCCGGCCATTGACGCCGGCAATCCCGCTGGATGCACTGATCCTTGGGGGAACTCCTTAACCACCGACCAGCGCGGGGAAGTGAGGCCAGCGGATGGCGACTGCGACGGCGTCCCCATCTGTGACATCGGGGCGTATGAGGCGTTTGACACCGATTGCGACGGCATCCCCGATGCTTTCGACAACTGCCCCAACGACCCCAACCCCGGCCAAGAAGATGCCGATGGTGATGGGGTAGGCGACGCCTGCGACAACTGCCCAAATGATGCCAATGCCGATCAAGCCGATGCCGACGAGGACGGAGTGGGCGACGCCTGCGATAACTGCCCTGAAGTCTACAACCCAGACCAAGCGGATAGCGACGGTGATGGAGTGGGCGACGCCTGCGAGCCAATCCCCGTGGGCGGAGTCATCGTGCCGGTGAGCAGGCTGGAGCTTCTGTCCCCGTGGCTGGGGCTGGTGGCGGTCGCTTCGCTTGCCGCCGTGGCCTTCGCTTTTTGGGTACAGCGTGATCATTGGGTGACAAGTCGCAGGTGACGTGGCTTCCGAGTTTAAAGGAGGCATCCTTGAGTGAGTACACCAGAGAAGACATACTGAAGATAATCGAAGAGAATGGCGAGCCTGGGGGGCTTTGCGAGGACGGGTGTCAGGTTGAGCGGAAGACACTCGACAGAGGGTTGTGCATTTGCGCCAGCGGCGTATACATAACAAGGTGCAATAGGCCAGGGGGAAGAAAGCCATGGAGATGGGGATTTTGCAGGGAATGGAAGCACCAGAACTAAGAAAGTATCTGGAGTTCCTTCTCTGGCACTACAGAGTCGTTGATGCTTTCTGGTTTATCTATGTGGCTGAGCGCTTTGACCAGGCAACAGCGGAGCGAATCAATGAAAAGGTGTGGGAACGCGTTGCAGGTATGGCTGCAAAAGATCTGATCTCCCGATTTCATATTCAGGAAAGGGGGCTCAAAGGTTTTGTGAAAGCCCTGGAGCTATTCCCTTGGTGTATCCTTGTGGGGTATCAGATTGAAGAATCAGATCATGAAGTGATCATCTCTGTGCCATCCTGCCCCACCCAGGAGGCCAGGCTCAAGCGCGGTTTGGGCGAATTCGTGTGCAAGGAAATGCACCGTGGCGAATTTGCCAGCTTTGCTGAAGTAATAGATGATGGCATTCGAGTTGAGTGCCTTTTTGCCCCTCCCGATCCTCATCCCAAAGACATGTTCTGCAAGTGGCGCTTTGGTCATGCAGGGAGGTGATGACATTGAGATACCTAGACCGATCAAAACGAACAAGACAGACAGCCCAGACTGGCAACTTGAAGGAGGGTTAACAACATGGGAGGAGCGATGCTTGTTGTCCTAATGTGGTGGTTCATGATTGAGATACTGGGCCTGGCGGCCCTGCCGCTTACCTATCGGCTGTTCAAGAACCTGCCCGATAGGGGCTACGCCTTCGCCAAGCCGCTGGGGATTCTCTTGACCAGTTACGTCCTCTGGATCGGGGCCAGCTTTGGCTTCCTGCGCAACAGTTGGGGGGGCATCGTCTTCGCGATCCTGGTGGTGGCGGTCGGCTCCTGGTGGTTCTACTCCAGGGGAAACCGAGAGGCGGGGATAGCCAGCTTCCTGCGCGGGAACATCCGTATGGTCATCGCCAACGAAGCCCTCTTCGCCCTGGCCTTCGTCCTCTTCGCCCTCTTCCGAGCCTACAATCCTGAGATCATGGGCACCGAGAAGCCCATGGAGTTCGCCTTCCTCAACGCCATCCTGCGCAGCGATACTTTTCCTCCCCACGACCCCTGGCTCTCCGGCTTCGGCATCAGCTACTACTACTTCGGCTACCTGATGATGGCCATGCTCACCAGGCTGTCCGGCGTGGCTGCGCCCGTGGCCTTCAACCTGGCCATCACCCTCCTGTTCGCCCTGACCGTGACGGGGGCCTACGCTCTGGTGTACAACCTCGTCCAGGGAGCGGAGGAGCGGAGGAGCAGGGGAGCGCCGCTTCGCTTACAGGAGCAGGGGAGCAAGGGGGCAGGGGAGCAGGGGAGACTCGGTGACTCGTTGATTCGTTACCTCGTTCCCCTGCTCGGCCCTGTATTCGTCGCCGTCCTCGGCAATCTGGAGGGGATCTTGGAGGTGCTCCACGCCAAGGGGCTCGGCTCAGCCGGTTTCTGGAATTGGCTTGACATAAAAGAGCTGGTGAGCAATGGGCGGGTCACCGGGCGGTGGTTTGATCTTGGCGGCGGATGGTGGTGGTGGCGCGCCTCCCGCGTCATCCACGACAAGGACCTGCTGGGCAACACCATGGAGGTCATTGACGAGTTCCCCTTCTTCAGCTTCATGCTAGGCGACATGCACCCCCACGTTCTGGCATTGCCTTTTGTGCTGCTGGCACTAGCTCTGGCGCTGAATGTACTTAGGCAAGAGGTCCCAAAATCCAAAATCAAAAATCAAAAATCAAAAAACAAACTTCCAATCTCCAATATCCAATCTCTAATCTCCAACTTCCAACTTCCAACCTCCACCCTCCAACATCCAATCATCTACGCCCTCTGCCTGGGCAGCCTCGGCTTCCTCAACACCTGGGACTTTCCCATCTACCTGTTCGTGGTGGCGATGGCCTACGGGTTGCACCGCTACGGACATTATGGCAAAGTAAACTGGGCTTTGGTGAGAGACGTGGCTTACACGGTCGTTGGCTTGGGACTTCTGGGGGGTGTTCTCTATCTGCCCTTCTACGTTGGCTTCCAGTCACAGGCCGGGGGTATCCTACCCCACGTTTTCAATCCCACCAGGTTGCACCAGTACCTGATCTTCTTCGGGCCGTTCTTGTTTGTGATCATCGCTTTCGGAGCGCTGGTGACGAGACGGTTGAGGGCTGAGGTTGAGAGCAAGAGGCTGGTGAGTAGCGGCTTGAACGCTCTGTTTTGGACCATTCTTCTGCCACCTCTGGCCGTCCTGGGCTCAATCACTCTGCTCATGCTCACCGCCCCGGGGCAGGCCTTTCTGCGAAGCATTCTGGAGAACGAGAGGATCCGCCAGCAGATCGGCGGGGCCGATTTGCCCTCGTTGTTCAAGATGTTCATCACCGTCCGGCTTGGCAACCCCTGCACCTGGCTCTTCCTGGCCCTGCTGATCGCCTGGATTGTTGCTTTGCTGTGGGGAGGATTGCGAATCAGCGGATCGAATTCTGCTCAGCCTGGATCCCTTCGACAGAGTTCAAGACAAGCGCCGGATCCAGGCCAAAAGCGGGAGGCAACCGCGGTTGCACACAATCCCCTTAGAGCAGCTTTGGACGCGGGGAGAATTGCCGAGCCGAGCACGCTGTTCGTGATGCTCATAATTTTCACTGGCCTGGTGCTTACCCTCGGCGTAGAGTTCGTGTACTTGCGGGATACCTTCGGCACTCGCATGAACACCGTGTTCAAGTTCTACTATCAGGCCTGGGTGCTGCTGGCCCTGGCCAGTGCCTATGGCGTGTACTACATCATCGAAAGGGCGGGGGGATTGGGGCGGCTATTGTTCCTGGCGGGCTTCGCGGTGCTTTTCGCCATGGGCATGGTCTACCCGCTGGCTGCGGGATTCGACAAGGCCGGCGGCTTTGCCCACCAACCAACCTTGGACGGCCTGGCCTACGTGCGCCAATATTCCCCCGACGAGTACGCCGCCGTCGAGTGGCTCAACCAACACGTGCTGGACACGTCGGTCATTTTGGAGGTCACGGGCGGCTCCTTCACCGAGTACGCGCGCGTATCCAGCCGCACGGGGCTGCCCACGCTGCTGGGTTGGGGCGGCCACGAGTTACAGTGGCGAGGAAGCTATGAGGAGCCGGGCCGCCGCGAGCCTGACATAAATGCTATCTACAACAGCCTGGATACCCAGCACGTCTTGACGCTATTGGAAAAGTATGATATAACCTATGTCTACGTGGGCTCCCTGGAGCGAGGCAAGTATAGCCCGGCCGCCCTGGCCAAGTTCGAGCGCTTCATGGATGTGGCGTTCCAGCAGGGGAACGTGGTCATCTATGAACGGCGGCCGTAGGGGATGAGGGACGAGGCAATGAGGAACGAGGCAACGAGTAGCGGGGCCTAAGGAAGGAATGAGGGGATGACTGTAGCGAAACGTACTAGAGAACGAACGAGACAAACTGCCAAGCCGTCGTCACTGACGGTGGAGTTGGCGCTCTATTTCATCGTCGCTCTGATTGCAGTGGGCCTGCGGCTCTACAAGCTGGACGGTCGGCCCATGCAAGCGGGCGAAGCGGCCCAGGCATTGGCGGCCTGGCGTTCGGCGCAAGGATTGCCCCAGGATTCGGCCCTGGCACAATCCAGCCCTATCCTCTTCACCAGCAACATGTTCCTCTTTGCTCTGTTCGGGGCCAACGACTTTCTGGCCCGGCTGGTGCCGGCCCTCGGCGGAGCGTTGCTGGCGATTGGGCCTTACTTCCTGCGCCAACGCCTGGGGCGGATGGGCGCTCTGGCGGCCTCGCTCCTCCTGGCGCTCTCACCCTCGGTCCTCTTCTTCTCCCGTTATCTGGGGGGAGAGGTCATCGTCGCGGCCTGCGCTCTGGCCATGACCTGGGGGCTGTTCGGCTACCTCGATCAGAGACAGTCGAAGTATCTATACCTGGTGACAGCGGCCCTGGGCCTGGCCTTGAGCGCGGGCGCAGGGACCTACACCTTTCTCTTCACCGTCGTCACCTTCGGGCTGGTGCTCGCTCTGGCCAACAGATTCTCAGGTTCCAGCGAGTACTGGCAGCGGATTTCCGACGCGAGGTTTTCCGCCGCCTGGCAGGCAGCGCGTGGGCAAAACGGCCTATGGCAAGCAGGCTTGCTGAGGGATTGCGCAGCCTGGCTCATCCTTATCTTCGTACTGGTTTGCACCGGCTTCTTGCTTCACCTGTCGGGCTTGCAGGACGGCATAGACCTGTTCTCTGGTTGGCTGTCCGCTTTCCAACCGCAGGTTGGGGGCCCTTCGACCGTAAGCGGAGCGACGCTCAGGACAGGGCAGCCGTGGTACTACCATCTCCAGTTGCTGCTCATCTACGAGCCGCTGATCCTCGTCTTCGGCCTGGCGGCGGTGGTCTATCTGCTGAGGCGACGCGATCTCTTCTCCCTTTTCCTGGCCTATTGGTCGGCGATGGCGTTATTGATCTACGTCGTGGCTGGCGGACGGGGGCCGGGCGATGTCTTGCTGATTGTGTTGCCATTGGCTTTGCTGGCGGGCGCGTTCATCGGTCGTCTGCTCGAAGAGCTGGCGGCGAAAGCTTCCTGGGTGCAGGAAGGTTTGTTCGCGGCGGTGGCGTGCGCTGTCGTCGTGCATCTGGGTCTGCAGTTGGGGGCTCATGTTACTTCCGGCCGTCGCGATTATCTGTATCTGGCTCTGGCTGGCGGTTTCGTTTTGCTGGGCTTGCTCGTTCTTAGTTGGATCTCCTTCGGCCCAAGGCCAGCCTTGCGGGCGGGAGGGCTGGTCTTGTTGCTCGTTCTGATTACCCTGACCGTGAGCGTCAGTTGTTACTTGAACTATCGGCGGGTCAGTGACCCCCGCGAGATCATGGTTGCTTCTCCAACCTCCCGTGGCATCTTCGATTTGCTGGAGACCCTGGAAGTTGTGTCCAGCAGAGAAGGCAAGCCCAGTGCTATTCCTATGACGGTGCATCAGGGCGCGGGGCCTGCTTTGGCCTGGTACCTGCGCGATTTCGAAAACGTCAGTTTCGTCGCCCAGCTCAGCTCTTCCATAGATACTCCGGTGGTCATCGCTCCGGCTGGCCAGCAGGAACCGACCCTGGGGGCCCAGTACAGCGGGCAGGATTTTGCGCTGGCGTCCTCTTGGAATCCCCAGGGCCTCTCAGGGTCCAACCTGATGCGTTGGCTGTTCTACCGCCGAGCCTCAACGCCGGTGCAAACCGATAACTTGATCCTGTGGGTGAAGCAAGAGCCGCTGCAGGCAAAGGAGTAGAATATGAACTAAACATTCTGGCTCCACCGTTCGTGGCGGGTTGGCGCCCCCACACCAACAACAACGAAAGGAGAAAGAAAAATGACTGAGGAACTTAACACGGCGACAGAAGCAGAGGTGAAAGAAGAGGTAAAAGAAACCGTTAAGTCGAGGCGTACTGGCGTGGGAGCAAGCCTCGTACCCCCCGTTGGGATTGTCTTGATCACAGCCTATCTCATCCTGGCTTCCATGCTGCTGCTGTACGGCCTGGTGCAGTTCTGGCCTCCCACACCTCCAGTCGAGGGGTCGGCTCCGACTTTCTCGACAGTAATCTTCCTCTTCTGTACGCTTTCAGTTTCGGATGAGGTGCGCTTGATCTTCATCGTGGCGATGGCTGGCGCCCTGGGCAGCATGGTGCATGCGCTTCGGTCGCTCTACCGGTATATTGGCAACCGGGAACTGGTGTTTAGCTGGTTGGTGATGTACATCCTGTTGCCCTTCGTCGGCTCAACCCTGGGGCTTGTTTTCTATTTCGTCATCCGAGGTGGGTTCTTCTCAACCGAGGCGACGATCGAGCAAACCAGTCCCTTTGGCTTCGCGGGGCTGGGTGCCCTGGTGGGCATGTTCTCAGAGCAGGCGGTGCTGAAGCTCAAACAAGTGGCTGAAACTCTGCTGTCCAAGCCAGAGCCAGGGAAAGACCCCGCAACACAGTAAAGAGGGGGACGAAGAGTGGGGCACTTCGGGCGGTTAATGCGAGGTCTGCTGAGGCTGTCGCGGGTTTAGAACACGGATGCGCAGGATTTGCGGATTGCTCTTCAGTAGCAATTATCTGATCCGTTAATCCCGCCACTTGTCCTGAGCTTGTCGAAGGGATCCGTGTTCTCCACCCTGTCCGAGGTGGCTTCTTCTCACTCAAGGTGACGATTGTGAAAGTGGCCCTACTGCGCATGGTTTTCTGGTAGCGGGCGAGGCTTGTCCTCGCTTGCTACCTGCCCAACGAGGAGGACTCAATCAATGAGCGCTAACTGGTCAGGACGCTTGACGCTGATCGTCATTGTTGCGAGCACAGTGATTGGCTTTTTTTTCTGGCTTCTTGGTTTGTTCTCGCTGTGGGTTTTCTTACGAAGTGTGGGGATCTCAGTCGACTTCTGGGCGATGACCGAGGCGCTATCAACGGCTGTGGCCGCAGCAGGCGTACTCGGTGCCGGCTTCGTCGCCTACCGTGAATTGTCTGAGGTTGCCAGCAGCCGATATATGGAGGTGGCTGATCGGCTGTTCAATGAGTTGAACTCGCCCGAGAACATCGAAGCCCGGCGCTGGATCTTCCAAGACCTGCCAGATGATGCCCAAGAAGGCATACGCTCTCTGACGCCGGAGGGGCAGGCGTTTGTGAAGCGGACCTTGAACTCGCTGGACCGGGTAGCGTTCCTTACCCAGGCCGGCTGGATCCCCGAAGAGATGATTATGCCGTGGATGAACCCAATGATTGTCAAAGCCTGGGTCAAACTAGAACCGTATGTGGATTACGAGAGTCGCCGTCGAAACGAGCCCGACTATTACGAGCATGCCCGCCGGCTGGCCGAGCGGTGTCTTTCCTGGCGGGCGAAGAATCTGCCTGATGCAAAGATCACGTGGGTTGATGATGCGCTGTAGAAAGAGAAGAGGAAACGCCTATGTTCTCAGATTCACCTCGACCAGATGATGCCAGTCTGAGGGTGAAGATCCTTGACCAGGTCGAGGACTACTCGTTCGGCAAGTTATTTCGAGTTATCCGCGCCACGCTCCAGTATCGCCGCTTCGACGGCCGGATGAGTGAGCCTGTCACCCGCATCAACTTCGAGCGCGGTGACTCCGTGGGCGTGCTGCTGTATAATCCCCAGGACGATGCTGTGATCCTGGTCCGCCAATTTCGCTACCCCATCTACGCCCGGCTTGCCCCCCATGAGCGTGAGGGTGATGGTGCCAGAGGGGCTTGGCTTCTGGAGATTGTGGCCGGTGTTGTGGATGAGGGCCGGACCGTCAAGGAAGTGGCCAACAAGGAACTGCTGGAGGAAGCCGGCTACGAGGTCAAGGGTGAACTGCAACTCATCGCCACCATCTATCCCAGCCCCGGCGGCACCTCGGAGGGTGTTCATCTGTTCCTGGGCGAGGTGGATCATGGCCAACGCATTGGCAAAGGCGGCGGCGTCGTGACAGAGGGGGAGGACACTCAAGTCGTGGAGGTTCCCTTCGATGAGGCTATGGATATGATAGCAAGCGGCGAGATCTGCGATGCCAAGACCATCATCGCGCTGCAGCATCTGGCCCTGCTCAGAGCTAGTGATGACTGATCCAACTTGGGCAGTTGTGGCCGCCTGGCAACACTCGCTACGGGAGTGACAGCCTCCCCCACCAGTAGCCCTCGTTGAGGAGCAATGTGCGCGAGTTTGGTACATGCTTGACGGGAACGTGAGCCATGCACAAGCTGCGACCTCAAACCGCTTCCAGATGGCCGTGGATGGCTCTTGGTGGTGTAGCTGGCTACACCACTCTGGCGCTGGGGGGCCTGGCCTATCAACTCAGCCTGAGAACCATTGCCGCTACGGGGCCCTACCTATTGGCGGCGGTGGCCTTCCTCGGCTTGGCCTTCGTCCTGGCCCTGCGGCCGCTCGACGAGCCGGCGCCGCGCTTGTTTTTCCTGGCCTTCCTGGTCATCAGCGCTGAGCTGGCGACTACAGCCGCCCTCGACCTCTGGCCACGCCGATCACCGATGTGGCAGGTTGGCCGGCGGATCGAGGACGTCGCCTTCTGGCTGGCCGGCAGCTTGGCCTTGCACACTGCCCTCAGCTTCCCCCGCCCCGCCCTCGCCCTCCGCCACCGTTGGTTCCCCGTCGCCCTCCACACACTCGTCCCAGCGGCCTTCCTGGTAGCCTTTGAGACCCTGGGCCCCGATCCAGCCGACCGGGTGGCCCATTTCCTCATCGCCGTCTACTGCAGCCTGGCCATCGTCGCCTTCGTCTATCAGTATCGCCGCACGCAGAGCCCGACAGAGCGATACCAGCTTCGCTGGCTCCTCTGGGGACTGGGCGTCGGGCTGACACCCTATCTGGTGCTGGTGGCCATCCCCCGCGCCCTTGAAGGCGTACCGCTCCTGCCCGAGGAACTCACCCTCCTGCCTATGCTGGCTGTCCCCGTTGCCTGCCTGGTTGCCATCTTTCGCTATCGGCTCCTCGACATTGACGTAGTCATCCACCGCACCGTGACCAGCGCTCTGATGACAGCGACCATCGCCCTCATCTACGGCGTTGGGCTGGCCGCCCTGAGCTGGCTCGGCTCGCGGCTGCCAGCCGGCGCCGCCTGGGAACGGCAGGCCCAGTGGCTGCTGGTGCTGACCCTGGCGGCTCTGCTCTACCCGCTGGGCACCCTTCTGCACAGCCGGGTGTTGCGCTGGATGTTCCCCCAACCGCTGCGCCAGGAGGCATTGATCCTCCGACTGAGCCAGGCCCTGCCGTCGCTGGCCGACGTAGGGGAGCTACTGGACTGGACGGCGGATTGCCTGGCCGAGATGGGGCTGCTCCACAGCGCCGTGACCGTCATCCGCGAGGGCCATTTCTTGCTGCGGAGCGGTGAGCGCTGGATGTCACCTGACCCGCCATTCCCCTCCAGTGACTGGGCCGACTTGACTACGCCCTGCCACGCCAACGACGCGCCGGCCGACCTGCACGCGGCTGGTCTACTCCCATTCTTCCCGCTACTCTACGTGCCGCTCCGAGACGGCCCGCGACTGACCGGCGTCCTGGCTCTGGGCACTAAGACCAGCGCTGCGCCGTACAGTTCTGCTGACCTGGAGGCCCTGGCAGGGTTTGGGCGCTATCTGGGCTGGGCGATGGGACGCCTGATAGCCAGCCCGCGTCTGGTCAGGCGGATCGCGGATTACCAACCGGCGCTGCTCCCTCCCGGCAACTTGGCACTGGTTGCCTGCACCGACGCGGCTGTGGGTCGCTTCGTTCAGAACACGCTGGAAGAAGCCAAGTTCCGTGTCCACCGCCTGCCCGACGGCGCCGACGTGTACGACTGGCTGGCAGAGCGACCAGCCGACGTGGTGATGTTGCAGGGGCAGTGGCCGGTCGGTCCAGCCGAGGAGGTGTGTCGCCAGGTACGCCAGTTGTCGGATGTGCCCGTTCTGGTCATCACTGATGTCAGAGCGCGCCACGCGGCGGCCGGCCTCCTCGATGCTGGCGCGGACGACGTCATGACTGGGTTGCCTGACCCCGAGGAACTGGTCTCGCGAGTTTGGGCTTGCCTCCGCCGAGCCCAGCCGCCGGCCGGACCGGGACCAGATCGCTGTCTGATCGCTGGTCCCTTGCTCGTTGACCTCGCCCGGCAACGGGTGACGCTAAGCGGTCAAGAGGTGCGCCTCACACCGACCGAGTTTGAACTCCTGAAGGTCTTAGTGTACCGACCTGGCCGCATCGTCACCTACCGTGAGCTCTTACGCGAGGTATGGGGCGACGCCGCGCAAGAGGACGTGCATCTCCTTTGGCCGCACATCCACAACCTGCGCCGCAAGATCGAGCCGGACCCGGCTCATCCGGAGTTTATCCAGACCGAACCCGGCCTGGGCTACTGCTTTGAGCGTCGGCAATAACGTGAAACGCAAAACGGGAGGATCAGTTCACGCCTCACGCTTCCCGCATCAGAAGAACTTATCCCCACGACAGATCTAAAGCAATCCTGAAGATATGCCCCCCGCGCCTTAAGCCCTCCACAAGCTCTCAATGGTATAATGTAGATATCATGATGTACCAATCACCAGACCGGACTGAAGGAAACACTGAGATGGTGGCCAGGATTGGAACCATCGTCCGGCGGGCCCGGACGGACCCCGGCCTGGCGCAGCAGCTCCGGCTCGATCCAGCCGGCACCCTAGCCCGTCTGGGTGTCGAACTGCCGCCTGGCGTCCAGGTCGAGATCGTGGCCCCCCAGGAACGGCCAGCGCTCCTTGGCCGGACGCTGCGATTGCCTGTACCGCTGGCCCGCTTCTCCCTCTGGCAGCGACTGATCGAGTGGCTCTCGACCTCGGTGACACCTGTACAGGCGGCGTCAGCGCTGGCGGTAGCGGCCGTGGTCCTGGTGGTGGGAGGGATGCTCCTCCACCCCTGGGGCCAGGGGAGTGAGATTGCAGGTTCCGTCGTTACCGGGTTGTCACTGACCATCCACACACCCGATGGCCAGACGCTGGCTGTGGAAGTGGCGCCCGATGCCACGCTGGACCGACTTCTGGCCGACCTGGCGGCCAAGACTGGCCTTCCAGCCAGCGAGCTCCGCCTGTGGTGGGAAGACACGGAGTTGGCTGGCCACCGCTCGCCGCAGAGCTACGGTATCCCCCCGGGGGCTGAATTGCGGTTGGAGCATGTCTTAGCGGGGAAATAGGAGTGCGAAAGGAGTTTACCATGAAGGCATTGGATACGTTCACGTCCTGTTCCCGCCGCATCTGGCTCGTGCTGGGCTCCCTGCTGCTTGGTGCACTACTCCTCGTCATCACCATGGCCGGACTGGCCACTGCCACCTCACCCCCCGACCCCGCTGCCCAGTTGCACGATGCCTGGAAACAGGCTCAGAAGGCCGGTAGCTACGCCTTCACTGCTGACATCGAGCAGACGCTAATCCCCAAACCGACCATCTACAACGTCGGTCGCAGCGACGAGCACGTGGCCCTGCGGGCCGAGGGACAGGTGCGCCTGCCCGATTACAGTTACCTACGCCTGCTGCCCGTCCTGGCGCCCCCCGGTGCCGAGCTAACGCCCATCGAGGTCGAACGCATCGGCGCCGAGACGTGGGTGACCATGGACGGCAAGCGCCAGCGCATGGATGACCCGGCGGGCATTGCCGCACCCACTGGCGACTACCTGGCCTACCTGGAGGCGGCCCGCGAGGTGGGCGAGCTAACGGTCGTGGAGGCAGGTGGCGTGCGTTACGACCGCCTGGCTTTCATCCTGGACGGACCCGCTTTCGCCGAGCACGTGCGGCGTCGCCTGGAAGAGCAGGTAGCAGCCGACCTTCCTCAGGGCGCCCGCCTGCAACCGCCAGCATCCTTGAAGACCCTGAGCGGCCAGGGCGAGCTGTGGATCGGACCCGACGGCCTGCCCCGGCGGCAGATCCTGGAGCTGACCCTGCCCGACGCCAGCGAAGACTACGCCACTGAGGCCCGCATCGTGACCGACTTCTCCGACTTCGGGTTGCGTGAAGCCGCCGCTCGTACTAAGCCACGTAGCGCCAGCGGAGTGGCGTCCAACGGCACTTCACTTCGTTCCGTGCCTGACTACGAACCCGGTTTCCTGAAAAGATTGATTTTCCTGGTGGCTTTGGTCAGCCTAGCGATGTTGCTGACCTACCGCCAGCGCCCCGGCGTCTATGCCAGCGTTGCTATCCTTGTTATCATCGCCATGCTGATCCAGCCCTTCATACCGGGCTGGAAGCTGGCCCGCTTCAAAGCCCGCTACGGCCCGTCTATTGCCGAAGCGGCACCACCCACCGATGAGCCACTTCCTGATGAGCCATCCCCCCAGGAGCCGTCATCCCTGCAAGACCTGCTGAAGGGCCTGGACCTGGCGGCAACCCCTGGCGCGGCTCCGCCTGGTTCGCCAGAAGCGGCGCGGCTGGACGCCCAGGCCGCTACCTGGCGCGACCAGTTGGGCATCACCGCCTACTACGAGGAGCTAGCGCTCAAATACGACGGCCAGGACTATGACAGGGACGGTCTCAGCGATGCCTACGAAATGGTCCTGGGCACCTTCACCGACACAGTGGACAGCGACTTCGACCTGATCACCGACACACTAGAAGTGGAAGGCTTCGACTACAATGGGAAGCACTGGGCCACCAGCCCCCTGGACCCCGACACCAACCGCGACTCCCTGAAGGACAACCTTGAGTGGGCTTACCCCATCGGCCAAGCGGGTGGTCCCAACCCTCTCACCCGTCCTCTCGACCAACGCTTCGATACCGACCTGGACGGCGTGCCCGACCTGTGGGACGACGACAACGACGGCGACGGCGTACCCGATGAGGTGGACGTCTCCCCCTTCCGCGCTCTATCTGGCGCAGGCCAAACGGAGTTTGGCACAACCTCACTGCCGCTGACCGTCAACCCCAGCGGTCACCAGGGCCCCATCTACGTTGATCTCGAGCTACGCCCCACCAACGCCGACCACCTGCGTTACACCCTCAAGACCCTCGATTGGCCCGACGACGACAGGGGCCAGATGCGCGACCTGGACCAGAGCACCGACGACCTCACCCTGATCCCCATGCTGCGCATGGAGAGCAACGTGGCCCCCATGCAGGCCACCCAGTACGGCATCGCCTTGCAGCACGACCCTGATACAGGCAAGGATACCCTCTACGTCCCGCTGACTTTGGTGGATGCTGGCGGCTACCCGGCCGCTTTCCACAGCCGCGCCGCCTTTTCCGGCGCTGACGTACCTCCAGGTGGAGCCATCGAGCTACAGGTAGAACTGGTGTGGGTTATCCAGGCCAGGGTGGACACCCAAGTCTGCGACGAGGACGACAAAACCAACTGTCGAATCGAGACCGCCCAAACCCCGCTGCACGTGTACACCGACCAGTTCGCAGTCACCGGTGCCCACGTCAGCAAAGAGGCCGGCATGGAGACAGCGGTCTTCGCCACCCCCGACCGCGATGACGAGGGAGACCTGGCCGCCCTGTTCTTCGGCCTGGAGAAAAGCTTCCTGGAGACTCCTCCCTGGCGTGCGTCGGAGACAGGCGAAAACCGCAGACCCGACCGCCTGGACGAAGTCGTGGAGCGATTCCGCAATCCGACCTCATACCCCATCACGCAGACCTTCTTCATCCCAACCCCTGTGGTCAGCATCTGTGACGACTTCGAGCACGCCGACGAAGCCGTGGCGAGCCTCACCATGACCATGACCAACGAGCTGCTGGACACCCACTTCGCCCAGGCAGACACCGCCTTCCTGCTCCACGCCACGGAACACCAGGGCGGGGAGCTGGGCCTGGAGGATTTCAGCCAGCAATACAGCGGCCTGGTAGTCAACCTGGGCGACGCGCCCATCATGGTCATCCGCGCCCTGCAGATCAGCCAATACCAGTACGATGCCGGTGGCTGGAAGTTGATGAGCGTCAAGGAAGTGCTGCAGAGCGTGGAACAGCGCTTTGGCCCTTTCGTGGTCGAGACCGACGAGATTCCCGAAGGGCAGATCAGTAGCTCGCAATTCCAGGCCACGAAGCTCTTCTGGCTGGTTGCCTCCCAGGGCATCCAGGCGGCGGTGAAGATAGACAGCCACGACCTCGAATATCCCGATGACCCCACCGGAATGGTCTTCAAGGCCCTGAAAATCGCAGGGCCGGCCACGCTGGACAAGCTGCCCAAGCTGCTTGGCAAATACCTCACCGCCGAGACGAGGGCTGGCTGGGGCTGGTGGGACACCCTCAAGTGGGCCAAGAGCAACATGAGGGTCACTCAGATGGTCCTGATGGCGGCTATCTTCATCCTGACTGTGCTCATTGCCACCAAGGCCATCTCCGATGAGATCAAGTTCCTGGTCGAAGTCACCAAAGCGGCCAACGTGGCCAAGGAGACCGTAAGCGTCTACCGAGCCATCAAGTGGGCCGGTACCAGTCAGGGCAGTTGGACACGTCTGGAGTGGGGACTGAAGAACGCCAAGATGTGGGCCGGCATCATCGTGCTGGTCATCCAGATTGCCCTGATCTGGTACATGTTCTACGAGATCACCAGCCAGCCTGGCATCACCAACATGCAGTGGTGGCTGGCGCTGCAGATGGCCATCGGAGCCACCATCCTGGCCATTATCTTCTTCGTGTTGGGGCTCACCGTGGTGGGGCTGATCATCGTCTTCATCATCCAGTTGATCTTCTGGATCGCCAGTTGGTTCGGCTACGACCTGGAGAGCAAGGTGGCGGAGTTCTTAGGCAACCTGGTGCTGGAGGTCAAGCTGCTGGCGACCATGCCAGACGAGGACAGCGTCTTCTTCGACGACGCCAACGCCAAACTGGCCGACGCCCAGGCCGGCTTCACCAAGGGCAATCGTTTCATCCTTGCTGGCGCTTTCCGCGGCTACGTGGTGGCCACCGAAGACGGCAGCGCGGATGACGTGGCCCGCAGCAAGGTGTGGGCTGACGCCCACGTCGCTGCGCCGGTCACTGTCACCGTGGGACTTTGGCGGGGCAGCGAGACCTGCCAGGAGGACGGCGATCCGGAGCGGCGGGTTTGCACCAATCCACTGGAAGGCCACTACACCTTGCCCGATCCAACCATCAACCTGCCCCTCAAGTTTGGATTGGACATGGGCTACAGCTTCGCCTTCCGCCACTGCTGGCGCTCCCCCTTGAACTACTGGGGCATCTTCTGTGAGACAGAACAGACCGAAGGCCAAGCAGAAAGCAAGGAAGAAGACCTCTCCGACATGTACGTGGATGTGTTCCCTGAGACCCTGGACGGGCTGTGGGAGTGGCCCTCGTTGCACAACTACGATAAGGACGCCGATGGCGTGCCCGACACTCAAGAAGACGACTATGCCTGCGACCAAGTTCAGGGAAAGAGCAAGACCAGTTGGAGATGCGCAGACAGCGACGGCGACGGCCTGCTGGACAGCTACGAGATTCAGCAGCGCTACAAGCTGGGCGTGGATCCGGTTCGCGCCGACGCCGACGGCGACACCCTCACCGATGCCGAGGAGCTCAAGTGGAACATCCGCCCCGACTGGGCCGATACCGACGCCGACGGCCTGAGCGACGAAAAAGACCTGGTGCGGGTGGTGCACCCGTCCGGCGGCACGCCGGAGCTCCAGGGTGGCTGGGAGATGGACTTCGGAGGCCACTTCGATCCTGCCCAGGCCTGGCCGTTGCCCAACAACGCCGACCCCGACAGCGACGGTCTCACCGATAATCAGGAGTATGCGCTGAACACCAACCCACGCGCCTTCGTGTCTGGCCTGACCGTCATCGTCAGTCCCCAGCCCACACCCGATACCGTGCTCGCCGCCGGTTCGCCCATGAGCGTGACCGTCTCCGCCCTCAACTTCAGTCCCGCGACCATTGCCCCCGACGTGATCATCTGCATGGGAGACCTCGTTACCATAGATTACCTGGACTTGTTCCAGCATTTGACCAGCGTTCACGACGTGCACTATCGCATTTACGAGCGTAACCCACAGTGTCCTGACGGCACCCTGGGGCGGCGGCTGACGATTTACAGCGGGGTGGACCCAGGAGAGTGGGTTACCTTCGTAGTTGCCGCCAACGTCATCTCCCCCACAGCTACCACGGTACTCACCACCACCGGCATCGTCGAATACACCTGGGAGGGAGACCCACGCACTATGGCCGACCGCTTCGTCTACAAAGTGGACGGCGACGCCCCCGAATCCACCATCCTCTATCCCGCCGAGGGCGACTTCCTCACCGGCGGCCACGTGGTGGTAGCCGGCGAAGCTCGCGACCCCACCAGCCAGATGGGCAAGGTCGAGCTAGACGTGAACCACGACCAGCAATGGCGGCTGGCCAGCGGCCGGGAGAGCTGGGCCTACACTTGGGAACTGCCGCCAGACGGCCCCTACACCCTGCGCTCCCAGGCCAGCGACGTCTTCCCCGACGTCCCCGGCCACCGCGAAACCCCTGGCCCTGAGGTGCATGTGGTCGTGGACCAGACCCCGCCCCAAAGCGCGATCCAGAGCCCAGCGGACGGCAGCCAGACCACCGTGCCCATCGGCGCCAACGGCTACCGCACGCTGGCTGTCACCGGTCAGTCCCAGGACAACTTGAGCGGCGTGGCCCAGGTGCGGGTCAGCCCCGTTCGCCCCAGACAAGACGCCGTCCTGGACAACCCCGGCGGAGACGCGACGGCCTGGCAGACGACCCTGCGCTTGCCCACTGGGCGGCCCAATGGCCGCTTCGACCTGGCGGCTACGGCGCGCGATGGCGCTGGCAACGTGGAGACCGGCCAGACGGCGGTGCACGTCACTGTGGACAACACGCCACCCCAGGTCACTTTGATCGAGGCACCTGGCATTGCTGTCACGGGCACCAACCCGATAGCCCTGCAACTGACGGCTGACGAGTTGGCTCCCTTCGGCGCACTGCCCCAGCCCAAGCCGCTACAAGGCGCCCTGAACGCCTCCGGCGACGCCACGGTGTGGCTGAAGCCGGCGACCGGCGACGGAGCGCTGACCCTGAACACCTGGGGCGACTTCAACGGCGACGATCTGGACGACCTGGCCATATCCAACGTCCAGGCAAGCACGGTGCACGTGCTCTTCGGGCGGCCAGGCGGCTGGCCGCCAGAGTTGAACCTGGCGGCGGCCGATGTAACCGCCGGCCCCTTCTCCGGCGAGATTATGGACCTGGATGCAGGTGACCTCAACGGCGACGGCTACGACGAATTGGTGGTGGGCAGCGAGAAGGGCGTGCGCGTCTTCCTGGGCCACGATCGCGGCTGGCCGGGCCGCCTCGCCCCCAATGCTGCCGAGGCGGTGTTGTTCGCCGACCAAGCCACCCGTGCCGCATTAGCAGGCGACGTCAACGGCGACGGGATGGATGACCTGCTCGTCGCGACTAGCGGCACAGCCTACCTGGCCCTGGGGGATGCCGGATTGAGCCTGCAGCCCGCGTCCTTGACGATGCCAGCTCAGGCCCCCAGTTGGCAGGTGCAGGCCAGCGCGCCGGAAGGAACGGGTTGGGGCGGCCGCATCGCCGCCTGGGATGGTCGCATCTGGGCCACGGAGGGCAGCCAAAGTGTCGGGTTCTTCGTATATGACCCCCAGCGCAATGCCTGGGAGGAGACGACTAACCTGCCTCCGGGTAAGTATGTGACTTTGGGTGGCACTCTGGCTGCGGGCGGCGATGGCTATATCTACGCTACCTTGGGCGGTTGGTTGGGTTTTTACCGTTACAGCGTATCCACGGACACCTGGGACAGACGGGCGAACACTCTCATCGTGCCCGGCGAAGGCGCTGCCCTGGCTGCTGATGGCGCCGGCCATCTCTACCTGCTTGCCGGCAATGGGCAGCAAGGCTTCTGTCGCTACGACATCGCTATCAATAGCTGGACGTCACTCCATGAGATCCCCCAGCCGGTTCAAAGGGGCGGCGCCCTGACCTGGGCTGCTGGCGCTCTCTACGCCTTCCCAGGCAAAGATTCCAACGCCCTTTACCGCTACGACCCGGTGGAGAACACCTGGACGCGCCTTGCGAATGCGCCAGGCAGCATCGGCAGCGGCGGGTCCCTGGCGTGGAATAGAGGTCGGTATATCTACGCACTGCGCGGTCAGGCGAAGTCGCACTCCTACCGTTATGACCTGCAAACCAACACCTGGGAGGCATTGCCAACTGTGCCGGAAGTCGTTCATGAAGGGGGCGCCCTGGCCTGGCTTGATGGCTACCTCTATGCCGCCCGTGGCGACCGTAAGCCCGACTTTTGGCGTATCTACGCTCCGAGCATCGCGAACGTCCGGCTGGCTGGCCTGGGCGACATCAATGGTGATGGCCTGGACGACTTCGCTGTCGCTGATTTGGACTCGGGCACCGTGTTCCTCTTCCAAGGCCGCCAGGATCGCACACTGGCAGCGTCAACCCATGTCTCCGTGGCGCACTCGGTGCCTGATCCTGCCCTGCGCACCGGCGCGGCCGTGGCCGGCGTGGGCGACGTGGACGGCGATGGCCTGGACGACTTCCTGGTGGGCGAGCCGGGTTACAACAACGACGCCGGCCGGGTGTTCCTCTTCAAGGGACGACAACCCTGGCCTTACACCCTCTTCACCTCCGACGCCGACGCTACCCTGACGGGCGGGAGCGGTGACCGAGCAGGTTCCGCTGTCGGACCTGCAGGAGACGTGAATAGCGATAGTCTGGACGACTTCCTGGTAGCCGGCGAAGGCAGCAGGGCCTGGTTGCTGCACGGTCGCACTGGCGGCTGGCCCCCCCTCTCCGGCGCCGACGCCACCTGGACCAACGGGTCAAGCTCGCCAGCCCTTTCACCCTGCTCCGGCGACGCCAACTGCGACGCCTCGCCCGACCTGCTCATTCCTGCTGTGGGCGGCCGGGCCGGGCTCTTCTTCGGTTCAGTCGGCTCCTCCTGCGCCGTGGCCGATACGGGGGTCGCCCAGGTCGAGGTTGGCCTGGGGCAAGTGCACGACCCGACCCAGCCGTTGACTGCCACGCTCCCAGTCACGTGGCAACAGGCCACTGCGTCCGGAGGCACGTGGCAAGCTAACGTCGTTGAGCCAACAGAGGGCCTGCTTCGCACCTACGCTCGTGGCACGGACAACGTGGGCAACGAGGCCTCCGACCCGGTGGCGTGGACAGCGGGGCGCTGGCGCACGTTGCCCGATGTGCCCCAGGCAGTGGGCGACGGCGGGCGTATGGTTGTGGTAGGCGACCGGGTCTACGTTACCATTGGGGAAGGCAGGCGTGGTTTCTTCAGCTTCCCGGTGAGGGCCGCCTGGCAAGGCCCATCGGCAGGAGGCTGGCAGGCTCTTGCCGAGACGCCAACTGATGTCCGGCTGGGTGAAGGTCTGGCCCCAGCCGAAGACGGCGGCATCTACCTGCTGGCCAGTGATCAGTTGTGGCGCTACAACATCGCTACCGACACCTGGCAATCCGTTGCTTCTTCTCCGAGCGCTATCGGCACGGCTGCTGCCCTCGCCAGCGACGGGTTGGGAACGCTTTACGCCCTGAACTCACAGCAGAGCAAAGCCTTCCACCGCTATGCTCCAGCCAGAGGTTGGGAGCGACTGGCCGACGCGCCGGCCCCTGCGGGCCGGGAAGGTATCGCGCTGGCGGTTCATCGGACAAGCAATGGCGTGACCATCTACGCCCTGCGTGGCGGTTACACCTCCGGCTTCTGGCGCTACGACCCGGCACGGGATGTCTGGGACGTGCTGGTTGGCCTTCCCAGCATCGTCGGTTGGGGCGGCGCACTGGCCTGGGCCTGCATTGGGTCAGGGGAATGTGATAGCGGCGACTATCTCTATGCCTTTGCTGGCAATGCTAGCGGGCATTTCTACCGCTACCACATCCCGACAGGTCGCTGGGAGACCATGCCCAATGCCCCAGAAACTATCTGGGAGGGTGGTTCCCTGGCGTGGGGACAGGGCGGACTCTTCGCACTGCGCGGCCAGCACTGGGACGGCCAATCGCGCTATCACTCTCGTCACTTCTGGCGCTGGGACGATCTGTTGTTGGTAGACCGCACGCCGTCGCAGATCACCTGGGAGCCGACGGCGACAGAAGTCACCGCCCCCTCGCTGGTGCTGACGGCTTGTGTGACCGATACATTGGCCGGGGTACAGAGCGTGGCTTTCGACGTGAACGGAGCCCCGCTGCCGGCGACGTATCACCCTGGATCGGAGATTTGGTCGGCAGCTATCTCGGCCGTGGAGATGGGCTGGCAAGAGTTGGCCAGAACACCATCCTATCTGACCAAGGGCAGCCGCATTGCAGGGTGGGACGGCCGTATCTGGGCGATGGCTTTGCTGCGGTATCCCAAGAATCTTTTTGTCTATGACCCGCAGTCCGACACCTGGCAGCAGAAGACCGACTTCCCAGGAGCTACCGGTTGGGGAGCCGGCCTAACCGCTGGCGGCGATGGCTATCTGTATGCAACACCGGGAGGCAATGAGAGTTTCTATCGCTACGACCCGTTGAACGACGAATGGCTGTGGCGCGCCAATGTCCCCACCGCGCCCTACGGGGGCGCCGCTCTGGCTGGCGATGGCGTCGGGTCTCTTTACCTGATCGTCGGTGTGGACATGACCACCCGCCAGGACAGAAAGGACTTCTACCGCTTCGACATCGCCAGCAACTATTGGGAGAAGAAGGCCGACATTCCTCAAGCAGTGACGTGGGGTGGTGCCATGACCTGGGCCACTGACGCCGTTTATGCCTTCCCTGGATATGGCTCCGCTGCCTTCTATCGCTACAGTCCGGCCACTGATACCTGGACGCGCCTGGCTGACGCTCCGGACAACATCTGGGACGGGGGTCTGGCGTGGGATGGAGCGCGCTTCATATACGCTCTGCGTGGCAGTAGGTCGACATCGGCCCTCTACCGCTACGACCTGCATACCGACGCCTGGGAGAGCCTGGCAGCGACTCCTGGTGGGTTCGACGAAGGCGGCTTTGCCTGGCTGAATGGTGCGCTCTACGCCACAGCAGGCTATGATTCAGACGCTTTCTGGCGATACATTCCTGCTAGCAAGACCGTCCGCCCCCAGGCGGTGGACTGGCTGGGCAACGTGGATTACGGCCAGGAGCGCACGATCGCTGTCTCTGTACCAGACCTGGGCAACATCGTTGAGAACTACGCCGACGGCGATATCTCCACAGAAAGCCTCCCCCCCATTGAGGGTACGGCCGTTGCCTCGCAAGGCATCGCCCAGATATGCGTGCGCACTGCGACCACGGGATCGTGTATCGCTCCCGATGGCAACCCTCACCGTTTCCACTGGGCCTACGCGCGCGACTTCGTCGTTCTCAGCAGATGGGAGGATGGCGCTCACAACGCCACCGCCAGTGTAAGGGATACCGACGGTGCAGAGTACGTGACCGATCCGGTACGCATCATCGTAGACGCGACATCGCCTGTAGCCTCCTTCACCGGCCCGACTGGCGGCAGCGTGATCACTACCACGGGTCGCATCACCGTCACCGGCACGGCCACCGACGCCACCTCAGGGGTAACGGCAGTCCGCTTCAGTCCAGACAACACCGCCTCCTGGCGCGAAGCTTCTCAAGACGGCGGCACTTGGTCTGCCACCTGGGACGTGCCCAGGCTGGATGGGCAGACCTGGCACCTGGCGGTGGAGGCCACCGACCGGGGCGGGCTGACGACACAGCAGCGGATCGCCCTCACGGTGGACAACGTCCTGCCCGGCGGACTGACACCGGTGACGTTCAACCTGGAGGAGGGCACGCATACCGGCGTGGGCGCGTCGCTGCAGGCCACCTGGAACGCGGCCACTGACGGCAGCGGCATCGCGGGCACGTTCGTGGCCCTGGATCAGATCACCAACACCGTGCCCACAGCACCAGCAGCGGGCACCAGCTTCAGCGGCAGTTTCGATTCCCCCGGCGACTGGTACTTCCACCTGAGGGCAGCCGACAATGCCAGCAACTGGCTCATCCGCCACTATGGCCCCTGGCACGTCTCCGACGCCGGCCTGGGCTTGAGTGGCGGCACGAGCATAGTGGTTGTGGACGGGGTGGTGGACATCCCTCACGGCGAGTGGCTGCCGGAGTTCCACCTGCTGGACGAAGACGTGCGCACCGCCGGCCAGACAGCCCAGCTCTACACCCAGTGGGACGCCGATGACCTCTTCCTGGGCTGGCAGGGCGGCATCTGGAGCCTGGATGGGGAGGCCTGGTTCCTGTTCGACACCGGCGCTGGCGGCGCCACCGATGTGGCGGGTCATACTCTCCCCTTCCACGCCGAATACGCCTTCACCGTGGACGAGCACGACGTGGCGAGCTTCCTGGCCTGGAATGGAAGCACCTGGGTGGCGGTGGAGGACGCGAGCGTCGAATACGCCCACAGCAGCCTGGGTGGGACGGAGGTGCGCATCCCACTGGCAGCGCTGGGGCAGCCGGTGGGCCTGGGATTCATGGCCTTCGCCGTGCCGGAGGATGGTGGGGCTGCCTGGGCCGTCTTCCCGGCCACCAACCCGCTGGCCGGTCCGTGGACCGATGCCTACACCTGGCCCGAGTTGGGACCTCAGGTGATGCCCAGCGCTGGTCAGCCCGTGGCCGACCATACCTGGCTCGTGGTGTCGAGCCTGCAGCCGCCGGCCGTGCATCTGGGCCAGGGGAGCGTCATCACCTACGAGGTCCGACTGGGGAGCTCCGGCCTGCAGGCGGCAGAGGACGCGCGACTGACCCTGGAGGCCTCGCCCGGCCTGGCCTACTTCAGCGCGGAGGGCGACGGCGCGTGCGAGAGCTGTGGCCCCGGCAGCGCTATCTGGGCCTGGCAGTTCGGCGACCTGCCCAGCGGCGAATGGCGGTCGCTCACTGTGGAAGCCCAGGTGGTGGACGCCCTGACGGCAGGTGGCGCTGTGACCACGACGGCCACGCTGCACACCACGTGGCCCGACGCCAGCCCCAGCGACAACTTGGTCACCCTGAGCCACGCGGTGGACGCCGAGGGCCTGCGCGTGGAACTGACCGATCCCAGCGGCGAGGACGCCGTTCGGCCCGGCTGGGTGACGGTGCTGGGCACCGTGCCGCCAGGCCAGGGGGCCAGCGCGGCGCGAGTAGAGGTAGCCGTCACCGTAAGCGAGGCCCCCGCATCAGCGGATTGGCAGACGGCCCATGGCACGCTCTTCTGGACCGGGAAGGTGGACGTACCCGAAGGCGTCGAGACCGTGTGGGTCTGGGCGCGGGCCTGGGACGTGCTGGGCAACGTCGGGCCAGTCGCAGGCACTGAGATGCTGGTAGATGCGGTTGGGCCGCAAGCGGCCATTGAGCAGCCGGCTGTCAGTCCGACGCTGGTAGGCGGTCGGGCACTAGAGATCGCTGGCCGGGCCTTTGACTCCTTCCCGGCCAACGGTGCGCTGAACGCCGTGGAGATCCAACTCGACGGCGGCCCGTGGGGTGTGGTGGACCAGCCGGTGCGACAAGCGGATGGTACGTACACGTGGACCTGGCGCTGGTGGCTGCCGGCTGGCGAGGAAGGCATCACCTACACCCTGCGCGTCCGCGCGATAGACGCGGCGGGCAACGTGGGCGAGCCTTCAGTGCCCGTGGAAGTCATCGTGGACGCGGTGGCCCCAACGACCACCATCGCCCACCCGGCCGACGGCACCTGGCTAGAGCCTGATGTGACACAGGTCCTCGTCTGGGGCTGGAGCGAGGACGGGGTAGGTGTGGACCGCGTCGAAGTCAGCCTGGACGGCGGCCTCACCTGGCGCAACGCGGTGCTGGCGGATGGAGCCGAGAAGTTGCTGGCGGAGAGGTCGCAGTCCCCAACACCTCAACCCGAAACCCAGAACCCGAAACCCGAAACAGCCACACTGTGGGCCTTCGCTGGCACCCTGCCTGAGGATCAAGTGGAGTACTTCATCCGGGCCCGCAGTGGGGATAGGGCGGGCAACGCAGAGCTCACTGGACCGACAGTAGTAGTCCACATGGTTGTGTCTCGCTTCTGGTTGCCGTTGGTGCTGAAGAGCTAATAAGTGTGGGGCGTGTCTGCCCCAGCAGAAGATGTCTGAAGCTGATCATTCGTCTGTTCGCTTGGTATTCGTTGACACAGCAAGACGGAGCTTGCAAGACCAAGATGTTGTGGCATTAGGAGGGCCAGAAAAACAGAGCAAGCACAACACAAAAGGAGGCAAAGATAATGAAAAGGCTACGTTCTCTCAATCTTCTGTGGGGTATCCTGGGTGTACTCATCCTGGCGACGCTCATCTACCCCGCTATCGCGTCTTCGGACGAGCAAGGCAGTATCGAGGCGGCCTGGCAGCGTGCCCGCGAGGCCGGCTCCTACCGCTTCGCCGCCGACGTCGTGCAAACCACTGTCCCGCTGCCCACTGTCACCAACGTCGGGCGGCAGAGCAAACGCGACGCGCTGCGCATTGAGGGGCAGACCAACCTGCCTGACCAGACGATGCGCCTCACCCTCTGGTCCCAGGGCGGCAGCGTGCTGAACGCCGAAAGCGGCGTCGAGGTGCGCGTCGAGGGCGACCGCGCCTTCGCCCGTCAGGGCGCCGAACCCTGGCAGGAGGTCAACGACTTCACTGGCCTCTTCGCCCCCGAAGGCGACTTCCTGGCCTACCTGGCAGCCGCGCGGGACGCCATCAATCAGGGCACCGAGACTCGTACCCTCCCCCCCAGAGTTGGGGGGGACCGAGGGGGGGCTGGAGAGGTCACCTTTACCCGCTACACCTTCGAGATCAACGGGCCGGGCTTCGCCGCCTACCTGCGCGACCAACTCCAGCAGCACCTGACCGAGACGGGCGAGCTCCCGCCGGGCGTGAGCCTGGACCTGCCCCGCCAGTACGCAGGAATGGCGGGCGAGGGCGAGCTGTGGGTTGGCGAGGATGGCCTGCCGCTGCGCCAGATCATCCACCTGCAGTTCCCCCCACGCCCCGACGACCACCAGATCGAGGCGGACGTCACCGTCGATTTCTCCGACTTCGGTGACAGGGTGGCCCGCGCACAAACCCGCTCTGCCCTGGCTGTTGTCGCCGGTCTCCTGACCGTGCCACCTCGTGCGCCCCAGCAGGCGACGTTTCTCGCCGGCACGCTGGCGCTGGTCGTCGTGATGGCCACCCACAGCCGCTCGAAGAAACTGTACGTGGCACTGGCGGTGGCCCTCATCGCCTCGATGGTCTGCGGCCCGTTCCTGCAACAACTACAGGCAGCGAGCTTCGGCCACCGCCAGGCAGCCCGCGTCCAGGAGCAGGAACAGCGCCAGCAGGAGAGCGACATGGCGCGCACTCTGCGTGACCTCCAGTCCCACCCAACCATCAACCCCCACGCCAACCCTCGTGATTTCGGAATTCGGAATTCGGAATTCGGAATCAATCCGCAATCGAACAGTCCGCAATCTGACGACGATGGCACTGATGCCGACAATGATGGTCTCACCGACTACCAGGAAGCACAGTTGGGCACCAATCCCGCCTACGGGGACTCCGACGGCGACGGCGTGTCCGACTACAGCGAGGTCGTTGGCTTCGACTACGACGGCCAGACCTGGTACACCGACCCGCTGGAGAAGGACACCAACAGAGACGGCATCGGCGACGGACAGGAGTGGAACCTCCCCGGCAGCACGCAAACCACCTGGGACACCGACAACGATGGCACGCCCGATCTCTTTGACCGCGACAACGACGGCGACGGCGTACCCGACAACCTCGACCTCTCGCCCCACCAGAGCAGCGCCACTTTCAGCGGCAGCAATCCTCTCTCTCTGAAAGTAGATGACCTGGAGGAAGGCAAGGCCACCTACGTCGAGTTCCAACTGCGCCCTACCAACCCCGACCGCCTGTGGTATGCCTTCAACGTGCTCGATTGGCCCAAGGACGACAAGCGGGGTCAGGTACAGGACGCCGATGGAGTGACCTTCCACGATCTCGACCCCAACACCTCAGTCTCGCCCAACGACAACGGCGACATGAAGCTGGTGCCGATGCTGGAGATCCGCATCATCGGCTCTCCCACCAACCTGCCGTCCCAGGACGAGCTGACTCGCTACGGCATCTCCGTCCAGGATTTGGAGGCTGACGGCGGGGATAAACGGCATCCCTACGAGAAGGCGGCCTACGTGCCGTTGCAGTTGGTCACCGATGACAAAGGCGACGCGCACGTCGCTTTCTATGGCAAGATGCTCTACCGGCCATCCTCCCCCCTACCTGGGGGGACCGAGGGGGGTTGGGGCAATGCCCAGCAGGTGCGGCTGGTCTGGCTAGTGCACGCGTTGGTGGACGTCTGCGAGGAGTACGATGACGGCATCTGCGCGAAGTACAGTGAGAAGAACCAGTTGCGCGTGGTGCAGACCTACCACGATGACTGGCGTCTGACTGGCCTGAGCGTGCGCGAGGATCATGGCACAGATGTGGCCTTCATCTACGAAGACCCGCAGGTAGATGATGACCTCAACGACGACGCCAGCCTCGTCGTGCTGGCCAACGGGCTGGACTACACCTTCCTGTCCGGGCAAGACGCAGACGAGAATGGTCAGCGCGACGTCACCGTGGCCGAAATCTACAACCGCTTCAACCGCACCACCAACGGCGCGTACACCGAGGAGCAACGCTGGAACATCCCCAACATCCTGCACGTGGAAATCCACACCTACGAGCACCTGGACGTGGCACGGGCCACCATCCCCATGACCGACACCAAGGCTATCCTGAATGATGTGTTCACCGCCCACTGGTCGCCGTCGGGGCCCATCACCCCCACGCTCATGTTCGCCCGCGAAGAGCACTACCGTGTGGTCAACCTGGACGTCCAGGGCCACGGCAGCAACGTCCAATGGAGCGGCAGCCAGCTCACCGTGGACCTGCCCCCTAGCGGTGCTGACGGAGTGCCAGTACAAACATTGGCCGGAATCAACTGGGCTCCCTACCGCTACCGCAGCGGGGCATGGGAAGCCTGCCCGATTGACGAATACTGGCGCGAACTGGCGCGCCGTTATCCCACTCTCAATGAGGATGAAGAGTTGGCGGCCGGCCTGTTGCTGGGCATCCAGTTGTATTACCTCGTGCTCTACAATGGGGTCAACAGCATCGTCCAGGTGGGAGACGATGTGCTGCAATCGCAGGCTGCCCAGTTGGAGGAGCCCGAGGCCCTGAAGACAGGCGGTAAAGTGATCGAGAAAGTCATCGAGGCAGTTTACAAGCTGGCTCTGGCGGGAATCAACCCCCGCTCAGTGGAGTCCTTCTGGAGGTATCTGGGCCAGGTGTCGCTGAAAGCGGGATTAGCGAGACTCGCTTACGTCGAGTGGCTCTGGCGGTGGCCCAGTGCACTGGCCGAAAAGTACGACTGGCTGAAGTGGCTGGGCTCAGGCTGGGGCCGGGGTATCGCCGTCACCCTGACCCTGGCCGCCGTCGTGGCCCTGGTTACTATGCTGGTTTCCGCCTACTTCAACGGGGTCAAGTGGGTCGAGATTGGGCTGAACATCCTCATAGGCGGGTTGATGACCACTATCAAGCTCATCGGCTACATCACGGCGGTGGTGGAGATGATCAGGAGTTCCGCTTTCGGCTTCCTCGCCTCCATGAAGATCTACTTGTGCGCATCGCACACCTGGGTCGGCGCCACCAAATGGGGCGGCCTCATCGGCCTGATCATCGGCGCCATCATCGTCTGGGTGACCTTTTTCGTCCAGGCCAGCGACATGGAGGCGGGAAGCATCGAGTACAACCAACTGCTAGCTCAGAGCATCGCTGCCACCATCCTGCTCATCGTGATGTTCATCATCGCCCTCACCGTGATTGGCCTCATCATCGTCGCCATCGTGTCGCTGATTGACGTCGTCCTCGCGGCATTGGGTCTGCCGACCATCAGCGGCTGGTTGACGGAGAAGATAGCCAGTCTCATCTACCACGTAGAGCCCACCATCGAGTCCGACGCAACTATGGGCGAACTCAATATGTCGCTGGGCAATCCCTCACGAGGTCTCAGGGCAGGCAACACGTTGGCCCTCAGCACAAACCTGACCACAACCATTGTCCATCAGGACCCGGAGGGCTGGCGCGTAACAGGCTGGGTGCCGGTCTTGTACACTGAGAGTAATCTACGATCTACCACTTTCAACTACCAACTGAACCGAAGTGAACAGGATGTCTCTGCCAGCCGTGGTGAGATGTCCTCCGCCTGGCAGGACGTCGAGGAGGATCACACCTATTCGTTCAATACGATGTACCGAGGTTGGGTGCAAAGCGGTCTGTCAGTCAACGACGTCCCACTCCAGGCCGGCGTCAACCGCACCATGCCGGTTTACCTCAACGTGGGCTACGCCATCCCCTGCGTCGAGTGCTGGACCACCAGCCATGGCTTCGTGTGCAGCGACCAGACGTTTGACGACAGTCTGTCACTACACATGGGCCAACACGTCGTGTTCGACGTCTTCCCCGCCACGCTGGACGAGTTCTATGCCCTCAACTGGGGCGACGATTTCCGGCCACAGGCGGACGCCGATGGCGATGGCCTGCTCTCCTTCGCCCACCACGGCAACGACCCCGACGACAGCAGGTGGGACTCCGACGGCGATGGCCTGTCCGACAAATACGAGCTGCGGATGCGCGCCGCCGGGGCCAAAAACGGTGGGGCCGACATCTCCCCCCTGTCGAGAGATAGCGACAACGACGGCCTCTCCGATGGCGAGGAGGTGCGCCTGGGTACCAATCCGGACAACCGCGACACGGACCGCGACGGCCTGAGCGACAAAGAGGAACTGGACGGCTGGGACTTCGAATACGACGCCGCCAACCACCTCAAGACCCACGTCACCTCTAGCCCGTTCATAGCCGACGAGGACGGCGACGGTCTGAGCGACTTAGCTGAGCACACCCTGGGGACCCACCCCAAGGCGTTCACCACCAGCGGGTTGGGCATCTATCCTGAGAGCGACGACGAGGACTGGATCGTCGCGCCTGGGGTGACCTTCGCCTACACCTCCACCGTGCGCAACAACCTCTCCCAGGAACTCTATGCCCTGGGTGGGCTGACGGTCACCTTCCCGTCCGTGCTGGAGGCCACCGACCTGTCCACCTCCTTCGACCTCTTCCAGGGAGAGGCAGAGACCGTCTCCACCGACGTTGTCGTGGATGGCGGCGCCGGCTCTCAGAGCGTGGACATCGCCAACGAGATGACCTCGCAGTTGCACGCCGGCAGTGTGGAGTCCACCTGGACCTGGGACCCGCGGCAGGACAGCCATCGAGAGGCAGCCAGTGGCAAGTACCCCTGGTATTCAGCCATTGCCCCGGCGTCGGGCTGGAGCGGCGACTACGTGGTGGCCGCGCTGGAGGCCGACTCCACAGACGAGGACGACAACGAGGTCACGGGCCGCATCGTCGTCTATCAGGCCGGCGACAATCTCGACGGTGCCTCCCTACACGTGGATGACGGCGACTATGACAAGGCCGCCCATCCACCCGCCATCGCCTGCGCCAACAACGGTCGGTGCCTGGTGGTGTGGGCAGAGGAGCACTCCGACGACTTCGACATCTACGCCGCCATCGTTGGGCCAAATCTGCAACTGGTGAAGTCGTCCTTCTCCATCGTCAGGAGCCATGACCACGAGCAAGAACCCTCCGTCGCCACCAACGGCTCCGACTTCCTTGTCGGCTGGCAGCGGCTGCACGATGACTGGGAGATCAAGACCCGGATCGTGACCAACGACGGCGACGTCGACAGCCATGAGGAGCGGCTGGATAGCCGTGGAGCGCAAGGTGTCAGAGAGGATCGCTACGTGGATCTGGCCTACGTCGGAGGCAACTACGTCGCCGTCTGGGAGAATCACTTCAGCAGTGCCGACTTCGACGTGTGGTACGCCTACCTGGACGGCAACGGCCACTACGTCAGTGACAGTTGCGGCAAGATCGCCTACACAAATAGCATGGAAGAGTTGCCCCAGGTGGCCTACGACCCCAACACCGACAAGGCGCTGGTGGTCTACCGCTACGAGGGAGAAAAGATACGTGGTCACTTCGTGCAGGATTCCAGCGTAGGGAGCGCGTTCACCATCGGCACCAAGGGTAGCGACCGCGAGCTCTACTACCCGCGGGTGGCTTACGACCCCCAACACAAAGGCTGGTTAGCGATGTGGGAGCACGGCCCTGACTGGTGGGACTCCCCCAGCAGTGTGGCTTATCAGGCTTTGGCGGCCAATGGTAGCGTCAGAGCCTCTGGACAATCGTACGCTGTGCATTGGAGCCGGTACTCCGGTCGGGGAACGTACGAAACCATGTACCCCGAGCTAGTGCCCCGCGGCATGTCACTGGCGTGTGATGACCACAACTGCGCCGTCACGACGAATGTCGCACCGTGGTGGCAGTGGGGGCAATTCAGGTATATCTTCCTGCACCGCCTCTACCTGCGCGAGGTGCTGCCCTGGCTGGGCGACATCAGCCTGGACGAGGCCGCCCCCGTGCTCATTGACGCCGACTGGCCCACCTCCACCCTCACCTCCCTCAGTCACGGCCAGTACATCTCCGCCACCGGCACGCTCATCATCGGCGGCGACGCCCACGACCCCACCTCCAGCATAGACCGCGTCGAGGTCCGCGTAGACAACGACCCCTGGGAGGCGGCCACAGGCCACGAATCCTGGGCCTATGGCTGGCGCGTGGACAGGTACGCCGACGGCCGCCACACCCTGCACACCCGCGCCGTGGACGTCGTCGGCCACACCGAGACACCCGGCCCCGGCACCGACGTCATCCTCGACAGCTCCCCGCCACAACTGGACACCGACATCGTCAACTTCACCATCGTCACTGCCACGCTCACCGCCCAGAACCGCTGGACCGTCTCGCTGCATGGCACCGTCAGCGACCCGATGGCCGGCTCAGAGCCGGGCAGCGGTGTCCGGTCTGTTGAGGTGCTCCTGACCGACCCTGATCCCCTGGACGCAGAGGTCATATCGGGCGACGGTTGGCAGGAAGCCACACTGGACGGCGATACCCTTCGACAAGCTCAGGGCAGGGCCTGGGCCATTGACTACGTCCTCCCCATCTTCAACGACGACACCGAGGCCGTGGCCAATCCCACCGGTGACTACGTCTTCATCACCCGCGCCACCGACGAGGTGGGCAATCGCACGCCGGAGAAGGACTACCCAGGCATCCTCATCCTGCTGGACCACACCGCCCCGGTCGCCGAGTTGACCTACCCGGACCCCTCAACGACCACCATCACTCAGACAGTGACCCTGAGCGGCGCGGTGATGGACCCCACCTACATTGCTATAGGGCTGGATGGGCTGGAGATCGCCTTCACCCCCGCCGATGGCTTAGCTTCGCACGCTGTAACGGAGCCGGATTGGGAGGATACCGCACTGGCCCAGTCGGGCAAGGGTGTCACCACCTCGAGCTGGAGCCACCCCATCCCGGCCGACCTGGACGGCATCTACCAGATTGACCTGCGCGGCAACGACGTCTTCGACAACCGCAACGACAATCAATCCACCTGGAACCACTGGCGCGGAGAGATTGATACTCTCGCCCCCCGCGTCGCCATCACTGTCACCCTCCGTGGCGCAGGCGCCAGTGCCGAGACCACCTATGATTGTTGGGCCAAGGACTTCAATCTGGTCGAGGATGGCTTTGAATGTGGCCCCTGCTCAGTGCAGGCCGCTGACCGTCACTACTTCGACACGGACTGGTGGCGCACCTGGACCAGCGACGCCACGCAGCTCTACCAACTGACGCCCTCCTGCACCGTCCCTGGGCACCCGGATCCGCCTCCGTTCCCCAAGGTCACAGCCTGCGACATCCATGGTCGCTGCACCACGAAAACGGCTGGCACCCTGCTCCTGGCGCTGGCCCAGCAGGACGCACTGCTGGACGCCGCCGTCCTCACCCCCACCCACGAGAGCGTGCTGACCAGCACCGAGCCCGTCAGTGTGACCGTGGGCGCCTACGCGGTGGACTCCCTGCACACCATCACCGTCACCGTGGACGGCGCGTTCCTGGACGCCGCCACCTGGCCCGACGGCGCCATCACCGACACGCTCTGGAGCACCACCTGGGTTCCGTCGCTTACGCTTACAGATGAGGGGCCACACACGCTGTTGGCTGTCGCCTCCGACTGGGCCGGCCGCGTGCAGGCCGACCCGCGCCCAGACACCGTCATCGTGGACACGCAGCCGCCGTGGGTATCCGTCGAGCCAACCGTGCTGACCACCACCCATCGCCTCTCCCTGGGGCGCGTGGCCCTCACCGGCCTCGTCACCGACACCGGGGGCGTAGAGCGGGTACAGGTAACCACTTCGGACGCCTGGAACGACGCTTCCCTCCACGATGGCGCCTGGCGCTACACCTGGAACCTGGGCAGCGAGCCCGACGGCGTGGCCTACGTCGTCACCGCCCGCGCCACCGACGTGGCCGGGCGCACCGCGCAGGTCACCGAGACCGTCACCGTGGACCTGGTGAAGCCCGCGCCCGTCACCGTTACGCTGGCTTACATCAACGGCCTGGGCAGGCGCACGGTGCTCACATCCGGCCATACCATCCGCGACGTCCTCGGCCCCACACTCATCCTCGAGTGGACCGCCAGCAGCAGCGATGACCTAGGTCGTTACTACGCCGGTTGGACCGAGAGCCCCACGCCCGACCTGGCCGCGCTCACCACGTACGCTCTGGCCACAGACCGCCACCACGAGCAGCAGGCTGGCGAAGCCCAGGCGCTCTATGCCCACGTCGTCGCCCAGGACGTGCACGGCAACCAACGCTGGCACACCCTGGGACCCATCTATGCAGACACGCCTACCACGCCTGACTACATCCTCCCCTCTCCCAGGGTTGGGGGAGGGGCCGGGGGTGGGGGCAACTATCACGGCTGGATGGATAGCGGCTGCTCTCAGATCGGCGTCAACCGTGAAGTGCTGCGCAACGCTCACACCGGCGCGGCCCTCAATGAAGTCCAGGAGCTCTACCTGACCTGGAACGACGAGGCCCTGCGACTCGCCTGGGGCGGCGCCGACTGGGCTGGCGATGGCGACATCTTCGTCTACTTCGACACCGGTGCACCCGGTGGCGCGACGACGGCCTTCAACCCCTACACCGCTACGATGACCAATCCTGCACTGAGCTCAGCCGAAGTGACCGTCATCGGTCTGCCGGCCCAAAACGGCCGCCAACTGGAGGCCGACTACATGCTCTGGATAGAGGACGCCGATGCCGTCGCGCTGATGCGCTGGGATGGGGACGAGTGGATCGAGGACGCACCTCTCCCACCCCAATACTACGAGTTCGATCCTTCGACAGGCTCAGGACAGCGCACCGCCCACTTACTGCCCCACACCGACGTCTACCTGCCGTTCGACCTGTTGGGCATCACCGACCCGGCGGCTACGTCCCTCGACCTGGTCGCCCTGGCCAGCGAGGAGGACGGGCTGCGGCTGTGGGCCGCTATGCCGGACAAGAACCCTCTCAACAGCGAGCGCGTCATTGACGCCCCCGGCCCGGTCCTCACGACGCAGCACTTCACCCTCACCCAGCAGTACGAGTGGGCGTCGCTGGGAGCGGGAGTCTGCCCTGCCGAGGGCCAGTTCACCGACGCCGACGTGCACGTCGACATCGTGGCCGACCCGCCCGGCGTCGAGTTGGGCTTCCTGGAGCACGACCTGTACAGCCTGCTGACGCCCGACCAGTTCCTCGACGCCGACCTGGACTCCATCGTGGACCTGGTCCTGCCAGTCGACGTTGACCCCGAACCTGTCCACGACGGGCAGGTCATCAACTACACCGTCCGCTATGCCAACGAGGGAACGGAGGTTGCCCCCGACGTACGCGTCACTGCCACCGCGCGCGGCGCGCTGCACTTCGCCGGAAGCGACACGCTGGTGCTGAGCCTGGGCGACGTGAGCGCAGGCATCACGGCCACCCTCGGCTTCAGCGGCATCGTGGAGAGCGACCTGGACGACGATTCGGCCGAGGTGATGGCCAGCGTCGCCGATGGCACCCATGGCACCTTCGACTGGATCTGGGTGCAGCACGACGTGGACAGCGCCGCGCCCATCAGCCTGACGATTACAGCACCGGCAACCTATATCCGACCCTACGCCAACGCCGTGCACGGCATCGTCCACGACCCCTCTGGCGTGCCCATCGTCACGCTGGAAGCGCAGGCACTGCCAGGTGGCTCGCCGGTCACCATCGCCTGCCCCGACGCCACCCACGAGGACGGCCAGTGGTCGTGCCTCTGGGACGTGGGTGCAGCCAACGACGGCGACCAGTTCGCGCTGCGCGCCCAGGCCACCGACGATTTGGGCCACACCAGCAGTTGGACGGACTGGCTGACGCTGATCGTGGACACCACCCCGCCCACCGTCACCCTCGACGCCGACGTGGACGCGGCGCTGGTTGACACGGTGCTGGGCCTCGGCGAGCACCTCTTCACGGGCCAGGTGCACGACGACCGGCAGGCCAGCGGGCTGGAGGTCTGCGTCAGTCCGGCGCGTAGGCGGTATCCTTACACCATCTACCTGCCACTTGTCCTGAGCGAGGCCGAAGGGCTGGAGATGAAGGGAAGCAACAGGGGCCGGCAGAGCACCGTAGTAGCGACTTCAGTCGCTCCGGACGAACCAACCTGCTGGCCTGTGGACGTGCGCCCGGGTACGACGCCCACCGGCACCTGGACCTACGCCCCGGCGACGGTGCAGGACGCGGACGGCGAGTACCAGACCATCGCCTTCTACGGCCTCGACGCGGTGGGCAACCGCTCGACGGTGCCGCTGAGCCGCACCTATCAGGTGGACACCGTCCCGCCAGCAGTGGCCGTCATCACCCATATCAGCGAAATCCTGCTGGATGCGTACCAGCCGGTCACGGATACGGACAAGGCGACCGAGACGGCGCCCCCGCCGGTGCTGGTCGGCACGGTCAGCGACGGCGGCGGCGTGAGCGAGGTCTACGTTCGTCTGGACACGCCCGAGGGTGACTCCTTCTGGCACGTCGCGGATCGGGGCGGTTCGACGTGGAGCTACACGCCCAGGCCGAAGACGGCTGGCCTGTACACCTTGCAGGTAGAGGCATTGGACCGGGCCGGGAACATCCGCTCGGTCGGCCCGTTCGATTTGCTGGTGATCGGTACGCGGTGAGCCTTCGAGTGTCACAACGAATAGGTTCTTTCTGACGCGACTGCCAAGTGTAAAGCCCCTCGGTAAAATGACAACCGAGGGGCTTTCGCTATTATCAATTGTCAGCTATCTCTGCTGGATTACACGATCAACACCCGCACGCTGTTGCTCCGACACTTCGAGCACATACGCTCCTCGTCCACAGCAGGATCGTAGGTGACATCCCACTTGTTGCCGCAGCGCACACAAACCATCGTGGCCGCCGTCGGTTTCTTTAGCCGGTCGAGGGAGCCACGAATGGGCGTCTTGGCCTCTTTCAACGCCTGGCGAGTCTGCTCCATTTCCTCGGCTGTGACCCCCGCCCACAGCTCGTCCAGATCCTGCATCACTTTGGCCCACTTCTGCCCCTCGGCGGCGCTGACCCAGTCCAACTGCAAGCGCTCAGGACGCACACCCCGCTTCTCCAGGCCCTCCCACAAGGCGTCAACACGGCGCACGGTCTGGCGGTTGGCGTTGATGTAGTGGCAATCGGCGTAGTGACAGCCGGAGACCAGCACCACTGGCGCTCCTTTCCGGAAGGCGTACCACACAAACTCAGGATCAACTCGCCCGGAGCACATGGTGCGGATCAGGCGAGCATTGGGCGGGTATTCCATGCGCCCCACCCCCGCCGTGTCCGCTCCCGCATACGAGCACCAGTTGCAGGCAAAAGCCACGATGGGCGGCTTGGCCGCCCCCCCTCTTTCCCCCCCAACTTTGGGGGGGATGAAGGGGGAGAGCATGGCATCTATCATGGCGTAGATGGCCTGGTCGGAGAAGTGGCGCATGGTGATGGCCTCATATTGACATTCGGCGGCGCAAGTGCCGCACCCAGCACAGGCGGCCGAGATCACGTGGGCCGTCTGCTTCTTCTCCCAGGTGATAGCGCCATAAGGACAAACCGGGGCACACAGTCCGCAGGCCTTGCACAGCGCTTCGTCAACAACGGCGGTGATGGCCTCCACTTTGATGGTGGGAGCACTCAACAGGATCTCGGCGCGAGAGGCGGCGGCAGAGGCCTGGGTAACTGAGTCTTTGATGTCCTTGGGCGATTCGGCACAGCCGGCCAGGAAGACGCCCTTCGTCGGCGCGTCCACTGGCTTCAGCTTGGGATGCGACTCCATGAAGAAGCCATCGGAGGTGCGGGAGAGGGTGAGGAGTTGCTTGACCACCTCGCTGTCTTGGCGGGGCACGGCGCCGATGGAGAGCACCAGCATGTCCAACTCGTGTTCCTCCAGCCGCCGCGCGCTGGTATTCTCCACCCAGACCCGCAGGTTGCGCGTTTCGGCATCCTCCGTCACCTCGCCCGGCAAGCCCCTGATGTACCTGACCCCCGCCGCTTTGGAGCGCATGTAGAGGTCTTCAAAGCCCTTGCCAAAAGCCCGCATGTCCATGTAGAAAACGGTGATGTCGGTGTCTGGGTAGTGGTCTTTGAGCAGGAGGCTGTCTTTGACGGTGTTCATGCAACAAATGTTGGAGCAGTAGGGATTGCCCCGCCCATTACTTCGACCGGGCTCAGTACGAGCCTGGGAGCGGGAGCCGACGCACTGCACGAAGCCGATGCGCTGGGGCGTCCGCCGATCGGTGGGGCGGACTAAATGGCCTTCGGTGGGACCGCCGGCAGAGATCAGCCGCTCGAACTCCAGGCTGGTGATGACGTTCTCGTAGCGAGTATAGCCGTACTCATCCATCTCTGTGGGGTCGTAGGCTTCCATCCCCGTAGCTACGATGACGGTCCCTGCCTGGAATTCGACGATCCCATCCTGCATGTCGAAATCAATGCACTTCTTGTCGCAAGCCTCCATGCACTTGCCGCAGGCAATGGGGTTATCGCCCAGACATTCCTGGATGTTGATGATATACGAAGAAGGCACAGCCTGGGGGAAGGGGATGTAGACGGCTCGGCGGCTGGAGAGGCCCGTCTGGAACTCGTCGGGCTTGACCACCGGGCAGACCGGGACGCAGTCGCCGCAGGCGGTGCACTCACTCTCGTCCACGTAGCGGGCTTTCCTGCGCACTCTGATCTTGAAGTTGCCCACGTAGCCAGAGATGTCCTCCACCTCGCTATAAGCTAAAAGTTCGATCTTGGGATGCCGACCGACATCCATCATCTTGGGGCCCAGTATTCATATACTACAGTCCATAGTGGGATAGGTCTTGTCCAGTTTGGCCATGATCCCACCGATGGAGGGCTCCTTTTCTACGAGATAGACCTGATGGCCGGCGTCGGCCAGGTCGAGAGAGGCCTGGATGCCAGCCACACCCCCGCCGATGACCAGCACTGCGTCGGTCACGGGCAACTGTTCCTCGATCTGGGGAAGGAGCCAGCGGGTCCGCGCCACCGCCGCGCGCACGATGTCCTCGGCCTTGCGGGTGGCCGCCTGCCTGTCGTGGAGATGCACCCAGGAGCAGTGCTCCCGAATGTTGGCCATTTCCATGAGATAGGGATTGAGGCCCACCTCCTGAATGCAGTTGCGGAAGGTTGGCTCATGCAGGCGGGGCGAACAAGAGGCCACCACCACCCGGTTGAGCCTGTGTTCCACCACGTGGCGCTTGATCTCCTGCTGGCCGGGGTCGGCGCAGGTGTACTTGTTGCCAACCGCCACCACCACGTCGGGCAGCGTGTCGGCGTACTCCCGCACCGCCTCGGTGTCCACGCTCCCAGCGATGTTGAGCCCACAGTCGCAGACGAAAACGCCGATGCGCAGGTCTTGCTTAGCCATTTGCACCTCCCGTCGAAAACGTAAAACGTGGTCCTCACGCTTCACGTTTCACGTTTCACGTTTCATGCATCCCCTTCCCAATTCCCCGATAAACAAACCCCGCTTCCCGGCACGTTGTTGCGTCAAAGACGTTGCGTCCATCAACGATGACCGGCGTGCGCATTAATCCCTTCACGCGCTCCAGATCCAACCCAAAGTACATCTGGTGTTTGGTGACCAGGGCCAGACAGTCGGCTCCGCGCAGAGCTTCATCCAGATCACGGGTCAGCTCCTTGCCCTGGTAGCCCCAGACAAAGGGATCGTGAGCCATGACCCAGGCACCTCTGGCCCGCAAGGTATTGATCAGCGGTTCAGCCGGGGTGTTGCGGACATCGTCCGAATCCTCCAGGTAGGCGAGCCCCAAGACGGCCACCCGCGATCCCTTGACCTCCCTGCCTACCCCAGTCAGCGCCTCCTCCACCAGACGAGCCATCTGATCCGGCATGGCGTCGTTGATACGGCGGGCCAGGGTGATCATCGCCGTGTCCACGTCGCGGGAGCCGTATTCCTTCACCCCAAAGCGCAGCAAATAGGTGTCTTTGGGCAGGCAATGTCCGCCCACGCCGGCTCCTGGAATGTGCATGTAGCGGTCCGGGCGGGCGTTGATCAGCCCCCGCATCTCGTAGACGTCCACTCCCAGGCTCTCACAGATCAGCGCTATTTCGTTGGCGAAAGCGATGTTGACGTCCCGATAGGCGTTTTCCACCGTCTTGGCCAGCTCGGCGGTGAGGACGTCGGTGGCCGTGATCTCCTGCCGGACAATGGTGCTGTACAGCTCCACTGCCAACTCCGTGCTCTTGGCATCAATGCCCCCCACCACGCGAGGGAAATCCACCATGAATTCCAGAAGCTTGCCCGGCATCACCCGCTCGTAGGAAAAAGCCAGGTAGAAGTCCTGACCCGCTTTCAGTCCGGAGGTCTCTTCCAGGATGGGCTGCACGATGTTCTGCGTCGTACCGGGCGCGACTGTTGATTCAATAGTCACCAGAGTGCCCTTCTGCATGTACTGGCCTACGCTGGTGCTGACCTCGCGCAGGGAGCGATATTGAGGGACCCTGCGGGTATCGGTCGGCGTCTGCACGTCAATCAAGATGACGTCGGCGTCCTTACAGACCGAAATGTCGTCTGTCACTCGGAACGTTCCCTTTTCCACCACCCGGGCGATCAGCTCGGCCAGCCCTGGCTCGTCTCCTTCAAAGGGGCTTTTGCCCTGATTCAAGACATCAATCTTCCATCCGGAGCGCTCGGAGCGACGTTGCACTCCTATCACCTGGTGGCCGGGCACATCGGCCAAGAGTACTGCGCAAGGAATGCCCACATAGCCCATACCGATGACCACGATCTTTCTCTCAACCATTTCCTCCTCCTTGTTGGAGATTAGAGGTTGGAAGTCAGAGATTTGAAGGCCAACATCCAGCATCCAACTTCCAACGTCCAACTTCCAAACTAAGCCAATGCTTCGTCCACCAAAGTGACCAAATCGCGTATCTCAATCCCTATCTCGTTACTGACTCTTGCATCGTCCAGAGCGCATTTGAAATGGATCTGGCACTTGGCGCAGGCAGTAACCAATAACTCGGCACCGGTGGCCTGGGCTTCACGCAGGCGGTCCACCTGGATCTGCTTGTTGACGGCCCCGCAATTGGTCCAACAACTGGTGCCGCAGCACAGGGCGTTCTTGCCGCTGTGCTCCATCTCTACCAACTCCAGGCCCAGGACACTCATGACCTGGCGCGGTTCCTCGTATACGCCCAGGTGCCGCCCCAGGCGACAGGGATCGTGATAGGTGACTTTAAGCCCCCCCTCAATCCCCCCCAACCCTTCGACCTTGCTCAGGGCAGGCTTTGGGGGGGAAGTTCCAACTTCAAACTTCCAATCCGCCAGAAGCTGTGAAATGTGCACTACCTCCATCCCCAGGTCGCCTACGTGGGCGGGGTAGTCAACCTTTAGTGTGCGAGCGCACTCGGGGCAGGTGGTGACGATGCGCTTGGCCCCTGTCGCCTGGAGCATCGCGATGTTCGGTTCGGCCAGATTGCGGAAGTTGGCGACATCGCCCTCCCACAGAAGGTCGTGGCCGCAGCAGCGCTCGTTCTCCAAGATGATGGGCTTGATGCCCAATCGGTTGAGCACCCTGACGGCGCTTTGGGCAATCTCCACACCCTGGGCGCCGATCTTGTTGAAAAGAACGTCGTAATACGGCAGGCAGCCGACGAAGTAGACGGTGTCGGAGTCGGCAGAAACCTTTAGATCCTCATCGAGCCACTCCAAGCGGTTTTGCTTCAACTCGGGCGAAGCCATCATCCGCATCCAGGTCTGGATCGCTTCGCCGTGCGAACAGAGCCCCTCCTCACCCTCCCCGCGCGCCAAAGCTCGCATGTCACGGATGAACTCCACGTAATGAACAGCCGAGGGGCAGCGCGTCGAGCATTGCTGGCAAGTGAGGCAAGACCAGAGCAGCGCATCGGTCAATAGCTCCTCTCCTTCGCCCCACAAGGCCCTCTCCACCGTCAGGCGAGGCGAGTAGGTAGCTTCCCGGCGCGAGATGGGACAAATCGCAGTGCACTTGCCGCACTCCAGGCAATAATAGGCTTTGGTGTTGTTGATGATGTGCTTAATGGCTTCCATGGTTCTCCAGTAGGTAGATGGTAGGTTGTAGTAAATAGCTACAACTACTTGCTACAACCCTACAACCTGCCGATAGAACTCCGCCACTTTCTGAACGAAGGCCTCACCTTCCCCTGCTCCCACCGAATCCAGCTTCAACCGCTCGTCCTTGATGCCCAGGAGATGGGCAATGGCGCTGGTTTCCTGGAAAAGCTCTTCCACCCGCTCGTTGCCGAACTCGTAGTGACATTCTCCAGGCGGGCAGCCCAGGAGCAAGACACCATCGGCTCCCAACTCAAACGCCTTGAGAATGAGGCCCGGATGCAGCCGTCCCAGGCACATCACCCGGATGGGGCGCACGTTGGCCGGATAAGCCAATCGCCTAGAGCCGGCCGTCTCCAGCGCGCTGTAGGCATTCCAGTTACAAGTGAACACAACGACACGTGGTTCCGTTTCAGCCATTGCTTCTCCACTGAGCAGGTAGTAGGTTGTAGATGGTAGGTTGTAGGCTCACCGTTTCAGGTCGTCTTTGGTGAGCTTGCCGGCTCGGAGCTGCTTTTCCAACCATTTGATGAGGCCCTGCAGGGTTTTGGCTGCTTCATCGCTGATCGCCGATAGCCTTTTCGCATCTTCGTTTTGCAAATACCCCAGCTCCTCCGCCAGGTAGAGATGGTACTCACCCCCTACAACCTACCAACTCAACTAGCATCGCTTCGATTTGCCTATCCGTCGAATAGCCTGCCGTGATCGCCCCCGACGGACAGTGAGCGGCGCAGGTGCCACAACCCAGGCAGGCGGCTTCATCCACCTGAGCTACCAGGACACCCCGTCCATTCTCGCGCACCCTGACGGCGTGGAACCCACAGATCTCCTGGCAGGTACCGCATGCCCGGCATCGGGCAGGATCAACCTGGGCCACGACGGGCTCGACCAGGGCCCAACCCCTGTTCAGCAAAGCCGCGACCCTGGAGGCAACGGCCAAACCCCAGACCTGCGGATCACACCCATCTTCCGGATCGTAGGCGAAGACTCCCGGATTTCCAATATCCAACTCGCCCTCAGAGGCCAGGACGATGGCACCGATCCTCAGCTCCCGTTCCCCGCCTGATTCAGGCATGATCGCCGTGAAGTTGCCTACGGAGCCTCTCACAGTCAGAGGCGGGGGCTCGCTTCGGAAAACCTGGAAACCTTGGGCCTGTAGTGCGTCGGCGCAAACCGCGCCAGCTATCCCGTTCCCGATCACCAACACGCTTTGGTCGAGGGAAACAGTGCTCCTGGCCCTGGCTTCATCCTGACGCGCCTTGGCTACGGCAGAGGCGATGATGCTCCTGGCTTTGGCCGTGGCTCTATGCGGCTCGTCGGCGTGCACCCAGGCACACTGCTCGCGGATGTTGACAAACTCGAAGCCAGTTTGGAGTTTAGAGTTTAGCGTTTGAAGTTTGCAGCGCACCCGCTGGTAGGTACAACTGTCGCAGACCTGGTCGAGGGAGCAGCAAGAGCAGGCAGCCAGCACCACCCGATCCAGGTCCTCCTCGACGATGGCCTGCTGGATGGCCGCCGTCCCCTCCTCATGGCAGGCAAAGGGAACATTCTCAGCGAGAGCCACGCCGGGCAAACGGCAAATCTCGCCTACCACCACATCAACATCCACGACGCTGCTGATCTCGTTGCCACAGCAGCAGACGAACACGCCAATTCTGGAAGGGGCGGAAAGAGAAGGGAAAGAGGGAACTGGAGGGAATGTTCGATACGCGGCCAGGTCGGCCATGACTTTGGCAGCGGCAGCGGAGGCTTCTAACGCGTCCCCAGGCTTAATCGAATACACACCCTGCTGTTGCCTGCCATCCGCTAGAATCACCGCCGCCACGTTCAGGCTCAGGCGCTCCCATTGAGCGTTGTGGTCAATGGCTCCCGGCTCGCAGACCTTGACGCACTCCAGGCACTCAGAGCAGACGCCGCAGGAGAGGCAGCGCTCCGCCTCGGCCATGGCCTCCCTCTCGCTGAAGCCCAGGTTGGTCTCGGCAAAATCCACTCTTTCAGCTAAGGAGAGCTTGGGCATTGGCACCCTGGCTTCTGGCTCGACGACGGGTGGGGTGTAGTACTCGATGCCGGAGATGTCAGGCCGCCCCAACCTGCGTCCGGTGGCCAGGTCTTCGCCCCTAAGGTATCGCGCGATGGACTCGGCCGCCCGCTTCCCCGCGGCGATGGCCTCGATGACCGTAGCCGGCCCCGTCACCGCATCGCCGCCAGCGAAAACGCCCTCCAGATTCGTCTGCAGAGTCACAGGATCCGCGACGATCCAATTTCCAACCCTTAGGCCAGGCTCAGGGCAGGCCTCCAATATCCAATATCCAATATCCAACACCTGGCCAATGGCCACAATAACCGTATCCGCCTCAACCGCGAACTCCGAACCGGGGAGGGGCATGGGCCGTCTTCGCCCGCTCTCGTCGGGCTCGCCCAGCTCCATGTGCAGACATTCCAACCCGGTCACCCGTCCATTCTCGCCCAACACCCTGGTCGGCGTCGTCAGAAATTGAAAGGCGACGTCCTCTTCTTCAGCCTCCTCGATCTCCCATGAATTGGCGGGCATCTCCTCGCGGGAACGACGGTAGAGTATGGTGACTTGCTGTGCTCCCAATCGCCTGGCTACCGTGGCCGAATCAATGGCTACGTTGCCTCCACCGATCACCAGCACCTTCTGGCCGACCGTGACCTCCCGGCCGCGCCCTGAGCCTGTCGAAGGGTCCAGGTTCACCTCCCGCAGGAAATCTACCCCGTGAAGCACGCCGGCTAAATCTTCACCTTCAACGTTCAACTTACGGCTGCCATGAGCGCCCACCGCCACGAACACGGCATCGTAGTCCCTTCTGAGGTCATCCAAAGACAAATCACCGTTCGGGCCGACGACGGTGTTGGTGCGGATCTCCACCCCCAAATCCTTGATGGCCTCGATCTCGCTTTGGAGGACATCTCTGGGCAAGCGATACGCGGGGATACCCACCGCCATCATGCCACCAGCTACAGGCAGGGCTTCGAAGACGGTGACAGGATAGCCATCGCGGGCCAAAAAGTAGGCGGCAGTGAGGCCGGCGGGGCCGCTGCCGACGATGGCAACTTTGGTTGGATATTGGATATTGGATATTGGACATTGGAGGTTGGAGGTTGGGGGTTGGAGGTTGGACTTTTCCCAATCTGCTACAAAGCGCTTGAGGTATTGGATGGCAATTGGCTGGTCGTGCTCGGCCCGCCGACAGGCATCCTCGCAGGGGTGGTGGCAGACGCGGCCGCAGATGCCTGGGAAGGGGATGGCTTCGCGGATCAGGGCCAGGGCTTCGGCGGATTTGCCCTGGGCGATGAGGGCCACGTAGCCCTGGACGTGGATGCCGGCTGGGCAGGCTACTTTGCAGGGCGCTGGCTCGCGCTTTTCGATGGCGAAAATGCTCGGCACAGCGTTATCGGGCTTGTAGATGGGTCGATCAGCGTCGAAGCGTCCAAGCGTCTTGGCGTCTACGCGCTGCTCGCTTGGACGCTGGGGCGCTACGACGCTGGGGCGCTGTATCGTCACGGGACAGACGGGGACGCACTCTCCGCAAGCCGTGCACTTGGCCATGTCCACGTAGCGGGGGTGCTGCTGCAGCTCGATCTGGAAATCGCCCCGCCCTCCCGCTTTTCCCCCCCAGCTTTGGGGGGGATGAAGGGGGGGCGTCACCTCAGCATTGGTGAACACCTGGATGTTTGGGTGTTTAACTGCCTCCAGGAACTTGCTTGCCAGAAGGTGCGAGGGCGTTGCAACATCACCCTCAAGCCCTTCGACAGGCTCAGGACACAGAAAGGGCGATCTCTCTACCAGGCATACTTCTAGCCCTGAGTTGGCTAGATCAAGAGCAGCCTGCAGGCCACCAATGCTCCCGCCCAAGATCAATACCGGATTGGTCATGGTGTCTCCCGGGACAGTTACCAGTTACCAGTAATCAGTAATCAGACTGTCCACTGATTACTGTTCACTGATCCGTACTCGTACCCCTTCTGAAAAGCCTTCGAGTTCAACTCCTCGGTTCCTTTGGGGACTGAGGTAAGAACTGCCTCCCGCATGGCCTCTACGGAGACCACGTCGGTCACAGCGGCGAAGAAGCCCAGCATGACGATGTTGGCCACGATCTTCCGCCCCAGCTCCTCGGCCAGGCGCGTAGCCGGGACCGAGAGCAGCTTCACATCGCCAGCTACCTCGCCCATCTCCACCAGGTCCTCGTCAACGATGAGCAGAGCCTTTTCTCCCAGAGTTGGAGCATACTTGTTGTAGGCCTCCTGCGACATCACGACTAAGATGGACGGGTCGGTGAGATGAGGGTAGCTAATGTGCTCATCAGAGATAACCAACTGAGCGCTACAAGCTCCTCCTCGCGACTCAGGGCCATAGCTCTGGGTGAAAGTGGCCTGTTTCTTGTCGTGAATGGCCGCCGCTTTGCCTATTATGTAACCTGAGAGAATGATGCCCTGCCCCCCAAAGCCAGTTAAGCGTATCTCTGTTCGACTCATGACTCCCCCGGTTTGCCCAGTTACGAGTAATCAGTAATCAGCGGGCATTGTTTACTAATCACTGATCACTGATGCCTTTGGTTAATGCCGCGTTGCAGAAGTCGAGAAAAGTGGGCTTCTCGATGTCCACAAACACTCCTTCGATGATCTCCCCATGCAGATCAATGTCAGCTTCTTTGGGATCAATGCCGTGCTTTATGACACCCCGGTCATGGTAATACTGCATCTGGGCCAGGCCCGTGCGCTGTTTGTTCCAGCGACCATACAAAGTGGGACAAGGGGAGATGACTTCCACAAAACTAAACCCCCTTTTGTGCAGTGCATTGAGGATAGACTTCTCCAGGCGTCGTACGTGAAGGGCCGTCCAGCGGGCCACGTACACCGCTCCGCTAGCCGCAGCCAGGTAGGGAAGGTTGAAAGGGTGCTCGAAGCAGCCGTAGGGCGAAGTGCTGGTCCTGGCCCCTGGAGGCGTGGTCGGTCCCACCTGCCCACCGGTCATGCCGTAATTGAAGTTGTTGACGCAAATGACGGCCACATCTAAGTTGCGGCGAGCGGCGTGTATGAGGTGATTGCCGCCGATGGCGATCAGGTCGCCGTCGCCACTGAAGACCACCACTTTGAGCTCAGGATTGGCCAGCTTCAGCCCGGTGGCGAAGGGGATCGCTCGCCCGTGAGTAGTGTGGAAGGAGTCGAGCTTGACGTAGCCAGCCACCCGCCCCGTGCAGCCGATACCTGAGACCACCGCCACCTTGTCCAAATCCAGCTCCGATTTCTGGAGGGCCTTGATAAAACAGGTCAAAGCCACGCCGATGCCACACCCAGAGCACCAAATGTGGGGCAGACGATCCTCTCGCAGCAGATAGTCCATAGGATGACTGTCGGGTTTCGGATTTGGGGTTTCGAGTTTTGGGGTTCGAGTTTCGGGTTTCGAGATTATTGCCTGTTTGTTGCTCTTGTTCGCCATTCTTATTCACCTCCTAACACTGATTACTGATCACCGTTTGCTGCCCTCCTGATCGCTTCCAGTACCTTCTCCGGCTTGTGGATGTCGCCGCCGGCATGGCGGACCAGGATCGCCTCAGCCTGACCAGCAGCGCAACGTTCCACTTCCAGGACGATCTGGCCATAGTTCAGCTCTGGCACAACGAAAGCCTTCACCTTCCTGGCCAACTGCCTGATCTGTTCCTCAGGAAAGGGCCAGACCGTAATCAGCCGCAAAGTGCCCACCTTTATGCCTTCCCGCCGGGCCAACTCCACCGGCCAGAGGGCCGTGCGAGCGGAGATGCCATAGGAGCAGACCACTACTTCAGCATCCTCTAACCTATCCTCTTCGAGTTGAATTATATCGTCCTTGTTCCTTCTGATCTTCTCGACCAGGCGATTGATCAATATCTCCTGGGTTTTGGCGTCCATGCCGGGGTAGCCACGATCGTCGTGGGTGAGTCCCGTTATGTGAAAGCGGTAGCCTTCGCCAGCGTTGGCCATAGGGGGCACGAGATCGTCGTCGGCCTTATAGGGTAGATATTCATGGGGAGGAACAGTGGGCTTGCGGCGCGAGAAGGTCTCGATCTCCTCTGGCGGGGGAATGACTACTTTCTCCGTCATGTGCCCCACTTCAGCGTCGGTCATGACCAGCACCGGGGTGCGGTATTTCTCAGAGAGGTTGAAGGCGCGGATGGTCAAATCGAAAAGCTCTTGGGGGGAACTGGGGGCCAGGGCGATGATCTCATAGGGGCCGTGCGAGCCCCAGCGAGCTTGCATCATGTCGCCCTGTGCCACCAGAGTGGGCAATCCCGTGGACGGGCCACCCCGCTGCACATTAACCAGCACACAAGGGGTCTCGGTCATGATCCCCAGGCCCAGGTTCTCCATCATCAAACTGAAACCGGGGCCAGAAGTAGCGGTCATGGCTTTGACCCCGCCCCACGAAGCTCCCAGCACAGCAATCACGGAGGCCAGCTCATCCTCCATTTGGATATAGGTCCCCCCCACCTGGGGCATCCGTGCAGCCATGCGTTCGGCAACTTCCGTAGCCGGAGTGATGGGGTAGCCGCCAAAGAAACGGCAACCGGCGGAGATCGCCCCCTCGGCGCAGGCAATGTCGCCCATCATGAAGAACTCACCAGTCAGAACCCCATCTCCGTTCACGGTACCGGCACCTCCCCCGCTTCATTCAAATAGATGGCAAACTCAGGGCAGAGCATCTCGCAAAGACCACAGTTGACACAAGCCGCCTCGTCTTTGATGCGAGGCGGGTGATAGCCTTTAGTGTTAAACTCTTCTGATACCTCCAGCACACGGCGTGGGCAATATTCCACGCAGAAGCCACAACCCTTGCACCGTTCCCTCAAAATGTGGATTCGACCACGAGGGATCTCCTGTTGTTCGATGTCCAGTGGCTTTCGCCAATACTTCACTTCATCCTCCCGTTGCCACGCCTTTCCTGCTCACTGGGCGAAGAAAGGCGGGGGAACCCCGGAGTTCATCCCCCGCCAAACTCGCTGTCTGTCCCTTCAGAAAGCCGTGATGTTGTTCTCATCTTGTTGGCGCAAAAGTATAACATCCTCCTATGATTTTGTCAAGAAAGCAACAACCCAGGTATCTCGCCGGGGTAGCGGGCCACCTTTACGCCGACCGCTTCCAGAGCCGTGATCTTCTCCGCCGCCGTGCCCGTGCCGCCCTGGATGATGGCCCCAGCGTGACCCATGCGTTTGCCCGGCGGGGCGGTTCTTCCAGCGATGAAGGCGACCACAGGCTTGGTCATTCTGCTGGCTATGAAATCGGCCGCCCGCTCCTCGTCCGTACCTCCGATCTCGCCGATGAGCACCACTTTTTCGGTGGCCGCGTCTTCCTCGAATAGCGACAGCACGTCTATGAAATCGGAGCCGGGAATGGGGTCGCCGCCGATGCCCACGCAGGTGGACTGGCCCAGACCGTGCGCGGTCAGGTCGTAGACCACTTCGTAGGTCAGAGTGCCACTGCGGGAGACCACTCCTACTGCCCCCGGCTTGTGAATGTGGCCGGACATGATACCCACCTTGGCCTCGCCGGGGGTGATCAAACCGGGGCAGTTGGGACCAATCAGGCACGTTCCCCTCTGGTCTAAATACGCCTTCACCTTGATCATGTCCTGGGTGGGAATCCCCTCGGTGATGCACACGATCAGCGGGATGCCCGCGTCGGCGGCCTCGTAAATGGCGTCCGGCGTAAAGCGGGATGGCACATAGATGATGGAAGTGTTGGCGCCAGTCGTCTCAACAGCTTCCTTGACTGTATTGAAGACAGGCACGCCAGCCACCTCCATGCCACCCTTGCCCGGCGTTACTCCAGCCACCACCTTGGTGCCGTAGTCCAGCATCTGGCGGGTGTGAAACTCCCCCTCGCGACCGGTGATGCCTTGAACCAAAAGACGAGTGCTTTTATCAACTAGTATGCTCATGTAGAAAACCCCCTGCTGTGTCTATTGAGTATTAGATATTTGAACTTTGGATTTTGGATTTTGAAACAGGGCTCTGACCATCTCCCGATAGCGGCCTTGGGCCTCCTCGACGGTCATCGCCTTGAAAGTGACGGCGCTGCCACCCGGCATGCATTGGGCCAGCAGGGGTATGTCGGCGCTGATGACGGTGGCGATCTTAGGGTATCCCCCCGTCGTCTGGCGGTCGGCCATCATGACGATGGGCTGTTTATCAGCCGGTACCTGCACTGCTCCCAGGGCAATCCCATCGGAGATGATGTCCGCCCGCCCCTGGTGGACTATCTCAGCTCCCTGGAGGCGATAGCCCATCCGATCCGAGGTTGGGCTGACCTGGTACTTGCTTGAAAGGAAGGTCGCTATCCCCTCCTCGGTGAAATAATCGTCCTGAGGACCGAGGACGACATGTAATTCTGGCGTGTCACTGTAATCAGGGATTCGATCTGGTGGGAACTCCTTGCCCGCCAAACTGGGGAGGTGGGAAGCGGTCTGGCCTATGGGTATGAGATCGCCTTCTCTCAGAGTGCGCCCCTGGAATCCGCCAAAGCCGCCCCGCAGGTAAGTGGATTTCGACCCCATGATGGGAGGCACGTCAACTCCCCCCGCCACGGCCAGATAAGCCCAGCAACCCCTTTTCCGTTCGCCGAACTCGATGATCCATCCCCTGCGCACGAACACGGCCATCCACGAAGGAAGCGGGCGTCCGTTCACCCGTAGATTCAGATCCGCACCAGTGACAGCGATCAGGCAGCTCGCGGTAGCGCGAAGCGTCGGACCAACGATGGTTATCTCCAGAGCCGCCTCGTCCGGGCTGTTTCCCACCAGGGCGTTGGCCACCTGCAAGGCGAAAGGGTCCATCGCTCCAGCCACCGGGACGCCGTAGCGTTCGCAGCCGTAGCGCCCCAGGTCCTGGACGGTGGTCAACATTCCCCCTTCCAGAACCTCAAGGGCCACTTCGCTCCTCCCCTTCCGATATGGGCACGAAGCGAACTGTATCCCCCGCTTTCAGCAGGGTGGGTGGGTCGCGCTCCGGATCGAAAAGCTTAAGAGGTGTCCTGCCAATCAAACGCCATCCACCGGGGGTAGCGATAGGGTATATGCCCGTCTGCTCTCCAGCGATGCCCGCTGAGCCCGCTGGCACGAGAGTGTGAGGCGTCTCCAACCGTGGGGTGGCGATGGCCTCTGGCATCCCACCCAGATAGGCGAAGCCAGGTGCGAAACCCAGCATGTAAACGGTGTAGGTGGCACCGGAGTGGAGGCTTATCACCTCCTCAACCGACAGGCCGTTATGCTCGGCCACGAACTCCATGTCTGGGCCAGACTCACCTCCGTAGACAACCGGGACCTCGACCAGCCTGGGTTCGAGCAAGGGCTTCTCCTCGCAGTCTTGGAGGACCTCCGAGACAAAAGCCTTGACCTCGTCGCAGGAAAGGTGGAGGGGATCGTAATGAACCAGGAGAGAGCGATAGGTGGGAACGGCTTCCCCCAGGCCGAGGAGAGAAGCTTTCCCCAGGGCACTAGCGAGGGCGTGAACCTTGCGGTTCACCTCCAGGCTTATCTCGTCGCCGAACTCGACCACCAAAGCCGAGTCGCCAGCCAGAAGAAGGCGAAGTTTGCCACGAAACGTCATTCGATCTTCCTGATCTGAAACACCAGTTCCCGAAGTTGATGGGTTATCAATGAGCTATCGCCTTCGGTAAGTATCTTTCTCCTTGCGGGTTATTTCATACACCTCAATTGCTTTTGCCTCATCATCAACTCTGTACAATATGCGGTAATCTTTCCGCACTGTAACTCTCCAGCAATCCTTTGTGCTTCTGATCTTTCTACAGCCTCGCGGTCGAGGGTCATCTCTCAAAGCGCGAAGAGCCTTGTCTATGCCCCTTACCACGTCACGAGGAAAGCGAAGGAGTTTGTCATCAATGCGCTCATCAACGAAAAGCTCATATTTCACTCTAAAATCCCTTTGGCTACTAAGCGTGCCCTAACCTCACCATAGGGGAGAAGCCTTTCTGAAGTTTCCATCGCTCTTTTCACAGCGATGGCATCCTCCAAGTCCTCTATCATCTCTATTATCTCCCTGTATCTGGAAAGAGGCATGACGACAAGCTCTTGATCACCGAAGCTTTCCAGTAGGGTCTTAACGTTTGTAGCCACTACTTCCGCGGTCTTCATATCAGCCTCCTGACGAAACTCTCCATGGGCTTCACCTCGATCCCCGCCGCCTTCAGCTCTGCGCGAATGGTCTTAGCGATTTGAACGGCTCCTGGGCTGTCGCCGTGGACGCAGATGGTATCCACGTGGATGGGTATCTCCTCGCCCGTGTGAGCGACAACTATTTTGTCACGCACCATGGCCACCGCCCGCTCAGCCGCCCCTTGCGGGTCGTGGATGACGGAACCGGGCTCCTTCCTGGATTGCAGTGTCCCATCCGGGTTGTAAGCCCGATCAGCGAAGCCCTCCTGAGCGACACGGAGGCCTGCCTCCTCTGCTGCCTCGATCATGGTTGAGCCAGCCAGACAAACTACGATGAGTTCTTTGCCAAAGCGTGCGATGCCATGAACGATGGCCCTGGCCAGTTCCATGTCTCTGGCCGCCATGTTGTACAGAGCGCCGTGGGGCTTCACGTGCACCAATTCCACACCGGCGGCGCGGGCGAAGGCAGCCAACGCCCCCACCTGGTACAAGATGCAGTTCTCGATCTCCTCAGGCGAGAGCTGCATGGCGCGACGGCCAAAACCCATGAGGTCAGGGAAACCGGGATGGGCGCCGACTCCTACCCCATGCTTCGCCGCCAAGCGAACCGTCCTGTCCATCACCAGCGGATCGCCCGCGTGGTAGCCGCAGGCGATGTTGGCCGAGGTGATGTACGGCATCATGGCCTCATCAGCGCCGATTCGATAGCGGCCGAAGCTCTCGCCCATGTCACAATTGAGATCAACCTTCATTGACAGCCCCCTCTTCCTGATTCCCTGATACCTCGCGTCGGGTCTTGGCTGCCGCTTCCTTGATGGGCATGGTTCTTCTCACCTCCGGTGGTCGGGCCAGACGAAGCCCGTCGCCGTACCACCGGGGGATGATGTGCATGTGAAAGTGAAATCGGAGTTATGTTCGCTCTCCATAGGTGGACGCGGCAGCTACCGCCTTTTGCGCCGCCTCCTCCAAAGTAGCAGCGGTGATCATATCGGCTTCAGCCAGGATTGCCCTGCCTTCCTCCTCATTCGTACCCACCAGGCGAGCAACCATGGGCACATCGGTCCCAACTTCTTCCAACGCGGTCAGGATGCCCCTGGCTACCTCGTCGCAACGGGTGATGCCGCCGAAGATGTTGAACAGCACAGCCTGGACGTTTTCGTCCGAGAGGATGAGGCGTAGGGCGGCGGCCACCTTATCGGCTTTGGCCCCACCGCCAATGTCCAGGAAGTTGGCCGGTGCGCCACCGTGTAGCTTGGTGAGGTCCATAGTGGCCATAGCCAGCCCCGCCCCATTGACCATACAGCCAACGATCCCATCGAGTTGGACGTAGCTGATGCCGTAGCCCCGCGCCTCGCGCTCCGCTGGCGTCTCCTCTTCCAGGCTGCGCATCTCGGCCAGGTCGGGGTGGCGGAAGAGGGCGTTGTCGTCCAAAATCATCTTGGCATCCACGGCCAGCAACGTCCTGTCACCAGTGACGATCAGCGGATTGATCTCGGCCAGAGAGGCGTCGCTCTTCGTGAAAGCAGCATATAGCTCTTTGGCCACTTTCAGGAAGCCCCGTATCAGGTCGCTGCCCAGGCCGATTCCGTAGGCCACTTCTCGAACCTGGTAATCCTGCAAGCCCAGAAAGGGATCAACAGTGGTCTTGATGATCTTCTCTGGAGTCCTGCGGGCCACCTCCTCGATCTCGACCCCGCCCTCGGACGAGGCCATCATCACCGGCCTCTTGGCAGCGCGGTCAATGACTACTCCCAGGTAGATCTCGCTGGCAATGTCGGAAGCCTCCTCGACGAGGACGCTTCTAACGGGCAAGCCCTTCAAATCCATGGACAGGATTTGAGTAGCGATGGCCTCCGCTTCCTCGGGCGTCGCGGCCAGCTTGATGCCCCCCGCCTTCCCGCGGCCGCCCACCAGCACCTGGGCCTTTACGACCACTGGCTTGCCCAGCCGCGCGGAGATCTCTCGTGCCTGTTGGGGGGTGGTAGCTACTCCACCCTCCGGGATAGGCACGCCGTGCTGAGCGAAGATGCGCTTGGACTGATACTCCTGAAGCTTCAATGGTTCTCCTCCTCAAAACAAAGCCCCGCCATCGGCAGGACCCAAGATCGCCCCAATTATACCACACTCGCGAGATTCTTCAAGTTTGGCTATCTGGCCGCCGGCTCCAACACCTGCACCCGATTGTGGCCGCTATCGAGCACGTAGACCTGACCAGCCTCATTCACCGCCAGCCAGCAGGGGCAGAGAACCCCAGCCGCAGGGCCACCAAACTTTTCCAGGAAACGCCCATCAACCGTGAAACGATGAATCCACCCTGTGCCAGAATCCAACACCAGGACATATCCCCTCTCGTCCCAAGCCACGGCCGAAGGCCTGACGAACCTCTCATCGCCGCCTCGCCAGTAGGCAACAAAACGGCCAGCCGCGTCGAAGACCTGCACCCGGCGGTTGCCGCTATCGGCCACATACACGTTGCCCTCGTCATCAACGGCGATGTCTAGAGGGTTATTGAACTGGCCTGGAGCGTCCCCTTGGGTTCCCCAGGCCAAGCCTGCAGCCGCTGGAACTTGCGTCTCCATACCGGAGGCCAGAACGATTTCCCTCTTGGGTAGGAAACCCTCGGCTGGAACCAACTCCCTCAGCCCATCTGGCCTGGTCCAATAGAGTTCCAACAACCGCCAACCAGACAGATAGCGATAGCGAAGCTCCAGCTTGTGCAAGCCAGCCACCAGATCGGCCTCCGATCTATACCATCTCTCCACCACCGGCTGATCGTCATGGAGAACCAATTGGCCACCGATGGAGAGCCAAACCTCGCCGTTGGAGAAGGTCTCGAAGGTATAGCGGCCCGACTCCGGCACACGAATCCAGCCCTCCCAGCGAACGGAGAAGGGGGATGCCTTTGGCTGGTGGAACCATCGGAAGGAAATAAGAGGATCAATGCGCTGCAAAACCGCCTCGCCTGCCCAATCGCTGTTCGAGTAGTAACTCCCCAGCAGGCCGTTGGCCTCTGACCTGGGCGTCAGCACATGGCTAGGAACCACTCTCTCACCCTGGTGTGGAGGGCGCCAATAGAGGGCAATGGCGTCTTCGCTGCTGGCAGCCATGCCCATCACCGTGATGGCATGAGGCCCAGCGGCCAAAGTTGCCTCTGATGCCTGTCGTCCGCCGGAACTATTCACCAACAATGAGCCGTCAATGAGCAGACGTGAGGGTTGGGTCGAGTCCAATCCCATTAAGTAACTACCTTGGGAGGGAAGATGTATGGTGCCCTCCCATCGGACACTGTAGGGTGGGGACCGGATTTCGCTCTGGTCAAACGAGACCGCCACTCCCTCCCTGGTTAGCCCTGGCTCCCCCTCCCAGGCCGCACCCCGGTAGTAGCGGGCCACAAGACCCTGATTACTGGCCACTTCTTGCTGCGTAACCAGATAGGCGGCGAATAGCTTTCTGCCTTTCGCATCCTCGAAATTGCGCAAGACGCCGCCGGGATAATAAGCCTCGATGAAGGAGAGGGTCTGGAGATGGCTGCCCATCAATATAAAGGCCACGTTCCGGTCAACCTCTCGCCGGACAGGCACAACGTCGGCCGCGTTCGCCACGTCCACCCCGTCTACGCCGTGAGCGATGAAGCGTATGGTACCATGCTTGACATAGGTGTGGGGCGTCCCAAAGAAATAGATCGCGTGATCCTGCCCCAGGTCACGGATGTACTTGGCCATGGTCGTAATGTCCAACCAGGGCCACCTCTCGGCGTAGCGGACGAAGTAGGCATCTATGTTTACGTAGGCCACAATGACCAAGAACAGGGCCAGGGGCAAGGCCGAGTAGATGGCCTTGCGCCAACTTGCCACCTTGGCCAACTCCCCCCGGAAACGCTCAATGGCAATGGCAGCGAAGATAAAGGGTACAGGGATCATCCCCACGATACGATGGGCCTGCGGGGCAATAATGGAAAGTATGCTGCCCTGGAGGGTCACACCGTACCAGCAGAGGAGCAGCCCATGCTTCGCCTCCCGCCAATGATACAGGCTGTAGGCCAGGCCCAATACATAGATTGCGGCGGTGAAGTAGTCGAGCAGCGGCTCGTGGGTAAATGTTAGGAAGATGCCGGCGTCGGTGTAATAATTGAGAAGGAGCACCGTGCGCTCCGTTTGGATGCGTAACACGTCCCATACTTCCTTAGTGCCGTACACTGCGTAGAAGCGATCTAGGTTGTTGAAGATGGAGCGGTTCTGCAAGCGGGCAAACACAAAGCCCTCCCATCTGCGCTGGGAATAGAACAGCCCCAAGGGGGCGAAGGTGAGGAGGGTAGCAATGAGAAAGACTAAGATGTTGCGCCACTGATGGCGGAGAAAGCCCCGCTTAAATATAACCAGGTAGAGGAACAATAGGACAATCAAGGGGGGAAGGAGATGCGACTTGTTGCCGAAATAGAAACAAAGTCCCAGGCTCATCCCCGACAGGCAGTAGTCGAGGGGGCGCCGCGACTCTACCCCCCGATACAGGAAGTATACGATCAGCATCGTGAGCAAAGGGACCTCAATGTCGTTCATGGCCAGGCGGCTGAAATGGATGTGCCAGTGGGAGACCGCCAACAGGAAAGCAGCCACCATGGCTGCCCATCTACCGAACATCCGCCTGACCAACAGATACAAGCCGAGCAAGGTCAGCGTGCCTGCTATGGCCGAGAGCATGCGCACGCCCGTTACGTTCATGCCAAAAACCTTCATCGTGAAGGCCTGCAGGTATGAAAACATGCTAGGGTGCCTGTCCCAGCCGGTGCCGAAGGGAGGAACCAATCTACCCTCCATAATGGCCACGGCATCCATCGCCCATTCGCCTTCGTCACCGTGAAAGCCGCCAGGGATAGAATCTAGGCCATAGGCCCGCAGGGCGAATCCCAGCGCAACGATCAGCACCACCAGGCACATTTCGCCCCAGTGGGACTTCAACTTGCGCCAGAAATAGCTAACTCCTAGCGTACTGTAAGGCCAGCAAGCGGCTACCAAGAAGGCCAGGCCAACCAGCCAGAAGATGACCTGCCCCAGATACGCGCTATTCCTTTGTTGAAGCATCAGGGAGAAAGCCAGGGCCAGGAAAGAGGCAAAAAACAGGGCAAACCTAAGGGGTGTGAAATTGATGCGCTCATTGTCGGTCGCTGCCGGAGCAGACTGGCCTTCTTCTGACCGGAGCGAACCCGACCAGTGCCCCTCTAAGAAAGCGTAGACCCAGACCACCACGATGGCCACGCCGTAGACGAGCAGCGCCTGTCGGTAATGGGTTCTATCCGCGGAGAAGAAATGCTGAGCGGTGAAGGCCAGCGCCAGAGCCAGGGTAAGAAGAATGAAAGTTGCTCGCTCCTTCATTGTAATCTCTTGCTTTCGAACTTCTGCACCCGCTTGTTGCCCAGGTCGGCCACGTAGACGTTGCCCTCCACATCCACTGCTACCTCCGCCGGCTCCTCAAACTGCCCCGCAGCGGAACCCTGGTTACCCCACTGGAGGATGAACTGGCCAGTGCCCAGTTCACCAACGGGGGTCTCTACCGGCAGCGGGGTGGCAAGGGCCACGGGTTGCTGCACCCCTGGCGTCGGTGTCGCCTACTCCATCACAGGTGGAAGCGTGATAGGGGGCAACGAAGCCACATCCACAGTACCTGGCGGAAAGAGCACCTGGGCTGGCAGGAATTCCATGGGGCCACGAGGCGGTTGCCACAAGACCTCCATGGTGGCGCCACCGCCATCTTGGAAGTACTTTATATCAATATCGTGCGGGCCAGCTTGCAGGTTCACACTGTTGGAAGCACGGCGTGAGCTGTGCACACCTCCGTTGTCTACCACCAGTTGACCGTCAATGTACAGCCATGAGCCATCATCGGACAGCGTTTCAAAGACGTAGTCGCCAGACTCGGGGGCAATGATGATTCCCTGCCACCATACGCTGAACGAGGGAATCTGTAGGTGCCAATGAACGGCGATGAGGGGATCTACCATCTCATACAACACCGAACCATTCCAGTCCGGTCCGCGGTAGTAACGCGCCAGAAGGCCCTGCTGGTAGCCTGCGACTGAGACGTCGGCCTCACCCGGCACGGTCAGGGCCAGCAATCCCACTCGTCCCGGTTTGTCGGGGTCCATAAGCCTGGCATAGGTGGCGCTGGGAAACTTATCTTGCAACAGGTCCATGATTTGACGGTTGCGGGTAGTGGGCTCCAGCAAGAAGGCCAGCGGCCGGTCTTGAGGGAACTGATTGAAGAGAAGCACTGCCGTAGGGTCGAAGAGGTTGTAGGGGCGTTGAGAGGGTGACTCGCCGGAGCGATAGGTAATGAAACGCACTATTCGGGCCACGTAGTAGCGATCACCGAGGAAGATGTGATAGTCGTCCAGGTAGGACTTGGTGAGTTTGCCCGCCGCCAATCCATCTTCGAAGAAGCCATGCATTGGGCGCCGTGAAGGCCCAATGTAGTCGCGATAGGTGCCCTGTGCGATGACAACGAGCACTGGGACTGCCAGTGCGACGAGCAACCATTGGCGGCGTTCTCCCAGGGCAACCCGCGCAATTGCCGTCAACTGCTCCCAACATACGCTCAGGAAAAGGCCGGCGAACATGTAGGCTGGTGGGATGGCGCCGATGCAGCGGTTGCCATTGGGCACGGCCAGCACGCCCAGCATCAGTGTCAGAACAGTCCAGCTCAGCAACAGGAAGTGAGCCGGCTTGCGCCAATTGACCAAACTATATATCACGCCCAGCACGAAGAACACAGACATGGGCGAGTCCATGAGTGGTTCGTTGATGAAGAAATCGTTGCCGTTGCCCCGGTAGTTGAACAGCAGCAGTGCTGCTTTGACGTTGTCCCACAATGGGGAGAGATTGCCCACCTCGCGGATTCGCCCGGCAACCATGACCTGTTGGCTGCGGGCCACGAACTCGGTGGGATGCTTGACGATGTATATCCCGAGCGGGATCATGCCCATGGCGAAGGCAAGGGCGAGAACCGCGAGACCCTGATAGTTGCGTCGCAGGAAGCCGCGCTCGGTGGCGAGCTTGTAGAGAACGAAGAGGCCCACGATGACAGGAACAATACGGCCGCCTTCGTAGGTGTTGAGGCCCATGGCCACGGCCAGGCCGGCCCACACGAAATCCAATTTCCGCGCCGATTTGAGGCCGCGCCAGAGGAAGTAGAAGGCCAGCACCTCGAAGAGAGGCACCATGACAGCCCGCCAGCCCACCTTGCTGAAGGTGATGTGCCAGCCGCCTGCGGCCAGGAGAAAGTTTGCCCAGAAGGCACGCTCATCATTGAAGAGAGATCGAGCGAAGACATAGAAGGCCACCACGGTGGCCAGACCCACCAAGGCTGCCGCCAGCTTGACGGCCAGAACTGTAGGGCCGATCAGCTTCATGAGGCCGGCCATGAGGTAGATGAAGAGACTTTCGTGACCAGCTCCAATGCCCGTCATGTACGGCGTATAAGGACGGTCCTGAAGTACCTCCAAAGAGAGGAGAGCATTGATGGCCGAATCGTCGTGGAGGGCCGGCGGCACCTCGTCCAGGTTCCACAGACGGAAGAAGATAGCTGCCAGCACCAGTAGGCCGAATAGCCACAGCTCCCGCCGGTGCAGAGCAGCCGTGACATCGGCTCGGAGGACAGGCCACCGTGTCGGGAAGCTCGCTGCCTTTGACCGCAGATAGCGGAGCCAGGCCAATGAGGGCCACCAAAAGGGCGAACGTGCAGCCAGCACTAGCAGAGCCAGGCTGAGCAGCCAGAGGCGCACACCCTGGTTGGATCGCCCCAGGTTGAAGTCGCGCAGGGACAGCAGCCCAACGAGAACAGCGCCGGCCAGCGTAGCGATCCTGGGCCAACTCTCGGTGAAGGTGCGCTTGGCCGATCCGGCCAGGTCAGCAATCCTGGGCCGACTGTCAGAGAAGATCCGCCTTGCCGATGCAGCCAGGCCGGAAAGCCTGGGGCGCATCTGTGCGGGAATCCGCTTTGCGGAGCTACCCAGGTTGGTGAGCCTGCGCCAGGCGCGAGTCCATGCTGAGGTCTCGGGTGCTCTAGCAGGGGTTGGACGCTTGTCCAATGACCGGTAGGCACAGGCGGCCAGCACCATAGCTGCGCCGTAAAGGATGGCTGCATCGCTCAGGTTAATCCGCTGGTCCACCCAGCGCTGACCTGACAGGGCCAGGACAAATGCAATTGCGAGTAGCAGCAGGGGCTTCATTCTTTCACTCAAGTGTCCTGCTCTCGAGCTTCTGAACGCGGTGGTTCAAGGTATCGGCCACGTACAGGTTGCCCGATTCATCCACGGTGAGTCCCACGGGGATGCGGAACTGCTCCGGACCACCCCATTGGCCCAGAAGCTCGCCCCCGCGGGAATAGCGCCGCACTTCGTGCTGCTCAGGGGTAGTGACGAAGAGGCTGCCGTCAGCAGCCAGGGCCAGGTGAGGACCGTTGTAGGCGCTGGCCGGGGAGACGGCCCATTCACCCTGATAGCGGCCGAAGAAGTCCCAGTGCTGAATCCGCAGGTTGGCCACGTCAGTCACGTATAGGTCACCTCCCGGGCCGATGGCCACGTCAATGGGCTCCAGGAGCTGGCCGGGGCCACTTCCCTTCTCCCCGAATTGGGTCAATCGGTTACCCTGGACATCGTATTTGATTAAGCGACAGCCTCCGGTGTCGGCGATGTAGATGTTGTCCTGAGCATCAATGGCCATTCCCCGAGGATGGAAGAGCTGGGCCTCCGGCCCGCCGAAGCGCCCCAGAGGCTCGCCGTCGGCCGTGAAACGATAGATCCATCCCGGCTCGGAGTCGAGGACGAATACCTGACCCTGACTGGTCACGATCACAGCCAGAGGCTCGACGAAGTTCTCCTCCTCGCCGCTCCAGGTCAGGAGGAATTCACCCTGACTGTCGAACTTCTGGATGCGGCGGTTGCCGGTATCGGCCACGTAGACGTTCCCCTCCTTGTCAACGGCGATGTCCCGGGGCTCGTTGAACAGCCCCTCGTCTGTTCCTGGCCCACCCCAGACCTCAGGCTGGCCCAAGGCCATCTCCTGGGGTTTCGCGGGCACAGGAGGAGCCGTCGGTGCATGCACCACGAGTTCAGGGTAAGCCCCCTGGGGTGGAAGAAGCCGTTCTGAGGGTATGATCTGCTGCCCGCTGCCAGGGGGTCTCCAATAAAGATTGATGTGGGAATGGTTGGTCCTGTCCACATAACGCACGGTGATGTCGTGCCAGCCCGCTGTCAGGCTGATCTGTCCCTCACGGTACTGGTTGGGCACGTGGGTTTCCACTACCGGCTGGCCGTCAACATAGAGCCAGGAATCGTCAATGGACTCCAGTCCGAAGCCGTAGCTCCCAGCGGTAGGGGCTTCTAGTTTGCCTGTCCATTCTACGGTGTAGGGTCTACTCAGCAGAGTGACGTGAAAATAGAGAGCCAGGGAGGGGTCAATCTGTTCCAGGGCTGGCTCTCCCGCCCAATCCAGGCCCCGGTAGTAGCGGCCCAAGAGGCCGTTGTTGGTCACCGGCGGGGCGGTATACAGGAACTGTTGAGGAATCGGATTAGGTGGCTCTCCCGGTGGCTGCCAGTAGAGATCCACCCGTCCTTCCCCGTCTTCTGCTTCCACTCGCAGGGCATGGTTGCCTTTGGCCAGGAGAAGCTTGGCCTCGCCAGGCTCTTCTAGCAGGACGTTCTCATCCAGGTAGACCTGGCCTGCGGCAGGGGCCACCAAGCCCAGGTTATAGGGTCCATATCGCGGGACGTAGAGTATTCCCTCCCAGCGGGCACTGAAGGGCCCTGGCAAGGGCGGCTCGGTTTCCCAGTCGAAGCTAAGCTGGGCATCTTTGCTTTCCAGGATGGGCTTCCCTTCCCCCTCGCTTCCCTGGTAATAACGGCCCACTAATCCCTGGATGTCCTTGATCTGCCCAGGCGTCAATTGGCAAGAGTATAGCACAGCGGGGCCGCCATGGGGAGGTTGAAACTCCTCAAAGGTGCCCCCAGGATAGTATCGCCTGGCCTCCAGGAACAGGGGACGCCTCTCAGGATCAAAGAAGAGCACCGCCTCCCGCTCCCCGCTCTCCCGCAGGGGCATCGTGGCGTTGGTCTCCAGGCGCTTGTACTGGGTTATGTTCCTGGCCAGAAAGCGCAGGACAGGATGGTTATGATAGAGGGAAATGACGTGGAAGTCGTAATCAGGGCCCATTTCGGCCATGCGGCGGGCGGTGAGGGTCTCGGCGGTGGAGAAAGCGTTCCAGACAGCGAAGTCTTTGGCCTGCACCTGGAAGTAGGTGTGCATGTTCTTCCAGCCGATATGGGTTAACAGCAAGCAGCAGGCAGCAGTTGGCAGCCAGGACCAGCGCCCCACTGACTTATCCCATTCCGTGACGATTAGGTACAGGGGGACACAAGCCAGGACGTAGGCCGCGGGCAGGGTGCCGATGGCTCGCAGGGATTGGGGAGCCTCGAACTCCAGGGAGAGGATCCCCCCGCACAGCATCACCAAGAGCCAGAATGCTAGCAGCCAGTATTTGGGCTGGCGCCAACGGGATAGGCTGTAGCCCAAACCCAGGACAAAGAGGGCAGAGGTGGCAAAGTCCAGCATCGGCTTGCCGGGCAGGTTGTGGCGGCCATTGGGATCTCCGCGATAGTTGAACATCAGGAGATGCTGCTTGGCACTCTGGCGCACTGCTTCGATGGCCTGGGAGCGAGTCTTATCCTTGAATATCGAGGTGACGCTGGTGCGATCAAAGAAGGTCTTGGGGTGCTGCCAGGCGAACTGACCTACCGGCGCAAAGACCAGAAGAGCCGCTAAGACGAAGACCAGAATGCCCAGATAATAGCGCCTCACGAAGCCCCTTTCGACAATTGACTTGTGGACCAGGAACAGCCCAATGACAAAGGGGAAGAGACGGAAAGGAGCATAGAAGCAAAGTCCCAGGCCTAAAGCTACACCTCCCCAGGCAAAGTCCAGATGCCGCTCGGTGCGCAGCGCTTTGATAAGATAATAGGCAGCCAGGGCAGTGAAGAGGGGGGTGCTCACTCCGTGCATTCCCAACCGACTGAAGTTCACATCCCAGCGGGAGATCGCCAAGAGGAAGGCCGCCACAAGCGCCAGGCGATGATCGAGAATCTCCCCGACCAGAAGATAGACGGCAACAACTGTCAATACACCTAAGCCGGCGGTGATCAGGCGGATGGCCAATACATTGACACCGAAGAGCTTGAATGAGAGAACAACGAGGTAAAGGAAATGAGCTGGCAGGTTCGTGGACTGCACGTAGATGGGACGATAACTGCTATCCTCCATGATCCTAATCGCCCATAAGCCATTGTCAGCCTCGTCATACCATACGCCGAAGGGGAGGGAGTCCAGGTTGTAGAGGCGCACAACAGCAGCGACAATGAGGATCGCTATCAAGATAACGGTCTGTATCTTAGGAGGCCAGAGTCGAGCCAGTGTCTTAATTCCGCCTGCCCTGAGTATAGCCGAAGGGTCGAATGACAGAAGTTGTCGGAGGTTCCACTGCTTCGGGGTGGATTCCATGGCCCAGAAGGCTGCTACGAAGAGGGCAATGCTGGCCAGGTAGAGGATCCAGGCGCGGGTGGTGGGAGCACCACGCCCGAAGAGACGCAGCGAGAGAAGCATGCAGACCCCAGCCAGGGCCAGCAACGCCAGGCCTGCCCTGAGCGTCGCTCCGCTTATGGTCGAAGGGCCCCAGCCCAACTGGCGTGTCGAGATCCCCAGCCGTGTCGTGGTATCCTGAGCTTGTCGAAGGGTCAGGGAGTCCTCCGCGTCGGTCTTTGAGCTTCGAGCTTTGGACTTTGAGCTTCGACTGCGGTTGGCATAGACCAGGAGCACAACCGCCACGAGGTAGAGGATCAAGACATCGCGAATGGCGTCCGTTCGAAAGCGGCTCTGGGCGAAGAACCCCAGGCCCACTGCCGCCAGGGTCAGTACTAGATTGGTGATTTTGCGTCGTTCTCGCATAGTTGGCAGATGGCTGATAGCAGATAGCTGGTGGATGACAGTGTTATCGGCCAATATCCAATAGCCACTTACTGGCTAATGGATATTAGCTATTGGCCAATTGGTGCAAACTTCATCACTCGATGGTTGGCCGAATCTACCACGTAGACGTTGCCGTCCCCATCCACGGCGATGCCGGTCGGCAGAGCGAAGGATTTGCTGTCGAGGCCGTACTCACCGAAGGTGGCTACGAATTCGCCATCCTGGTCGAAGACTAGCACTCGGTAGCCCTCAGGATCGGTGACGTAGACGCGCCCTCCACTAGCGGCCAGGTAGGGCTTGTTGACCACCGACTGGCCGTACCAGCCAGTTATCGGCCAACTGGTGACGAAGTTGAAGTCTTGGTCGAACTTCTGCACTCGCTGATTCCAGGTGTCGTTCACGTAGATGTTGCCCTCCTCGTCAGTGGCGATACCCACAGGCTCGTCCATAAGGCCGTCCTCCACGCCGACACCGCCCCATTGGTCGAGGAACTGGTCATCGGGCCCGAATACCTGCACCCTCTTGTTCCCTGTATCGGTAACATACACGTTGCCCCCCGCGTCAACAGCTATGTCGCGCGGCCCCCAGAAGAAGCCCTCTTCGCCGACCGCAGCGCCACCAGTAGCTCGGTAGCCGCCCCACTGTGCCAAGAATTTCCCCTCGTCGTCGAACTTCTGAATGCGGTGGCTCCAGGTATCAGCTACGTAGACGTGGCCTTCGGCGTTCAGGGCAATGCCCCACGGCTCCTGGAATTGACCTGTCTCGCTTCCCTGGCTCCCCCATTGAGTGAGGAAGTTGCCATTCGAGTCGAACTTCTGGATGCGATGGTTGCCGCTATCGGCGACGTAGACGTTGCCCGCCTCGTCCACTGCGATGCCTCGAGGATCTTGGAACTGACTATTGCCCTTACCCTGGCTGCCCCACATCTGCAAGGCCGGCACCTCGCGCTTGCCCTTTTCATAGGGATCCTCCACCAGTTCTATCGGGGCCGGGCCGACGCCGTGGTCCCAGAGCTGGTTGATTACGTCCTTGCGCACGCAGAAATAGAACTCGTCCCTGTGATACCAGTCGCTGGTGGAGCGAGGGTACTTGCGATACCAAAGGATGTTCCACCACTCACGCCGCTTGGCCGGATCCCGCAAAATAGCAAGGAGCTTGCTTGGAGTCCAGTTCTTGTACTCTTCCATAGGCCACCAGATCATCCGCCGCTTGAACCAATAGTAGTTGTCGCCCAGGAAGGGCCTGACCTTGGAATCGTTGGGTGGGCCGACGAGGACTATCGGTGCGTCCAGGGCCTGTTTTGACGGCTGAGCGCCATAATAGGCCAGGTTGGAGTATTCTTGCAGGTACCACTCGAAAGGCCAGGTGGATTCGTTGTCGTAGGCCACTTTGATCTGCTTGTCACCCACCGTGCGCCGCGAGATATCCTCGATCTCTTTCATGGTCAGCGTAATATCAGGAGTGCCATGAGCATAGACGATGAACTCCTTGGCGGTATCGTAGTTGATGTAAGCTGCCATCCCACTGAAGCGAATGGTCAGAACGCATAGAAGCACAAACACGGTGACGAAGACCACCTGCAAGCTGTGCCTGGTCCCCAGACCGCGCCAGTAGCGCACCACGCCAAAGACAAGGATCGCGCCTACCACCAGAGCCGACAGCCACTGTAGAGTCCGGCTCAGTTGAGTCAGCGATCTCCCCTGAAACGGCCCCGCCGTAACCAGAGCCGAACCAGCGAAGAGAGTGAGGATCAGCAGAAGAGCCAGGACCGGCCCACCGCCTTGCCATGTCCGCCGCCAATCAATCCGCTCGAAAACCCGGCCGATGAAGTATCCGGTCATGACCATCATCGGGAGGACAGGGTGCACGACTAGCCAGGGCATCCTCTCACTGGCCCAGGTGTAGATAACCAGGCTGGCGAGCAACCAGTAAATCAGAAAGGGGATAAAGGGGACTGACGGAGTTTCCTTTCCCTCGTCTCTATTTCTTCTAACAACGCAATACCCCAACCCCATGAAACTGAACAGCAGCGGCACGAACTCATACATGGGCATGAGGACAAAATAGTAGAACCAGGGTTGGCTGCCGCGATGGACGTCTTGTTGGGCCAGCCAATAGCCCAGGGAACCGAGCACACCCGTGGCGAAGCCCTGGCCGTTGGTGAAGAAGGTAGTATAAAGGACGATGTAGATGCCGTAAAAGAGCCCAGCAGAGATGAGCCATCGCTTCCAATCCCACCAGATGCCGATAATAGCAGAGATGGCTAGAAGGACAAGAAAGGTTGCGCCGGAGCGAACGATTCCTGCCTGGCCATAGTCCAGGGGATTAGCACGCAGAAGAAATTTGACGGGAAAAGCGGAGAGGAGAGGCAAGACTAAGGTAGCCATCACCAGGGCCAGCTCGAAGGCGGGAAAGCTCTTTATCGTACGCTCCTTATCGCCAAGCCATTGGACGAAGAAGAGTAGCACCAGGAAGGAACCGAGGATAGCGCCATTCATATAGGTAACTTCCTTGGTGCAAAAGGAGAGGGACAGGATCACAACCAGCAGATAGAGGTGAAAGCTCTTACGTTCCTCCAGGTATCTGAGCATGGCGAAGATGAGAAGGAGGGTCCAAACGACGATGTAGATATCGTTGCGGATGTAGCGGGAGTAAAAGAGGAGAGAGGGCGAGATGAGAAACAGCAGCGAAGTAATCAGCGCTCCCGTTCGCCCCAGCCACTTGCGAAAGAGATAGGGCAATGCAACCAGGATCACACCGAACAGGGCGGGCACGATGCGGGCCGTGTAGCTATTCACGCCAAAGAGCAAGTGGATGAGGGCATTGGCTTCAAAGAGAAAGGGGCCGTGGCTGGCAGGGTCGTGTTTGTAGCCCTGGCCGGCATACAGCTTCCAGGACCAATTGCCATGCCAACTCTCATCGTGGCTAAACGCCCGCGCCCCCAGGTCGTAGAAGCGGGTAACTATGGCCACAGTGATAAGAAGTAGATAGAGAACGGTTTCCCAATTCACGTTGAAAAGAAGCCGAATAGGGGTGTCAAGGAAACTGCTTTTCTCAGGTGGAGATTCTTGCATTGGTGTCACCTCTCTAGGGAATTAGGTTCAACAATTGTACTGCCTAATGGGGTCATTGTCAAGTTGCAGCTTCTATGACCTGGTCAAGCCGGAACCAAACAGCCGGGACTGGGAGATTTGAGGATGCAACTTAGCTATGGGGGCATTGCGATGATCTGCTGCTTGGCCACCAGCGAGCGGTAGAACTCGTTGTCCGCCAGGAGCGATTGGTGCGTGCCCATCGCCACCAAGCGGTTCTCGTTGAGCAACAGGATGCGGTCCGAGTCCTGGATGGTGGACAGGCGGTGCGCCACCACGAACAGGGTCTTGTCCCGCACCAGCGCCGGCAGCGCGTCGAAGATGGACCGCTCCACCAGGCTGTCCAGCGCCGAGGTGGGCTCGTCCAGCACCAGGATGTCCGGCTCCTTGATCAGCGCCCGGGCCAGGGCCAGGCGCTGCTTTTGCCCCTCCGACAGGTTGACCCCCCGCTCCCCCACCGGCGCGTCGTAGCCTTCCGGCAGGCTGACGATGAAGTCGTGGATGCCGGCCACATTGGCCGCTCGCACCACCTGCTCCTCGCTGGCTTCCGGATTGCCGTAGCGCAGGTTGTCCATGATGGTGCCCGATAGCAGCAGCGTGCTTTGAGACACATACCCAATGCGCCGGCGTAGCGAGGCCAGCTCATACTCCGACGCCGGGCGGCCATCGAACCAAATCTCCCCCGCCGTGGGCTGGTAGAAGCGCAGCAGCAGGCTCACCAGCGTGGTCTTGCCCACGCCGCTGGGCCCCACGATGGCCACCCGCTCC
>CAYMKL010000013.1:38850-78586 GCA_964390805.1 uncultured Anaerolineae bacterium | reverse complement strand
CGTTTTTTCGCCGATATGAACGATTCAGCCCCTGGTTGCACAACCGTTACGCTAGTATGCCCATTTCTATCTCGCAGCGAAATTCACTTTTTCTCTAATCTCCAACCTCCAGCGTAGCCAATTGTTCGAAGATCGGTTCCAGAGCGGTGTAGGTTTGTTGGAAGAGGCCGTAAAGGGTGGTGTAAAGCTGGCTGTAGGCAAGGTCAGGTCGCTCGGCCTCCTCCACCTGAACGATCTCGTGGGCCACGCCAAAGTCGGAAAAGAGGCCCACGCCGACGCCGCCAGCGATGGCCGCGCCCAGCGAGGTCGCCTCTGCCAACAGCTCTGGCCGCAGGATGGGCAGCCCGTAGACGTCGGCCAACATCTGCCGCCAGAGCGCGCTGCGAGCGCCGCCACCTATGAGCCGCATGGCCTGGATCGCCGCCCCCTGCTCCAGAAAGGCATCCAGGATCATCTTCAAATTGAAGGCCACTCCTTCCAGAACGGCGCAGGCTATCTCGGCCCGGCCGTGTGACATCGTCAGCCCCACGAACGCGCCCCGGGCTAGCGGGTTCCAGTGCGGGCTGCGCTCACCGATGAGGTAGGGCAAAAACAGGAGCCCCTTGGCTCCCGGCTCTACGTCCGCCGCAGCCGCGCTCATTTCGTCATACAGTCGTGTTTCGTCCTCACCGCGCAGCAGTCGCTCCAGCCAGTCGAAGGAGCCGCCGGCACACTGCATGGTGCCTGTGGGGAAATAGAGCTTCGGGTCCAGGTGGGCGAAGGTGAAGGTGCGCATCCGTGGGTCGTAGAGGGGCTGCTCGGCGGTCACAGCGATCCAGGACGAGGAGCCGATGTAATTGTAGGCGTCCCCCGGATGTACGGAGCCGGCCCCCACGGTGGCACAGGCTCCGTCGCCCCCACCGATGACCACTGGCGTGCCGGCCAGCAGGCCGGTCTCGCCTGCCGCCTGCGGGGTCACCTGGCCGATGACGGTGTCGGAAGGATACACTGGCGGGAGTTTTCGCGGGTGCAGCCCCACTGCCTCGATCATGTCCACCGCCCAATCGCGCCGCTCCAGGTCGAAGAGGTTCGTGCCAGAGGCGTCGGAACAGTCGGTGGCGAAGATGCCGCTCAGCTTGTAAGCGGCGTAGTCCTTGGCCTGCAGAAACTGATGGGTATGGGCGTACAGTCCTGGCTGGTGGCGCTGGATCCACAACGCCTTGGCTGCGGTGTAAGAAGCACCAGCCCGGTGGCCCGTGCGGCGGTAGACCTGCTCCGCGCCGCAGCAGTCGGCAAGGAACTGCGCCTCGGCGGTGGCCCGCTGGTCAGCCCAGATGATGGCCGAACGCAGGGGTACGCCGGTGGCGTCCACTGCCAGAGCGCCATTCATCATCCCGCTGAAGCTGACGACGGCAATGTCGCCTGGAGCGACGCCGCTACTGGTCAGCAGTTCCCGCGTCGAATCCCGCACGGCCCGCCACCAATCGGCGGCGTCTTGCTCGGCCCAGCCGGGGCGGGGATAGGCCATCTCGTAGCCGGCGAACGCGCTGGCTACCGGCAGCCCCCGTTCATCGAAGAGATTGACCTTATTGCCCGTGGTGCCCAGATCGTGGGCGAGGATGTAGTTGCCTGGGGACATAGCACTCCTATCAGGAAAAAGAAGGTCTACTCTTGTGTTGCAATCGAACCTCGCGAAGGTTTTGAACTTTCGCGAGGTTACGCTCTAGCGGTTTTTGCTACTGACGTTATGTTTCTCTTGCACACCACCTTACCATATTCGCATAAAGTGTGCTCGTGTATTCCCAATTCAAGAAAGATGGAGCAGCACCGTGATGTGCACAATCCACAGCAGATGCCAAAGATCTCCCTTTGCCATAGTCCCACGCCACCAAAAATGGGTCATTGTCGTATTCCTCTATCACTGCTATGACCGTGGCACCTTCCTTTGGAATCAACCGATTGTACGAGAGAAACCACCCCTCCCACTTATCTGGTATCCCATTCAGGATTGGATGGCCCTTCTCAAGAATTGCAGGCAGAACCCCCTCTGGTACTTCCACTCGATCATCCGTTTCCATCAGGTTTACCGGCAATAGCTTTTCTATAGGTGTCCTCTTATAGAAGGCTTTCCCGTGGAAACCCGTAAACGATAAGTATCCTCCCCACATGAGAAACCCACCACCTTCAGCCACGTACTGTTCGAGAAGTTTCAGCCTGTTGGGTGTTTTTTCACCTTCCATAGTTCTTTGTGTGATCAAGAAGGTATCACTTCCGACGTCACTGACTGCAATGACGTCGTATTCCTTCATATCCTCCAACGTCCATGGGAACTCCTCTGCAACCCTATGTGTTGGGCAGTAGTCAAAGTCAATATCGTTTTCTCTCAATGCGTTGATGAAGTATCCCCCATGTTCAAAGTAGCGTCCCATGCTGAACGAGTTTCGGCCTTTGTAGATGGTTTGCAGAGTATAAATCGCCTCACCTGCAAATAGCACCTTTATTCCCTTCGACATTGTATGCCTCCTTACGTCATTCTCCACTGTTCGCCAAGGTCTTCTGACCGCAGCCGGTGGGCCTTGGAGCTCGGTCAGAGACCTTCGCCCAACGGGAGTTTAGAAACGGGCCTTAACGATCTCTCAAGAGACTATTTCGCCAATAAGCGCCTCCATTTCTTCAGCCTCTTCTTTATTGAGATAGCCTGCCGCGACAGAAAATGAAACTGAGCTTTTGGCTGGGATCTCTTTGATATTGCCCTTCTTCTTTTCTGCAGTGTATCCCTCTGGATCGCAAGTGGTAGGTAACGCTAACCCTAATCCCTCTTGATCCTTCGTTCTCGATATCCAGCGCGTATTATGATCAAGCTCCTCTGGTTTATACCGCACATAGTCGGCCGATCCGTCAGGATGTATCTGCATATAGTGCGACCACCCACGCTCATCCACCTTCGGAGAACGAAGGAAGAATACTATTTCGGGGTCGTACTCATCTTCCGGTTTGATGACCTCGGTAAGCTTCGGGTTTTCCTCTAACTTGGCGAGAAAATCCCGGAAATCCTGAGATACCTTCACGTGCTCTGGAATAGCCGCCCTCAACTCCATGCTCTCTTTCGTCCAATCTGCACTCTGGACGATCCTCCCATAATCAACCGGGCGAAAATTAACGTGGCACATGTACATCAGCTCCATTGGATAGTTGGAGTAATTCTCGATGGTCATTGAAACATCAATAAGCGACGATCCTTCGTGAAGTTTGACGAGAGGTCGGGCGTGATACTTCTCCCCAAATGCTCGGTTGTAGTCATACAGACCAGTTAGGCCTACGTACTGGCCTTTTTCATCTTCACCAACCACTACCGCCGCCTCGTCGTAATCAGCATAAGGGAGCTCACCATGAAGGGGATGGTCATCCTCAGGTCCTGGACAGCCCATGCGCAATGCTCCACAGTGCATGACAAAGCATCCATACGTATCGAGAAAATAATCGGTGTTCTTGGGCTCTTGATACATCGTCTTCATGTTCAACTGCCGCCCGTGAAAGAAAACGTTCCACACTTGCTGGCCCTTGAAGGGGAGAACAATGACATGTCCAGCCTCATTAGCCAGTTTAACGCCCTGGATTCCGCTTTCATACATAAACAGTGTGACCTTCAAGTTTCCAAAATCAACAAACGTCCGTTCCTTTTCCGTGAAATAGTTTCTTCTCAATGAGATTTTCATGGCGTCCATCCTTTCTGACTACCTGCTCCCGCTGGACTAGGGTCCGGCGGGAGCATAAGGCGCGTAGATACTACTTTGGTCTGAAAGACGGTTCGCTGGTCACCCCTTGATCGCGCCCACCAACAAACCGCGCGCGATGTAGCGTTCCAGAGCAATAGCCATACCGATGACGGGGACGATCATGATCAGAACCAGGACCGACAAGTACCACCACTGCGGCCCCCGGGTGGCGTTCTGGGCCGCCACCGTCAGCGGCAGCGTCTGGGCATCCGCGGCCGAAAGGAACAGGGCCAGCAGATACTCGTTCCAGGCGAAAACCAGCACGAACAGAAACGTGGCGACGAGGCCGGGCACGGAGAGGGGCAGCACAACGGACCAGAGAATCCGGTAGCGCGATGCGCCATCAATGGCCGCGCACTCTTCCAGTTCAATGGGGATGGTCTGGAAATAGTCTCGCATTAGCCAGATGACAATGGGCAGGTTGGTGGCCAGATAGGTAATAATCAGAGCTGCCCGTGTATCCAGCAGATGCAGTCGTTGAAATAGCACGTAGATGGGGATCACCACCGCAACCGGCGGCAGCATACGCTGGGAGATCAGCCAGAAAGCGACGTCGTTGTTACCTAAGGATCGCTTAAACCGGCGGCCGATGGTTTGCAACAAGACGATGAAGAGAGCGCCGCTGGCGACCAGGGCTAACTGCCAGGGCACTCCGAGGGTAGCGGCGACGATGACCAGCGCCAGGCAGCCGATGAAGCTCAGGATCGTGCCGATGCGAGGTTGGTAGCGGAAGCGCGTCAGGCCATAGGCCGCCGTCGTCCCCAGCAGCAGAGCAAGCAAGGTACTGGTGAGAGCAACGACAACGGTGTTGATGTATGGCCGTATGGTGTCCCTTTGCAGATCACCCAAAAGGATGTAGTGCCAGGCGTGCAGCGACGGCCGGAAATCAACGAAAGGCACGTAAAACGGCCCTGTGTTCACGTCAATGGGCAGTTTGAACGAGGTAACGAAAAGCCAATAGATCGGAAACAGCACCACCAAGGCCCATATTCCCAGCGCCAGGTATGATAACGCCATCCCCGCGGGAGATAGGGTAGAGATTGACCTGCGCCGAAACAGAGATTTGATCGCGTTCGTCATTATTCCTCCGCCACGCGGCTGCGAATCAGATTGACATAGACCATGCCGATCAAGGTGACGACCAACAACAGGATATAGGCAATGGCTGCGGAACCGCCTAAGTCAAGGGAGCGCCAGGCGATATAAGCCTGCAGCGTCAGCGACTCCGTAGCCGTACCCGGCCCGCCATTCGTCAGCACGTTGGGCAAATCCACAATCTTAAAGGCTTCGATCATCCGAATCAGGATCAAGGTCGTGCTGACCGGCAGGATCTGCGGCAAGGTAATGTGCCAGAAAGTCTGCCAGCGGTTGGCCCCGTCCACCAGCGCGGCTTCAATCTGTTCGATGGACTGGCCCTCCAGGGCCGCCAGCAGTACAATGAACATGAAAGGGGTCCACTGCCATATATCGCCGATCATCACCGCCGCGCGCGCGCCCCACGGGTCGTTGACCCACGAGAAGAGGCCCAGCCCCAACGCCTGCCAGATCGGCTGGAACGGCCCTTTGTCGGTATCAACCAACATACGGAACAGATAGGCCACCCCCACCGGCGTGATCATCATCGGCAGTAAGAAGACGACGCGAAAGAATCGGCGACCGGGGAGACGTTGGGTGGCCAGAACCGCCAGGCCAAGCCCCAGGACGTATTGCACGGTGATCCCCACAAACACGTAGATCAGAGTGACGAATAGCGTTCCCGGGCGCCCCTCCGGGCTGAGCGTCCGCACCAGAAGCCAAACGCCCAGGCCCACCACCACAATAGTCAGACCACGCCCGACCAATCCCCCAACGGAGAACGATCGGCTGCGGACGTAGCGCACCAGCCACAGGATCAAGAGCCCGAGCACGGCCACGAACACCAGCCAACCGACCGGCGAGGGACCAGCCATCACGCCCAGGAAGTGCCTTTTCTCGCTGCCCGCCAGCAACTTGCGATAGTTGGCCAGCCCGACGAAGTTAATCTCGAACCCACCCTTTACGAACCGCAGGCGTGACAGCGACAGATACAGGGAGAGGATCAACGGGAAGATGGACAGAAAAAGCACAACCAGGACAGCAGGCCAGACGAAGACATTGCCGGCCAGGCGCTCTGCACGTCTAATTAGCTTATGCGATAGGTTTTTCCAGAGAGGGGCCTCAAGGCCCAGCCCAGAGGGAGCCGGGCCTTGAGGTTGTCGTTCAGCTTGCATGGGTCTATTTGGTGACTCCGAGGCTAGCGCGATAGGCTGCGAGTTGCGATTCGCGACCGATTTCTTCGGTGAGTTCCTCCCAGCCATCGTAGATCTGCTGCATACACTCTTCCCTGGTGAGCTCACCAGCCAGGAACTGACTGATAGCGGTGTCCAGCACGACCCCCTGATAACGCTGGTTCTGCGAGATGCGCAGGTCCAGCACCATATTCGGGCTGGCCAGGCTCGCCTCGATGGCACCCAGATAGTCACTGGCCGCTGCGGGGCTCATGCCCGCTTCCACCCACGCCTGGCGGTTCAGGAACTGCGAAGTGCGGTAGGGGTTGTAGCCCGTCTTGCCGATGGTGACGTCCTCGTTGGCCTGGGCTGGCTGGCACATGTAGGAGAAGAAGTCGTAGGCGGCGTCCTTGATCTTGGGATCAATGGCGGCGTTGATGGCGCCCGACCACCCACCGAAGGCTGCGAAGGGAGCATGGTTCACCCCGTTCACGGCGTAGGGGCAGGTGGTCGCGTCGCAGTCCACCAGCTTGCCGGTGGCCCGGTCGAGCACCCGGGTCGTACCAGGCAGAATGACGGCGCCGGTCTTGTCCATCACCACCGAGGTTTCGGGGTCAATGGCCAGCGTGCCGATGTCCCCCCAGTCAAGGGAGAGGGCGCAGCGGCCAGAGGTGAAGAGAGAGCGGGTGTCGCCGACGTCAAGGTTCAGTTCATCCGGCGGCCCGTAGGCTGTGGTTTCATCGTAGACATCCAGCACGGCGGCAAAGGCGTCGTTGTTCACCAAAGGCTCCATCGTCTCGAGATCGAAGAAAGAGCCCTCACCCGTGCCCTGGCTTTGCAGCCAGCAGGCACCCACCGACCAGATCGCCCAGTAGGCCTGGGCACCGCGCTTCTTGGAAATGCACGAGCCGTAGTCGGGGTCGCCATCGCCGTTCAGGTCCTTGCCGTGGAAGGTTTTGGCGATTTCGACGTAGTCCTCCCACGTCTCTGGCGGCTCCAGGCCCTCCTGCTCCAGCAGGTCGGTGCGATAGTAGACCATCTGGAAGTCACCGTCCAGTGGGATGGTGTAGGTGCGGCCCTCATAGGTGGCACTGAAGTCGCGGAAGAAGGGTGCAACGTCTTCCCACTCTATCGCCTCGTCGGCCGCCACGCGGTCGGTCAGGTCCTCCAGGTAGCCGGGGACGATGTAGTCCACCATCCACTGCGGCGCGAACACAAACGCATCGAAGGCGTCCGTCCCCGTTGCCAGGTCGGTCAGGATCTTCTGGTACAGGTCGCTGAAGGGGACGACGATCACGTTGATCTTGGCCCCGGTCAGCGCGGTGAAGTCGGGGCCGCGCCGCTGGAGCGGTTCGGCGATCTGGGGACCGGTGAAGGTCAGCACGTTGACTTCTACTCCCTCGTAGGGCTTTGCCGCGGGAGCGGGTGTGACGACCACCTCCTTCTCGACCACCACCTCCTTCTCTACGACGACGGTCTCGACCACTGGCTTCTCGACCACCACTTCCTTCTCGATGACCTCTGGCGTCGGGGCAGCACAGGCCGCCAACGCAACCGTCAGGATTGTCAACAGCGTGCAGCTCAACTTCAGGTACTTCATTGTTCTCCTCCTCCTTGTTTTTTTGAAGAAACTTCTCGATGCTCATCGCTGAGCATCACCTAATCAAAGCTCAAAAGTATCGCTATCACCCCCCTTCTAATCAAAAAGGATGAGTCCCAGGCGCATTAAGCGTCGTGGTTCTCACCCTTGTTGTGCCCCCTCTTCTCGCTATGGCCGCAAGAATCCCTGATAATCAGGGTAGGCTCCAGTTTCATCTCCACGATCTCCCGATCCTTATCGGCGATCCTTTGTAAGAGCAAATTCGCAGCGATGCAGCCTGGCTCATACGTTGGTTGAGCCACTGCGGTCAGAGGGGGACCAGCGATGGCGCCCAGGGCATGTCGTCAAAGCCGACGATGGCTACATCTCGAATTCCAACCCGTGTTCCCTCAGAGCCCTTTCGTAACCCTCCCGCCACTTCCTGCCCGTAGTGATTAGAGCAAGAGCAAGGCCGGGCCCAGAATCACGCCGCAAACCAGCAAGAGTCCGCCAGCTAGCGCCGACAGGTGGCTCATGGGGTCACCGCCGTCACCGAGCAGGGACTCCGCCTATCTTGCAGCAGCCCGCTCGAGCTACGCACGATCATCTCAGTTGGCAGTACGATCTCTTGATACTCCTTGGGAGCCTGCCCAGACAACCGGGCCAACAGCAACTCGGTGGCCCGTTGTCCCATCTCGTAAGCGGGCTGGGCTGCTACCGTGAGAGACGGATCAATGGCTGGTAGGTCGTCGAAACACACCAGCGCCATATCTTCCGGCACCCGTAATCCAGCATCTCGCAGGGCCCTCAAGGCACCGATGGCGATAAAATTGTTGGCCGCGAACAACGCGGTTGGCCATGGCGTGGTGGTCAGCACCTGCTGTGTCATCTCATATCCGCCCGCTTGAGTGTACTCACCATAATAGATCAGCTCCACGTCGGCATCCAGGCCAGCCTCTGCCAGCGCCCGGCGATAACCAGCTACCCGGTCTACGGCTGTGGAGACGGTTTGCGGCCCGGCCAACATAGCAATCCGCCGATGCCCCAGGGTCAGGAGGAGCCCGATGAGCCGGTAGGCCCCTCTCTCGGAGTCGCCACGCACCACATCGACCTGCGCATGGGGTACCCGGCGGTCTAACACCACCACCGGCACGCCTTGCTTCTGAATCAACTCGACTGGCTCGGCTGTGCTGCGCGCGGGCACCAACAGGATGCCATCTACCTGCTTCTGTAACAGGACGGTCAGATACTTGGCCTGCTCGGTCTCAGACTCGTCCGTGTTGCACAGGATGACGTTAAACCCGCCATCATTGGCTGCATCCTCCACACCACGAGCGACAGTCGTCCAGAAGGGATTGGTGATGTCGGTCAAGACCAGGGCTAGCGTATGAGTCCTTTTAGAGCGCAGGCTACGGGCCAGCATGTTGGGGACATATCCCAACTCGGCAATAGCCGCCTCAACGCATTCCCGCGTCTCTTTGCTAACGTAGCCGGAATTGTTGATCACTCGTGAGACGGTGATGGGAGCAACTCCGGCTCGCTTTGCTACATCGTGGATGGTGGGCATCAGTCACACACCTGAAGCTGAGATATTCTCCGCAGAAAAGCGGCTTTGAGGTACAAAACGAGATTTCTTTGGAGCAAATCAAGTGTTTGTGTGGTATGGGTACCATATGGTATCGTTATCATTATAACATCTTTCAAGTCCTTTGTCAAGGGGAGAAACCTTAAAACTTCCAGCTCTCCAGCACATTGATCTCAGTCGGAGTACCCGGCCAACGTCTACCCCTGGATGAACCTGGAGCGACGCGGAGTGGAAGCCCGCATCGTCCCCAACCGTGAGGGCGGGCTAGCTTTGGATGACCTCGAGTAGTATATTGGTAGTGTAGTCCAGATCGCAAAAACATCTAAGATGGGTCATTCAGATCAATCTCCCAAGTCGCTTCGACCAGACAACATCCCGAGCCTGTCGAGGGGCTGAGGGCAAGTGGCTGAGCAGCCTGCGCAGTTGCGAGCAGCCAGGCGAAGCACAACAGCAACATCCAAGAGCGAGGCAATAGGATGACTCCTGTCGGCAATCCTCTTTTCTATCTAGCTCCCTTTCTTGTCAGTGGCAGATACACTTGCCACAGGTCTGCTTTCCCCAGCGGCCTCCACTGGCGGTCACCGTGGGCTGTCCACGTGCCCGTACCCAGCACTTGGACATCCACCACCAACTGGATGATGTCACCAGGATGGGCTCCCTCATCCTCGGGCGTGGTTGGGTCGTCACCGTAGCAGGCCAGCAGGCCGTACTGCCCTTCGGTGGTGATCACCGTGGCCCCGCATACCACGCCATCGGGGTCGAGTGCTTGCACTGTAGTCCCCACAGGCAGCGGCACCCCGTCTTCTCCGTGCACTGTCCCGTAGAAGTTGACCCAGGTGTTGGTGGGGGTCACGCCAGCGCTGCGCTCCACCTGGCGGATATTGGGTATTGGATATTGGGTATTGGCTGTTGGGGACCGAGAGTATCCGATATCCAATATCTGATCTCCTGTTGTGGGGTATTGCAGCGTCCCTGCCTGGGGCATCCTGATCCAGTAGCCGAACAGCGGCTCCATTTCATGCAGCGTGTTGAAGCTGGGATCAATGTCCGGATAGTAGGAGAGCGCCCCCTGATCGTACCCCAGCACGGCGGTGTACTGGCCATCAACGCTCTGCAAGGCATCGGCGACCGCCAGTGGCCGGCGTGGCAGGTAGCTCACCAGGTTCCATTCCGCATCCAAATCAGTGGGCCGATCTTCGGCGAACGTCTCACCCACCACCCGTAGTGTGGCAGCGACGTCCGCCACACCGGCGATCGTCATCCCTCCACCTCCGCCAAAGGGCTTGATCTTGACCCAGTAGCCGTGCTCCCCATCCATATCTTCTAGCGTATTCACCTCCGGCGGCAGGTCGGGGTAGTAGGACTTGGCGCCCTCTTCATCGAAGCCCTGGATAACAACGTATTGCCCCTCAATGGGGCGCTGCACGACGCTGGCATCGGTATTGAAGGGGTTGACGTAGGTTGACACCAGGTTCCAGGACTCGACCAGGGGCACGTCCAGGATGGAGATCATCTGGCGCGCACTGGACGTCAGGCTACAAAAGACAGGAGGACCAGCCTCGACTGGCCCAGCGTTGGGGACGATGGTGATGTCGTAGTCGCCGGGGAAGTCCACGTCCCAGGTCAGGCTGATGGTCTCCGACTGACCGGGGCCAAGGGCCCGGGTCGTGGCCGCCATGCCGATGCGCGTGTCATACACGTAGAAGCCCACCGGCAGACCTGCCGGCGAGTCATCGTGGCCGGTGTTGCTAATCACTGCTGTAATGGTGATGGAGAAAGGTGAGTTGACAGTGAGTTCAGCGCTGAGGAAGGTCGCAGTCAGATCGGCGGCAGTGCAGACCACATCCACCTGGAACGGTCCCTCCAGAGTACTGTTGCCGGCTTCATCGCTGGCAATCAACCACACAGTATGGCGGCCTGGGTATCTGCCATCCAAAGCCACCCACCAGTCGTCGCCATCCCGTCCAGCCCGCTGGCGATAACGCTCACCTCGCGGCGTTAGGATGTGCGCCGACACGTAGGTCGCCGGCCCGCCGTCCGTGACCGTGCCGCTCAAGATGGTCTCCGTGCTGCCTAAGGTGATCTCTGCAATGGCCGAATTCACCGTGATCTCCGGCGGGACGTTGTCCACCCAGACGATCAGGGTCAGCGGGTCGGTGGTTCGGTTGCCCACCACGTCCTCCCCGTAGGTGGAGACGGTCTGGGCAACGTAGTCCAGTTCGCCAGTGCCGGACGTGCGATAGATCCAGCGAGCAGATTTGGCATTGGTATCCCGTGGCATCAGTACCAGGCGGCTTCTGCGGTAGCTGCCGTCATTGGACGATGGGTCGAGGTCACGGAGGCGCAGCGTCCAGGTACCGGCCGAGCTTTCCCCCAGGAAAGTTCGTAGAGGCTGATGGGGCCTGACTAGGCGCTCATAGAAGTGGTTGGCTGGATCATCGTCACCCGCCGCGTCTTGCGGCCCCATGGGTGCTGCATCGTTCAGGAAGACGTCGTAGTTCTGGAACTCGGTGCCGGAGATGCCGTCGTCGTCTAGCACCCGCACGATTGTGCCATCAGGCGACTGCAACTCGACCTGGATGTCATCTCGGTGAGGATGATCAGCAGTGAAGCCGAGGCTCACCTGGCCGATGGCGAAGTTTTCGGCCACTTCAAAGTTGCGCACGATCCCACCACCGTCAATGACGATGGGCGACTCGGGCACGTCGTCGTAGATCACCGTCGTCGCTCCGGCAGCCAACTGCAGGTTGGCCTGTCCGCAATCGCCATCCACGCAGACGTCCACTTGCGCGACGCCGCCGTCGTCGAACACGTCGCCGATCAGGGTGAAAGCGTTGCCCCTGACCAGGCTGCCAGAGAACACTTTGGTCGCTGTCACATCCAGGGTGACGGTGGGCAGCGCGGCATCTACTACGAAGGTCTGCGCCTTCCTCAGTTCACTGGTCTGGCTAAAGCCATCTGTGGCCTGGAGCTGCACTTTGAACTGATCGCCGTCGTTGCTGCCCGTGGCGTCCCAGGCGCACGACCAGGTGCCGTCGTCAGGCGTGGCATCCGGACAGGGCAGCACGCTTGCGCCGAGGCCCAGGGGCGCGATCTCCAGGGTGATCAACGGCACGCCTGAGTCGTCGTAGGCGTATCCGCGCAGGCGGTTGGTTCCCGCTCTCAGCAGATAGGTAGGCTGCTGGATGCCGAAGAACTCAGGGCCACTGCGATCCACCTGGTGGTCAATCCAAATCCAATCCAGCGGCGGCCCGGACGGGTCGTGGGCAGCATCGTAGACCAACGCTTCCACGGCCGCCCAGTCCTCGCCCGGTGGCAGGTCAACCACGCCCCGGAAGGTAGCCGTGCCTTCCGCGCCGGGGGCGACGTTGCCCAGGGTCACCACCTGGTGGTTGTAGTCCGGTGGGCCGCCGTCAGGCAAGTGGAGGGCATAATAGGCCGAGACGTCCACCCACACGCCGGTGGCCGTGTCCGTGCCCTGGTTGCGGTAGTTGATGGTGTAGACGATTTCCTGGCCAGGACCCACCCTGGGGTGATCGGTGTCCATGAAGGTGAAGAAGGAACTGACGTCGGGCAGGTCGTCGCCGAACAGCAGGTCCCACAGCCAGAACAGATCGTCGCCCAGGAAGCTGTAAGCGGTGCCGGCTGGCTCGGCCGAGATGCTGACATACAGGTCAGTGTCCGGGTATCGGGTTGGCGTGCTCAAGTCACTGCCGTTGGGGCACAGGCCGGCGCCCAGGCTCTCCCAATGATAGCGGTGGCTCAGAGCAAACTCCTCGTCGCCCCGAGTGTAGGGAGCCGTCGCAATCACCTTTCCGCTGTTGACGGCGTTGGCATTGGGCATCACCGCCCACAGGCTCAGGGCGTCTTGCTCGGCGGCGAAGGCCACCAGGTCTAGCGAGGCGGCGGCTGGGTCGCTGATCCCGATCAGGTTGAAAGGCAGGTAGATGTCAGTATGACCGTCGTTTAGCGCGGCGTCGAACTGGTACTGCTCGGCCGAAAGCTCTGTAACAAAGCTCCAGTCACTTCCCCAACTCAGCAGGGCGGCTGTATCGGAATCTTGCACCCACACCAGGTAGTCGGCCAGCATCGCATTAGCCTGGGAGGACGGCGTCACACCGGGCAGGTGGATCACAGTGTCGGGGGTGGCAGGGTAGGGATTGTAGACCTGGCTCGTGCCCCCGCCTTGTGTGTCCAGATAGATGAACAGATCGCCGTCGGTGTTCCAATTGGCCCCAGTCCAGGCCAAACGCAGTGCTTCGGAGCCTGCACTGAGCGCAGCCGAAGTGTTCCAGGTGGCGTAGAGCTTCTGCTCGGCACTCAAGGCCGCTCCGTCAGGCGCGTGGCGTTCGATACGGCGGTCAACCCCGATCAGCGTGCAGCCGCTCTCCATCCAGCCGTGGTAGATACCGTCCAGGTCATCCAAGACGACGTAATCGGGGGTGTGGGGGCTGTCCACATAGATGGAGCCCCAGCTCTGCCAGGCCTGGTTGCCTAGAGTGTCCTGACTGCCCACCTGCGCCGTCACTTTCTGGCCCTCGCCCGCCGCGTACTCATCGCTGAGCGTGGCCGGACTGTGGACGGTGGAGGTGGTGTTCACTGTACTGGTCGTCTGGGCTGTCCAAGCAGTGTGGTAACAGCTTAAGTCGCTACTACTGCTGGCGGTCCATTCCAGGGTCAGGGTGACGGGGGTGGTCTCCGTCAAGGTCATGGTGGGGGTGAGGACGCGGCCATTGCTGCTCATCGTGAGGGTGACAGGGGCCGGCGGGACGACGTCCACGGTGACTGTGCCACTGACCTCGGCCGTGTGCCCACCGATGTCGGTGGCACGGGCGGTGACATTGTAGATGGTGCCATCAGGTGGATTGTCTACGTCCTCGTACCAGGCATAGAACCAAGCATCCCTGGCCAGACGAGCAGTACCGCTCAGCGTCGGTGAGCGGCTGATTTCGACGTCCACGCTGGCTACGCCACCGGTGTCGGACACCGTGCCCGTGAGCTCCAGCCGCCCCGAGGCGTGATAGTGGGTAGTGGTGAATACGGTGGAGGCCATGGTGAGGGTCGGCGGCTCGGTGTCTAGAATGACGGTGATCTGATCGCTGGCTGTGTGGCCCGCCCAGTCGCGAGCCAGGACCTCGATGTGGTGAGCGCCTTCGCCTGTAAGCGTCAGCGACGGATTCCAGGTGACAGACCAGATCGTCTCGCTGACAGCGTCGGTGATGTCCCAGTTGAGGGTCTCAATGGGTGTGCTGCCCACGGTCACAGTGAGGGTGCGCAGGTAGTCGGGCGCATACGCGCCACCGATGATGTTGACTTCGGCAGTGCTGGTCAGCACGGTCCCTGTGGTTGGAGCGGAGATGACGACGTCTGGCGCAGGCCCGTCTGCCAGTTCCACCGCACCGGAGAGGTTAGTCATCCCAGGAGAACCCAGCGCACTGGCCGTGCTGCAATTACCAGCCGTGTCGCAGACCTTGAGATCGTGGGGAACGGGCTCGGGCACCACCGCCAGGCCTGCAGTCCAAGCGGCCAGATAGGCATCGGTGCGGTCCGATTCTTCAACCACGACGACACCTTGGGCGCTCCCCGCTATCTTGTAGGAAATCACCTCCCGCGGGTTTGCCGGATCGGAGACGTCTAGCACAATCAAGCCGCTCCTATATCCATCAGCCACGTAGGCATAGTTGCCGGACATGGTGACGTCGCCGGCAAACCCCGGTGTATCGTAAGCGTTTACAAACTCCGGTGAGGTCGGGTCGGAGACGTCTATGATGCATAGACCCTCTTCGCCGTCGGCGACGTAGGCATGGGTCCCAGAGACGACGACGTCATGGGCCAGCCCCGGCGTGTCGTAGAAGCCCACTTCAGGACCGGCTGCAGGATTAAGGACGTTCATCACTCGCAAGCCCTCATTGCCGTCAGCCACAAAAGCATAGTCCCCAGCCACGTAGACGCCATGGGCGAGGCCCGGCGTGTCGTACAAGGCATAGGACGTTGGGGTAACGGGACGTGAGACGTCTACCATCCACAAGCCAGCGCCGCTTGCGGCCACGTATGCGTACGTGCGCCCCCCTGGGCCATCGGCCACGAAAACGTCCCTGGCCACCCCTGGGGCCTCCAGTTTCTTCACCTGAGTAGGGCTGATGGGATCGGTGACGTCTACCACATACAGAGCACCGTCCCACTGCTGGGACTCGGAGAGGGCGGGGGAGGGCAAGCTGGCCTGCTCCGTGCTCCAGCCAGCGGTGCTTTGGGTGATGGACAGGGCAGATGTCGGCCGTCCATCGCTGAGTCCCTCAGGGGGGCTCTCTGGTATCTCGCTGGTCACGAAAATCGCCGATGAGAACTCAGAGGTGTTGCCGTCGGCATCGGTGGCCGTAGCGACAACCCTATCCACATCAACCGTCACTGGCACGGTCGGTGTAAAGGTGGTTGTTTTCCACTTCCCTGCATCTGTTACCTGGTAGAGCTCAGACCCGATGAACGTCTGGCCCTCTTGGTCATCTGCGTCCACGATGAAGAACTCGATCCAGAGGGGATAAGTGGAGTTGGTGTAAGTGGAGGGCACTTGATACTGCACCTCAAGTTGACCCTCTTTCGCTACGGCATAGTTGAGCTTCGGGAAGTTCTGCAGATTGTTCGGGCCGCTGTCCGAATCGTCAGGGTCGTTGGGTGTCACGCTGTCCGGGGCCAGGTCTATCCCCAGGCCGGCGTTGGCGAAGATGGAGTTGGAGAGAATGTGGTTGCCCACGCCGAGGGAAACGAACACCCCATCGCCGTCATTGTGGGCGATGACGTTGCCGTCACGTGCACCCGTCCCGCCGATGGTGTTACCGAGCCATGCTACGTGCACGCCGTGACCCCCGTTGCCCGCATCGGTGACACCATCGGGCTCGGTGCCGACAAAATTGCACTGCACAGTGACGCCACTGCCGTCAGCCAGCGCCATCCTGCCATCCATCCTGCTCCTGGTGGGCAGACCCTTCAGCACGATGCCGTTGCCCTTGAAGTTGTTGATCACCAGCCCGCGCACCGTGCTGCTCTCCGTCTCAAACTTCAGACCGTCCGCGTTGTCGCCAGCGCTGGTACCGTCCAGCACGACCCTCAGATCTCCGCTGATACAGGACGCACCAGGCTGGGTAGTCCCACTGATGATCACCGCGTCATAAATGGTCGGGAGTTCGGACTCGATGTGGATAGTATGCGGCCCAGTACCAGAGATGTTGAACTCGACGGTGTCGGTGCCGAGGTTGGCGTTGGCCTGCTGGATGGCCGCGCGCAGCGTGCAACCACCGTTGCCAATATCACACACACCGTCATCCAGACTGCTGTCCTCGTCATCATCCACTGAGTTGACGACGTGGAGGTTCGTAACCGCCCTCACCGTGATCGGTGGGGAGAACTCCGAGGTGTTGCCTCTCCCATCGTCATCGGTGGCCGTGGCCACGATCTTGTCGCCGGGCACGACCGGCACGGCCGGCGTGAACCTGAAGCTCCTCGTCTGACCTGCGATTCCCTCCCAATAATAGGGGTCAGACCCAATGAGCGTTTGGCCCTCTTGGTCGTCTGCGTCGGCTAAGAAGAACTCGATGGTGAGCGGATATGTGGAGTTCGTCGTGGTGGAGGGCACTCGATAGCGGATGTCGAGCTGGCCATCCTGCACTCCGGCAAAGCTCATCTCCGGGAAGTTCTGCCGGTTGTTCGGGCCGGTGTCGGGATCGTCAGGATCGTTGGGCGTCACGCCATCGGGGGACAGATCTATCCCCAGGCCGCCGTTAGCGAAGATGGAGTTAGAGATGATGGCGTTGCTGATGCCGGAGGAAACGAACACCCCATCGCCGTCGTTGTAGGCAATGGTGTTGCCCTCACCGGCGCCGGCCCCGCCGATGGTATTGTCTGACGTGTCCACATACACACCGTGGCCCCCATTGCCTGCATCGGTGACGCCGTCGGGCTCAGTGCCGATGAAGTTGCAGGCGACTGTGACGCCCGCCTCGGAGCCTAGCGCCAGTCCGCCATCGCCTGCCGACCCACTCCTGGCAAGCAGGGCGCTCAGCACCATGCCGTTGCCCTTGAAATTGTTGATCACCAGCCCGCGCACCGTGCTGCTACTGGTCATGATCTGCAGACCCGTCGCGCCATCGCCGGCGTTGGTGCCGTCCAGCTCGATCATCAGGATGCCACTGGTACAGGACGTCCCCTCCTGCGTAGTCCCGTCAACGACCACCGGGTAGGCAGTGGGTGGGAGCTCGGAGTCGGGCCGGATGGTGTGCGGCCCGGCTCCGGGGATGTCGAACTCAATGGTGGCGGCGACAGCGTTGCGGTTGACCTGCTGGATAGCCGCCCGCAGTGTGCAATGGTCGGTGCCGTCATTGCATACCTTGTCATCCAGATCGCTGTCCTCGCCATCGCCTGTCGAATTGACGACGTGGCGGTTAGGCGGAGGAGGGGGCGGCGCGACCCAGGCGGCTACGTAGGCGTAGACGTTGCCTGAGCCCGACGAATCCTCGGCGACGAAAACATCCCAGGCCTTCGTCGCCAGCTCCAAGGCACCTACTTCCTTGGGAGAGGGCACACCCTGGACTTGCATCACCTGCAGGCCGGCGTGCTCGTCGGTCAGGCAGGCGAAGTCCCCGTAGGCAGAGACGCCTTGAGCAAAGCTCGGCGTGTCAACGTAAGCAACAAGCTGTCTCCAGTAACCAGTCAGCCCACAGAGTTTGCTGCCGTCGGGGTTGTCGCCCGACAAGGCCACGTACCAGGGAGCGGTGAAGTATTCGCGCCCAAGGTCGGATCGGCGGCAGGGGCTATCGTGACCTTCCTCGGTCAGGTTGAAGTCCTGGGCACTGCACTGGTAGCGGGCCTTGAAGGTCCCTGGCGACTGGCCGAACCAGGCATGGTCCAGCGTCGTGCGCGGGGCCAGGCTGTCAATGGAGCCGCGCCACACGTTGCGGCCCTGGGCGCTGTCCACGTTGCCGAAAGTGTCCCAGCCGCGCAGGTCTATCTGGTAGTCGCCTTCCAGTCCTTCCGGCACCTGGAAGCTCCAGCCCTTCCGATCCACGCCCGACCCGACGTCAATCAGGCTTGCCTCCTGCCAGGCGCCGTCGTAGAGGGCCTGCACTTCCAGCTCCGAGAGCGCGCGCGGGTAGATGTGCACATCGTCTATCAGCCCGTCAAAGTGCTGGGATGAATGGGCTCTCCCGCCGATTCTAAGTTCGTCATGATACGGCAGACTGCCGGAACCTTCGTAGGTATGGACCAGCGTGCCGTTGGCGAATGTCTGTACCACGCCAGCGTCGTAAGCCACTGCAACGTGCGTCCACTGGTTCAGGGGAGCCTCGTAACCCGTGCTCTGCCAACCCCAACCGGGATCGTCGTTGTTGAATGCCCAATGAATGGTCCCATCGCCGAAGCGGGCGATCTCAAACTCCCCTTCCTTGTTGACCACGATGCCGCCCTGTTGCCCCCCAGAACCTGTTCCCGTCGGGTAGATCCAGGCCGCAATGGAGACCGTGTCGTACCGATCGAGATCATGAGATTGCGTGACGGAGACAGAGTCGTCCAAACCGTCGAACCGTAAGGCGTACGCGCCCACTTTCCCCGGCACGGCCTTGTTGATGGCATCGCCGGTATTCAGTGTGCCATCATGCTCCCAGCCCGAGTCGTCGAGGACGGTGGCGCTATCCGTGGCCCACGGTTCGTCGAAGGGTAGCGCCAGCACCGGCCCGCAGCCAAGGTAGAGGGAGCGGATTTCGTCGGCTGAGAGCACGCGGTCGAAGACATGCACCTCGTCAATCACTCCCTCGAAGTACTCTGATGTGCGTTTCCGCCCACCTATGCTGAAGTTGTGATCGTCGGCGGGCCTGATGTTGCCCGAACCGCTGTAGGTGTGGACCAGCGTGCCGTTGGCGTATGTCTGTATGACGCCCGCATCATAGACTACTACGATATGCGTCCACTGGTTCAGGGGAGCCACGTAGCCTGTGTCTGGCCATGTCCAGCCGGGGTCTTCGTTGGCGAAAGCCCAGCGGATGGTTCCATCCGCATACCGGACAACTTCATATTCCCCCTCTTTGTTGATGACAATGCCAGACCCGGCGCCGGTCGGATAGATCCAGGCCGCCAGCGTTCCCTGGTCGGTCAATCGCAGATCGCCGGCCGGAACAATCTCGATGCAGTCATCCAACCCGTCAAAGCGGGCCGCGCTGCCGGTGTGACCGGGCGCCCCGACCGCCGGGCAGGAATCGCCCTCACATTCACCGACGTGGGCCTGAGCGGAGATGTCCCGGAAGGTCAGGGTGTCGGAGATGGTCCGGGTATCCTCAAAGGGCAGGTGGAGGAGTTGGCCTTCGGGTGGTGTTTCGTTGTAGAAGGGCGAGCCTGGCAGGGTCGGCCGGAAGGCGATTTCCACCTTTTCCAGGCCGGCGACCGGCAGATTAGCACCACAGGCTTGCGAGTCCGCCGTGAAGGACACGCCAGTGCCGCCATCCCAGTTCGCTACCTCGCTGCCACAAACCTCGACGGTGCCGCTTACCACGCCGCCCGTCACGTTCACCTGGCAGTTGAGGCCCCGGTGCACGACGCCGTCCCAGGTGTAGGTCGTCTGGGCGACCAACACCCCCGGCGCGGCCGAGTAGAGGGTGAGGCCATCGCACTCGATGGCCAGCCCCACCTGATGGCCGTCGTCGCCAGTGGTCCAGGACACCGCGATCGGGACGGGATGCTCGGTGGCATCCCCTTCGAGCGTCACAGCGCCGGTTAAGATAGTAGGAAGGTCCGCCAGGTCCAGGTTGGCGGCGGGGGCGGTGGCATCCATGTAGAAGGTCACCAAGTCGGTGTCAGTGGGCACCTCCGTCTGGTTGCCAACTTGGTCGGCGGCCTCGACGCGGAGGGTGTACTGGCCGCTGGGTTTCACCTCGCTGAAGAGATAGTCCACGGCCCACTGGTTGCCATTCACCGTTGCTGCTTGCATCCCCTGCCCACCGATGGTGCCATCGGAGGCGAACAAAGTCACCTTGACGCTGTCAGCAAGCACGCTGCTCCCAGCGTAGCCATCGGGCAGTTGTGGGTCGCTGACCGTGCCGGAGAGGTGAACAATCCAGGTTTTCTCCAGACTGGGATGGGGCACCGGGCCGACCACGTCGCCGTCCGCTAGGTCGCTGGTCACGACGGGCGGAGTGCCGTCCATGTAGATGGTCACAGGGCCAGAGGGCGGCTGCTCCTGGTTACCAACCTGGTCAATGGCTCTGGTCTGGAATCTGTAGCGACCCTCGCCGGAAGGCTCGAAAGTGGGGCACCAGGCGGCATCGCTGGAGGCATCCATGCAGCGCGGGGCGCCGGTCCAGGTGTAGCTGCCCTGGCTGGGACCCTGTATACCTAGCTTCACCAGTGCCACGCTGGAGGTCGGGTCGTGGGCCTCAATGTGCATCACCACGTCTTGTTGAGCCAGGTACGGGCCGTCGGAGCACAGCTCGGAGGTGGGCTTGTCGGCATCCACAGTGACATCGTGGCTCTGCCATTCCTCCACCCACTTGGCCTGGTACTGGAAGATATCGCGCACCTCGCGTGCCGTCAGTGCATGGTCGTAGATGGTGACCTCGTCAATGCGGCCGCCGAACCCCGACCAGTTTTGCGCCCTGCCAATGCGGATGGGCTGGTTGTTATGACACAACGGCTCGTTTTGGTTATAACTGGGCAGTTCCACACTACCATCAAAACTGCCATTCAGGTACAACTTGAGCTCGTAACCATCGAAGGACATCATGACGTGATTCCAGGTGTTCTGGATCAGGGACCCCTCGCTCCAGTCACCGTACGTCGTCACACAGTTATCCGCCTGGAGTTTGTAGCTAACCTTATCGTCGTAAAGAGACAATTGATAATTGTAGCCCTTGGACGGATTCCCCTTGTTAACCACCATTTTTAGGTAATCATGGAATGCAGTGGGCATGACCCATGCGCCGACGGTGAACTCGTTCAGGTCCAGGTCCGGGTCATCAGGGACAGTTACAACGTCATCATACCCGTCGAACTCCACCGCTGAGCCAATGCGGCCCTTCAAGCCTGCGCTGGGGCAGGTATCACCGCTGCATGCGCCGTCGTTGCCGTTGCCAGAGTTGTCGGCGAACTGGGTAGCACCCAGGGCCTCGTCGAAATGCATCTGGAAGCGCGGTGCCTCGCTGTAGAGTCTCTGGACTTGGTCGGCGGAGAGCGCCTGGTGGAAGACACGCACGTCGTCAATATCCCCATTAAAGTAACTGCTGTTGGCATCATTCGAGAACCCGATGTTGACACCGGTTTGCCAGGTGAAATCGGAAGCGGCTATTGAGCCACTCTTCTTCTGTATGCCATCCACATAGATCTTCTGGCTGCCCACGGCGCCGCCGAAGGTATGCACCACGTGGTGCCATTGGCCGTCTGCGTAGTTCGTGCCCGACGTGCAGATGATTTCGTGGTCATACACCCGGGCACAGAGGTTCCCGTTCTGCAGATAGAGGTGCCGATCGTGGCCCTCGCTGCCCCGAGTGCCTTTATCCACAGAAAAGATGCCGCAGGCATCACAAGCGGTCTTGAACCACAACGAGACGGCATAGGTGGTCTCAGAGACGTCTACTTCTGCTGCCACATAATCATTGCTTTCGAATAGCGCAGCCTGGTTGAGACGACCGGCAACCCCGGCGGTAGGGCAGGCGGTGCCACTGCACGCGCCGTCGTGTTGCCCGGTCGCATCCTGGAAAACGCGTTCGCCGGGCGCTTCGTCGAAGGGCAGGTGCAGACTGGTGGTACCGGCCCAGTACAGTTCTTCCACTTCGCCGGGGTCGAGCACCCGCTTGTAGATGCGCACCTCATCCATCTGGCCGTGCAAGGGGATGGAATTGTTGAAATAGCTCAGGTAAATGTATCCGCGAACGTCAGTATCACCCGAAAAACCGTATGTCTTTGAGAAGTGAGATAGATCGTTGTTTGTCGTGAACGTTCTGTCGAAGAGGACATCGTCGTTGTCATCGGGTTGCGAACCACATCGCGTACCGCCGTCGTCATCCCACAACACTAGCCTGCCAGTTTCAGGGAACATGTCGCCCCATTTGACGTTGTACGCTAGTCCCTGGTCATCGTTATCGTGTATACTGCCTCGGTTGAATATCTCAGTTTCGTTGAACGCCATGCATAGCTCGGCGAATTCGTCCTCGTCATCATCTACCACCTGAGCAACCCCGATGTGCCCTATGTAGATATCGGCCTCATTGCTTGAGCGGCCGATCATGAACGGTCGCGATATCGCATCGGCGGGAAGCGAGATAGGCTGCTTGCTGGCGAAGCTTGACTGGGCTTGATACTGGCCATTGACGTAGAGCATGGCCACGTTGCTGATGAAGTCGCCGTTTTGGTCGTAAGTGGGTCCGAAGGTGACCACTACGTGGTTCCAAGCATCCGGGCTCAGGGCAGATACGTAGAAAGGGTTGCCCTCCCAGACGCTACCTGTGCCGAAGCCGAAGTAGATGCCGCTGCCGGTCCGTTGCAGCGTCGGATAGCCGAGGAGTTGACCGCTGTCCCGGCCCAAGATGCCTTGCCGGGCGATGTTCCTGTTGTCGTTATTCGGATAGTCCTCAGGGTAAACCCAGGCCGCGATAGTAAACTGACCGTTGCTCAGATCCAGACTCGGATTGGACTGCTCCACTTGAATGTAGTCGGTCCCGTCAAAACTCACGGACTTGCCGGAGATGCCACTCACTGAGTTGGGACAGTTAGGAGGGCTGCAACCGCCGCCATTTTGGAAGATCGAATCATCGAGCCAGGACGCACCATTCTCCAAAGGATAGTCAAACCTCATGTCGAAAATGGGCTGTCCAAAGAGAGCCTGGACTTCGTCTGGCCCCAGCCTCTTGTCGAAGACGCGCAGATCGTCAATCGCGCCGTGGAAATAGTCGTTGGCAGCCCAAGTAGAGTGGCCGATGCGGATCTCCGTTGGCCAGCCAGCCCCGGGAGGCCAATCCAAATCACCCGTTCTCCATAGACCGTCCACATAGATCTCCTGGCCGTCTGCGCCACCACCATACGTATGCACCACGTGGTGCCACTGACCGTCGGCGTAGGAGCCAGTGCCCGGCGTGCAGCGCGATTCCAAACCACTACTCCGCCTAACCGCACATACCTTGCCATTCTCAAGGTAGATGTAGGAACGGTCCCAGTAGTTCTCTCCTGGCAACGAGGCAATGCCACAATTGGCGCAATCCGTCTTGAACCACAGGGAAACAGCGTAGCCGTCGGAGAGGTCCAGGGGTGCTTCCACGTAGGCATTCCCATTCAGTTTCAGAGCCTGGCCGTATTTGCCCTGCTCGCGACCCGGCGGACAGCCGTTCCCAACGCACGTGCCGTGATGCGGCGGTTGGCTGCCCGACCGGTCCTCGAAGGTGTTGGGGTCCTCGAAGGGCAGCCATACCTGGGCGCCGCCAGCTAACTCACGCCAGTCGGTGATCAGCGCCCCAGCCACCTGGGTCAGGCTGTAGACGCCGGACGGCGCCACGTCGTCTACTTCCACATAGCCAGCCATCATCTGCTCCTCCAGCGGGTACAGAATGAAGTCCTTAGGAGGCACAGCGCTGGAGACCGCGGCCGGGAAGTCGGTACTCAGCAGGCCCTGGGCGTAGCGGTTGAACAGCTCGTTCTTGACGCTGGCCCGGTAGTCTAGGACGTCCTTGCCCTTGACGCGCAGGTCATTGGGGTTGTAGCGGCCCGCCATTACGTCACTGATTTCCGCCGTCGAGAGCGCCCGGTCGAAGATGACAACTTCGTCGAGCACACCATCCAAGAACTCACTGGCCTTATCGATGCTCAGTAGAACGCCATTTCCGATGCCAACTTGCCCAGTAACCGAGAGGCTAGCCACTTCCTGCCCGTTCAGGTACAGCCGCAGTTGGCTGCCATCATACGTCCCAGCCACGTGATAGAAGGTGCCAGTTTGGAATGTGTCAGGGAGCTCGACGTACCGCAACTGACCGCCAATCATCACACGGAAACTAAGGTTTCCTTCACGATAGGCCAGGAGTGCCTTGTTATTGCGCAGCGTTACGAAGCGCATCCACCGTGGCGGCAGCGAATGGAGCTTGACCCACGCCGCGACAGTCAGTTCCTGCGCCTCATCTATGCCTTCTCCGGGAGCGGTCACTTCTTCGCTCCCATCATCGAACTGTATTGCATAGCCGTGCCTGCCACGCACTCCGGCAGTGGGACAACTGTCGCCAGAACAGGTGCCGTGATTGTCATGGCCAGAGATGTCGCTGAAGGTGGTAGCGCCTGCCTCTTCCTCGAAGCGCAGCAGCAGCTTGGGCGCGGCGACTTCGCGCACCTCCGACTCGAAGGTCAGTATGGTGGGATCGGAGAAGACCCTGGGATGGAAGCCGTAGGTTTTCTCCAGGAAATCAGTCAGCCCGTCGCCGTCCTCGTCCCCTTCCGTAGGATCGGAGATGACCCAGGTGCGGAGCGGCGCGCCGTCGTCGGTGAAGCCGCAGACGTACTCCCAGCCATCCAACTCCTCACCGTCGAGCAGCCCATCGCCGTCGGTGTCGAGGCGATTGGGGTTGGTGCCCAGCACCATTTCGTCGTAGTCGCTCAGGCCGTCGCTGCGATAGCCGTCGAAATCGCTGTCAGCGTTCAGGGGGTCGGTCCCGTTCTGGAACTCGTACAGGTCCGACAGGCCATCGTAGTCGCTGTCCCAGAGGCTGTCGTCGGGATCGGAGCCACCGGCGGCCTTGTTGAGCAACCCGTCGCCGTCGGCATCCCTCAGAGAGGGGAAGACCACGTGTCCATCCTGCCCCCAGGCCAGGGCAAGCCCCCCCTGCTTGGGTGTTAACTTGTAGAACCTGTCCAGCGTCTCGGGGAAGACGTCGAATAGAAGGTTCTTACCCATATCAATGTGGTTGGTGGCTTTTTCGGTGCGTATGTAGCAGACAGGCTCAAGCGAGTAGAAGGGGATGCCGGGAGGCAGCATGAAGGGAATGGGCACCGCCCAACATTCCTGAGTGGGGACGGCATACCCCTCTGACAGGTACAGTCGCACCGGGCGGTTGATGCCAGCCTCGCTCAAGGGGATGCCATCGCTGACAACAGGCTTGGCGATGAAGAAGGGGCGTTTCCCATTCGTGGGATGCCACTGACCCATCATCATCTTCCTGTGCAGGTCCTCATGGAAGTCATCCTTGGCCGTCTGCCATTTATACTGGAAGGTGGAGCTTCTCAGGGTATTATCGCTGTACTGGTGCCAGTAGGCCGCTGCCTTCCAGTCAACGGGAATGCTGACCAGGTTGATGGTGCTGGTGATAGAGGCACTGTACTCCATTTCACTGCCGACAGAGAGCCCTTTCTCGGAGGTCACCAGATCCTGGTCGAAGTTGCTGACCTGGAGCCGGTTCGCGTCCGACATGTCCACCATCACGGTGGCGCTATAGATGGCCCACTTGATGCCTTCTGCGAGCCAGCCAGAGATGCCTTTGCAGACGTACTGGCCAACCTCGCCTTCTTCCCAGTCGAACGCGCCGCACAGCAAGTTGATCACGGCATCAATGGCAGTGACCACCGCAGAGATGATCTGCCCCACTACAGGGATAGCGGCAATGGCAAACATGATGACCAACACAACTGTGCTGGCAATGGCCCCGGCCAACGCTGCGTTAAAGGCCAGGCTTCCAAAATCGGTCTTCGTCAGCACCATTTGCGCAATGAAGCTGCCCCAGGTCGCCGTCACGGCGATGACCAACCCAATGACGGCAGCACTCTTGAAGGCCTTGGCAATCTCCTTGGTCGCCTTGGCGAACCCATCGGCTGCTGCCTTCGCAAAAGTACCCGCCTTGTGCACTGCTTTTATCACCTTCGTAGCAGTCTGTACCGCCCCGTGGATCGCCATGATCAAATTCAAGCCGTTGACGACACTCACCGCAACATCAATCCCAGTGCTCGTCGAGGTGGCATAGATGGTTAGGCCGACCGCGGTGATGGCACCGGCAAGGGCCACGCCTGCTCCCACTGCCTTCTTCACGCCGCCCTTAAAGAGCTTCGCCCAATCTGACACGACGTACTTCCTTATGCCCCGACCAAGTGACTTCCACAAGCTGTCCCTCTTCTTGTAGACGATAGCGGACAGCACTTCTTCGTTCATGCTCACGATGGCGCCGCCACCCGGTTCGTATACGGTTTTGCTGATGTACTTGGGGACAAAATAGCCGCCGCTCTTCCGGAGGTGTTTTAGGGATGCATCAGTGACCTCGTTAACAACAGTCCAAACGATGCCGCCGCCTCCGGGTTGAATTCCAGTCCCGCCGATAAGCTCGGCCACCGTGTTTACCAGGCCAGCATCGGAGTCTACTTGGCCAGACTCGGGCGTCCACAGCACTTCCTCGCCGCTTTGCACCTGTGCCGCAAGTCCCTGCAGGAGTGACACGTAGTATGACCTGGCGACAACCATCTTGCCCAGGTTGATGTCTTCCGAGTCGTCCGGAAAAAGTTGCCTGAAGAGGTCTTTGAGCTCGATGTCCAACTGGTCCCAGTATTCCCTGATAGGGTAGGGCTCCCAGGCGCCGTCCCGGAAGCGATAGGGAGCCCAGCTCAACGAGGCGATAGTCTCTTCTTCAGAGGTGGCCGGGCCTGCGTCAATGGTGAGGGCCTGGTTTATCCAACTTCCCATGGCCAGGTCAGCGCTACGGTAGTGCTCCTCGCGGGCGAACAGAAGGCTGGGGGTGGTATCTTGGGCGAATTGATCCAGGATTCTCACCGTTTCCGTCATCATGATGTGGGCGATGTAGTCCTGGTGAGGGTAAGAGAAGGTCTCCACGAGCAGGGCGTCTTGGCGAATAGCCCAGCGCTCCGTCTCGGAGACGCCATCATTATCCGGAACACCGTCGCCGTCCCTGTCCGCATGATCGAAGCGGCTAGAGATGGTCGAGTTGCCTATGATCTCTCCCTCTTTTTCCCCGACTACCGTGATGTCGCGCTTGCCGTCGTCGTGGCATAGATTATTGTCAGGATCATAGTCGGGATCGTTCTGAGGATCTTCGTCATCACAGTCGCGCCCGGCAGCAAAAGTGACCCCCAGGCCTCGCGCCAGTTGCCAGAGCCAATCATCGGTTTGGGGGTCTTCGTCGGTTGTGGGGTCTTCGTAAGCAATGGCCACGTCCAGGCCGTGGTCCTCGCGCACCGAGAGGCCGGTCAGGTACCAGTCGTCGTAGTAGGTGTGCACGATCTGCACCTCATCGGCCATCCGGTGCTCTGGTTTCGCACACCACGCCTTGCGGTGAGCGGTGTATGCTCCTGCAACGAGCTCGATCCCTGGGGTCTGCTCCTTGACTCCCTCCCAGTACGCCGCGAAGCCTTCCTCATCGCACCAGTCGGTGAGCATCTGCACCACCCACACCACCCGCACCTGGTGATTATTGCCCCACGTGCTGGTGTTGGGCCAGTAGAGCATGCGGGCCGAGAACGCCTCCTTGCCACCGCCCGTCTCACCCTTGACCAGGTTCAAGGGCACATAGGCCAGCAAGTTGCCAACGTCGTCTTTCTTGCGGACGGAGATGCCATAGGGCTGTAATTCGCCTGCGTCCAGCCAGGCGGTGATTGGCGTGGTTGGGCCGATGGCAGGAGCGCCGTCTTTGACAGGCAAATTGCCAGACGGGTTTTGATCGTCGTAGGGCATGGTGATCTCCAGCATGGGGATCAGGCGCATGTCTCCATTCTGGCTGCGAGGGTTGACGGTGTCTTGCGCACCTGGATTGTCAGTGGTGGCAAAGGTGGTGTCCTTTACGCGCTGGATCTGGCCTTCCGTGTCCCCGCTGGGCCAATCCAACACGTTGAGGGCATAGGCGAGATGGTCGGTGACCACCGGGCGCAGTTGGAAGTTTACGAAGACCGGATAGCCCGTGTTCAGGTTTTGCACCTTGAGTTCGAAGGAGTCATCACGAGTGAAGGGGTTATAGCCGTGGTAGCGATTGCCCGTCCGGTCCATGCTGCGGTTCGGCGAGAGATCTACTGGGTCGGGGACGCTGTCGTCGTCGTTGTCACGGTCAAATGCATCGGGAGTGCCGTCACCGTCTGTGTCCGTACAGCCGCGGCTGCCAACACTCGTCAGGTTCACCAGATCCGAACACTCGACCGTGTCGAGCTGGCCATCGTTGTTGCTGTCCGGGTTGTTTGGATCAAGATGCCAGTCGTTACTATTGTAATGGAACCCTTGTACCTCCACGTAGTCGGTGATGCCGTCGCCATCGCTGTCTTCAGTCTTGGGATCGGTGCCCAGACGGAGAACCTCCTGGCCATCGGTCAGTCCGTCATCATCGGAGTCGGGATCCGTGGGATCGGTGCCCACCAGCGGATGCTGTTCTTGAGCGGTGGTCAGGCCGTCGTTGTCCTCGTCGTCTGTGGCGGAAAGAGCAGCAGAAGTTGGATATTGGATATTGGGTATTGTGAATCGCGGATTGCGGGTTTTGGATCGCGGACTGGACTGATCACTGATCACTGACCCTTCGACTGGGCTCAGGGCAAGTAACGGATCACGATGCGGGTCCCAGTCGGAGATCAGCAACTCCTCCCGCAACTCGCGGGTGGCCTCGGCTTCCTTCTGGCGCTGTTCCTGCTCCGCTCGCCGGGCTGCCAGGCGCTGAGAGAAGGCATGGACCTGGTGGCTTTGCAGCAGTGGGGTGACGATCATCGAGAGGAGCACAGCGACCACTGTGGCTGTGTAGACCTTCCTCGACCTGCGGCAGGTGATGAGCAAGAACACCAGCCCGAGGAAGGCCGCTGCCAGGGCGGTCTGCCGCCCGGCTCGGTGCCAGTTGTGGGGTGTGTGCAACAGGCCAGACCGGATTGCCGATTGATCATTCTCGGACGATGCAGTCAATCGAAAATCGGCAATCGAAAATCGAAAATCGGTCTTGATGTCGGCTTCGATCCGCTCTCCATTGCGCTGCTCCGGATAGTCCAGGTGTACAGTCAGGCGCAAAGGCAGACCATTGCTGTCAATCCAGACCTCCCCCTGGCCAGTCATCGCACGGAATCGGTTGGAAACATCCAGGCTCAATCCCAGGGGCAGTTCACCCTGCTCGCGCAGGTGGTGCTCCAGTTGGTCGCGGAGATGCTCCGCAAAGGCGGGGCCGTCTACGTCGAACGTAAAACGTGAAACGTGAAACGTGAAGCGCGAGTCCATGTTCTCACGTTTTACGTCTTCACGTTTCACGTTCTTGGCCCCGGCCAGGTAGGCCATCAAGTCGTTCCCTGGGGCAAAGGCTCCGGAGAAGTCGTCCATCTCCTCCCACGTGCCGCCGATGGCGCGGCCGTAGGCGCGGTCGCCTTCGACGCGCATCTCGATGCCGTCGCGGGGGTTCAGCAAACTGCCGCCCTCTTTCCACAGGGTCATGAGCAAGGTGTGCTCAGGCAGGTTGGTCTGGCCTTCGATGTGCAGGGTCTCCTTGCGGCTGCTGCGGCCCACGTTTACCAAGGCCGGCGCTGGATAAGTGGTCTGCACGATATCGGTCGTGTAGTGGTATGCGCCAGCCTGCTGGGCCCGGCGCCAGGCAGCTTGGACCTCGTGCTCCGGCGAGGAGGAAGCGGACACCGAGGGCAACAGCCGGGCCCAGGCCCAATTCCAAGCATCAGCCACCTCGTGGGGCAGCGAAGCCAGCGGGGCGATGATTACGGCCATGGAGAGCAAAGCGGTGCTTACGGACAACAAGAGATGCTTCATACTACGGGGGCGTTTCATGATGCTCCTCCTTCTTGCCAGCCACGGACCGAGTTGATGGTCCAACCTGCAGCAGACCATTTCACGCAAAGCGGGGAAAACCCAAGAAGCGGCAACGATCAGGGCACACTATGCTCTGGTTTGTTGCCGCTCTGGTCATTGCAAGATATCGTTCGAGGGTTAGAGTCAGGACAACAGCGACGGGATACCATCTGGCCCTCCAATACTTCGGATGAGCAAAGGACTGACTCCAAGAATGATGCGCGACCATATCGCAGATCTATCGAAATGTCAACTTCGTGCATTCTTACTTAGATGAGCAGACAGAGGACCAGCCCCCAGAAAACTGCTACAACACCAGGTGCATTCTCTTGCAGGGTCGTTGAAGCGGCCGCGCAGAGCAGGGATACACACTGCATGGCTTCTCACTCATCTACAGGCTAAGGCGGGCGGCAATGGCCTCGTTGTGATCTTCTGGTAGTATAGCCCAGATCGGAAAAACATTCAAGTCGCAGGAGGCAGGCAGTTTGTCCTTTGGGGCAGGGTGTGCTATAATGCTGTTCGCCAAAACAGAATCAGGGAAGGTCCAACGATGAAACTCGAAGAGCTCAGAAAAGAGTTCCCCCTGACGGAGGAACTCACCTATCTAGACCATGCAGCTACCTCACCCCTGCCTAGCCGGACGCGGGCGGCTATGACCAGATTCATAGATGCGCGGCGTTTCGTCCGCCAAGCCTGGGAGGAGTATGAAACGCTGGACCAGGATCTGCGCCAGGCCCTGGGCCAACTGATCAATGCTTCTCCCGAAGAGATCGCCCTGGTCCAGAACACCGCAGAAGGCATCAACATCGCTGCCCACGCCATCCCCTTCCAGCCTGGCGACAACGTGATCTTCTGCGACATGGAGTACCCGGCCAACGTCTACCCCTGGATGAACCTGGAGCGACGCGGAGTGGAAGCCCGCATCATCCCCAACCGCGCGGGCGGACTGGCTTTGGATGACCTCGAAGAATACGTTGACCAGCAGACCAGGGTGGTGGCCGCAAGCTCGGTGGAGTTTATTACCGGCTTCAGAAACGACCTCAAGAGCATCGGCCAGTTATGCAGAGCCAGGGGCATCTACTTCGTGGTGGACGGCATCCAGTCCCTGGGGGTGATCCCACTCGACGTGAGGGAATTTCACATTGACATGCTCTCTTGCGGCGGCCCCAAGTGGCTGATGGGGCCCTGCGGGCAGGGATTCCTATTTTGCCGCCGCGAGCTACTCGAAGAGATGAAACCAGCTTATGCCGGCGCCACCAGCGTGGTGGATTTTCTGAACTTCCGCGAGTACGACCTCACCTTCCTGCCCGATGCCAAGCGCTTCGAGCTGGGGACGCTAAACCTTGTGAACATGGTGGGGTTGCTGGCTTCCGTCAACCTGCTGCTGGAAGTGGGCATCGAAGAGATCCGGCGCCGGACACTGCACCTCACCGAGATCCTCATTGACGACCTGCAGAAGCGAGACTATCAGATCGCCAGTTGCCTGCGACCTGAGCATCGCTCGGCCATCGTCTCCTTTTCCACACTCAACGTCCAGGCCGACTACGACAAACTCATCGCCAACAAGGTTATCGTCTCCCTGCGCGAGAACTACATCCGCGTCTCCCCCCACTGCTACAACACCAAGGAGGAAGTGTTGCGGGTGGGGCAGGTTCTTGATGGGAAGGATGAGGGATGAGGGATAGGGTTTTGAACTTCGCCCACCGAGGGGCCAGCCACGACGCTCCGCAGAACACCCTGGCTGCCTTCCGCCTGGCCAGGGAGATGGGAGCTGATGGCGTGGAGCTGGATGTGCAGGTGTCCAAAGATGGCGAGGCCGTGGTCATCCACAACTTCACGGTGGACGCCACCACCGACGGCCAGGGGGCAGTGCAGGACAAGACCCTGGCCGAGCTGAAGGAACTGGACGCCGGATCCTGGTTCGATGCTCCTTCGATAAACTCAGGACGCCGCCGGTTCGCCGGCCAGCGCATCCCCACCCTGCAGGAGGTCATCGTCGAGGTCGGCCACCAACTGCTCTTGAACATCGAGTTGAAGGCCAAAGCGCTTGGCAGCGGGGGCCTGGTAGCTGAGGTGGTGCGGCTCATCGAGGATCACAACCTGGTGCATCGGGCCATGGTTTCCTCGTTCAACCCCTTCGCCCTGCGCCAGGTTAAGCGGCTCAACCCTGGCATCAGCACCGGCATCCTCTATTACTTTGATCTCCCAGGCCACCTGGTTCGATCCTTGTTTATGTCCTTGGCTGGTACCGATGCCTTGAACCCGGAGAAGCGCCTGGTCACCAGAGAATACATGGCTTGGGCCAAAGGACGGGGCTATCGAGTGAACGCCTGGACGGCGGACGAACCAGTCGAGATGAAGCGCCTCATCACCCTGGATGTGGACAGCATCATCACCAACCGTCCCGACGTGCTGCGAGAGGTGTTAGAGGAGAGAGGATAAGAGGATAAGATGTCCCACCTGCGAGACGAGATATTCGAGCAGCCGAAGGTGCTGGAGAGGCTCATTGTCGGCCAATGGGAAACGGCGGTGGCCATCGCCCAGGCCATTCAGAAGAGCGAGGTGGAGCTCGTAGTCATCGCCGCCCGAGGCACTTCGGACAATGCGGCCACCTACGGCAAATACATCCTGGCGGAGGCCAACGGCCTGCCCGTCGCCCTCGCCACGCCTTCTCTGTTCACCATTTACAAGACGCCACCGTGGCTGGCCAAGGCCCTGGTGATGGGAATCTCACAATCGGGGGAGTCAACCGACATCGTCGAGGTGGTGGCCGAGGGACAGCGCCAGGGAGCTTTGACTCTGGCTATCACCAATCAAGCCAACTCACCCCTGGCCCAAGCAGCAGAACACGTCCTCCTCTGCGAGGCCGGACAAGAACGCAGCATCGCCGCCACCAAGACCTACACAGCCCAGTTGGCCGCCCTGGCCCTGCTCTCGGTAGCACTCAGTGGTGACAGAGAACGGCTGGCGGCTCTGAGGGAACTGCCCGAAGCGGTGGAGAAGACACTAACTTTGGAGGAGATAGTGCAGAGGGCCGTGGAACGCTATCGTTACATGGAATCGTGCGTGGTCGTCGGGCGGGGCTACAACTATGCCACGGCCTACGAGATCGCCCTCAAGCTCAAGGAGCTAACCTATATCATGGCCGAGCCGTACTCGCCGGCCGACTTCATGCACGGTCCCATCGCTATGGTCGAGGGAGACTTCCCAGCCATCGTGGTGGCCCCCGGTGGGGCGGTCTTCGAGAACGTGCGCGTCTTCACCAAGGAACTGCAAGAACGAGGAGCAGAACTGGTGGTCATCTCCGACCGCGACGAAGTCCTCTCTATGGCCACCACGCCATTGCCCTTCCCCGTTTCCGTTCCTGAGTGGCTTTCACCCATAACCAGCGCTGTGCCCGGCCAGCTCTTCGCCCTCTACCTCACCCTGGCCAAAGGATACGACCCAGATCACCCCAGGGGTCTAAAGAAGGTGACGAGAACAGAATAATCTCAAACGCTGACCCTCCCCTGGCGACTCGCCGGGCTGGGTCGCCCCACCGCCGTGAAGATCAACTCCGTCCCCAGATAAACCTCTTGTCCCCAGCCCGCCGCCACCCCCGCCTGGCGGTCCGTGCGGGCCATCCGCACCTCCACCTGCCCTGCACCCGCCTGATGAGCCAGCGCTTCGACGTGAGCGGACATCACTCGCCGCGCGTGGCCCACGGCCTCCTCCAGGTCCGCGAAGTCGTGCACGCCATCGGGCAGGTGCAGGCGGAACTGATCGCCGCCACCCACGGAGCTGATCAGCACTCGCAGCCGCTGGATGACGCCGCCCGACACAGCCCCCACCGCGTTCGCCACCCCCGCGTGAGGGGGGATGATCAACTCGGTGTGCAACCGCTCGGCCACGCGGGGCATGTAGGCCCCCACCGGCGCGCCGATGGCCACCAGCGGCCGCCGCAGCGTCAAGTCACAGCTCAGGTCCCCATCACCAGGATTGTTGAGCGCTCGCTCCAGCAACGCCGCTGCCGTCGGCTCCCCCTCCCAATGGGGCGGGCTGACCTCATCCTCCAGCACCTTGCTCACTAACTCTGTTGCCACACGGTTCGACATCCCCCGCACCACCTGCCCGCAGAACCTTTCTACCGGCAAGTCCACCTGGGCAGCCAGTATCTCTGCCCCCAACTGCGAGGCCTCCACATTCCATTGCTGAAAGCGGCCCAGAACGTGCAGGGCATCCGTCGGTGTAAAGCCGGCCCGCTGCACCACACGCCGAGCCTCCAGCTCCTCAATCCGCCGCCGCACCAGCCAACTGTAGCGCGCCTCGCGGGTCAGCAAGGCCAACGACTGCGGCCCCGTCTCCAGGCGATCCAGCAGTTCCATGTCCTCGTTGGAGAGCCAGTTGACGGGCCGCCGCCACGACAGCACAAACTGAGCCGCCGCGTCTTCCCTCTCTGGCGATGCGGCCTGACGGCGAAGCTCTCCCAGCACCTCAGGATGCTCGCTGGCCAGCAGGCACAGGGGCACGGCGCGCCGTGGGCCGATGATCAACTGCCTCTGACGATCGAAGCGCACGTAGCTATCACCACCCAGTCCCGTGGTGTGCACGTCCACTGCCTCCACCATCGTCCGCCAGCCACCGACCCGCGCCCCTTCCGAATTGAGGCGAGGCTGGCCATCGCTCAACGCGGCGATGTCGGTGGTCGTGCCGCCTACGTCTACCACCCACACGTCACGCCGTCCGGCCAGATGCCAGGCGCCCACTGCGCTGGCCGCCGGGCCGGAGAGGATGGTCTCGATGGGGCGCCGCATGGCCCACTCGGCCCGCACCAATGACCCATCCCCCTTGACCACCATCAGCGGGGCGGCGATAGCCTGCTCATCCAACGTCTGGCGCACGGTGGCGATCAGTTCCCGCAGCAACGGAATCAGGCGGGCATTGAGGGTCACCGTCGTTGCCCGCCGCACGGCGTTGAGGCGAGTGGTGAGCTCGTGGCCGCAGGTGACGGATAGCCCCTGCCCTGAACGCCGTCCTGAGCCTGTCGAAGGGCTTGTCGAAGGGCCGGTCAGCTCTTCTACCAGTCTTCGCACCCGCAGCTCATGGGTGGGATTGCGCACCCCGAAGTAGCCTGATACCGCAAAGGACTCGACCTTCCCGCGCCGAGCCAGGATTGCCTCCCGCGCCGCGTCCTCGTCCAGCGGCGCGACCTCATCGCCCAGCACATCGTGCCCGCCATCCAGATAGACCACATCATCAGTCACCAGTTCGTGCTGGAAGCCGTACTGCTCCATCAACTCTGGATCGTAGCCAATAAGCAGCAAGCAAACAGGGCTGCCCTGTCCCTCGGCGATGGCGTTGGTCGCAAACGTGGTCGAGAGGGCCACCAGATCCACGGCCTCCGGCGACAAAGACTTTTCCGCTTCAAACACAGCCGCCATCGCTGCCTCGATGCCGATGGACAGGTCATGCCGCGTGGTCAGCGCCTTGGCTGCAGCCAGCACCTCGCCCGTGGCGTGATCCACCAGCACGGCGTCGGTATACGTCCCACCTGTGTCAATCCCCAATGCAACTGTCATGCTTCACTCCCTCTCCACCGCCAGCAATTGCCCTTCCAGGCACAGTAGCGGCAAACCGACCCAACTTCGTGCGACTCGTAATCACGTCCCAGGCCAATGACCCCGGAGGCCGACTTTTGCGGTTCTAGCATGCAGTGTTTGTTCAGCCGCACGCCGATGTCGGCCAAAGGCAACAGGGCGCATTGGACCTACCGCACCCGCTCCTCGGCTCTCTGGATGACAGCCTCCAGTTCAGCGACCGTCACCTCGTCCAGCGGCGCCGGTTCATGGTGCTCCAGAATCTCCCGCACCCGGGCCGCCGCCCGGTCACCCAGGGTGAGCTGCCCACCGGCCTCCCAATCCCTTCGATTCTTCCGATCGAGCAGACTGGGGAACCAGTTATTACGGAAGTGCCGCAAGGTATGGCCTTGATCCACAAAGTGGCCGCCGGGGCCCACCCCGTCAATCACCTCCAGGGCCAGTGTCTCTTCCGTGATCTCGACCCCCCGCATGAAACGCTTGACCAGGCCCGCGATCTCGTCCATACTGACCAGCAGCTCATAGGAGGCAGTCAGTCCTGACTCGATGTAGCCGACGTCGTGGATCAGGTTGCCACCGCTCAAGGCCGTGATCAACATTGACAGCGTACCTTCGGCCGCGGCCTGCTGATCGAAGTTCTTGGCATCGGAGCAGCCGGCGAAGGAGAATATGGGCAGATCGTAGTAGTGACACATCTCGCTAAAGGCAGCCATCGCCAACATGAACTCGGGTGCGGCGTAGGAGATAAGCCCCTGGGACATATCCATGTACAGGATACCACCGGCACCTACCACCGGCGCACCTTCCCGGATTAATTGGCAGATCAGCAATCCGCTGAGTTGCTCGGCATTAGCCTGCAGCAAAGCACCGGCCACCGTTACGGGAGCCGTGCCACCGATCTGCATTCCCGGCGTGTAGACCACCGGCAGCCCCTTGCTAGCGATGTAGAGCAGCTTTTCGCAGCTTTCCTTGGCGTGCGTCAGCGGCGAGATGGGCTCGCTATAGAGGGCACAGAACGGGTTGCGTCGCAACGCTTCAGCCCCACCCGCTACTGCCTCGGCCATTTCGATGATATCCCCCAGGTTCTGGCGGCTCCACGCTGTATAGATGATGGGCTTGACGGTGTTGCTGACCATCGCCCGGAAGTGGTGCAGATCCGAAATCGTGTCGGTCACGTCGGAGGCGATGCCCATGCACATCAGAAAGTCAATGTTGGGTAGCCCATCTACCAGGCGCGCGACGTTGGCCACGTCGGCCAGCACCGCCTGCCGCCGTTCTCCGGTGTAGGCATCGAGGACGAAAGGCGTGTCAGAACCTGTGCCATAGTACCCCTTGCGGCCTTCCAGAAACATCGCGGCGTTGCCATCACGGTCGCACATCACCACGCGATGAGGTGCGGTACGGATGGCCCATTCGATCAGATGGGGCGGGATGCGCACTCTATCGCCGTCGAGCCAGCAGCCGGCCTTATCCAGGAGCTCTCGCACCTCGGGCGCCACAACCCGCACCCCAGTCCGGCGTAAGAGCTCCAACGTCGCCTGATGCACTTGCGCCTTCTGGTCATCGCTGAGTACCTGCATGCCCGGGGTACCCTGGATAACATGATTACTGTTGATCATGGTATATTCCTCCTCAATTATCGTAGATGCACCTGTATGCAGCCTCTTCATCATGAGGCGCTTACGGCAAAATCACCCACCTGAGCATTCTCGATAGCCCGCAGTAGATCCTGGGGCGCCAGGGCCAATCCGGCGTCGGGGCGGCCAGAGCTGATGAACGCCCGCTCCAGCGCCAGAACCCCCTGGTCCACAAAGGCGGTAATGTCCTTCCGACGGAAGCCTACCACGGACACGGCTCCGACCTGGAAGCCGGTCACTCTTTGCACATCTCGCCCCGAGGCCATGGCGACGTCCTTCTCGCCCAGGGCCTCAGCCACCTTTTTCAGGCTCAACTGCTTGTCGCCGGAGACGGCTACCAGCGCGAAATTCCCGCCCGATCGCGGCGGGGACCCTCGCTTTACGATCATGGCCTTCACCACCCAGGCTACCGGCACACCCAGGTCTTCAGCCACCCCCTCGGCCGTGTATTGCTTGCGGGCGTGCTTGTGAACTGTGTAAGAAATGCCTTTCGCCTCCAAGACACGCATGACTATGGTCTTGCCCATCGGCGGCCTCCCGTCATTGGATGTTGGATGTTGGATTGTCAGACCTTCCAACCTCCAACATCCAGCAGTTATTATTGCAGAGAGCAGGGCAGAGGCACGCCCCTGCCCTGCTTGGTTGGTCATACCAGTTCGTTCTGCTGCGCTCAGGGCAGGCCCTACGCCATGCCAGAGCGTATCTATTCACCTCGTGCTCACAGCGGACCCTTCGGCAAGCTCAGGGCAAGCCCTGGCCCACTGCCCCGAACGCGCAGTCGGGCGCCGAAAAGCACTGGACCTACCTGGTCAGGGTCACAACAGGCTGCCGAGGCCACTGGACTAGGGTCCAGCGGGAGCAAGTGAACAGTTATGCCAGAGCTACTTTCTCTTCTTCCTTGTGTCGCTCGTCGGCCTGGGCGATGATGTCCTTCAGCCTGTTCTCCACGTCCTCAGGGATAGGCTCGGGTTCGTAGGTCTCGATCAGGTTGATGACCTTCTCGTGCACCCGATCACCCAGGGTCCTGGAGCCGGCCGCCTCCCAATCATCAACCTTGGATCGGTCAATTAGCTCCGGTCGCCAGAACTCCCTGAAGTGCTTCAGGGTATGCTTCTCGCCCAGGAAGTGGCCGCCGGGGCCTACTTCGGCGATGACATCCACGGCCAGGGTTTCCTCGTCCACGGGGATGCCCCCCATGATGCGCTTGACCATACCGATGGTCTCATTGGACATGACCAGCATGTCGTAGGAGCCGACCAGGCCGGACTCCAGATACCCCACGTCGTGTATCAGGCTGGCGCCTGAAAGGGCCGCCGTGGCAATGGAAATCGCGCCCTCGATGGCTGCCTGCTGGTCTACCGCCTTGGCGTCGCTGCAGCCCGCGGTGGAGAACATGGGCAGGCCCAGCCATTTGGCGATCTCGGTCAAACCCGCGCTGAGCAGGGATAGCTCCGGCGCGCCATAGGAATAGGTGGTGGTGAGCATGTCCATGATGGTCACCACTCCACCCATGATCACAGGCGCCCCCTCTTTTTTCAGTTGAGACATGACGATGCCCGACAGGGTCTCGGCCAGGGCCTGCACCAGAAGGCCAGCCATAGTGGCCGGCGCCGTTCCGCCAGCGCTGGGGCAAGGGGTGATGATGGTGGGGATGTTCTTCTCGGCCGCGTAGAGCACTTTCTCTGTCGCATCCTTGGAGTGTTCCAGGGGTGAGCTGGGCTCGGTATAGATCACGAAGAGGGGCGTCCTTTGGAACTCGTCCTCTCCACCCACCACTTCGCAGGCCATCTGGTACTGATCGGCCAGGCCCTCCCTGTCCACAGCGGTGACGACCAGAGGCTTGGTCACGCCCTGGAGCGCAGCCAACAACTGATGCCGGTCGTAGGTGCCGATGGGCACGTCCGAAGTTAGCCCCAAAGGCATATAGAAGTCAATATGGGGCAGGGCATCAGCGATCTTGGCCGCGTTGTAGCTGTCCTTGTAGGCGTAGCGCCTCCGCTCGTTGGTGTAGGGGTCGCGGATGAAGGGGCAATCGGAGCCTGTGCCGAAGTAGATATGATCCTTTTCCAGGGCGATCTTCTTCGAGCGATCCCGACCGGCGACCACGATTCGCTCAGGTGCCTCAGCCACGGCCTCCTCGACCATTGCAGCGGGAATATGTACCAGCGTGTCGTCGCTGATGTACGCTCCCTCCTCCTGCAGGAGATCCAGAGCTTCTTCACTGTAGACTCTAACTCCCGTCTCCCTCAGCACTTCCAAGGCGGCGAAGAAGATCTCCTCGATCTGGCCATCGGAAAGGATGCGGAACTGGGGCGTTGTATTTACTTGGTAGTTGACTCTCATGTTCTTTTCTCCTTGGTGACTACTTGGATAGCGGTTGAAACCGCGCCTGTAGAGCTAAAGCTGGCTGTCCACCGTTCGGCAAAGCTCACGACGAAGCCTGCGTGGACAGACGCGTCCACGTAGGTGGACGCTCGGCTGCAAGCCCACTAGAGGCGATTTCAATCGCTAACTCTCATGTTCTTTTCTCCTTGGTAACTTGGGCTAGCGGTTGAAACCGCGCCTGTAGAGCTAAAGCTGGCTGTCCACCGTTCGGCAAA